>CAXBLZ010000012.1:0-67475 GCA_963976735.1 uncultured Halioglobus sp.
AAGCGGAAGTGGCGAAATTGGTATACGCGCTGGATTTAGGTTCCAGTGCCGCAAGGTGTGAGAGTTCGAGTCTCTCCTTCCGCACCATACTTGAGAGGGCAGTCATCACCATGTTTCCAATGTGGTGATGCTGCCTAATGTGCGGGTGCCAAATGCACCCGATAGCAATCGAATGATGAGGAACTACTATGCGGGTATCTATTGAAACGACGTCGAGCCTGGAGCGTCGCTTGACCGTGGGTGTGCCCGCTGAGCGCGTGGATGGCGAGGTGGATATACGCCTGCAAAAGGCCGCGCAGAACGTCAGGCTGCCGGGTTTCCGCCCTGGAAAGGTGCCTATGAAAGTGATGCGTCAGCGCTTTGGTGCTGGTATTCGTCAGGAGGTCGTCGGCGAGGTGGTCAATGAGTCGTTTCGCGAAGCCGTCATCCAGGAAAAACTCCGTCCCGCGGGTCAGCCCAGCATCGAACCCAAAAATCTCGAACAGGGCAAAGAACTGCAGTACGTGGCAACGTTCGAAGTCTTTCCCGACGTTGAACTGCTGGAGATGAAAGGTTTTTCCGTGGAGAAGCCGGTGGCCGAGGTAAGCGCAGGCGATATCGACACGATGATCGAGACGTTCCGCAAGCAGCAGGGTACGTGGGAGGTTGTCGAGCGGGCTGCCGCACTGAACGACAAGGTCAATATTGACTACGCAGGTACTCGCGACGGCGAAGCCTTCGAGGGGGGCAGTGCCGAGGGAAGTGATCTGGAACTGGGTTCGGGCCGTATGATTCCTGGATTTGAAGAGGGTATTGTCGGTATGACCGCTGGTGAGGAGCGCACCTTGTCCTTGAACTTTCCGGATGACTACCACAACGAGGAACTGAAGGGCGCCGCGGTAGAATTCAAGGTGACCTTGAACGCTGTGCAGCAACTGGTCCCTGCCGAGCTAAACGATGACTTTTTTGCCAAATACGGTGTCGAAGAAGGCGGTGAAGAGCAGTTTCGCAAGGACATCGCCGACAATATGGCAAGGGAGTTGAAGAATGCCGTTGAAGCCAAGGTCAAGCAGCAGGTGATGGACGCTGTGCTCGACGCGCACAAATCGCTCGAGGTCCCCAAGGCCCTGATCGACCAGGAAGTCAACGGTTTGCGCAAGCAGATGTTCCAGCAGTATGGTGGTATGGCCAATCAGGATCTTGACCTGCAGTCGCTGTTGCCCGACAGCATGTTTACTGAGAATGCAGAGCGCAGGGTAAAACTGGGGCTGGTGTTGGCTGAGTTCATTGAGCAGCATGAATTGAAGGCGGATAGCGACAGGATCCGACAGGCCATTGAGGAAATGGCTTCAACCTATCAGGATCCACAGGAAGTTATTGATTACTATTACTCGAATCAACAGCAACTTGCCGCGGTGGAATCGAAAGTTTTGGAGGATCAGGTGGTTGAAAAGCTGCTCGAAAGCGCCAATATAGTAGAAAAGGAATGCGGTTATCAGGAAGCTATCAATCAATAGTCGAGCGAGAACGGCAATGGGCTTATGGCGCGACCACCACCGTGTCGCGATTTGGAACGCTAGAACAATATGGGGATATAGTGCACATGCCGATTCAATACGACGGGCAAGATAAACACGGCGTCAATAGCCTGGGGCTGGTTCCCATGGTTGTGGAACAGACAGCTCGTGGTGAGCGTTCCTATGATATCTATTCCCGGCTGCTCAAAGAGCGCGTGATCTTCGCCGTCGGTACGATAGAGGATCACATGGCGAACCTGATTGTCGCGCAGCTGTTGTTCCTGGAGTCTGAGAATCCCGATAAAGATATCCATTTGTATATCAATTCACCCGGTGGTTCGGTCACTGCAGGGCTATCTATCTATGACACCATGCAATTCATCAAGCCCGATGTCAGCACAATGTGTATAGGACAGGCTGCCTCGATGGGGGCGTTTTTGCTGAGTGGCGGCGCCAAGGGCAAGCGTTTTTGCCTGCCCAACGCTCGCACCATGATCCATCAACCCAGCGGTGGCGCGCAGGGGCAGGCGACCGATATTGACATTCAGGCCAAGGAGATTCTCATCATCCGTCGGCGCCTCAATCAATTGATGTCAGAGCACACAGGGCAGAGCCTGGAGCAGATTGAGCTCGATACCGAGCGCGATCGCTTCATGAACGCGGAACAGAGCAGGGAATACGGGCTGGTAGATGAAGTGGTTGGCAGCCGGGTGACGGCTCCAACAACTTCGGACAATAAGTCCAAATAGCGTGATTTAGTTCCTTTTGGGACTTGCAAATAACCCCAAAAAACATCATCGTGGAAATGTCTGATGACGTAACGGGCACACTTTTAATGGCGTAGGATGGCTGGATGAGCGACAAAACCACTAAAATGGGTGACGATGGCAGCAAGCTGCTGTACTGCTCCTTCTGTGGCAAGAGCCAACATGAGGTCCGCAAACTGATTGCCGGGCCGTCCGTGTTCATTTGCGATGAATGTGTTGATCTTTGCAACGATATCATCCGTGAAGAAGTGCAGGAGAACAGTGCCGGGGCCAAGCAGGATCACCTACCCGTGCCGCAGGAAATCAAAACGATCCTCGATGACTATGTCATTGGCCAGCAACGCGCGAAAAAGGTTCTGGCCGTTGCCGTTTACAACCATTACAAACGCCTGCGGCACAGCAAGAGTCGGGAGGATGTAGAACTCGGCAAGAGCAATATTTTGCTGGTGGGGCCCACAGGCAGTGGCAAGACGCTGTTGGCTGAGACGCTGGCCAGGTTGCTGGACGTGCCGTTCACGATAGCAGATGCGACGACCCTCACCGAAGCCGGTTATGTCGGCGAGGATGTCGAGAACATCATCCAGAAGCTGCTGCAAAAATGCGACTACGATGTGGAAAAGGCCCAGGTGGGCATCGTTTACATCGATGAGATCGACAAGATTTCGCGCAAGTCCGATAATCCCTCAATTACGCGTGATGTGTCCGGAGAAGGTGTACAGCAGGCATTGCTGAAACTGATCGAGGGGACCATTGCATCCGTGCCGCCTCAGGGCGGGCGCAAGCACCCCCAGCAGGAGTTCCTGCAGGTTGATACGTCCAATATCCTGTTCATTTGTGGTGGCGCTTTTGCCGGTCTGGAGAAAGTTATCCGCAACCGTTCTGAAAAAGGCGGTATCGGTTTTGGTGCGGAAGTCAAAAGCAAGGATGAGAAACGCAATGTCGGTGAACTGCTGTCGCAGTTGGAGCCGGAAGATCTCGTGCACTACGGCCTGATTCCTGAATTCGTCGGCCGCCTGCCGGTAATCGCCACACTGGAAGAACTGGATGTGGATGCGCTGGTACAGATCTTAACTGAGCCCAAGAACTCGCTGACCAAGCAGTACAGCAAACTGTTCGAGATGGAGGGAGTGGAAGTGGACTTCCGTGAGGATGGTCTGCGTGCAATCGCTGAGAAGGGTATGGAGCGAAAGACGGGCGCCCGTGGTCTGCGCTCGATTCTGGAGGGTGTACTACTGGATTCAATGTACAACATTCCATCGCTCGATGATGTCAGCAAGGTTGTAATCGATGAATCGGTTATCCGCGGCGACTCTGAACCCCTGCTGGTTTACCAGCACAGCGAGCCGGCTGCGCGAGCAGCGTCTACTGACGACTAGTGTACGCGCGCAGTGCACTGCTGCGCGCCGTCAAAGCATGGTTATTTCGGGGCGATAAGCTTGTTTTCCGGGATAACGTCCCCAAGTATAAGCTTTATCGTGTTTAATTCCTCAAAACCCGGAGATTCTTATGGGTTCTTCTTCTGTGATAGTTCTGCCTCTCCTGCCGCTGCGGGATGTGGTCGTGTATCCACATATGGTTCTGCCGCTTTTTGTCGGCCGCGAGCGCTCTATTGACGCCCTCGAAGATGCCATGGCGAATGACAAGCAGGTGCTACTGGTGGCGCAGCGCGATGCCGCTGACGACAACCCCGATGCAGACGCTATTTACCAGGTTGGAACGGTTTCCAATATTCTGCAGTTATTGAAACTACCCGATGGAACCATCAAGGTTCTGGTTGAAGGCAGTTATCGGGCCGCTGTTGACAGCGTTGACGATGAAGGTTCCTTCAGCCGGGCGGGTGTCCGTGAAATTCTCAGCGAGGATATACCCGACGCTGAGGTTGATCCACTGCTTCGTACCACGATAGCCCAGTTCGAGAAATACGTGAACCTCAGTAAGAAGGTTCCTGCAGAGGTCCTGACCTCGCTGACGGGTATCGATGAGCCCGGTCGTTTGGCGGATACCATTGCGGCGCACATGAGTGTGCCGCTGGAGGAAAAGCAGCACATTCTGGAGATGTCGGGTATTCGCGACAGACTCGAACACCTGATGGGCCTGATGGATGCCGAAATAGACCTGTTCCAGGTTGAAAAGCGCATTCGCGGCCGCGTCAAAAAGCAGATGGAGAAGAGTCAGCGTGAGTATTATCTCAATGAGCAGATGAAGGCCATCCAGCGCGAATTAGGCGATATGGATGAGGCCCCGAATGAATTGGATGAACTGCAATCCCGGATTGATAAAGCAAAAATGCCGCAGGAGGCAAAGGATAAGGCGCTATCCGAACTGGGCAAATTAAAGATGATGTCGCCGATGTCCGCCGAGGCCTCTGTGGTGCGCAGCTATATAGACTGGATGGTGAGTGTGCCCTGGTCAAAGCGCAGCAAGGTCAAGCACGACCTGAAACGAGCGGCGACGATACTGGACGAGGATCACTACGGCCTGGAAGAAGTCAAGGACCGTATTATCGAGTATCTGGCCGTCCAGAAGCGCGTGCGCAAGGTGAAAGGACCGGTACTGTGCCTGGTAGGGCCTCCCGGCGTCGGAAAGACCTCTCTTGGTGAATCACTCGCACGAGCAACCAATCGCAAGTTTGTACGAATGGCGCTGGGTGGGGTTCGTGACGAGGCGGAAATTCGCGGGCATCGGCGAACCTATATTGGCTCGATGCCAGGCAAATTATTGCAGAAAATGTCCAAGGCGGGAGTGAGGAATCCGTTATTCCTGCTCGATGAGATCGACAAAATGGGTATGGATCATCGCGGAGACCCGGCATCGGCGATGCTGGAAGTCCTGGATCCCGAGCAAAATCATGCCTTTAACGATCACTATCTCGAAGTGGATTACGATTTGTCAGACGTGATGTTCATCTGTACTTCAAACACGATGAATATACCCGGGCCACTGCTGGATCGCATGGAAGTTATTCGAATACCCGGTTACACAGAAGATGAAAAGCTGAACATCGCCGAGCGCTATCTCATTCCAAAACAGGTCAAGCTCAACGGACTGGCAGCGGATGAACTGGTTATCGCCAATGACACTGTGACGGATATCATACGGTATTACACAAGGGAAGCTGGCGTGCGTTCCCTGGAGCGCGAGATAGCCAAAGTGTGTCGCAAAATTGTGAAAGCGCTGACGCTTGGGGAGATTTCCAGCGGTACGACGGTGGTACCCGATATGCTCCCAGACCTGTTGGGTGTGAGAAAGTACAACTACGGAATCGCGGAGGAAACCAACAAGGTGGGACAGGTCACTGGGTTGGCCTGGACGTCCGTTGGCGGTGAACTGTTAACAATTGAAGCTGTTGCCGTTGTCGGCAAGGGCCGGCATATACAGACAGGTTCGCTTGGTGACGTCATGCAGGAGTCCATCCAGGCCGCGACAACTGTTGTGCGAAGTCGTGCGCAGATGCTTGGGATCCCCGCCAAGTTTCACGAGAATCACGACGTACATATCCACGTCCCGGAGGGTGCCACGCCCAAGGATGGCCCGAGCGCGGGCGTCGCCATGTGCACAGCACTGGTGTCAGTTCTGACCAATATACCGGTTCGATCTGATGTCGCTATGACCGGGGAAATCACATTGCGTGGAGAAGTATTGCCCATCGGCGGGCTCAAGGAAAAACTGCTGGCTGCGCGCCGCGGTGGAATCAAGACAGTGATCATTCCGAAAGAGAACGAGCGCGACTTGAAGGAGGTGCCTGACAATATTAAAGAGCACCTCAATATTTGCCCGGTGAAATGGATTGATGAAGTGCTGGCGTTGGCGCTGGAATCAATGCCCGAGCCGCTCAGTGACGAGGAGTTTCTCGCAGACGCTTTGTCAACCGGTAACGAGAGCGAAATCGACGAAAAAAATCGTATAAATACGCACTAGCAGGCGCTGGCAATATTGACCAGCATTCCTGCTCTAGTATACAGTCGTGCGTCTAACTGCATGATGATGTCTTAACTGACTGTTTCATTAAAAGACATGCGGCTATAACTGGAGATTGGGAGCCAAGGCTAGATTAATAATCGCGCTCCGTGTTACTTAGCGGTAACATACAACTTCCGCAGCGATAACTTCCGAGGGGATAATTGTGAACAAAACTGAACTGATCGACGCGATTGCAACAGCAGCAGACCTGCCAAAAGCATCAGCTGGCCGCGCATTGGATGCCGTGCTGGACAGCATAACCAACGAATTGAAAATGGGTGAGCAGGTTGCTCTGGTGGGCTTTGGTACCTTTTCCGTCAAGAACCGCAATGCGCGCAGTGGCCGCAATCCGCAGACCGGCGCCACCATTGAGATCAAAGCCTCAAAGGTCGCCAGCTTCAAGGCGGGCAAAGCGTTGAAAGACGCCGTCAATTCCTGACACAAGCGAAATTCGAACGCATCCCTTTGGTTGCGTAGGCATCTGGTCTCGATCAATGAGCCATTTGTGAATTTAGTTGAAAAGGCGCACTTTCTTGTGCGCTTTTTTTTTAGTTTCCGTGAGTAATATTCATGCTTCAAAACATACGTCAAAATGTGCAGGGTACCGCGGCAAAGATTATTGTCGGACTGATTGTCATTTCCTTCTCATTTTTCGGTCTTGAATCCATTCTGGTGAGTGGAGGAGGGAGCGAGATTGCGGAAGTCAACGGTGAGCCGATCTACCCGCAGCAGTTGCAACAGGCACTGGATACCCAGAAGCGCCGCCTCATCGCTATGATGGGGGAGAACCTTGATCCCTCCCTGCTCGATGATGAACGACTGGGGCCGCAAGCGCTTGAGGCACTGATCAACCGCGAGTTACTGATGCAGTCTGCAACTGAAATGGGATTATCGGTCTCTGACAGCGAGATAGGCGCTGTGGTGGCGAGCATGGAGCAGTTTCAGGTGGACGGTGTTTTTTCCCCGGAACTGTACAGAAACGTACTTTCCAGTGCAGGCTACACCCCCGCCTATTTCAAACAAAGCTTACACGACGATATGCTGTTGGGGCAGTTGCGCAGTGGCATCGCCGGCAGTGAGTTCGTGACGCCAGCTGAGCTTGAGGCGAATACTCGTATCGTATCCGAGCAACGCGACCTGCGGTATTTCACCATCCCGCGCGAGAGCATCGCGTCTAACCCGCAGATTACTGACAAGCAGTTGCAAGCGTACTACGACGCTCATCAGGACTCTTTTCGAACGCCGGAGTCTGTGGATCTCGATTACCTCGAGCTTACTCTTGACCAGTTCCGTAAACCGGTAAAAGACAGCGCGATTCAGGAGGCCTACCAACAAGCCATCCGGGGCAGCGAGTTCAAGGCCCAGAACCGTGTGTCGCATATCCTGTTTGAAAGTG
Source organism: uncultured Halioglobus sp. (assembly GCA_963976735.1). GTDB lineage: Bacteria > Pseudomonadota > Gammaproteobacteria > Pseudomonadales > Halieaceae > Marimicrobium. The sequence goes on from CAXBLZ010000012.1 coordinate 7,620, forward strand.
ATGATGACGGTGCCAGGGCCCAGCGCATTGAGCAGGCGCAGCAGGAACTTGCCAGCGGTGCATCGTTTGCTGAGGTTGCCAGGACTTTTTCCGATGACATCGGTTCCGCGGACAGGGGCGGCGATCTGGGTTACACCAGCGGTGACACATTTCCGGCGCCGATGGAGGACGCCATTGCACAGTTGGAGCCGGGTGTGGTCTCCGATCCGGTCACTACTGAAGCGGGAACGCATTTGATCGTGGTCACCGAGCGTAAACCCGGTGAAGCACCGAGCCTGGAAGAGATGCGGGCGGAGTTACAAGAGTCTATCCAGGAAAGCGAAGCACGTGTGGTGCTGCTTCGCACCGTCGAGGCACTCAAGGACCTGTCGTTTAACGCGGAGGACCTGGAGTACCCGGCCAAGGAACTGGAATTGACTGTCAAGCGTGCCGATGCGGTCTCACGTACCGGGAACGAGGGGCTGTTTTCCAACCCGGCATTGGTCGAGGCCGCTTTTTCCGAGGATGTGCTCGAGGCCGGTAACAACAGTGAAGTGATCGAACTCCCGCAGAACAAGTTCGTTGTCGTAAGTGTGCGACACCACAATCAGCCCGAGGTTAAGCCGCTGGCTGAGGTCAGGGATGAGGTGCTCGCCGCAGTTACCGATGAGGCCAACCGTGCTGCGGTAATGGCGCAGGCAAGGCAGGCGCTGCAGCAATTGAGTGCTGGTGTTCCAATGCAGCAGATCGCGGGCGCAGGTGAATACCCGCTGCAAGTGGAACTGGGTGTCGATCGTGGCAACACGGTTGTTCAGCCTGAAGTGTTGCGGCGCCTCTTTGAACTGCCCGCGCCTGATACAGGTGTTCAGTCGGCCGATGTTGTCATGATGCCCAATGGCGATGCGGTTGTCGTCCAGTTGTTGCAAGTGAGTACCGGTGAGTATGCATCGCTTCCCGCAGCCGAACGGGCACAGTTGCAGCAGGCATTAACTGGCGAGTTCAGCGGCTTGATCGATAGCGAGTTTCAGAGTGGACTGCGAGACCGCGCTGACATCAAAGTAATGTAATAAATAGGATTGATCGAGACAAACATGGCCAAACGCATACTCACCTTAAACCAGATTTCACTGAAAGGTCTGGATCGTCTACCCCGAGACCGCTATGAGATAGCCAGCGAGTTCTCACAACCGGATGCCATCCTGTTGCGCAGCTACAAGCTGCAGGAAGAGGATATTCCTCCATCGGTGCTGGCGATTGCTCGCGCAGGTGCTGGCGTCAATAACATTCCCGTAGCACGTTGCACAGCGCGCGGTATACCCGTCTTCAACTCTCCTGGCGCAAATGCCAACGCTGTGAAGGAACTGGTCGCCACGGGGTTACTGTTGGGTTCTCGCGGTATTGTCGAGGGTATTGACTACGTGCGTACGCTGAAAAGCGTCACCGATGGTGCCGAGCTGAACAAGACACTGGAAGCCCAGAAGAAACAGTTCAAGGGCAGCGAACTGGTGGGCAAAACCCTCGGAGTGGTTGGGCTCGGAGCCATTGGCTCACTCGTTGCCGAAATGGCACTGACTCTGGGGATGGACGTGATTGGATTTGATCCTGCTCTGTCCGTCGAAGCTGCCTGGCGCCTGTCCAGCCAGGTACGCAAGGCAGACTCTCTGTCGGCGCTGTTCGCCAAATGTGATTACATCAGCTTGCACCTGCCGGTGCTGGATTCCACGCGTGGATTGGTCAACGAGGAACTGCTGCGCACGATGCCGGCCAATAGCTGTTTGCTCAATTTTGCGCGTCAGGAGATTATTGACCAGAATGCGTTGCTACAGGCATTGGAGCGAGGTCAGCTGCGCAAATATATCGCGGATTTCCCGACCCCGGAACTGATTGGTCGGCCTGATGTTATCCTGATGCCGCATATAGGCGCCAGTACCGATGAAGCAGAGGATAACTGCGCAATCATGGCTGCGGACCAGCTCAGCGATTTTCTCGAGAACGGCAATATCAGCAACTCGGTTAACTTCCCGACACTGGTGCTGGATCGGGTCACTGGTTGTCGGTTGGCTATAGCCAACGCCAATGTCCCCAAAATTCTCGGTAACGTTCTTTCGATTTTAGCCGATCAGAACATCAACGTGATTGATATGCTGAACAAGAGTCGGGAAGATATTGCCTACAACCTCATTGATATTGGCACCCAACCCTCATCTGAGGTACTGGAGAGAATGCGTGCGATAGATGGGGTTATCAACGTCCGGCTGATCGGTGACTGTGCCTGATTCCAGGGAGCCCGTGCCCTATTGAACATCGTCGTGTAGTGTCTTCATTTCGACACTGCTGTTCATGTACATGCCTTTTTCCTCTGCACTGAGCCGTGCCGAGCCCTGCCATGGCAGCAGGCGTTGATCCGCGTGTAACTGGAAATCGAGAAACGGGTATTTGATGATGTCGAAGTAGGGCGAGTAGTCGAAATGGTTAGGTGTGCACAGCTTCGGGTTGCGAAGGAATAGCTGCACACGATCTGCATCTACCCTTTTGACCAGAGGCAGGATAGGAAACTGAATACTGCCAAAGGCCTCCGCAATCATGGTCGAGCAGACGGTCTGGGTGCTCTTTCCCGGATGAGCGCTAAACAAGCTGGAACGCCATCGCCTTGGCATGATGGCCCATGGAAACAGGAATCGGGCCAGATCAAATATTTGACGCACGTCATAGGTCGTACCAAGTCTGCCGATGGCATAGTTAATCGCTTTCTGGCTGTCGTTGTAGGCGAGACCGCGAGGGCGACAAATGCGTATATGCTCGTGTTTATACTCTGTCAGTGCACGCACCACTGTACCCATGCCAAGTTCGCTTTCAATAATCAATTGCGTATCGGCAGTCCCGGGATAGTGCCGTGCAACCCGTTCCCTGAGCTGCGGGTTTTCAATGTCGTGTAATCGGCCGATATAAAGCGCTGCATGGGACCAACTGCTTTGCGTGACCAGTTTGATCACTTCACTGGCTCTGGAACGCCCCTCAATGAGCAATACGTCACAGGCTTTGATTTCATGCCGTATGCGCTCAAAATCGCTGAGAGGGGCATCGGGCAGTGGCTTCCTGTGCATTAGCCAGTTGACAACAGCAGTGCGTATCCAGTTAATCATTGGATCAAATATATTTAGAAGATGGTATGGCTACTGTTATATCGTAGTCGGCCAGCAGACACCAGAGGTAAGATGATGCAGGAATCCTTGGAAACCCTGACCGCCAAGCTTGAAACACCCCGCAATTATGAGGCGCCACCACTACATCTCTGGCACCCGGAACTGTCCGGAGATATACCGATTTACATCGACGCGCAGGGTGACTGGTACCACGACGGCAGCAAGATTGAGCGCGAGTCTCTCATTCGGCTGTTTGCCAGCATATTGCGCAGAGAGGATGACGGGGAGTACTACTTACTCACGCCTGCTGAAAAGTGGCGCATCAGGGTCGAACGGCATGCGCTGCTTGTCACTGATATCAGTGCGCGGGAAGAGGGGGGCGAGCAGCTGCTGGTAGCAACCCTGAATACCGGGAAACAACTGCTGGTCAGCGCTGAAAACCCGCTGTTTCTGGATGAGGCAGCAGGACAGGTCGCCGCACTTACTCTGCCACATGGGTTAACGGCGCTGTGTACGCGCGCCGCCTGGTATCGACTGGTAGAGCTGGCTGAAACGCGCGATGGCTACGCAGTACTGAAATCAGGCGAATACGAATTCAGGCTGCCTACCGAATAATCCCGCGCGAAGATTTCGCGGCACTCCCCTACATATTGGGGTAGTTGGGGCCGCCAAAACCTTCCGGTGTCACCCACACAATATTCTGCGAGGGATCTTTGATATCGCAGGTTTTACAGTGAACACAGTTCTGCGCGTTGATCTGAAAGCGCTGGCCAGCATCGTCCTCAACGATTTCGTACACACCTGCAGGGCAGTATCGCTGCGCCGGCTCATCATAGAGCGGCAGGTTTTTCTCTATCGGAATGCTGGGATCTATCAGGGTGAGGTGGCAGGGTTGATCCTCTTCATGATTAGTGTTGGACAAAAACACGGAGGAGAGGCGATCAAAACTGATGGTGTTATCCGGCTTCGGATAGGCGATCTTTTTGCACTCTGCCGCTGGTTTGAGCGCAGCGTAGTCGGGCTTGGAATCGTTCAATGTGAAAGGCAGTTTGCCGCCGAAAATATTCTGGTCAATCCAGACCATCGCAGAGCCGATCAGGATACCGAACTTGTGCATAAAGCCTGAGAAATTGCGTGTGCTGTAGAGCTCCTCATGTAACCAGGAGGACTGTAATTTGGTGGCATAACTGTCGAGGTCGGCGGGTGCACTTTCACCCTGGGCAATCGCCTCGACAACCGCTTCGGCCGCCAGCATGCCACTTTTCATGGCTGTGTGATTGCCCTTGATCTTCACGCTGTTCAGGGTGCCTGCATCACAGCCGATCAGCAGCCCACCCGGAAAATGCATTTTGGGAAGAGAGTTGTAACCACCCTTGGTGATGGCCCTGGCGCCGTAGACAATCCGTGTTCCACCTTCCAGGTATTTCACCGTTCCAGAGTGGTGTTTCCACCGCTGAAACTCTTCATAGGGGCTCATGTGGGGGTTGCTGTAGTTCAGGTCGGCTATCAATCCAACGTACACCTGGTTGTTTTCAGCGTGGTACATAAATGCGCCACCGCCGGAGCCACTTTCACTGAGCGGCCAGCCGAGGCCATGAATAACCAGGCCTTCTTCGTGCTTTTCCGGTGGGATTTCCCAGATTTCCTTGATGCCTATGCCATAGTGTTGGGGATCCTTGCCGGCAGCCAGCGAAAACTTCTCAATCAGCTGCTTTCCGAGATGGCCACGGCAACCCTCGGCAAACAAGGTGTATTTTGCATGCAGTTCCATGCCGGGCATATAGCTATCCTTGTGCTCGCCGTTCATGCCGACGCCCATATCGCCCGTTGCGATGCCTTTGACCCGCCCGTCATCGTGATAGAGCACCTCTGCTGCGGCGAAGCCCGGATACACCTCTACGCCCAGTCCCTCAGCCTGTTCGGCCAACCAACGGCAGACATTGCCCATGGAGACAATATAGTTGCCGTCATTGTGAGTGGGTTTGGGTATCATGAAGTTTGGCAATTTGATCGCACTGGTCTGGCTGAGGTAAAAGAAAAACCTGTCGCCTTTCACAGCCGTGTTGAGCGGGGCGCCCATCTCCTTCCAGTCCGGAAAGAGTTCGTCGAGGGCGCGCGGCTCGAGCACAGCACCAGAGAGTATATGGGCTCCCACTTCCGAGCCTTTCTCAACCACACAAACAGTGATTTCCTGCTCTTTTTCCTGTGCGAGCTGCATGATGCGACATGCGGCAGACAAACCGGCAGGGCCGGCGCCGACGATCACAACATCAAATTCCATGGCTTCACGTTCCACTGCGCTGTCCTCTTGCTTCGGTTTCGGGTTCGGACATTCGATCCGAACGTTAAAAGAGGGGCCGAAGTATATAATTTTTAACGATTAAAAACTATAAATATGGCAACAGAAAATCCTCTCGCCTATCTCGGCACCGGGTTCCCGCAGACGCCTTGGGCCTTGACCCCGCGCAGTTTTGACGGCAACATACGCCGCCTAGTTCACAGGCTTGTACGCGTGTTCTATTGCTGCAGCCCCCTTAAACCCACCTGAAATATCTGGAGAATCCATGAAGGTTCTTGTTGCTGTAAAGCGCGTTGTTGATTACAACGTGAAGGTGCGCGCCAAAGCTGATGGCACCGATGTCGATTTAAACAACGTCAAGATGTCCATCAATCCTTTCTGTGAAATCGCGGTTGAAGAGGCTGTTCGCCTCAAGGAAGCTGGCGTGGCTACTGAAGTTATCGCGGTTTCCGTTGGCGACAAGAGTTGCCAGGAGCAGATTCGAACTGCGCTTGCTCTCGGCGCCGACCGGGGCATCCAAATCGACACTGACGGCAAGGTAGAGCCGTTGGTCGTCGCGAAATTGCTGAAGGCCGTGGTAGATAAAGAGCAACCGCAACTGGTTATTTTGGGCAAGCAGTCCATCGATGGCGACAACAACCAGACCGGGCAGATGCTGGGTGCGCTGGCCAATATGGGCCAGGGAACGTTCGCCTCAGAAGTGGTTGTGGATGGCGACAAAGTCAATGTTACGCGCGAGATCGACGGTGGTATGCAAACCGTAAGCCTGTCGTTGCCTGCGATCGTGACTACCGATCTGCGCCTCAATGAACCGCGCTATGCGTCTCTTCCCAATATCATGAAAGCCAAGAAGAAGCCGCTGGAAGTCGTTACCCCGGAGGAACTGGGTGTTGCGATTACCTCGCACCTGACTCAGGTGAAAGTACAACCCCCCGCTGCGCGACAAGCCGGTATCAAGGTCAAGGACGTGCAGGAACTGGTCGATAAACTGAAGAATGAAGCAAAGGTGATCTCATGAGTACTCTTGTTATTGCGGAACACGACAACAGCAGCCTTAAGGTCTCCACGCTCAATACCGTAGCAGCAGCTCAGGCAATAGGCGGAGACATCGATATGCTGGTAGCCGGTGCTGACTGTGGTGCAGTGGCGACTGAAGCAGCCGCGATAGCCGGCATTGGCAAGGTTCTGGTAGCGGATAACGCCGCTTACGGACATCAGTTGGCCGAGAATGTCAGCCTGTTGATCGCGGAGGTAGCGGCAAATTATGACAATATTCTGGCACCGGCGACGCCGAACTGTAAAAATTTCCTGCCTCGCGTCGCTGCGTTGCTGGATGTCGCGCAGATTTCAGACGTCACCGCGGTAGAATCGGCTGACACCTTCCAGCGACCAATTTACGCTGGCAACGTCATTGCAACGGTACAAAGTAGCGACGCCAAGAAGGTGATCACTGTGCGCACAACTGCTTATGATGCCGCACCGGCTACAGGCGGTTCCGCTACTATCGAGTCGGTGGACGCTGTGCACGATGCCGGTATTTCCTCGTTCGTCAGTGAGGAAGTGGCCGTATCGGAGCGCCCTGAACTGACATCTGCATCTGTCGTTATCTCTGGCGGCCGCGGTATGCAAAACGGCGACAACTTCAAGTTGCTCGACGGCATAGCCGATAAACTCGGTGCCGCCATTGGCGCCTCGCGCGCTGCCGTCGATGCGGGCTTTGTGCCCAATGATATGCAGGTAGGTCAAACCGGTAAGATCGTTGCCCCTGACCTGTATATTGCAGTTGGGATCTCCGGTGCTATCCAGCATTTGGCCGGCATGAAAGACTCCAAGGTGATTGTCGCTATCAACAAGGACGAGGACGCGCCTATCTTTCAGGTGGCGGACTACGGCCTGGTGGCAGATTTGTTTACCGCACTGCCCGAGCTTGAATCGCAGCTGTAATCGAACAGGGCTCGCCAGAAACCGGTCTTCGCGACCGGTTTTTTTTCGACCTCAAATCAGTCCCTGCGCAAACGGTCCGATATAGCGATCGGGGTAGGGTAGTTCAGCACCACGATATAGGACGAGACCAGCAGCGTGAGGATGGTCGTAGCCTGGATCAACAGTGACGCCTGCTCCGAGATCAGTGCGCCGCCAACAGCTACATAGGCGATCAATAGTGAGAATTCGCTGGCTTGACCCAATCGAAAACCGAGATCCCACCCAAGGCTGCGCTTTTCACTGACCCCTTTGAGAAGATAGCGATACACCACGGGTTTGACGCCCAGCACAAGCAGTGCCAACACAAGCGTGGGGGCGAGCACCTGATACAGGACCGAGAGGTCAAATCTGGCGCCGACAGAGAAAAAGAACAGGATCAAAAAGAAGTCGCGCAATGGCTTCAGGTTCACCGCGATATATTGTGAGATGGGGCTGGTGGCAATGGTAATGCCGGCAATAAAGGCGCCAATTTCAGCAGACAGCCCCAGTGCTGTTGCGGCTTCCGCCATGCCCAGACACCAGCCTATGGCCAGCAGAAAGATATATTCGTGAAAGCGATCAAAGCGTGTAATCAGCGGCAGCAGTGCATAGCGCACGATAAGCAGGGCAGCTCCCGCCAGCATGGGCAGGCTCAGCAACGAGATGACCAGATCGCTGCCCATACTGTTCTCGCTTCCTGACGCGGCACTCAGCAGCACCATCAGTACGATGATAGCCAGCAGATCTTGCAGCAACAGCAAGCCGATCATCAGGTCGCCAATATGACGGTGATGCAGTACAGTCGTCGGCAGTAGTTTGATGCCGATAATCGTTGAGGAAAACATCATCGCGGCGCCCACGACGAGACTGTCCTGTGTGGAATAGCCAAACAACAATGGCACGGCTGCACCTACCGCAAGAAAGATTGCCGAACTGAATAGCGCGACCACTGTCGATTTACGAAGCGTTGTCCACAGCGCCCGGGGGTGCATATCCAGCCCGAGCAAAAACAGCAGAAAGATAATGCCGACATGACCGATATCCGAGAGCAGCGACAGGTCTTTCACCATGGACAGCCCATAGGGCCCGATGAAAGCCCCCAGCGCAATGTATGCAATGATGAGTGGCTGGCGCGTATACAACGCCAGTGATGCGAATATAGCTGCACCGGTGAAAATCAGAAAGAACGAGAAGGTGACGCTGTGAAATTCCATTTGCAGCTCTTGAATAACGTGCTGGCTACGAGTGTAAACAAACCACTCGCAATTAGGAACTCAGGGTGTCGGCTCGGCTCGTCGGCGAAACAGGGGTAACGGTTGATCATCAGCCGCCTGGTAGAACTCCGTAAAATCACCCAGGCTTGCCAGCGCGGCTTCCAGGCCTGATTCATCGGCCATCTGGAACGCGTCGAAACCGCAGCGACGGAGGTAGGTGAGCTGATCGCGAATAAAATGCCCTCCGGCACGCAGCTCTGCGCAGTATCCATGTTCGCGCAGACGACGGGCATAGGAAAAGCCGCGGCCATCGGTGAAGACCGGGAAGTTGATCACGACCAGCGCGATCTGTTGCAAATGTGGAAACAGGATGTCAGGTTCCTGGCTGGGTTCCAGTTGTACTGCACTGCCCGTCTTGTCAGCCAGCTTCAGCCACTGGTCCAGGTTACAGATCTGCCCCGCCCTGGGGACTTCGCTGCTGGGGTCCAGTGGCAACCACTGGTCATCGATAACCGCGCCGTCTTTAATCAGCCTGGGCATAGACTCGCTCCTTGAAGGGATCGATACCGACACGTCGATAGGTATCGAGGAAACTTTCCTCCTCCTGGCGCAATGTCACATAGGTAGAGAGAATGTTATCAATCACATCCGGCATATCTTCCTGCTTGAACGACGGGCCGAGAATTTTGCCAATTGACGCATCTTTTGCCTGGCTTCCGCCGAGGGACACCTGGTAGTACTCCTGGCCTTTCTTGTCCACGCCGAGAATGCCGATATGGCCGATATGATGGTGGCCACAGGCGTTCATGCAGCCACTGATATTGAGTTCCAGTGGGCCCAGGTCGTACACATAGTCGAGGTCGTCGAAGCGCGACTGGATAGCTTCCGCCACCGGCAGGGATTTGGCATTGGCCAGTGAGCAGTAGTCACCGCCCGGGCAGCAGATAATATCGGTGAGATAACCAATATTGGGGGTTGCCAGTCCCGCTGCCTGCAGACGCTGCCACAACGCGTATAACTGCGACATGGGTACATCCCCCAGCACGAGGTTTTGCTCATGGGTACTGCGAACCTCACCAAAGGAATAGAGATCGGAGAGCTCTGCAACCAGCTCAAGTTGCTCCGCCGTCACGTCGCCCGGCGCGTACCCTGTGGATTTCAGGGACACCGTTACGATACGGTAGCCGGCAACCCGATGTGGATGTGTATTGCGCTTGACCCAGTTGCCAAAAATTGGGTCGCGCTCACAGGCTGCATCCAGTTCGGCAGTGGCAACTGAACTATCGATCGCGGCGTAATCGGGGGCGTCGAAAAACGAGCGGGCACGCACCAGGGCCTCGTCAGTCAGGGTGGTGGGACCATCCTTCAGGGTTGTCCACTCGTGCTCAACCGCCTGCCTGAATGCATCCACACCCATTGCCTTGACGAGAATCTTGATACGGGCTTTGTACTTGTTATCGCGTCGCCCATGCTTGTTGTACACGCGAAGAATGGCCTCGAGGTACGTCAACATGTGCTTTTTATCCAGCCATTCGCAGATGACAGAACCGATAGCCGGTGTCCGGCCCAGGCCGCCCCCGACCAACACTTTAAGCCCGATTTCACCGTCTGCATTGGCGAGTAGCTCAAGGCCTATGTCGTGGTGGTGTATCGCCGCCCTATCCTCTGTGGATCCGCAGACAGCGATTTTGAACTTGCGCGGCAGGAATGCGAACTCCGGGTGCAGAGTTGACCACTGCCGGATGATTTCGCAGTAGGGGCGGGGATCTTCCAACTCGTCGCAGGCGACGCCAGCGAACTGATCGGTGGTGGTATTGCGGATGCAATTGCCACTGGTTTGTATAGCGTGCATCTGCACCGTTGCAAGCTCCGCCAGGATATCGGGCACCTCAGCCAGTGCCGGCCAGTTCAACTGCACGTTCTGGCGGGTACTGATGTGCGCGTATCCCTTGTCGTAAACGCGGGTAATGTCGGCCAGTTTACGCAATTGCGCGCTGTTCATCAGTCCGTACGGTACCGCAATACGCAGCATCGGTGCCTGTCGTTGCAGGTACAAACCGTTTTGCAATCGCAGTGGTAAAAATTCGGCTTCGGAGATTTGTCCATCCAGAAAACGCGCCGTCTGGTCGCGGAACTGCGCGACCCGCTGGTCAATGATTGTCTGGTCATACTGATCGTAACTGTACATCTACATATCCTGCGCTTGCGCTGAGCCAAGGCTGCATGGGTAAGAAAAGGGCGCTACCATAGCAGAAAATTGGCATGAACAAATAGTCATAATATTCATAAGCTTAGATCTCTCCAGGCAGTTTCTGGCAATTCTTCACAGGCGACCGGCAGTGCTTCTGATTGTGACAAATATTGCTATAATGCGGCGACAATACACGCTCATACCTGGAGTTAGAAATGTCCGATCAACCAAATGACGAACGCGCCGCAGATGGCGCTGCCGACGCCATTGCCAGTGTTCTGATAATCACCATCGCGGTTGTCACGATGTACATCTGGTTGTCTGGCATGCCCGGCGGCGTGCCCCACTGAGTCCGCTGGCGGGGGAGCGATTCGAAGGATCACTCTCCCGCACTCTTGACCACCATCTGCACGACAAACATTACTGCGCCAATAAATAGCAGCGTAAATATAATACCTGCGGCGATAAATACACCGATTCGACCCTGCTTGAAATCCCGCTCCCGATTCTTGCTGCTCTGGACACCCAGGCCAGCTGCGAACACACTCGCAACAACCTGAAACGGGTTGAGTTTGTCGCGCTTTTCGTCGTTTTCAGACGGCTTGTTTCCTGACTCTGCCATTGCTATACCTCGCTAATAGCTCAAATTGGGGCGCAGCCAGCGTTCGAGTTCCTCCACGGACTGGCCCTTGCGTCGTGCCAGGTCTTCAACCTGGTCTCGACCTATTTTCCCGACCGCAAAGTAACGCGATTCCGGATGTGAAAAATAGAAGCCACTGACTGACGATGGAGGCGTCATAGCAAAACTTTCCGAGAGACTGACACCACAGGCATTAGTGGCATCCAATAGCGTGAACAGGGTTGCCTTCTCGGTGTGATCCGGGCATGCAGGGTAGCCGGGAGCAGGGCGGATGCCACGGTATTTCTCGCGGATCAGGTCCTCGGTGCTCAACGATTCAGCGGCGTCGTAGCCCCACAGTTCCTTGCGTACCAGCCTGTGAAGATACTCCGCAAATGCCTCCGCAAGGCGGTCTGCGAGTGATTTCAACAGGATGGCGTTGTAGTCGTCATGCTGCGCCATATACTCGGCTGCCAACTCCTCTGCACCGTGGCCTGTGGTCACGCAGAACCCACCGATATAGTCACTGCTCACCGATTCCAGTGGCGATATAAAATCGGCCAGGCTGGCATTGTGTTTCCCCGACGGCTTCTGCGTCTGTTGGCGCAGATGGTGCAGGGTGGCAATGGGTTCACTGCGTGATTCATCCGCGTAAACGGCAATGTCGTCACTGCCGACCCTTGCAGCGGGCCAGAACCCCACAACCGCTTTCGCCGTCAGCAGTTTTTCATCAACAATGCGCTTTAACATCGCCCGCGCATCCCGATAAAGTTCCGTGGCCTGGGTGCCGACCACCTCGTCCTCGAGTATTTTGGGGTATTTGCCAGCGAGTTCCCAGGTGATGAAAAACGGTGTCCAGTCGATGGTGTCCACCAGTTCCTCGAGTGGAAACTCGTCAAACACACGGGTACCGGTAAAACTGGGGCGGGGCGGCTGGTAACTGTCCCAGTCGAACTGTGGCGCATTGGCGACGGCTTCTGCGTAGCTCAATTCCTTTTCGCGTGGTTTGCGATTTGCCACACGCTCACGCACCAGTACGTACTCGTCGCGCAGGTCACGCACAAACTTTTCCTTGCCGACGCCAACGAGTTGGGTCGCCACTGCAACACTGCGTGAGGCATCGGGAACATAGACCACGACATCGCCGTCGTATTGCGGATCAATCTTCACGGCGGTATGTGCCTTTGACGTTGTCGCGCCACCGATCATCAACGGCACATCGAAATTCAGGCGTTGCATCTCTGCCGCGACATGCGCCATTTCATCGAGCGAGGGCGTGATCAGCCCGCTGAGGCCGATAATATCAACCTGCTCGTCTTTTGCCACCTGCAGGATTTTCTCGCAGTGCACCATGACACCGAGATCGATCACCTCGAAGTTATTACATTGCAACACGATACCGACAATGTTCTTACCGATATCATGGACATCACCCTTGACGGTGGCCATCAGGATTTTGCCGTTTGTGGAGTTGCCGCCCACCTTGTCCAACTCAATATACGGTTGCAGGTGCGCCACAGCCTGTTTCATCACGCGGGCACTTTTCACGACTTGCGGCAGAAACATTTTGCCGGAACCGAACAGGTCGCCGACGATGTTCATACCATCCATTAGTGGCCCCTCAATCACCTCGATGGGGCGATCAAACCTTAGCCTGGCTTCCTCTGCATCCTCAACGATCCAGGTGTTGATTCCTTTTACCAGCGCATGTGCAAGGCGTTTCTCTACATCCTGTTCACGCCAGCTCAGGTCCTCCACCCGCGCCTCGGCGCCGCCTGTGTCGCGGTAGCGCTCAGCCAGCTCCAGCAGCCGTTCAGAGCCGTCTGTGGTGCGGTTGAGAATGACATCCTCGACGACGTCGCGCAAATCGCTGGGCAACTCATCGTACACCGCCAACTGACCCGCGTTGACAATCCCCATATCCATACCGGCTTTAATTGCGTGGTACAGGAATACCGAGTGAATGGCCTCGCGCACGGCATCATTGCCGCGGAACGAAAACGACACATTGGACACGCCACCGGACACCAGTGCACCGGGAAGCTCGGCTTTGATATACCGCGTCGCTTCTATGAACTCAACCGCGTAGTTGTTGTGTTCCTCGATGCCGGTGGCAATGGCGAAAATATTGGGATCAAAAATAATGTCGTTGGGATTGAAATCCAGTTCACCGACCAGCAAATCATAACAACGCTTGCAGATATCCTTGCGTCGTTGCAGGTTGTCTGCCTGGCCTTCTTCATCAAACGCCATGACCACCACGGCTGCGCCATAACGCTGGCAGAGGCGTGCCTGGGTGAGAAATTCTTCCTCCCCGGCCTTCAGGCTGATCGAGTTGACGATGGCCTTGCCCTGTATACATTTGAGCCCTGCCTCAATCACATTCCATTTGGACGAGTCCACCATGATGGGAACCCGGCAGATATCCGGCTCAGAGGCAATCAGATTGAGAAAGGTCACCATGGCCGCCTCAGAGTCCAGCATGCCTTCATCCATATTGACATCAATGACCTGCGCGCCATCTTCTACCTGTGTGCGCGCCACGGCCAGTGCCTCGTCGAAGCGGCCGTCCATAATAAGGCGTTTGAATTTGGCCGAGCCGGTGACATTGCAGCGCTCCCCCACATTCACGAACAGGCTGTCAGACGTGATGTTGAACGCTTCCAGTCCGCTCAGGCGACAGGCCGGTTCATGCCTGGGCAGCGGGCGCGGTGTCACGCCTTCACAGGCATGCGCGATCGCCCGAATGTGGGCGGGTGTTGTGCCACAGCAACCGCCCGCGAGATTCAGGAAGCCGCGGCCGGCGAACTCCCGGTAATCCTGCTCCATGATTTCTGGCGTCTCATCAAACTCACCAAAGGCATTGGGCAGGCCGGCGTTCAGGTGGGCACTGAAATAGCAGTCGGCAGCGTTGGAGAGTTCCTCTACAAAGGGCCGAATTTCTCGATACGGTCGGCCACAGTTGCTGCCGACAATTAACGGTTTGGCGTGGGCGATAGCGTTCCAGAAGGCCTCCGGGTTTTGTCCGGACAGCACCCGCCCGCTGATATCCGGGAACGTTACCGAGATCATGATCGGCAATTCCTGACCTAACTCGTCAAAGACATCCTTGACTGCAAAAATCGCAGCCTTGGCATTGAGGGTATCGAAAATGGTTTCGATCATGATGAGATCGACGCCACCGGCTATCAGGGCGCGAGTCGCATTGGCATAGTCTTCCCTCAACGCATCAAAGCTGATGCTGCGCGCGCCCGGATCGTTGACGTCGGGTGAAATTGAAGCCGTTTTCGGTGTTGGCCCGAGAACACCGGCTACAAAGCGGGGTTTATCGGGTGTTCTTGCAGTCATTTCATCCGCCACCTGGCGGGCAATCTTTGCGGCGGCCAGGTTTTGCTCCACGGCGAGATCGCTGAGGTCATAGTCGGCTTGGGCGATGGCCGAACTGCCGAATGTGTTGGTTTCGATGATGTCAGCACCGGCCTCAAGAAACGCCCGGTGGATTTTGGTAATAACTTCTGGCTTGGTAAGACTGAGAAGTTCATTGTTGCCCTTCAGATCGGAAGGGTGGTCGGCGAAGCGCTCGCCACGAAAATCCGCTTCTGTCAGGTTTTCGGCCTGTATCATGGTGCCCATGGCACCATCGATGATAAGAATACGCTGCTCGAGGGCTTGCTCCAGAAGCCCGGGATTGTTTTTGACGCTTGCCATTAAAATAGCCTTAGGGTGTGATGTGGTGCGGGGAACAGTCCCCACTCTCTAAAAGGGCGACAATGTTAACAGATTGTGAGCCCCAATGAAGATCAGTTGCCAGTATCGTTCACACTCGGCGGGCAAGTTTGCTACAATACCCGACTAATTTACTCGGAATGGATCGCGCCATGGTCACAATTACTGAATCGGCCCAGGAATATCTGTCTGAACTGCTCTCCAAACAGGAAGACGCGCTGGGAGTAAGGGTTTTTATCAACCAACCGGGCACCCCTCGTGCTGAAACCTGCATTGCCTATTGCAGAGAGGGTGACGTGCAGGAGGGCGACCAGCAGGAAGTGCTGCCCCGGTTCAACGTCTGGTACGAGGCGAAAAGCCTTCCGTTCCTGGAGGACGCACTGGTGGACTACGCCAAGGACCGTATGGGGGGACAACTGACGATCAAGGCCCCCAATGCCAAGCTACCCAGGGTCGACGATAACAGCTCGCTGGAAGATCGGGTCAATTACGTGCTGTACAACGAGGTAAATCCCGCACTGGCCGCGCACGGTGGAGAAGTCAGTCTGGTGGAAATTACTGAAACGAATGTTGCGATACTGCAGTTCGGGGGCGGTTGCCAGGGCTGTAGCGCGGTGGATCAAACACTAAAAGGCGGCGTGGAAAAAACGTTGCTGGAGCAGATTCCACAACTGACCGGCGTCAGTGACACCACTGATCACAGTGATACCTCGCAGGCCTACTACTAGTCCACTGCCGGGGCACACTGATGCCCCGGTGCGTTACGTCCCCCGGCGGTGCCGGCTCGCAAGCGTGTCCTTTATTCGTTCCCGCATTGCGCGCAGGCAGCGCTCGGTTGTTTCCCAGTCGATGCACCCATCGGTGACCGATACCCCGTATTCCAGATCATCCAGGTTTTCGGGTATGGACTGATTCCCGGCCTTCAGATTGCTTTCTACCATCAGTCCGATAATGGATGTATTGCCTTCCACAACCTGATTCGCGACATTTTCGACGACCAGCGGCTGCAATTCCGGTTGTTTACTGGAATTGGCATGACTGCAGTCAACCATGATATTGCCAGAGACACCGGCTTTTTCCA
Organism: uncultured Halioglobus sp.; assembly: GCA_963976735.1. Lineage (GTDB taxonomy): Bacteria > Pseudomonadota > Gammaproteobacteria > Pseudomonadales > Halieaceae > Marimicrobium. The sequence goes on from CAXBLZ010000012.1 coordinate 23,834, forward strand.
GCGCGTCTTCACACAGCTTGATGTGTACCGAGTCATAATTCGGGCCTGACGTGCCTCCGCGCAGCACAATATGCCCGTAGCGGTTGCCTTTGGTCGTAAATACAGACACCTGTCCCTCGCCGTTGATACCCAGAAACCGGTGTGGATTCGCCACCGAATTGAGCGCATTGGTCGCTACCGTCAAGCCGCCGTCGGTGCCATTCTTGAACCCCACTGCACTGGATAGCCCGCTTGCCATCTCCCGGTGCGTCTGTGATTCTGTGGTACGGGCGCCAATGGCGGTCCAACTCACCAGGTCCTGCAGGTACTGCGGCGAAATAGGGTCGAGCGCTTCAGTGGAGGTGGGCAACCCCAGATCCAGGATATCCAGCAACAGTTTCCTTGCGATGTGAAGACCATCTTCAATATTGAACGAGTCGTCCAGATAGGGATCGTTGACCAGCCCCTTCCAGCCCACGGTAGTGCGAGGCTTCTCAAAATACACGCGCATCACGATATACAGGGTATCTTCCAGCTCATCTGCCAGCGCCTTCAGGCGTTTCGCGTATTCGATGGCGGCGACCGGATCGTGGATAGAGCAGGGCCCAACGACAACAAACAGACGCGAATCACGCCGATCAAGAATATTCTCAATGACCTGGCGACTGCCTGCGAGTGTCGCTTCAATCGAGTCCGACATCGGCAGGCTGGCCTTGAGCTGGTCAGGGGTAATTAATAATTCCTGTGAGGCGACGTTAACATTGTGTACTTTCATGTTGCTCATCATTTGCTACCTGATAAAGTATTTTCCGCCTGTTGCTGTTACGGTGCCGCGCGAGCGAGCCTGTCCAGACCAAAACGGGGCGCAGGATTTTATAGCAGTCGTCGCGCTTTGTGTAGGCGTCCCGAAATATCACCAATAATTCAGGAGAACCCGTTTGGCGCACAGCCTGTATGACATCAGCCCGCTGCAAGAACTTATCGAGCAGGGGTATACGCTGCTGACGCCTAATTTTCGATTGGCCAGGCGCATCAAGGCCGAGTGGGATGCCGCGCAAGCAGCGTCAGGTAGGAGAGTGTGGGAGGCGATAGCGGTGCAGCCATTGGACGCATGGCTTCTGCTGCAGTGGGAGCGTGCCGTTCGCGCTAATCTGGTACCGCCCGTGACGCCACTCTCGTCTCACCAGACCCTTGAAGTCTGGCGGCAGGTGATCAGCAATCAGCAGAGTGAGGCGAACGAGTTTCAGCTGCTGCGTCCTTCCGCGGCTGCGGAACTCGCGGCCCAGGCACGGGATACGCTGCTGCGCTGGCAGGTTGACTTGAGGGCGCGGAATATCCGTCCCCTGTTTGAAATGGACGCTGACTGCAGTACCTTCCTGCGCTGGTCCGCCGCCTTTGAACAACGCCTGCGGGAAAACCGGCAGTGCACACAGGTCGACTGTCTGGCACTGTTACCTGAACTTGAGGGGTGCCCGCCGGTCAACCGCGTGGCGCTGGTCGAGATTGATCAGCTCACACCGCTGCAGGAAGCCGCGCTACAGACACTGTGCGTCGATATTCGCCATATGGTGCCCGATAGCCGGGGTGAGCAGCGCCTGCTGCATACGTTCACGGACAAACGTGCTGAACTGCAGGCCGTGTCACGCTGGGCTGCCGACCTGCACCGCACACAACCTGAGGCGACCATTGGGATTGTCCTGAGCGATATGGCGGGTGACAGGGTCTCCCTGGAGTACCTGTTGCGACGGGAGTTTGACTGCCTGGGACGCAACTACGCCAGTCTGCCCGTCAACTTCTCCACCGGCATCAACCTCGATCAAGCGCCGCTGGTACGTGATGCGCTGACAGCCCTGGCGATGGGTTTACGCCAGACAACGCTCACTGACGTCGAGAACCTGATGCGCTCGCGCTTCGTGGACCTGCCGGACGCCCGCGGTGCGGTGGCGCAACGCCTGATACGCCGCCTCTATGCACAGGGGCGGGCAGAAGTAGCCATCCCTGATTTACGCAATGAGGCGCAGGCGGTGCAACTGGGCGAGGTCAAGGGCCTGTCGCTGGGGCGGTGTCTGGACACGCTACTGGGGATGCCGGGGTTGCGTCGCAAGGCCCTGCCCAGCGCATGGGCGACACGTTTTAGTGAGATCCTCGGAATCTGGGGCTGGCCCGGCGCACGAACCCTGGATTCACTGGAGTTTCAGCAGTTGACGCTGTGGCAGGATACGCTGGAAGCATTCGCGGCGTTTGACACCGTGAGTGAACCCATGCCTTTGCGTGACGCGCTGACTCTGTTGCGCGACTGCTGCCGCCGGCAGGTGTCGCAACCGCAGACCGCGGACAGCACGGTACAGGTACTGGGGCCGTTGGAAGCTGCCGGCCTGTCCTTCGATCAACTCTGGGTGTGCGGTATGCAGGGCACCCGGTGGCCAGCCTCTCCGAGTCCGAACCCCTTTATTCCTGTCGTGCTGCAACGCCAAAAGCACATGCCGCATGCGGACCCGGAGCGAGAGTGGGCATTTTCAGCGTCGTTGCTAGAGCAGTACACCCGCGCTAACCGGATTATCCACGCCAGCTACTGCCGTGAGGTTGACGGCGTGCCGGAGCCCCCGAGTGCACTGTTGCAGGACTTTACCCTGGATCCGATAACCGCGCCGGCGTCGATACCCGATCAATGGCTTGAGCGCCACTCGCGGCGATCCATGCAAGCACTGCCGGACGATCGCGCAGCCGGCCTCAATCCCGGTCTGCCGTCTGCCATGACGGGTGGCAGTGGGTTGCTCGAGGATCAGTCGCAGTGTCCGTTTCGGGCATTCGCTCGCCACCGTTTGCAGGTTGAACCGCTTGGCGAGTTCAGTGTGGCATTACCTGCAGGGGAGCGCGGAGCACTGCTGCACGAGGCATTGAACAGCCTCTGGGGCGAACTGCGCGACTCTGAAACGCTGTTCGCGCTGGACGCTGGGGCGCAAGCCCAAGTCGTAGAAAACGCGGCGCGCGCTGCTATAGCCTCCATACCCCGGCAGCAACAGCGCAAGCTGAGTGGCGCCTACTGGCGACTGGAACAGCGGCGCATCATCGCACTGCTCCACGAGTGGCTCGGTGTCGAGCGTCAGCGGAGCGCGTTTGTCGTCGCCGAGCGCGAGCTGGAAATCACCCTGGAGCTCGCTCAACTGCGGGTTCGTCTGCGGCTGGACCGTATCGACCAACTGAGCGATGGTTCGCGTGTGATCATCGACTACAAATCGGGTAGGTGCAGTGTCCAGGACTGGCTGGGGGACAGGCCCGCGCAACCGCAACTTTTGCTCTATAGCATGATTGAACCGGACACGCTGGCAGGGCTGGCGTTCGCCAGTGTCCGTGCGCGTGAGTGTCGCTTTATCGGCCTGGGGCGCGCAGACATTGCTCCGGGTATCAAGGAAGACCTGGCCCGCATACTGGATTCGGCGACGGGCGTGACAGAGTGGCCGCAGTTGCATCAGTACTGGAAAAATACGCTGGAACGGCTCGCGCATGAGTTTGTCAATGGGCACGCACCGGTCGACCCGGTTACCGCTGCGAGCTGTACCTGGTGTGGACTGCAAGCGCTGTGCCGGATTGATGAAAGCGTCGAGGCCGCGCCGGAAACCAGCGCATGAGCGCTATTGCCGACGCGCCAGAACGCATCGCCGCGATAAACCCGCTGGCCAGTGTCTGCGTCAGCGCACCGGCCGGTTCGGGAAAAACCGAGTTGTTGATACAGCGCTACCTGCGCCTGTTATCTCGCGTGCAGCGCCCGGAACAAATACTGGCGATTACCTTCACGCGCAAGGCCGCCGCTGAAATGCGCGAGCGTGTAATACAGGCGCTGCAGGATGCATTGGATGACGCCCCCTGCGACAGCCAGCACCAGCGTGTCACTCGCGAGTTGGCAACAGAAGCCCTGTCCGCCAATCAGCGCGGTTGCTGGCGGTTGCTGGAGAATGTCTCCCGATTCAATATCAAGACAATCGACAGTTTCTGTGCCGGATTGACTCGCCAGATGCCGGTGCTGAGCCAGTTTGGCGGCCCGATCGCGATTCGCGATGATGTCACCCCGCTGTATGTAGAGGCAGTACAAGCTCTGTATACACTGCTGGAGGAGGATCACCCGGTGGCGGTGGACCTGGAAGCCCTGTTGCTGCACTTCGATAACAACTGGGAGCGCCTGCAAACACTGCTTGTCTCGATGCTCGCCCGTCGGGAACAGTGGCGCGACTATGTGGGACTGCATCACGCGCCGAAGGAAGCGGAGGCCTACCTGGTCGCCACTGTCGGCACCCTGATCAGCGATGAGCTCAGGAAACTGTCGCAACTGCTGGCGCCCTACAGTGCGCAACTGCTGGAAATGCTGCAGTTCTCGGCAGCGAATCTGGGTGGCAGCGCGCCGCCTAGTTTCCCCGGCACTGACGCCCCAGACCTGCAGTGCTGGCGGGACCTGCGCAACCTGCTAGTCACTAAAACAGGTGCCTGGCGCAGGAAGATCACCAAAACAGAAGGGTTTCCTGCCGGCCGTGGCGAAGCGCAGCAGCGGAAACTGCAGTGGCAGGAACTGTTGGTACAACTGCAGGAGGTCGACGGATTGCACGACCGCCTCAACGCACTGCAGTCACTGCCAGTGATTCAATCCGAGGATGAATCGTGGCAGCTGGTGCTGCACCTGTCGCGACTACTGCCGACTCTGGCGGCCCAGTTGCTGCTGGTGTTCCAACAGCACGGCGCGGTCGATCACAGCCAGGTCGCACAGTCGGCACTGCTGGCACTGGGCGAGGATGATTCACCGACAGAACTTGCCCTGCGCCTGGATTACCAAATTGAGCATATTCTGGTCGACGAGTTCCAGGATACCGCCATCACCCAGTATGAACTCCTGCACAAACTCACCCGCGGTTGGGGCGAGCACAACGAGCAACAACCACAGGCACCCCGAACCCTGATGATTGTGGGCGATGGCATGCAGTCTATCTACGGATTTCGCGGCGCCAATGTTGGCCTCTTTCTCAGGGCGCGGGAGGAGGGGTTCAATGGTGTCGCATTGCAGTTTCTGGAGTTGCGCTGCAATTTTCGCTCGGAAAAATGTATTGTCGACTGGGTCAATGACACGTTCACACTGGCCTTTCCGGTATCAGATGACGTCTACCGATCACAGGTGCGCTACAGTCCAGCAACCGCCACCCGTGCTGCACGGGGCACATCTGCTGTCGACCTGCGCGCGTTTCACGGCGACAGTGCGAGAGCACAGGAAATCGCATTCATTGGTGAGCAAATTGTCGAGTGTTTGCAAGATGGCAGCGAGACCATCGCCGTTCTTGGTCGCAGTCGCAGTCATCTGCAACCTGTGATCACGCATCTGAAACGCCTGGGTATTCCTTATAATGCGCCGGACCTGGACAGTCTCGCACAGTCACCTGTGGTGGCAGACCTGTTGAATCTGTGCCGGGCGCTGGCCAGTGATGCCGATCGGCTCGCATGGATGGCGCTGCTGCGAGCGCCGTGGTGTGGTCTGACCCTGGATGACCTATTGTGTGTTGCCGTCGCTGGGGATTTTCCGCCTTACACACCGGTATGGTCTGTCATCCAGCAAGCGGACGTGCAACGCAGGCTCAGCGATGATGGCAGAGCCCGATTGCTGCATATTCTGCCAGTACTGCGGCAGGCGCGAGAAAAACGCGACCGGCTCAGCTTGCGTGCCTGGGTGGAGCAAGCCTGGTTGGCGCTCGGTGGGCCCCAGTGCGCGGCGGCGGTTGCCAGCCTGCACGATGTCGAAAGCTTTCTGCAGCTGCTGGAGCAGGCAGAGGCGGAAGGGGCAGGGCTGGACTTCGACTGGTTACAACTGCGTCTGCAAAAGTGCTTTATGAATACGGCTAGTGCCGGCGGCAGCGTGCAATTGCTGACCTTACACAAGGCCAAGGGGCTGGAGTTCGACCGGGTCATCATTCCCCAGTTGGATCGCACTCCGCGCAGCGACGGTCGGGATATCCTGCTCTGGGACGAGCACAGCAACGCCCGGGGCATGCGCTCTTTCCTGTTGGCTGCGGATGATCACAGCCCCGCTGGCAGCCCAACACTCTACAATTACCTACAACTGCAACGCCGACAAAAACAGCAGCTCGAGGGCACTCGGCTGCTTTACGTAGGTGCCACGCGTGCAGTGCGTCGCCTGGTACTCACGGCTGCAATCACACTGGAGGAAAAATCAGGCCTGCCTCGTGAGCCTTCTTCACTATGCCTGTTGCACACTGTCTGGCAGACCTTTAGTCGCCAGATGACGGTGTCGGATCCGGTCGATATGGCAACGTCGAGCGCATCCAGGAGACCCCCGCGACCGCTGGTACGGCTGTTGCGGGAGCCGCCGTATGAACCTGCGCCCCCCCCAGGCCAGGCTGAGCAAAGTGGCACTCGCCTACTGACTCCGGGCGTCGATGCCAGGGATCGTATTACAGGGAAGGTCATACATCGGGCGCTGGAGGAGCTGTCACTGATGCGGACACTGCCGGCGGCTGCCGACAACAGGGACAGGCAGCGCTGGCGAGTGGCGCTGCAGCGTGAAGGACTGCACGCAGAGCCATTGGAGATCGCTCTGCAGACGGTGCTGCACTGTGTCGCCATAGCGTTGCAAGCCGGGAGTATTGGGCGCTGGGTACTGGATGCCGGACATGCAGAAGCACACAGTGAGTGGCCGCTAACGACAGTTGATAGCGGGGGTGCAATACGGGATATTGTGATTGACCGAAGTTTTATCGATGTGACCACTGGCGTGCGCTGGGTGATCGATTACAAAAGTAGCCGCCAGTGCGAGGGCGAGACGTTTGACGCGTTTGCCGAGCGTGAGAGCGCGATGTACTGCGAGCAATTACTGAGGTATCGCGATGCGGTGCGCTATCTGGGCAACCAGCGTGTGCGCTGCGCGTTGTTTTTTACCGCAAGCGGCCGCTTGCATATTGTCAGCGAGCTGGATTTGCCTGCGACGAAGTCTGGAGAGAATCGATGAAGCGCTCAGGTGTGTACCCTGTTCAGCGCATTGTCATACTGACGGGGGCGGGCGTATCGGCAGAGTCCGGGCTGGCGACGTTTCGAGATTCAGGTGGCCTGTGGGAGAACCATGATCCGATGGCGATCGCCACGCCCGAGGCTTTTGCGCGAGATCCGGCGCTGGTGTACCGGTTTTACAACGCGCGCAGGAACCAGCTAAGGGATGTCACACCCAACGCCGCCCATACCGCGATCGCCCGTTTGCAGGCCGAATTTTCTGGAGATGTCTTCCTGGTCACGCAAAACGTGGATGACTTGCACGAACGCGGAGGCAGCGGGCAGGTCTGCCATATGCATGGCGAGTTAAACCGTATGCTTTGCCAGGCGTGCCGCGCGGCGGTCGCAGTGGAACAGGATTACGATGCTGGCAGTCGCTGTCCCCGGTGCAGGGCACGCGGAGTATTGAGACCCGATATCGTCTGGTTCGGAGAGATTCCCTACCACATGGATACCATAGACCTGAAGCTGAGCAGCTGTGATCTATTCATTGCCGTGGGCACTTCGGGTGTTGTATACCCGGCCGCAGGTTTTGTGCAGCAGGCGAGTGCGGCCGGTGCTATGACAGTTGAGATCAATCGTGAGTCAAGCCAGGTGAGCGGGCTGTTTCAACAGCAACGCTGTGGAACGGCGACTCGGGAGGTGAGTGCACTGGTGGAGGAACTGCTGGCAGGCTGAATTCCACAGCGCCAACCAGCAGTTGAGCAATCGTGGTATTGGTGTATCAGGAGGTCTTCTCAATGGTGACGACCATTGATTCCGTAAACACAATGACCACTTGCTGCGATACCGCCAGGTTTGCCATCTTGTCGGTCTCTACACCATCAATGAAGTGCATATAGCCTCTGGAATCGGTGACAACGACCAGGCCTTTGGTTTTATCCAGTGCAGCGATTGTGACCACTGCGCGTACGAGCCGGGCTGCTTCCACCGCTCGATCGTCAGCTTCGCCCGTGACAGCACCTTCTTCCAACACTTCCCAGGGGTTTGCCAACTCTGCCTCAGTGGGTGCACGCAACTCCACTTCCACAGAGGCCGAGTAGGTGCCTTTGACGCGGTCACCAACACTGATATTTGCCAGATCGACCACACCCTCGGGGGCGTAGACGGTGAAGCCCAGCATACCGTTGCTAAGAGTGATCTCGCGCGTCTGGGTATCAATGGCCGCAACATCAGCTTCCAGTTCTGCGCCTACGGTACGGCCCAGAGTTTCTGTGTCCTCTTCAGCGGTGGCGGGTAGTGCGGATACCAGCAGGGTGATCAGGGCAATGTGGATAAAATGTGAGAGGACGTTCTTTGCATTGTTCATGGCCAGTCTCCTATTACTTTTCGATAACACTCAGCACCGCTCAAAATTGAACAGTGCGGATAACATACTACCAAGCACGTTCGAAAAGCAATGTCCTCGACCTCAGAGCTTGTGTGCCAGAAACAGCGTGAATTTGGCGTTGCCCGCGCATCTTTCCACTTGCGCAAAGCTGTGGTGCAGCAGCGGTAGATAATTGAGATGCCTGTTCGCCACGAGCAATAACCGGCCGCCGGAGGGCAAACAGCGGCTGCAGTGCTCGATGAGTCGCTGGCCGGCAAATTCATTGACTGTGTGCTCCTGGTGAAAAGGAGGATTGCAAAGGATCAGCTGCGGCGCGGGTCCTTCGTAGTGTTCCAGACCGTCCCCGTGGTGGAACGAAATCGCCGCCGCCATCTCGGGCAAAACCTGACGTGCATTGTGCCCGGCTGAGGCAATGGCCATGGCCGATTCATCGCAAAATACCAGGTGCTTTGCCAGCCCCTGCTTTGCTGCAACCAGCCCCAAAACGCCATTGCCGCAGGCCAGGTCAACGACTGTCTCGGCAGCAGCCACAGTGTGCAGGTGCTCCAGCAGGAAGCGGGCGCCCATGTCCAGTTTGTCCCGACTGAATACATTGGGCAGGCCGCGCAGCTCAGAGCCCAGTTGCGAGCAGTAATAAGAGGCATGCACCTGCATGGCGGCCGGAGCAGGCCTGTTATCTCTGACCGCAGTAAACAAGCGCGCTTTGCGCTGGCCTGCATGTCGCTGCGTTGGGCCTATATAGCGCTCGAGGATCTGTGCCGTATGTTGTGACAGGTGTTTGTCCATACCAGCTGCCAGTACCGTCGCTCCCGGGGAGAGGCAGCGCGCGAGTTCAGCCAACTGATATTCGAAATACGCGCGTTGCTTGGGGATGCGAATGACCACTGTGGCGGCATCGCTCGGGGGCGGGTCCGTACTCCAGGTCACCGGTGTAGCAGGCCGGGAGTTCGCGCGTTCATTCTGTCGCAGCGCATGGACGGACAGCGCAGAATCGGTCCAAAGCGCGCTTGGCTGCAGCGCGACACACAGTGCGCCAAACGCATCGTTGACCACCGCGATGTCGCAGGCGGGAATCCCCCGGCGATGCACCTCTTCCAGCGCCAGTGCATCCGCGCTGCACCAGGCGAGCAGGCTTTCAGCGGTCCTGGCCGGATAACGCATCAGTTTGACGGCGCCATAGGGCGACTGGAAACGCTGCTGGCCGGGTGTCACCACCATCGGCAGTCACCTCGCATCTCTGCGCTAGCCCCCTTTGATGTAGAGCTTCAACTGTTGCCCCGGTTTCAGGTAAGCCTTTCGGTCGAGCGCGTTCCAAACGATAATATCTTCAACCGACACATTGAACTTGCCGGCAATGCGGTAGAGTGAATCGCCTTCACGGACCCGATATCCCTGTGGAGTGTTTGCTCCCGCTGACGCCAGCGCCTTGCCAAGATCGCTGTGGCCAGCGTCCGGTATTTTCAGAATTTCACCCGCCTGAATCTTGCTGCCGTCGATACTGTTGATATCCTGCAATATTTCCACTTCGATATCGAACTTCTGTGCGATCAGGTTGAGACTGTCTCCGGGCTTGATGCGGTAGGTCTTCCACTGTACCAGTTCCTCGGGGCTGAGTTTGGCGATATTGGCTTCGAAACGATCGGCGCTCCCGACCGGGACCAGTATCTCCAGCGGCCGCCCTGGCAAGAGTGTCTCACGCAATTGTCCGGGGTTGAGCGCGCGCAAGGTGTCAAGGTCAACACCCGCCAGTTCCGCGGCTCGTGACATCTGCAGTAAACCCCCGGTGTCGACGACCTCAAACGAGGGGGCGTTCTCTACCTCGGCTATCTCTACGTCGAAGCGCTCCGGTTCGGCGACGATCTGGGAGAGAGCGATCAGTTTGGGGACATAGTTTGTCGCTTGCCGGGGTAACCTCAGTGACCAGTAGTCCGTGTCCAGGCCCTGTGCCTCGTTGGCCTTGCGCGCGCGCGCGACATTGCCGGCACCGGAGTTATAAGCGGCGAGGGCGAGAAACCAGTCGCGGTCAAACTGCTCATACAAGGTCTCAAGATAATCCAGAGCCACGGTGGTGGAGTCACGCAACGCCACGCGACCGTCGTACCACGAATCCTGCTCAAGCCCAAGATGGGCACCCGTTTCCGGCATGATCTGCCACAACCCCGCCGCACCGGAGGGAGACTCCGCAAACGGATCCCAGTCACTCTCAAGCATCGGGATCAGTGCTATCTCGACGGGCATATTGCGTTTCTGCACCTCCTCTACGATGTAATACAGGTAGTGGTCGGCCCGGCTGGTAACCTCGGGGACATGGGTGGAATGGCGCAGATAGCGCTCGCGAGCCTTGTCAATCCTGACGCTTTTCGTCTCCTGCCACCGCAGGTCCTTGCGGATACGTTCCCAGAGATCCGAGGTCTGGTCTGCTGCTGGTGATTTTTCAGTAGTGTCTGCCACAGTAGCAGTCCCAGGTGCTTTCGCTGCGCCGGGCTGCGCCAGTTGCCTGGCCGCTGCCTGTGGCGGCGGTTGAGCCTCTGCCTTGAATTCCGTTTCGACTTCGACTTCAATTTCCGGTTCCGCCCCAGAGTGCGCGTCCGGCTGTACAGGCGCGGCCGCGACAAGGCCATCGGGCGGTGGCTGCGGCATTGGGGTCTCACATGCAACCAGCAGAAGTAATATCGAAACTACTAACGATAGATGACGTATGTTATTGAAATATATTATTTTTAAGTTCCCTTTATTCCACTTTCGGCGAATGCTTGAGCAACTGTACACACGGCGCCAGCGTATTGCGTAAACCGGGTGTGCCGCGCCATGAACCCGGGCTCGCGGCACTGGATAGACCGCTGCCCGCGGTGGTAGTTCCGCCAGCGATATGAACTGTATCCGCGCGTCGAAGCCAGACTGGCTGAACCGCCAGGTGAGGTGTGGCGGATGGCTTCAGCGCGACTTGGCGTTCCAATCGGGTGAAAATACAGTAGTATGACCCTCTTGAGAATTGGCCTTTAGAGCGGAGTTCCCTGACACCTTGTGCGGGGAAACCAGATTGTAATGCGGCGAGATTGTAGCGATATTTTGACGGAACTGGAATGCTGGTACGCGCTTGACAAGGGCCAGTACCTGTTGGACGCAATCCGGCGCTCGATACAGGACCACCTCGACACCGCCTTTGGATACCACATCCTGCAACTGGGCGTCAGTGGCGGGCAGCCGCTGTTGCAGGGCAGTCCTATCAATCACCGCCTGTTCTGTGCCGAGCGGCCAGCGCAAGGCGTTGGATTGGTCGCTGACGCTGCCGAGTTGCCACTTGAGAGTGACAGTGTTGACGCGATTATCGCCCATCACTGTCTGGAATTTACAGCCCGGCCTCATCAGGTACTGCGTGAGATACAGCGTGTGCTGACGCCCCAGGGGCAACTGGTGGTGGTGGGGTTTAATCCGTATAGCCTGATGGGCTGCAGCACCCGTATACGGGGTCTGATGCGTGACCCGTTGTGGTCCGGGCACCAGCCGGTGAGCGAGCATCGCCTGACCGATTGGCTACACCTGCTGGGCTGTGAGGTGTTGGAAACGCGATGGTTGTACGCGCTACCCCCGGTGGGTCACGGTCGTCTGCGCCGCATAATGAGTCACGGCGATCGTTGGGCAGCACAACACAATCTGCCGATCGGCGGCGTCTATGTGTTGCATGCCACCAAACAGGTGGCAGGCTTTAACCGTCCGCGCCAGCCGCTGCTCGTTCGGGGCAAACGCCTGATCGGGCTCGTTCCCAAGCCGGCCCCGGTTCCCACACCGTCGCCAAGGGCGGGTTCTTCAGCCATGAAATTACCCCCCGCCAAAGGAAGTCTTGCCGCTTGAAAAAAGTTGAAATTTTTACTGATGGTGCCTGCCGCGGCAACCCGGGACCGGGGGGCTGGGGTGCTTTGCTGCGATACGGCGAGGTGGAGCGCGAATTGTTTGGTGGCGAAGCCCAGACGACCAACAATCGTATGGAACTGATGGCCGCCATTGAAGCCCTGAAGGCGCTGTCCGTGCCCTGTAGCGTCGATCTCACCACGGATTCAGTCTATGTCAGGAATGGCATCACCACCTGGCTTGGTGACTGGAAGAAAAAGGGCTGGAAAACCGCTGCTCGCAAGCCGGTCAAGAACGTGGATTTGTGGCAGGCGCTGGATGAACAGAACCAGCGCCACGAGGTGAGGTGGCACTGGGTGAAAGGGCACAGTGGGCACCTCGAGAATGAACGGGCAGACGAACTGGCCAACCGGGGCATCGATGCTTTGCAGCAGCCATCTGTGTTGCGGCCGACAGGAGATTAAGCTGGGGTGAGACAAATTGTACTCGACACCGAAACCACGGGTTTGGAAGTGTCTCAGGGACATCGCATTATCGAAATCGGATGCGTGGAACTGGTCAACCGCAAACTGACAGGAAATCACTATCATCAGTACGTCAACCCGCATCGTGAAATCGATCAGGGCGCTATTGAGGTACACGGAATCACCAATGAATTCCTTGCCGATAAACCCGCGTTTGAGGTGGTAGCACAGGCCTTTTTGGAATTCGTCAAGGGCGCGGAGTTGGTAATACACAATGCGCCGTTCGATATCGGCTTCCTGAACGCCGAAATGCAGCGCGTAATGGGGGGCGGTACTCGCCTGGAAGACTTGTGCACCGTCACCGACACACTGGTTATGGCGCGGTCAAAACACCCCGGGCAACGCAATAACCTGGACGCGCTTTGCCAGCGCTACATGGTAGACAATTCCCAGCGCGACCTGCACGGCGCCTTGCTGGATGCGGAAATTCTGGCAGACGTCTACCTGTCGATGACCGGTGGCCAGACTGCGTTACAGTTATCCGATTCCGGCACGGACAACAACGGCCAGTCGCGCTCCGAACACCTTGTCCGTTTGCCCGGCAATCGCTCGCCACTGCCAGTCATTGAGGCTACGCCTGAAGAGATTGTTGCGCATGAAGCCCAATTGCAGGCGATCGCTGCGGTTAGCGGTGGCCGCGTGGTATGGCGAGACAAGCCATAGTGGCACGGTTAAAGCGCCCCGCCGCGCTGCCCTGACCCACGGGCGCTAGAAAAACAGCGCCACGCAGGCCAGGCCAACACCGCCCATCACCACGGTGTAGGGCAGCGCCATGATGACCATGCGACCGTAGGAAAGACGAATCAGCGGCGCCAGTGCCGAGGTCAGCAGGAACAGGAAGGCCGCCTGCCCGTTAGGGGTCGCTACACTGGGGAGATTGGTGCCGGTGTTGATGGCGACCGCGAGATGGTCGAACTCCTCACGGCTGATGGTGCCTGCATCCAGCGCTGCTTTCACCTCATTGATATACACCGTCGCGACAAACACATTGTCACTGATCATCGATAAAATGCCGTTGGCTAAAAAGAACATCGAGGGCCGCACATCGGAATTCATGTGCAGCACACTCTCGATGACAGGTGTAAAAAGGTGTTGGTCATGAATAACGGCGACGATTGCAAAGAACACCACCAGCAGGGCTGTAAACGGCAGTGCCTCCTCGAACGCCTTCCCCAGTTGATGCTCTTCAATAATGCCGTTGAAAGACGTCAGCAGTACAATCACCAGCAGGCCGATCAAGCCGACTGCCGCCCAGTGCATGGCCAAACCCAGAATCAGGATGACAGCGACAAGGCCCTGCACCAGTAGTCGTGCATTACTGCGGGTGTTGCGCTTGCTCTCCTCCTTTTCCTGGTATTCCATCAGCACCAGACGCACATTGTCAGATAGCTTGGCGCCATATCCGAAGAAGCCGGTGAGTTCCAACAAGGCACAAGTGATTAAACCCGCGGCCAGCACAGGTGCGCTGACGGGAGCCATGATGGTGGCGAACTCGAGGAAATCCCAGCCTGCAACGGTGGCAATCAGCAGGTTCTGGGGCTCGCCTACCATGGTGCAGACCCCGCCCAGCGCAGTGCCGACCGCCCCATGCATCAATAAACTGCGCAGAAAAGCCCGAAATTGCTCCAGGTCCTCTCGGTGCAGTTCACCGACGGCATCGTCAACGGAGCTGTCGTGCGCGTCTTCATTGTGTTTCTGCCCGGAAGCCACTTTGTGATAGACCGAGTAGAAGCCGACGCCGACGCTGATCAACACAGCGGTAACGGTCAGCGCATCCAGAAACGCGGACAGGAATGCCGCAACGAGCGAAAACAACAGTGACAGTGCGACCTTGGAGCGCACGCCCAGCAGGATTTTTGCGAATACGTACAGCAGCAATTCCTTCATGAAGTAGATGCCAGCCACCATGAACATCAACAGTAAAATGACTTCGAAATTGGCCACGGTTTCGTGATACACCATTTCCGGAGAGGTCATACCCAGCAGCACCGCCTCAATCGCCAGCAGACCGCCGGGCTGCAGCGGATAGCAGCGAAGGGCCAGCGCCAGTGTGAAGATAAACTCTGCGATCAGCACCCAGCCGGTGACAAAGCTGCCGAGCGTCAGCAGGATCACGGGATTTACCAGCAAAAAGGCAATCAGGGTTCGCTTGTACCATTCAGGGGAGGGGCCCAGGAAATTTTTCCACAGGGCGTGGGGCAGACTTTCAATCATGGGGGGTATCCGTAGTTTAACGGCGGCATTCTACGATATTCTGCATTACATTCCTAAAGTTTGATGACAATGCGTATCCCGCTGGCGCGACCGGGTGCGCGAGGCCCGCGTTCGTCCTTGCCCCCGTGCGTGCGCAGTCATACTATAGCCTGTCATTGACCCGATCCCGTTGGAGATCCGATGTTTCGACCCGATAACACGCCGCCTGAGGCCAGTGATTACGAACTACACATTGTATTCCAGAGCGGCCAACTGCTCAGTGATATGCGATCACGAAGTGGTTGCCTGATCGCCACCGAACAGGTGCAACGCAATGGCTGGACTGAAATTCGACGACAGTTTCTCGGCTACTGGGGTGACCAGCCCTGCTACGTACTTGAAATCGATGCGGTAGACCAGCCGGATCCGCTGCAGTACCAGAAAGGCAGTCTCTACCACATTCTCGGCCGTGTTGATGAGCAGCTGTTTGCGCTGGCCGGCAGGGCATCGCAGCTGTTGGACTGGGAGCGGGATCACCGTTACTGCGGTCGCTGCGGCCAGCAGATGCAGGTGGATACCCAGGAGAGGGCCATGCGCTGCGACCCCTGCAGACAGATTAATTATCCGCGTATCGCGCCCTGCGTTATTGTATTGGTCACCCGGGGCGAGGAACTGCTGTTGGCGCGCAACGCCAATTTCCCCCAAGCCATGTACAGCACGCTGGCCGGATTTATCGAAGCGGGCGAGACGGCAGAGGAGACCCTGCAGCGCGAGGTGCGCGAGGAGGTCGGCGTCGAGGTGACCAACCTGCGTTATTTCCAGTCGCAGTCCTGGCCTTTCCCGAACCAGCTTATGCTGGGATTTTTCGCGGACTATGCCGGTGGTGAGATCGTCTGTCAGGCATCCGAAATAGCCGATGCCGACTGGTTTCACTACAGCGAACTCCCGATGATTCCGCCAGCTTCCTCAATTTCCGGGCAGCTGATTCAACACTACATAAACTCTTTACACTAAATACGCTGGAGTACACCTTTGGAATTTATCTATGAGTATGGGCTGTTTCTGGCCCAGGCAATCACACTGGTTGCCGCAGTCCTGATTCTTGTCGCCAGCCTGGTGTCGATTGGCCAGCGGCAGCGCGCGGATCAACACGAGGGACATATCGAGATACGCGACCTGAATGAGAAATACAAACATATCAGTGAAACAGTGCGCGATGTTACCGACGATCCCGATGTGCTGAAAATGGAGCGCAAAGCCGCCAAAAAGCACGAAAAGGCCAAGGCCAAGAACACCCGGAAGAAACTCAAGAGAAGCGAAACTGCGACCGAGGATGATCGCCGCAAGCGACTGTATGTGATGTCCTTTGACGGTGATCTGCGGGCGAGTGCAACGGATAACCTGCGCGAGGAAATATCCGCGATTCTGCCGCAGGTGAAGGCAGGGGACGAGGTGCTGGTGAATTTGGAGAGCCCCGGTGGCCTGGTACACAGTTATGGTCTGGCCTCCAGCCAGCTGCAGCGCATCAAAAC
This sequence comes from uncultured Halioglobus sp., assembly GCA_963976735.1. Classification (GTDB taxonomy): domain Bacteria; phylum Pseudomonadota; class Gammaproteobacteria; order Pseudomonadales; family Halieaceae; genus Marimicrobium. The sequence goes on from CAXBLZ010000012.1 coordinate 40,279, forward strand.
CGCCGGCGTACCATTGATTGTCGCCGTGGATAAGGTCGCCGCCAGCGGCGGTTATATGATGGCCTGTGTTGCCGATCGCATCATCGCAGCGCCATTTGCGGTGCTGGGTTCGATTGGTGTGCTCGCACAGTTGCCCAATTTCCACCGTCTGCTGCAAAAGCATGACATCGATTTTGAACTGCTTACCGCCGGCGAATACAAACGGACACTCACGATGTTTGGTGAGAACACCGACAAGGGTCGGGAGAAGTTTGTAGAGGAATTGGAGGAAACCCACGATCTGTTCAAAAGTTTTGTCACCGCCAATCGACCGTCGCTGGATATCACCAAGGTCGCCACTGGGGAAGTCTGGTACGGCCAGAATGCACTGAGCGAGGGGCTGGTTGATGAATTGCAGACCAGTGATGCCTTCATTCAGGGCAGGCTTGCGGACTGGGATGTCTTCGAAGTGCGTTTTCTGCACAAAAAGAACTGGCAGGAGAAACTGGGGCTGGCCGCCGAAGGGGCGCTGGAACGAAGTTTCCTGAAAATCTGGCAGCGCGCCCTGGGCGGCAAAAACTATTGAGGCCAGGCCTTGCTAGGCATCCATTTCGCGGCAGGTGCGCATCCAGAATTCGACTGATTCAAGGCGAAACCGGTCCCTCGGCAGTGCGAAGTAAAACGTTCGCCGCATATTGCGGCGGGGCAGCGCGAGCGGGACCAGATCGCCGTTGGCGAAATTCTTGTGCAGCACAATTTCCGACAGGCAGCCGATCCCCAGGCCCGATTCCACCGCATTCTTGATCGCCTCATTGTGTTTGAATTCCAGGTAGACATTGATGTCGGGGAGCAGCCCGGCTAACGCCCGATCGAATGTCTGGCGCGCCCCGGAGTCCGGTTCACGGAGAATCCACAGCGCCTCCCTGATATCCTTGTTGGTGAGTGACTTCTTCCCGGCCAGGGGGTGATCGGCCGCGCAGAATACGACCAGTTCATCCTCCCGCCAGGGAATCAGCTCCAGTTCACGGTGGTGTACCTCACCTTCAACCATACCGATGTCGACGTCGAAATTGAGCACCCTGGCCACCACATCCGGTGTGTTGGCAATATCCAGTTGCACATCCGCCTCTGGGTAGTTGGCCAGGTACCCCGCCAGATACCGCGTCGCAAGATGGTTGCCGATGGTGAAACTGGCGCCCACTTTGATATGGCCTACTTCAGTGTGGTCCAGCAATGTCTGTTCGAAACTCTCGCAGTGTGCCAGCAGGTTTTCGGCTTCCTTGCGCAGGGTATGCCCGATGGCATTCAGTGACAGCTTGTTACTGACACGGTCGAACAAGCGCACTTCATAGGTGTGCTCAAGGTTCAACAGGGCTTCACTGGCGGCGGATTGGGACATGTGCAGGCTCTGGGCCGCCCTGGAGATATTCTGGTGTTTGGCTACTGCCAGGAATATCTGTAATTGTCGTATCGTAAATTTCATAGGTCTCCTAATAAACCGGCGAGCGCTTAAGCTTGGCATCGGTAAAACCGGTAGTTGTATCCATAATATCCTGTTTTACATGGTGCTCATATGGCATTACTCTTATCCGCCGACGAATTCTGCAGGCCCGCGCCAGGCGAGCCTGATAACGACATCCACTCACGGAGAGAACACATATGGCCGAGCAAAAAGCGACAAACGTACACTGGCATGAGGGCGATATCACCCGCGAGCACCGCGGTAAACTGCTCGGCCACAAGGGTGCTACACTCTGGTTCACGGGTTTGTCCGGTAGTGGCAAGAGCACTGTGGCAGTGGAGCTTGAGGGTACGCTCAATGAGATGGGTGTGTTGTCCTACCGCCTTGACGGCGACAACGTGCGCATGGGTATCAACAAAAACCTGGGCTTTTCGGCTGAGGATCGCACTGAGAATATCCGTCGCATAGGCGAGGTCGCCAAACTGTTTGTCGACAGCGGTGTAATTGCCTTGAGCAGCTTTATCAGCCCGTATAAAGCCGATCGCGACCAGGTGCGAGCGCTGCACGAAGAAGCCGGTATGGATTTTATCGAGGTGTTCGTTGATTGCTCGCTGGCCGCAGCAGAGGAGCGTGACCCCAAAGGGCTCTACAAGAAAGCCAGGGCAGGCGAGATCAAGAACTTTACCGGTATCGACGACCCCTATGAAGCGCCGGACAAACCCGAGATCCACTTGCATTCCGACAAACAGAGTTTGCAGGAAGAAGTTCAAATCATTCTCAGCGCGCTGCGTGAACGCGGCATCATCAGCAAGTAATCAGGAGAACACGATGATCAAGCCACACGGCTCAGACGAGCTCAATCCGCTTTTTGTCTACGACAACACCCGGCGCGAAGCGTTGGCGGCGGAGGCGGAGACACTGCCGTCCCTGCTGCTGAATTCTGCCGCTGCAGCCAACGCAGTGATGCTTGGCGGCGGTTACTTCAATCCATTGCTCGGGTATATGAACCTCGCTGACTCCCTCAGCGTCGCCGAGAAGATGCAGACTGTCGACGGGCTGTTTTTTCCAGTTCCTATCGTCAACCTGACCTCTGATACCGACGTCAAGGCCGGCAGTCGAATCGCATTGCGAGACCCCAATGTAAACGGCCACCCTGTATTGGCGATTATGAACGTGGACGCCGTGGAGCAGGTCAGTGACGATCAGATGGCCTTCATGTCCGAAAAGATTTTCCGCACCACGGATCCCAAGCACCCCGGTGTCGCCACCTTCAACAGTCTCGGGCGCACGATGGTGTCCGGGCCCATTGAGGTGCTCAATTTCTCCTACTTCCAGACCGACTTTCCGGATACCTTCCGCACGGCTGTTGAAATTCGCAACGAGATCGCCGAACACGGCTGGGAGAAAGTGGTCGCTTTCCAGACCCGCAACCCCATGCACCGCGCACACGAGGAACTGTGTCGTATGGCCATGGAACAGCTGGACGCTGACGGTGTGCTGATCCACATGTTGCTCGGCAAACTGAAGCCAGGTGATATCCCGGCTGATGTGCGCGACGCCTCGATACGCAAGATGGTAGAACTGTACTTCCCGGCAAATACGGTAATGGTAACGGGGTACGGCTTTGATATGCTGTACGCAGGGCCGCGTGAGGCTGTGCTGCACGCTGTGTTTCGTCAGAACTGTGGTTGCACCCACCTTATTGTGGGTCGCGATCACGCCGGGGTAGGGGATTACTACGGCGGTTTTGACGCGCAGACAATTTTCGATGAGGAGGTGCCCGAGGGCGCACTGGAGTTGGAGATATTCAAGGCCGACCACACTGCTTATAGCAAGAAATTGAACAAGGTAGTGATGATGCGCGATGTCCCCGATCACACACCTGAGGATTTTGTGTTGCTGTCAGGTACCAAGGTGCGTGAAATGCTCGGTCAGGGTATTGCGCCACCGCCAGAGTTTTCTCGCCCTGAAGTGGCGAAAATCCTGTCCGACTACTACCAGAGTCTGGACAACTGAATTGCAACCCGGTGCCAGGTGTTCGACCGCCTGGCGCCCATCCACTTGGTGACTTTATGAATTACGACCTCTTTAACGGAGATGCGGATGGCATCTGCGCCCTGCTGCAATTACGCAAGGCCGAACCACGCGATGCAACGCTGGTAACCGGTGTAAAACGCGACATCAACCTGTTGGGCAAGGTCAATGCGGCGGCCGGTGACCAGATCACGGTGCTGGATGTCTCGATGGACAAGAACCGCGCGGCACTGGACAGCGCGCTGGAGGCAGGTGCTTGCGTATTTTACGTGGATCATCATTTTCCTGGTGATATCCCCGCGCATACCAACCTGACGGCCATTATCAACGAGTCGGCTGATGTCTGTACCGCTGCCCTGGTCAATGGTCATCTCAATGGCGCCCATCTCGACTGGGCTGTCACCGGGGCTTTCGGCGATAATCTGCACGCTACCGCGAGAGCACTGGCCAAGGGGCTGGATATCTCAGAGCAGGATTTGACCGCGCTTGAGAATCTTGGCACATATATCAACTACAACGGCTATGGCCCGGCGATCGACGATTTGCACTTTGATCCCAGAGAGCTCTATCTGCGGCTGTACGCGGCAGAGGGTCCACTGGACTTCGTCCACAACTCGCCCGATTTCGAAAAACTTAGCACCGGGTATCGCGAGGACATGGCCAGGGCGGAGGCATTGCAACCGCTGCACGCCAGGCCCGGAAGTGCGGTATTCCTGCTGCCGGACGAGGCCTGGGCACGTCGCGTCAGCGGCGTTTACAGCAACGATCTGGCAACCCACAACCCCGCTCGGGCACACGCGGTGCTGACCCTCAATGCAAAAGGAAACTACCTGGTCAGCGTCAGGGCGCCGATGGAGAACAAGCAGGGTGCGGCGGAATTATGCATGCAGTTTGCTACCGGTGGTGGCCGCGCAGGTGCCGCGGGAATCAATGATTTGCCACTGGATCAACTGCAGAGCTTTGTGGATGCGTTTGAGCAGACCTATAAAGGCTGATCGGACGTTCGAATACGCCGTTCAGCACTCGGCGGATTGCCAAACTTGCGGCTAAACGCGCGTGTGAAATGACTGTGGTCAGCGAACCCGGTCTCCAGGGCAATGGTGCCGATGGGCTTATCGGTCTCTCTCAGCAACCGGCGCGCATTGTCCAGGCGCACATCACTGATGTACTGGTGCGGTGTTTTTTTCAGGTGTTTTTTAAAGCGCCGCTCCAGTGCACTGACAGAGATATTGCAGGCACCCGCCAGCGATGCAACAGATATGCAGCTGCCAAAGTGCTGGTAGATATACTCAATGGGTGCGCGCAACTCGTGAAACGTGACCTTCGTTCCCTCTGTCTTGTTCAGGTGGCGGCTGATACCGAAACTCCCAATCACCTGGTCCTGTAAATTGTAGACCGGCCATTTCGAGGTCAGGAACCAGTCCCCTGGCCGACCCTCCGCCGCAATCAGTTCCAGCCTGTCGTTGACCACGCCGCCACTCAGTACCTGTCCATCATCCTCGCAGTAGCGCTCTGCCAGCTCCGCTGGCGCCAGGTCGTAGTCGGTTTTTCCCCGCAAACCCCGCAGTGAAGAGAACCCGAAGCGCTCATAAAACAGGCGATTGCCATAGACAAAGCAGCCGCGCACATCCTTTATCCAGGCGTGGGTGTCGGGAATAAGGTCCAGCATTGCGAAATTCTGCTCTGCGCCCTCCAGGGACTGGTACACGAGTTTTGTCAATTTTTAGCGCTCTAGCCGAATTTCTACAAATTATAGGTGAATATATTCAAGACTTCGCCCCCGCTTTCAGAGGAATATCAGCTCGATTTCGCACGAGCTTTCCGGTGCAGTTCGATGTGCAGGTTGTCCGCAAGAGCGGGGAGACACGCAAATGACCAGAATCAGAATGGGCATGGTAGGCGGCGGGGAGGGCGCATTCATTGGCGCGGTGCACCGTATGGCCGCCGCGCTGGACAGTGAAATCGAGCTGGTGTGCGGCGCCTTCAGCAGCGACCCGGCGCGTTCACGTCGCTCCGGGGCAGCACTGTGCCTGCCAACTGACAGGGTCTACGATGACTATTGCGCGATGATGGCCGCAGAGGCTGCACTGCCCGCGGCGCAGCGAATGCAATTCGTTGCAATCGTCACGCCCAATCACCAGCACTTTCCGGTTGCCGAGGCCGCTCTGCGTGCCGGTTTTCACGTCCTGTCGGACAAGCCCGCCACGCTAAATCTGGATCAGGCGTTGCGCCTGCGCGAAGTGGTGTCAGAGACGGGTTTGCTCTACGGGCTTACCCATACCTATACCGGATACCCGCTGGTGAAGGAAGCTCGCGCGCGAGTCGCTGCCGGAGAGTTGGGCAATATTCGCAAGATTGTGGTGGATTATCCACAGGGATGGCTGGCTGATCGGCAGGAGGATACCGGGAACAAGCAGGCGGCGTGGCGATTGGACCCGGCGCAGGCCGGCATCAGCAGTTGTATGGGAGATATTGGCGTACACGCGGCCAATCTTGCCGAATATGTCACTGGGCTGGAAATTTCCGAGATATGCTCGGACCTGTGTGCTTTTGTTCCTGGCAGAACACTCGACGACGACGGTACGGTACTGCTGCGTTTCGACAACGGCGCGCGCGGTGTGCTGGGTGCCAGCCAGATCAGCGTTGGCGAGGAGAACGCACTCAGCCTGCGTGTATACGGTGACAAGGGCGGACTGGAGTGGCGACAACAGGATCCCAACACCCTGTGGCTAAAATGGCCGGACCGTCCCACCGAGATGCTCCGTGCCGGCGGGGCCTACCTGGGTGACCTGGCCGCCGCCAACACGCGCACGCCGATGGGGCATCCCGAGGGCTACCTGGAAGCGTTTGCCAATCTCTACCAGGCCTTTGCTGCGCATATTCGGGCCCGCGAAGCAGGGCAGGCGCCGGATGAGCGCGCCAGTGATTGCCCGGGCATCGAATCGGCTATTCGCGGCATGGCATTTATCGAGTTGGCGGTCGCCGCCAGTGCCAGCGACGTCAAGTGGCACCCGTTTGTACAGTACTAGATAACAACACAGAGGTTTGCACCATGTCCCGTATGCAAGGCCCGGCGATTTTCCTCGCCCAGTTCACCAGCTCGGAAGCCCCCTTCGACACGTTGCGAAACATTACCCGCTGGGCCGGCGAGCTCGGTTATCAGGGGGTCCAGATTCCGACCTGGGAGTCGGGACTGATCGATCTTGAGCAAGCTGCCCAGAGCAAGGATTACTGCGACGAAATCAAGGGGATCTGCGCAGATAATGGCGTCGCAATTTCTGAGCTGTCGACGCATTTGCAGGGGCAGTTGGTGGCTGTACACCCCGCCTACGACGAGCAGTTTGACGGCTTTGCCCCCGCCGCTGTGCACGGCAACCCCGCAGCGCGACAGGAGTGGGCGGTACAGCAACTGCTGCTGGCGGCCAGAGCCAGCCAAAACCTCGGCCTCAATGCCCACGCGACATTTTCCGGCGCGTTGTTATGGCATACCTTCTACCCCTGGCCGCAGCGCCCACCGGGGCTTGTCGAGACTGGTTTTCGCGAATTGGCGGATCGCTGGCTGCCGATTCTCAACGCGTTTGACGACGCCGGCGTGGATTTGTGCTACGAGATTCATCCAGGGGAAGACCTGCACGACGGGGTGACCTTTGAACGATTTCTCGAAGCCACGGGCAATCACTCACGCTGCCATATTCTGTACGACCCCAGTCATTTCGTTTTACAGCAGCTCGATTACATCCAGTTTATTGACTTTTACCATGAGCGGATCAAGATGTTTCATGTCAAGGATGCCGAGTTCAACCTCAACGGTCGCAGCGGCGTCTACGGCGGCTACCAGGCCTGGGCCGACAGGGCGGGGAGGTTTCGCTCGCTGGGTGACGGCCAGGTGAATTTCAGTGCTATTTTCAGCCAGTTCGCCCGCTACGGCTACCACGGTTGGGCGGTACTGGAGTGGGAGTGTTGCCTGAAACATCCTGAAGACGGGGCCAGAGAGGGCGTGGAGTTTATCAACCAGCATATCATCCGCACTACTGACCGGGCTTTCGACGACTTCGCTGGCGGTGGTTCAGACGAGGCCACAAACCGGCGCATCCTCGGCCTCGATTGAACCCGCTCAACAGAACAATAACAGGGGAGTACGCAGTATGACTCAGCAAATGCTGAACCGAAAACGCCTGTACCATGTCGGCAATCTATCTATTTTCATGATTGGACTGGGATTTGCCGTGCGCGCAAATATCGCGTCCAATTTACAGGACGATATCTATAACCAAATCGATCTGGCCAATTCAGCGGCGCTGGTCGGCGAGGCTCTCGGTGCCACGTTCACCGGCTTCGCACTGACACTGCTTTTCGGCAGTGCACTGCTGGATCTTATTGGCATGAAGCGCATGCTGCTGCTTGCTGCGCTGGGTTATGTGCTCGGGGCGGCGGGATTGCTGCTGGCGACCACCCTGCCAGTAGACACCACAGTTCAGACCGTAGTGCTTGTCAGCCTGCTGCTGACGGGGCTCGGCTGGGGCGCCGTGGAAGCGGCGTCGAACCCCATGGTGGCCGCGCTGTATCCGCAAGAGAAGGCACACAGGCTGAATATACTGCACGCGTGGTGGCCAGCTGGCATCGTGGTGGGAGGATTACTGGGTGTCGCCATCACCAGCTTGAACCTGCCCTGGGAGCTGAATATGCTGGTACTGATGATTCCATCGCTGGTGCTGGCTTGGATGGTTGCCACCTCGACATTTCCTGTCACTGAGCGAGTCGCCGCCGGCGTCAGTTATGGCGATATGTTTTCAGAATTGCTCAAGCGCCCACTTTTCTGGGTGTTCTGGGTGTGCATGTTTCTCACCGCCGCGGCGGAACTCGCGCCGGGTCAGTGGGTCAATATCTCCCTGTCCAACATAGTGGGTATGCAGGGCATTCTGCTGCTGGTGTACGTCAGCGCGCTGATGTTCGTGATGCGCCATTTTGCGGGCCCCATCGTCGCGCGTATTTCCTCCGTCGGCCTGATGTTCGTCAGCTGCCTGTTTGCAGGCGTTGGCTTGTACCTGCTCAGCCTGGCGGACTCGCCCGGGCTGGCCTTCGCGGCGGCTACGGTATGGGGCATCGGGGTGTGCTATCTATGGCCCACGATGTTGGCGATCGTGGCCGAGCGGTTTCCGCGCGGCGGCGCGGTGGCAATGGGACTGATGGGCTTTGCCGGCGGCATGTCGATCCAGTTTGTGCTGCCGCAGATGGGTGCCATTTTCGATTCTGCCAAGGCGCAGGCCGCAGGTGGCGTCGATAAACTGGCAACGCTTTCACCGGAGGCGATGCAGGAAGTGGTGCGCTATGCGTCTGTGGAGTCGTTCCAGTCGGTGGCGTATGTCCCGCTGTTACTGCTGCCGGTGTTTGGCGTGATCTGGGTGGTTGATCGCAGGAAGGGTGGTCACCGGCCAGAAACGATGGGTGCAGTGGGTAGCACCCACCAACCGTAGCAGGAGCCCGGGCATGAATGTCAAAATTGGTATGAATATGCTGCTGTGGGGTATCGAAATAACCCCGCGGCACATCCCGGTCTTTGAGGAACTGGCTGCCGCTGGCTTCGACGGTGTGGAAATACCGGTGATTGGGCAAACCACCGATGAACTGAAAGCCATGGCGGCGGCCTGTGATGATCTGGGCCTGGCGCGCACTGCCTCCGCGTTCGTGGGAACAGATGTCAATCCTATTTCACCCGACGCCAGCGTGCGTGCCGCCGCCATCGACAATTTGAAGAAAGGCATCGATGACTGCTGTGTCATAGGTTCCGATCGACTGATCGGCGGACTGTATCAGGCGCATAAATATTTTACCGGCCGCGCCGCGACAGAGCAGGAGTGGAACTGGTCGGCCGAGTATCTGCGCACTTGCGGTGAGTATGCGCAACAGGCCGGCGTGCAGCTTGGGCTAGAGTGTCTAAATCGCTTTGAGACCTTCCTGATCAACACCTCCGCGCAGTGTCGGCGTATGGTCGAACAGGTGGGGCTGCCCAATGTCGGCGTGCATTACGACACGCACCACGCAAACATTGAGGATCCCGAACCGCGCGCGGCGCTGCTGGAGATTCAAAACGTGTTGAACCATGTTCACCTCAGTGAAAGTCATCGCGGCACTTTAGGCACAGGGCAGGTCGATTGGGACAGCAGTTTTGCCGCCCTGCGGGAGATCGATTACGAGGGCTGGCTGGTGATTGAATCGTTTGGTACCGGCGATCCGGCGCTGGCGGCGGCGGCCAATGTCTGGCGCAACGCCTTTGAGTCACGCGAGCAGGTGTACCGCTCGGGAATCGAATTCATCAGGTCTCGACTGTGAGGCGTTATCCAGCGGCTACAGGACCGGGACAATGAATGTGAGAAGACAATAATGCTGATATCAAAGCGTCAATGGCTCATCGCGACAGGGATTGCCCTGTATTTGTACTTTGCGCTGCCCGCGACCGCAGTGCTTTTTTACGAGCTCTACCACCTCACCAAATTGGAACCGATCTATTGGGGCTACAGCGGTTTCAAGGCAGCGGGTTACTACCTGGGTGTCTATGAGCACCGCCTGCTGGTGTGCCTGTGTGCCGCGGCCGCCATACTCCTTGTCCCCGCCCTTATAAAATGGATCCGCAGACGCTGAGAGGCAACCATGAATCGACGCGAGTTTTTACAATGTGCCACCCTGCTGATCACCGGCGCCAGCGCCAGCCAGCTGGGGTTCAGCCTGAGTGTGGAACAAACGGCCTATCTGGCCCAGGCGCCCAATTACAATACGTTGCAGGTGGATTACTTTACCCCAGCCCAACGTCGCATTGTGGCGGCCATGACTGATGTCATCATCCCGCGTACCGATACTCCCGGTGCACTTGATGCCGGTGTTTCCCGCTACATCGAACTGATGGCGGCGAACTGGTTCAACGCGGCCGAAGCAGTGATCTTTGCCGCGGGCCTGCAGGACATGGAAACGCGAATTCCCGCTGAGTTCGGTGCGCCTTTTGACCAATTGAGCCACGCCCAGCAGTTGCAGATTATGGAAGCGATGGAGGAAGATGCCGCGGATTCAACCTGGTATGAATTTGGCAATGTGATGCGGGAGTTTATCAGCGAGGCGCCGTTTATCTGCCAGATAAAGGAGCTCACAATATGGGGATTCTTTACCTCCGAGGAAGGCAGTTCACAGGTGCTGAGATACGATCCCATGCCGATGTATTTCGACGGTGATATTCCCCTCACCAAAGATGACAGTAGCTGGTCAACCCCTCTCTGATACGGTGACAAATAATAATGATTGAAGCCAAACAGTATGATTTCGACGCCATTGTGGTGGGCTCTGGTATTTCCGGTGGCTGGGCCGCAAAAGAGCTGACAGAAAAAGGGCTTAAAGTGCTGGTGCTGGAACGCGGTAAACCACTGCAGGCCGGCAGCGGCTATCTCGGCGAGCACGCCCCCAACTGGAAGTTTCCTTACCAGGGCAAAAAACCCCGGGAACTCTATGCTGAGGACTACCCGGTGCAGAGCAAAGTCACACACTCGTTCAACGAGGCAACACGGCAGTTCTGGAACAACGACAGGGAAAACCCGTACGCCATGGACGAGGGAAAACCGTTCATGTGGGCGCGGGCGGATGTGGTGGGCGGTCGCTCCCTGATCTGGGGCCGTCAGACCTATCGCTGGAGCGAGATGGACTTCAAGGCCAATGCCGCCGATGGCCACGGCATACCCTGGCCCATCGGGTATGACGACATCGCACCCTGGTACAGCTATGTCGAGAAATTTGTCGGTATCAATGGGAAAAAGGAAGGCCTGCCGCAACTCCCCGACAGTGAGTTCCAGAAACCCATGCCCTGGTTTGCGCTGGAGGAGACCATCAATGAAAGGCTGAAAAAGAAAGCGCCGCATGTCACCCTTACCAACGCGCGTGTCGCTATTCTGACCGAGGATCTGCCCGGTGGTCGCAGTGCCTGCCACTACTGCGGGCCCTGTGCACGCGGCTGTTCTACCGGCAGTTATTTCAGTTCGCAAAGCTCCACCTTGCCGGCGGCGCGCGCCACAGGAAATCTGACGCTGCGAGCGAACTCGGTGGTAGAGCGACTGGAGTATGATAAGGCCAGCAAAACCATCTCTCGTGTACACGTGATCGATGCTGTGACGAAAGAGCGGCTCGCATTCAGCGCCAGGGTGGTTTTCCTCTGCGCCTCCACGGTCGGCAGCACGCAAATCCTGATGAACTCCGCCAATGAAGAATTCCCGGACGGCCTGGCCAACAGCAGTGGTGTGCTCGGTCGCTACATGATGGACCATACACTGGGTATCAGCAGCGCCGGTTTATTCCTGGACAACATGGACAGCTACTACCACGGAAACAGGCCTACTGGCCTCTACATTCCCCGTTTCCGAAACCTGAATGGGCAGGATGACGATGCGGATTTTGTCCGTGGTTACGGCTACCAGACCGCGACATTACGCATGGACTGGCAGACGGGGATCAACGCCAGGGGATTTGGCGCTGACCTGAAGGAATCCCTGCGCAAACCCGGCCCGTGGGTATTTGCATTGGCCGGTTTTACCGAGTGCCTGCCGAATGCATCCAACCGTATGTACCTGAGCAAGGACAAGGTAGACCGGTACGGCATCCCCCAGGTGGTATTTGACTTTGAATGGGGTGAGAACGAGGTGAGATTGCGTCGCGATGCGAAAATCCAGGCCGATCGCCTGATGAAAGCGGCGGGTGCAACACTCCTGCTGATGGGCGATGACGCGATGTCCATGCCCGGTGAAGGCATTCACGAAATGGGTACCGCACGGATGGGCGCAGACCCACGAGAATCTGTACTGAATGCGCATAACCAGTCGCACGATGTCCCCAATTTGTTCATTACCGACGGTTCATTCATGACGTCAGCTTCCTGTGTCAACCCTTCGCTCACCTACATGGCGTTCACAGCGCGTGCCTGTGAATACGCGGTAAAACAAATGGCGGAGGGTGTGATTTGACAGCATCAGCAGAACAGGCGCGGGTGGATGAGTTGCTGCTGGCTTTGAGCCTTGATGAAAAACTGTCGCTGTGTGCCGGCCAGAGTCTGTGGAAGACCAAGGCGGTGCAACGCCTGGGTATTAGCCAGTTCCGGCTGACTGATGGCCCCCGTGGGGTCGGCTTTCATTCCAGCGGCAAACGCTGTACCGCATTTCCCTCTGGTATCGCGCAGGCGGCCAGTTGGGACGTGGAACTGATGGCCCGGTTCGGTGAAGCCCTGGGGCAGGAGTGTAGGGCAGTCGGGGGGCGAACTATCCTCGGCCCGGCCATCAACATTACACGCACACCACTGAATGGGCGCACATTCGAATACCTGAGCGAGGATCCGTACTTGAACAGTCGTCTGGTCGTCCCCGTCGTCAAGGGCGCACAGAAGCAGGGCGTGGCAGCGTGCGTGAAGCACTTTGCGGCCAACAACCAGGAAACCAATCGCGTGCGTGTCAGCGCCGAGGTCAGCGAGCGAGCGCTGCAGGAAATTTACCTGCCGGCATTCAGGGCGGCTGTTGAAGAAGCTGACGCGTGGTCGATTATGGCGGCATACAATTCTGTCAACGGGGTCCCGTCCTGCGAAAATGCCGACCTGTTGAAAACCAAATTACGCCAGCAGTGGGGCTTCAAGGGGTTTGTCGTGACCGACTGGTTCGCCGCGCGCGGTACCAGCAGCACTGCCGCCTGTGTTAAAGGCGGCCTCAGCCTCGACATGCCCGGCAAGGGCTCTCGCTACCGTTTCAAAAAACTCAAGGCCAGCTTTGATCGGGGTGAGTTCACTGAGAGCGAACTGGATGACAACCTGCGAGGCCTGTTGTATGCGATGGTCGTGACAGGCCACCTTGATCCCGCACCGCAGCGCGGTCTGCGCAATACCAAAGAGCATCAGGCACTGGCGCGTGAGATGGCCGAAGCGAGCATCACACTGTTAAAAAATGCAGGGCAGCTGTTGCCGCTTGACCCAGTCAGGACACGAAAGGTTGCAGCCGTCGGACCCAAGTTAAAGAAGCGCAACTGCCTGCCGCTATGGGGCGGAAGTGCAGGAGTGTGGCCGCCGTATGAACTGACCCCCTGGCAGGGATTGCGACAGGAAAATCGCGGCCGGTTCGAGTGGGTGTCCGAGCCCGCCGATGCCGATGCTGTACTGTTATTTGTCGGCCTGAGTCATCGCCCGGGGCAGGATTCCGAGGTGAAGGATCGCAAGCAGCTCGAGCTGGTAGCGGAGCAGGAACAGCTTATCCGCGAGACAGTCGCGGTGAATCCCAACACCATTGTGGTGCTGATCAACGGCAGCCCTATTGCGATGCCATGGCTCGACGATGTGCCCGCGATTCTCGAGTGCTGGTATCCCGGTATGGAGGGCGGTGCCGCCATTGCCAGAACGCTGTTCGGTGACAACAATCCCTCTGGAAAATTGCCGGTGACCTTTCCCCGTTCGCTGCGCGATTGCTCCGCACATCGCACCCCGCGCACCTTCCCGGGTGATCGGCAAACTGTGGTGTACGAGGAGGAGTTGATGGTCGGTTACCGCCATTTCGACAAGTATGGCATCCAGCCATTGTTTCCCTTTGGGCACGGTCTGTCCTATACCTCCTTCGTGTACAGCGATCTGACGACCAGTGCTGTACGTTTGTCACCGACTGACACCCTGACATTAACGCTGACCGTGAGCAACGCGGGCGGAGTCAGCGGCGCTGAGGTGGTGCAATTGTACGTGGCTGATCACGTCCCAGGGGATGACAGGCCGCCACAGAGTCTGAAGGGGTTTGCCAAGGTGCTGCTTGCGCCGGGGGAGTCGAGACAGGTCACAATGCAACTGCAGATGTCTGCACTGCTTGTTTTTTGTCCGGACAGTAACGCATGGCGAGCAAAACCCGGTGCTTACAGTGTTCGAGTCGGTAGCTCCTCACGGGACATTCGCCTCGAGGCCGGTTTCGAGCTCGCCGCCATAGAGTGATCGCAGCCGTCACGGCGGTTCAAAGTCGTAGACCCGTTCGGATCTAAGTCCAGCCCACAGCGCTACAGCAGGCGTTGCGCTTGCTTCATTGCAGGGCGTTTGGTATCACTGTCGCAGCAAATATTCCCACAACCTGAGAGAGAAAATGTATGTCCACGACCGATGCCGAAAAGAGAGTACTCGAGGGCGCCGCCTGGGATGAGTTCTGCGACGCTTTGAAAGATGCCGGAAAGATTATTCGCAGCCCTGCAGCACCGCATGATGCATTCAACCAGGCGGAAGGTTACCGCTATCTTGCGCGCCTGTTGCGCGGTGGCCTGGAGAGTTTTCTGGAATTTCGCGACCCGTTGTTTCCGCAACTGCGCTGTGGTGCCCACGAGACTATCAAGCTCGGTGCTGACAATCCGGACAACCGCTACGAGAGCGCGCCGCTGAGCCCAAAACATGACTACCGTATTACCGGCAATCGGGGCACCGTCGACTACCTGGGCTTTAGCACTATCATCAATAAATACGCCTCCGGTGGCACCATGGAAGTGACGGGTCATATTGATACCCGGCAGATGGAGATCGGGCCCAATGGAGAGCTTGAGCTCATCATCAGCCGCAACAAACACCCGGGTAACTGGCTGCCGATGGGGCCGGAGACAAACTCGATCAATGTGCGCCAGACGTTTCAGGATCGCGTTAACGAGAAAGCGGCCGATTTGAAAATTGAGCGTATCGGCGCCAGCGACGAGCGGCCCGAGCCGTTCTCCGCCGAGAAGCTGGAGCGCGGATTGCAGGGGGCGATCGGTTTTGTAAAAGGTTCTGCCACCCTGTTTGAAAACTGGTCAGAGAGTTTCCTGCCCACCATGAACGAATTACCGCCTGCAGACCAGGCCTACTGCCAGTTGATCGGTGGCGACCCGAACATATTCTATTTTCACAGCGCCTGGCAGCTGGCCGACGACGAGGTGTTCATCATCGATGCCCCTGAAATACCAGAATGCCAGACCTGGAACTTCCAGTTGGATAACTGGTGGATGGAATCGCTCGATTACCGCCACCATACAATCCACGTCAACAAGCACACCGCCCACTACAACAGTGATGGTAGCGTGCGAGTGGTGGTGTCTCACACCGATCCCGGCGTGCCGAACTGGATAGAGACCGCGGGTCACAATATGGGCACCATGTGCTGGCGCTGGATTGGTGCCAAGCAGCACCCCGAACTCAAGACCCGTGTGGCAAAACTGGCGGACCTGAAATGAGCGAGACTACCGTAACCTTCGACGCCGATGAATTGATCGCCGAGGCCAAGCAGCAAACCGGTTTCGACGATTTCGGTGATCTGCCTTATCGCGAGGGCCTGGAGGTCCTGCTGGAAACCTTTGATCGCAATATAAAGGACCCCGAGGGTCGCCAGCGCTGTCGCGACCGGGCAGTCATGCTGCTGGCTACCCGATTGAAATGTGAAAACGCGTTCAAGACAATTCCGGAAATTGCTGAGCAGACGATTGAGGCACCTATCTTTGTCACGGGTTTGCCGCGCTCCGGCACCTCGGCTTTGCTGAACCTGCTCGTTGCAGCGCCCGACAATCGTGGCTTGTTACAGTGGGAGGTGCAGTTTCCAGACCCCTGGCCAGACAGCGCTCCCGGGCAGGAGGATCCGCGCTATCCCTATCTGGTAAAGGCGCTGGAACAAACCCGCAATTCGGAGTTCGCCAAGATTCACTATATCGATGCCGATACACCGGAAGAGTGCGTCCTGTTGCATGCTTTTGCATTTGACGGGGTGCAACTCGGCTTTGAGATCATGCTGGAGCCGTATCGAAGCTGGTGGTTACAACGTGACCTGGAGCCCATGTATGCCTACCAGAAGCGCTTGATGCAAATGCTCAACTGGCGCAACCCTGGCAAACAGTGGATGCTGAAAGCCCCGGCCCATATGTGGGGCATCGATGCGATTCTCAAGGTTTTTCCGGATGCGCGTTTCATCTGGTGTCACCGCGATCCGGTACTTGTCGTGCCCAGTATTAACAGTATGAACAAGGTCGTGATGGGTATGTATGCGGGCGATATCAGTCACCTGGACGCTGGCGAGGTCGGCAGGGCGGTGATGGATTGGTATGCCATGTCGCTGGAGCATGGCCTGGCGCAACGCGAAAAATTGCCGCCGGAGCTTTTCATCGACTGCTCACAGCGCGAGTTCGTCGAGCAGCCAATGGCCGTTGTGGAAAAGGTTTACCGGGCATTCGACCTGCCGCTCAGCGATGAATCCCGCGCTGCCATGCAGGCGCATGTGGACGCTAACCCGAAGGGCAAGCACGGCAAGCACGAATACAACCTGTCCGAGTACGGTTTGACGGAAGAGATGATAAAAGACCGCTTTGCGTTCTACACGCAAGATGAACGCTGGCCTATCTCGGACTAGAGCCAGCGTATCTTCTTGAACAGCACAATCATGGCCACGGCGACGGTCAGAATGAGTCCGAGTACGAAAAAGTAACCGTGCTCATGGTGCAACTCGGGCATATTGTCGAAGTTCATACCGTACAGACCGGCGATAAACGTGATCGGAACGAATATCGCCGTGATGATTGTCAGAATCTTCATGGTGTTATTGAGCTGGTGTGAGCTCAGTGAAATATAGCCGTCGATGAGGTCCCCGCACAACTCATAATAGAGTGTGCACAAACTGGACAGGCGCTCGCAACGATCATAGAGATCGCGTCGGACATGGAAAGAATCGCCCTCGCCAGTGCCGAGAAAGGGCGCGCCATCATGCAGGATGGTCTCCGCCATGCGCTGGTGGTAATTAAAGGTACGACGCAGTTTACGCAGGCGGGTACGGTAGGCTACCAGAGACTTCAAGGCCTCGTTGGGGTTGTCACCCAATAGCTGGTCTTCCAGGTCGCCAATTCTCTCCTCCGCTGCCATCAGCTTGGCGAGATAGCGCCCCGACGCATAGTGGAGCAGGCCCAGTGCCATCACTGCGGGGGACTGGAGCAGGTCCTCCTCGCTGACGCGCCCCAGCAAGTTCTCGACACTGACCGACGACCCGCGATGTAATGTGATCAGGTAGTCTTCGCCAACCCAGACCGCCAACTGCTGCGGCACATGGTCAAGTGAGTCATCGAGTTCACTGATCCCGCGGAACAGGATGAAACAGTTTGCATCGAAATTCTCCACTTTTGGCGGGTGTCGCATTCTCCCCGCGTCGAGCAGCGCAAGTTGGTTGCAGTCGAAACTCTGCAAAAGACTGCGAACCTCAGGTGTGATCTCACTCTGGATATCGAGCCACAGCTTGCTGCCAGTAGCATCTCGCCACTGTTGCACCAGTTCTTCGCTGCCGTTGCGGTAGCGGCCGTCTGCAGATAGTAATAGCGACTTGATCATGTGTTATATTCCCGGCTGTTATCTTGCCTGTAAATGTGTTTGGATTACTGTGCAAACAGTCCCCAGCCTAGTTAGTTGACGGGTGGCGCGCAAGGGAATAGTCCGGATCCATCTGCCACTGGCGTCGCCGCGCATCGCGTATGCCTTCCGATGAGGTTCCGATAGAGCCGGTGGCGTTTTATGTCGCAAGAGTGTGATTGAGTACCAGGATTGCAATAGACTGCAGATGAAAAGAGAAACGACATGTCCGTAATTTTGGACCTGACCCGGATCGTTCAGGCCGCGGCTGAAGCCGACTCGCCCTCGGAGCAGGTATCCGTGATCGTCGATTCTATTCAGCAATATATGGGATTGGATGTCTGCAGCCTTTATCTGGCCGATGAGAGAGGCGATATGGCGCTGCTCGCCAGTCGCGGCCTGGACCCGGTCGCCGTGGGCAGCGTGCGCATTCCCGCCGGCATGGGGCTGGTGGGACTGGTAGCGCAATCGAGGCACCCCATCAATATTGCCGATGCCGCACGTCATCCTGCTTTCTATGGCATCAGGGAAACGCATGAGGAGCTCTACAGCAGTTTTTTCGGCGTACCGATAGTCAGGGCCGGGATCGTGATCGGGGTGCTGGTGGCCCAGAGCAGGGAGGCGCGCGTGTTGTCTGCGGAGGAATCAGCCGTGCTGGTGACCCTCGGCAGTCAGCTGGCGCTGGTGGTGTCGACAGAATCGATTTGGCAGGAGATCAACAAGAGTAGCGCACGCAGCCTGTCAGGGATCAAGGGCGCGCCCGGAATTGGTATTGGCCAGGTCAGGCTGTGTGATGATGTGGACCTGTATTCGGTTAACGATGGCGAGTGTGATGATATCAACGCCACACTCGATGAGTGGCATGAGCTCGTAAAGTCTGTGCTGGCAGACGTCAAACGAGAGCAGGCAGGCCTGGGTGATATGCTGTCGCAGGATGTCGCCACCGTGTTCGACGCATACTGCCTGCTGCTATCAGACCCTTCGTTGATCAACGGTGTGGCCCAGTTGATACGGGAGGGCCATCACCTTCCGGGCGCACTGAAGCGCGTCATTCACCACCACGCCGACGTCTTTCTCGCAATGGAAGATCCTTACCTGCGGGCGCGCCACGAGGATATCCGGCACCTGGGCAATAAACTGTACAGCGCTTGGCGCGGCCTTCGAAATGCGCGCGAGGAGGATCTTCCCAGCACGCAGACGATCCTGGTCGGTGCGGTAGTGAGTGTTTCCGACATCGCGCGGGTGCCGATTGAACTGCTCGCTGGAATTGTCTGTTTCCAGGGCTCAAACCTCTCCCACACAGCGGTACTGGCCAATGCGCTGGGCGTACCCGCCGTGATGGGCGTGGGGGAAATCAAAGGCGTCCAGAACAGGGACGCAATGGTCGTGGACGGCAACGGGGGGCGGGTAATTATCCGCCCCAATGCCTCGGTACTCGCCGAGTACGAGCAGCTACTGAAGGCCGAACAGCAGATGAAAGGCGAACTGCGGGCGCTGCGCGACCTGCCCGCGCAAACAGTGGACGGTACTACCCTCAAGCTGTACGCCAATAGCGGTTTGCTGGCTGATATCTCGCCGGGATTGGAGGCTGGCGCTGAGGGCCTCGGGCTGTATCGCACAGAAATCCCGTTTATGGTCAGCGACACCTTTCCCTCTGAAGATGAACAGGTAGCCGTTTATCTCCAGATTCTGGAAGCCTACGGCAGCAAGCCAGTCCATATGCGGGTACTGGATATTGGAGGCGACAAGCCGCTGCCGTATTTCCCGATTAAAGAAGAGAATCCAGCCCTGGGCTGGCGCGGCATCCGTTTCTGTCTCGATAACAGTTCACTCTTTATGAGTCAGATTCGCGCCATGTTGCGCGCTGCTGAAGGTCGGGACAATTTACGCATCATGCTGCCCATGGTGGGTAGCACCTCCGAGCTTGCGGGTTTCCACGCGCTGCTGAACGATGCGTTGCAGCAGTTGCAGGAAGAGGGTGTCAACGTGCGCCGGCCACCGGTAGGGATTATGGTAGAAGTCCCGTCCGCGATTTCCCAGCTGGCGTCCTGGCGTGACCAGCTGGATTTCATCTCCATCGGCTCTAACGACCTGAGCCAATACCTGCTGGCACTCGATCGCAACAACCCCAGGGTCGCCGCCTCTTACGATCACGTTCATCCGGCGGTACTCCATGAAATTGCGCGGGTGATCAGTATCGCCCATCAAACAGATCTTCCACTCAGCATCTGTGGCGAAATGTCTTCTGACCCGATCGCCGTGATGCTGCTGTTGGGCATGGGTGTCCGCACACTGAGTATGAGCGCGGCCCAACTGCCAAAGATCAAATGGCTGTTGCGCCGTGTTTCACTCGACAATGCGATCGCTGTCGTTGCAGAGGCGCTGCTTCTGAACGATGCCAAACAGATCAGGAAGTTGGTGGCGGATCGCCTCTATGTGCTGGGGGCAGGGGAGATTTTGTGGTGAGAATGAAGCACAGTCATATCCGGGACGAAGTCTCATGAGTGAGAAAAAGCCGCTCGGCTGGCGGGAGTGGATTGGATTTCCCGATCTCCGTATTCCCAGGGTCAAGGCCAAGATTGATACCGGTGCACGAACCAGTGCGCTGCACGCTTTTATGGTTGAGCCGTTCGAGCGTGACGGTCATCAGTGGGTGCGGTTCGCTATTCATCCAGTGCAGGGCGACACGGACACCGTGATTGAAACCGAAGCGCCGCTAAAGGATCGCCGCGTGGTGCGCGACTCGGGTGGACATGAAGAGCTGCGCTATGTCATTGAGACGAGAATCGCGATCGGGGACGATACTTTTGTCGCTGAAGTCACCCTGACAGATCGCGATAGCATGCGCTTTCGGGCGCTGTTGGGCCGCACCGCGCTGAAGACGAACTACGTCATTCACCCCGGAAAATCCTATATTCAGAGCAAGATCGTGGACAGGCAAGAGAGCCAGAAATCGTGACGCGGAAAAAACAGCCCGGACTGGTCATTGGTGGTGTCGACGTCGGCCCCGGTGAACGCACTGTTGTCGAGATACCGGTGGCGCCGATGTACACTCATGACGACCTGTCGATTTCCGTGCAGGTCATCCGCGGTAAACTGCCGGGGCCGACGCTTTTTATCAGTGCTGCCATCCACGGCGATGAGATCAATGGCGTCGAGATCATCCGGCGGCTGTTGCAGCATAAAGCATTGAGGAGCGTACGGGGAACGATCCTGGCCATTCCCATTGTCAATGTCTATGGCTTCCTGCATCACACCCGTTACCTGCCGGATGGGCGCGATCTTAATCGCTCGTTCCCCGGCTCTGCCAAGGGTTCGCTGACGGGACGGGTAGCGCACACCTTTCACAAGGAGATCGTGCTGAAATCCACGCATGGCATCGACCTGCATACCGGTTCACGCCATCGGTCCAATTTTCCGCAAATTCGGGCTGATCTCGATAACCCGATCAGTCTGGCCATGACCGAGGCTTTTGGTGTACCGCTGGCGCTGGATGCAAAGTTGCGCGATGGCTCGCTGCGTGAAACCGCAGAGGCGGCCGGTATCCCGGTCATTCTCTACGAGGCTGGCGAAGCCCTGAGGTTCGAAGAGATGTACATCCGTGCGGGCCTCAAGGGCATTATCAACGTGATGCGCAATATTGGCATGTTGAGTAAATCCCAGCGCAAGAAAACACCGGCGCCGCCCGTCATCAGCTACCAGACCAGCTGGCTACGGGCACCAGAGAGCGGTGTGCTGCGTACACTGGTGCCGTTGGGTGCCAAAGTGTCAGCCGGACAGGTTATCGCCATGGTCGCTGATCCACTGGGTTCCAGCGAAGTGCCCATGACTGCGCCCAGTGACGGTATTGTTATCGGGCGCACCAATCTGCCATTGGTCTATGAGGGCGATGCAGCCTTTCATATCGCGCTGTATGGCAGAAACGTGTCCGCGGTTGAAAAAGAGCTCGAGCAATTCCAGGAGGAGTTGCAACCGGATACCTATATGTCAGCGGTTGCAGATGTCAGCAATGCGCCCATCATTTAATCTTGTTACCATGCCTGCTCAATACATTAAGGTTTAGTGTTCAGTGACATTCGCTCTACTGGTTTTAGGCTTGGTACTTCTGCTTCTTGGCGGCACGGGCCTGGTGCGCGGCGCATCCGGTATCGCCAGCCGGCACGGAGTCTCACCACTGCTTGTCGGCCTGACGGTGGTGGCGTTCGGCACCAGCGCGCCCGAGTTGGTGGTGAACATAATCGGCGCACTGAGCGATGAGACGGAACTGGCATTTGGCAATGTAGTGGGATCAAATCTCGCCAATCTCGGGTTGGTGCTGTGTGTGGCGGCGCTGATCAAACCCATGAAAATCGAGGGCCAGATCGTACGTCGGGAACTGCCACTATTGCTGTTGGGTTCCACCGTGCTTTTGGTAATGACACTGGACAAACCACTCGTTGGCACGGCCGCGCAGATTTCGCGTTCAGATGGCGTCATTTTGCTGCTTCTGTTCGGTATTTTTGTCTACCTCACGATTAGCGATGTGTTGCGTCAGCGCGAGGACCCATTGATTGCCAATATGAACCAGCTCAACACGATGATTCCACCGCGGCTGGTAGCCAGCTTCCAGGCCGACTGGCTTTTTACCGTATTCGGGATTGTAGCGCTGGCAATCGGCGGGCAACTTACGATATCACAAGGCGCTAAACTGGCTGAGTTGCTCGGCCTGTCTCCCGTGGTCATCGGTATGATGGTCGTGGCCATCGGTACCAGCCTGCCGGAGTTGGTCACCTCTATCATCGCAGCATTCAATGATGAATCCGACCTCTGCGTAGGCAACGTGATCGGATCGAATATTTTCAATTGCCTGTTTGTTCTTCCGATCAGCGCATTGATCAATCCGCTACCCCTCCCTGCGGGAGGTGTGGTCGATATACTGCTGACGCTCGGATTCACGGTGGTATTGCTGTTCGTGTTTTTCTACGGTCGCGCGACCATGAATCGGAAAATCGCGGCAGCATTACTGGCGAGCTATCTGGGCTATATGGCACTGCGAGCATTCTCGTAGAATATTGACGGCGCTTCTGTCACTATGGCGTCCGTCACTATGCGGTCGCTCTTGTGATATCGCCCGATAACACTCACTCGCATCAATGTTCCAACCCGCATCCATCCAGAGGAACCTGTAATGAAGCTCGCCATTCTCTCTTGCTCGCCCAACGCGTATAGCACCCGTCGGTTCAAGGAAGCGGCCTTGCAGCGGAATCAGGAGGTCGATGTACTGAATACACTGCGTTTTGCCATCGATCTCGACCGTGGCTCACCTGATCTTTACTACCGCCAAAAACACCTCAAGCTCTACGATGCGGTACTGCCACGTATCGGTGCTTCCATTACCTATTACGGCACAGCGGTTGTCCGCCAGTTTCAGGAGATGGACGTATTTTGTGCCAATACGGCGCACGGCATCACCAATTCCCGCGATAAACTCCGCAGCCTGCAAATCCTCAGCCGACACCATGTGGGAATTCCGCGCACCACCTTCGTGCGAGACCGCAAGGATGTACTCCCCGCGATTGAGCGGGTAGGGGGTGCGCCGGTCGTGATCAAACTGATAGAGGGCACCCAGGGCATCGGTGTGCTGCTGGCGGAATCTGTGAAAACAGCGGAGGGGATCGTCGAATTGCTGCAAAGTCAAAAACAGAACGTACTGATCCAGAAGTTTGTCGCCGAAAGCAAGGGGCGGGACATTCGCGCGTTCGTCGTCGGTGACCGGGTCGTCGCGGCGATGCGGCGGGTTGCACAGGGGCAGGAGTTTCGCAGCAACGTGCATCGCGGGGGTATCGCTGAGCCGGTCGAACTCAGTGAAGAATACCGGGAGACCGCTGTACGCTGTACCCAGATACTCGGTCTGCAGGTCGCCGGTGTCGATATGCTCGAGGGCAAGGACGGCCCGCAGGTTATGGAAGTGAATTCCTCCCCCGGGCTTGAAGGTATCGAGACGGCGACTGGTCTGGATGTCGCGGGCGCGGTGATCGAGTACATTGCGGCCCAGGTAGACTTTCCCGAGATCGATGTCAGGCAGCGACTCACCGTGAGCAAAGGCTATGGTGTCAGCGAAATTTATGTGCCTGAAGGCTCCAGATTTGTCGGCCAGAAGATTGTCGAGACCGGGCTGGCGGAGAGTGATGTCAATGTTCTCACACTGTATCGAGGCGCCAAAGTCATTCCCAACCCACGCGCCGACAGGCTACTGGAGGCGGGCGACAAGCTGCTCTGCTTTGGGAAGCTGGAGGCCATGCGCAGTATGATCCCGGCGAGAACACGGCGCAGACGCCGTCCGGAAGTGCAGGAACTGGACATCACAGCGCACGAAACCCCGCAAGGCTAGCCGAGCCTATGGGCCATAACCGGTTTTGTGAAATTGCTCCCATGGTTCTATACTCTGTCAGGTGAACCGCGGGCCAGGATCCTATGCAGAGACGGGTTTTGACAATGTTGATGGTGTTGTTGGCACTGGTACAGCCGGTGGCTTCGTATGCCTCCGTCTGCGGGCTGTCCGGCGCCGCGGGTGAAAGTGTGCCTGCGACCTCCGTTGACCCGGCCGCCAATAGCCCGGCAACAGAGGGACGGCTGGAGAGCTCACATCCAGCGTGTCATGAAGAACCCGCGCCAGCATCCGTCGATTCGGCACACTGCCAGTCCTGCAGCGGCGGCGGGGTATGCACTACCGCATGCGCAATGATATCCCCGGTACTGGGCGGCGCCGACGGCTACAGCGGGCTCCTTGCGCGCTTAGATGTGCAATACCATAACATTACGCCAGCGATTTCATCTTCCCCTCCCTCTGAACTTTATCGTCCTCCCAGGTTGAGCTAGGCCTGCGCGGCCATCACGGTCGCTAGTTCCACAATCCCACTACGATGTGTCGTCTGGCGCAGCGTCCATGCGTTGCGTTCGGCAGTGATTGGAAGACGGTGAGTATGTTGAAAACTTCAATATCAGGTAGCGCTGCCTGCGGCAACGACTATGCACGGTGTGCGACTCTGATCGCGCGCGTAAAACCGATCGTTAAAGCGCTGGGACTGACGGCGTTTGCGCTGCTCTCCAGCAGTCTCTTTGCATTTGGCCAGGGGGATTCCGTGCTGCTATTGCAAGAGGCGCGCGCTCGCGCTGTGGCAAATAATCCCGGCCTTGCGATGATGCGCGAGCGCTACGAGGCGCTCACGCATATAGCCCCACAGGTATCGAGCCTGCCCGATCCGGTGGTCAGTCTCAACGCGATGAATCTTCCCTGGGACAATTTCGACCTGAACCAGGAACCCATGACCCAGATCCAGTTAGGGATCAGCCAGGTTTTTCCATTCCCAGGGAAACGCTCACTCAATGAGGATATCGCCGTTTTCGAAGCAGAAGCGGCGGCTTACTCGGTCGAGGAGATGCGCCTGAACCTCGACATGAACATCACTGAAACCTGGTGGGATATTTTCTATCTGGATCGCGCGATCGAAACGGTCCACAACAACCAGTCGGTGTTGCGTCAATTGGTCGAGGTGGCAAACGTAAAGTACGAGGTGGGGGAGGGGCTGCAACAGGATGTATTGCTCGCGCAGTTGGAACTGTCAAAGCTGCTGGATACTGAACTGCAACTCAGTGCCATCAGGGAGCAGCACACCATTCGCCTGAATGTACTGATGGACGCTGCGCCCGAAGCACCTGTAGCGCTGCCGTCGACCATGCCGCCACCTGCCGGGGTCATCGCCCCCGTCGCCTTCCTCTATAGCCGGGCCGAGGATGTGCGGCCACTGCTGCAGCGAGAACAGGCGACGGTGGAGGCCTCGGCGTCCAGGCTGGCGCTGGCTGAGAAAGCGTACTACCCCGATTTCAAGGTAGGGGTCGCTTACGGAAATCGCGAGCATAATGAACTCGGTGAATCGCGCCAGGATTTTGTCTCAGTAATGCTCAGCGTGAATATCCCGCTGTACGCCGGCTCCCGGCAATCACAATCAGTGCAACAACAGCGCCGCGAGCTTTCCCGCTCGCGCTACTCATTGATAGACCAGAAAAACCTTGTGTTCTCAAGCATAGCGGCGGCGGCGACAGACTACAGGAAGGCCAGCGAACAAATGCTGCTCTATGACACCGGCATCGTGCCGCAGGCGAGGCAGACTATGGCGTCAATGCTGGCAGGCTACCGGGTCAATCAGGTGGATTTTCTCAGTTTGGCGCGCAGCCAGAACACTCTGTTCAATTCTGAATTACTGTACTGGAAAGCCTTTGCCGAGGCACACCAGTCAATCGCACGACTGACTGCGGCGGTCGGGGGGGGCAATATCTATGAATAGGTTATCCGTAATAACAGGCGTATTTTGCCTGGCGTTGGGTGCAGCCGTGGGCTATTTCCTCAGTGGCGACAGCAGCGATACGATCGTCGCTACAGAGCCAGCGCCTCGACAGCCGCTGTTCTACAGAAACCCGATGAACCCGCGTGTCACATCGCCAGTGCCGGCCAAGGACTCGATGGGCATGGACTATATCCCGGTGTATGCACAGGACGACGTAAAAGGGAAAAGCGGTACGGTCCGTATCGATCCCGTGGTGCAGAACAATATCGGTTTGCGCACTGCGATCGCAGAAATCAAGACTATCTCACGGACAGTGCGCGCTGTCGGTCGCGTGGATTACGCGGAGGAAAAAGTCGTAAAACTGCACCCTAAAGTTGAGGGCTGGATCAGAAACCTGCGCGTCGACAAAACAGGGCAGCCTGTTGCCAACGACCAGATACTGCTGGATATCTATTCGCCGAAACTGGTAGTGACGCAGCAGGAGTACTTGCTGGCCCTGGACAATAGTACGGCGCTGAATAACAGTCACTTTGAAGATATACGCAAGGGCGCGGCAGCTCTGGCGAAAAGTTCTCGCGCGAGATTGTCATTGCTGGATGTTCCGGAGCACCAGATCAGGGAACTGGAACAGACACGCTCAGTGCAGGAGAACCTGCATATTCACGCCCCCGCTGCGGGCATTGTCACTTATATCGGCGCACGCCAGGGCCAGTATGTGACGCCAGAGACAGAGCTGTTGCGAATTGTTGACCTGGATACCGTCTGGGTGTACGCCGATATCTATGAGTACGAGTTGCCGTGGGTAGCGGTAGGGGACGCGGTAAAAATCACCCTTGTGAGCCTCCCGGGCAGAGTACTGGAAGGCACTGTGGCTTACATCTATCCGTACGCAGAACCGGCGACACGTACCACCCGGGTTCGCCTGGTGTTTGATAACGCCGAACGCATGCTGCGTCCCGAGACTCTGGTGGACGTGGCGATCCAGTCCCAGGCAAGGACTGCACTGGTCGTGCCGAGCGAG
>CAXBLZ010000013.1:0-63303 GCA_963976735.1 uncultured Halioglobus sp.
CGCATCTCTGGAACGACTTGCTGGACCAGCTTGAAAGGTGATCGCAAATAGTGCCCGATTGTCTGGTCGTACATGGTTTGTGACATGTCCACAGTGGGAGCGTAGTTGGCCTTGCCGCCACTGTGGATCAGAATGTCGACGCCACCTGCAAGCTCAATCGCGTTACCCACCAGTCCGTCCAGTTCGTGTTCCTGTTCGAGGTCTGCGACCAGCGGGTAGGCGGTGCCTCCCTGAGCCTCGATCAGGGCTACGGTTTCCTTCAATGTTCCCTCGTACTTACCGCTGGCATCCAGTGATCTGGCGCTGACAACGATGCTTGCACCCTCGGCCGCCAGACGCTGTGCCAGCGCGCGGCCAATACCGCGACTCGCGCCGGTAACCAGCGCTACCTTGCCTGTCAGTCGTTTTGCCATGCGTGTTACTCCCAGTCGTCTACTCGTCGGTTATTGCAGCTCATGGTGCAGAATACTCGTTTCAAGAAAGCTGAATGCGTGAGACAGCTGGACATCCACAGCCTGTATGCCCGACTCAGGATCAAACCATCGATCAATGTGTGCCCAGTGGTGCGGGTGTGTCATATACGGCCCCAGCAAGTCATCGAGGCTCGCAAATTCCTGCTCCCAGACATACGTCCAGGGAGCGCAATCGGCGGTGTCCCACGATACCGTACTGGCGCGGCTCAAGCGCCAGTTGAGAATCTTCGGAATCTGCGCCGGCATTTCCAGCAAGTCTCGTTCGAAACGCTGTGCCGTGTCGACTGAGGTGCCGGGCAGAAGACGGAAGTAGGCTGTGCGCTTGATGCCGTTCTTCAGGTCGTGCCGACGCATGCCGGCGCTGATTGTCCCAAGGCGCAGCGCGTGACACGCCGCACAATATCGCGCCAGAGTATCGGTGATGGTGATTTGCCAGGCCGCGGATTGGCGCGCGTGTTCTGCCGCGTCAAAATCAGCATAGAGTAGATCCCAGGTGTAGTGCCCTGCTGCATACTCCGGAGCGTAGTTGGCCGACAGGCTCGCGACCTTGAGGCCAGGCAGTTCCGCCATCGCGTTGCGCAGCGCTGTTTCGAACTCTGGGCGTTGCGCTTCATCGACGCTATTCTGGAGCCGTAACTGCGCTGTCTCTCGGTAGCCCGCGCTGCTGCTGATGAAACTGCTGATATCGACTGCGCCGGGTAAGTCTGTTGGAGCATCGCCCGTTAAGTACTGCCGCTCCCTGGAAAAACACAGCGAATCCACTACTGACCAGAACTGTGCGACATCCGCCGTCCCGGATTGTGCGCGCATTGCCCACCATGCATCAACATCCGCCACCTGCCAGCGCAACCACACTGTGACGGGCCCGTCATGCAGCCTCACGGGTGGGGAAATCTGGTATTCGACAAACTGCAAGCCACGTTGTGTTGCCGCTTCCCGGTACTGGTCATAGACAAGCGTCAGCAAGCGGTCCAGGCTGGACTGCGCGATTTCGATTCGATCCTGAACAGTAATCATCAGTGTTCCTTTTTCAGTGCTGCGCGCCCCTCTGTCATCAATGGGCGTCACCAATGGACGTTGTCAACCGGCGTGCACGTCGCCCAGTGAAGCCATCACCTCCGGCGGGAGGGACGGTATCGAGAGATCGGTCAGGTGCTTTGCGCGGTTGCGGGCGTACTCTTTCGTCATATCGGGATGTGTTGATACCCAGAATTCTCCGGCGGCGATTTGTGGCAGTATGATTTTCGCCGCTTCTGCGCCGCTGATTCCGTTGGCGGCCAACATGTCCTCCATCACTTTCTGGTGGAAGGTGCTGGTTGCATCCTTGGTGCCTGCTGAATCTGTAAAAATTCGCGTGGATACCGGCCCTGGCAGGATCGCGGAAACGTGTATTGGCAATTTTTTAAGCTTCATCTCCAGATAGAGGCACTCGCTGAACGCGAGTATGGCGTGTTTACTCAAAATATAGGATGTCTGCACGGGCATTATGCCGAGTGCGCCGATGGACGAGGTGTTGGCTATGTAAGCGGGCTCGCCGGACGCGATCATGCGTGGCGCAAAGGCTCTCACACCGTGTATGACACCGTGAATATTGATGTTGAGCGTCTTCTCCCAGGTGGCCGCCGGAATCTCCCAGGTTAGCCCCAGCGTCTCTATCCCCGCATTGTTGATGAGCAACCGCACACCGCCAAAGGTGTCGTAGGTGATATCTGCCAGCGCCTGCAGTGCGTCCGGTTCACTCACATCGGTCACCACAGGCAGTGCAACGCCGCCCGCACTTTTGATATCCGCGGCGACCTTATCGATGCGATCCTGGGCAATGTCTGCCAGCACGACCGTCATGCCGACCTCTGCGGCGTAGCGTGCGAGGCCCTCGCCGATACCGGAGCCCGCGCCGGTGATTACGGCGACGCCTCCCTTCAGTTTTTCGAGCGAGTCTTCCATTTGTGTTAACCGTCTTTTATGTTCTGTTTAAAGTTCAGTTTGCGCTTCGAAATGCCGCCAGTGATTCAGGCTTCGACTTTTATTCCCAGTGCTGTGTTGTAATCTCCGGCGGGTTCACCGGAAAACTCAAAATCCTCGGGGTTGGGGGCGCGTGTCATCCACCAGTAATCCACCAGCCGATACGGGCAGGACATGATATTGCGTCCGCGCGCATTTTTGTAATAGCTCTGGGGAGCACTCGGATGTAGCCAGATCAGCTCTTGCAGAGCTTCATCTACCTTGGCATTGAAGCGATCGCAGGCCGTTTCTGTGGGTTCGAGTGTGGCGGCACGATTGTTTCTCAGCAATTCCAGGCATTCCAGTATGTAGTGGATCTGTGATTCGGAGGTGATGTTCTGACCGCCGGCGTGGTTGGGTGCACTGTTTGGTCCCACTGTCAGAAAATAGTTGGGATAGCCGGGAATGGCCACGCCCAGATAAGCGCGAGGGTCATCCTTCCACTCCTGCCGTAAATTGCGACCATTGCGGCCGATCACTTCCATGGTGCCCACCATGTTGGCAGTATCAAACCCGGTAGCACAGACGATAACATCGACTTCAATGCGGCGCCCGTCGACAAGGACAATGGCATCTTTCTCCACATGATCAATCGCAGTATCTTCCAGGCTCACGTTGTCACGACACAGATTTTCCAGCCAATTAATATCCATCACAATGCGTTTGCCGAACACGGGATAGTCAGGCACAAGTTTTGCCAATAGGTCAGGTCGGCTTGCCAGTTTTGTCTGGTAGTTTTGCATGCAGTAGTCGCGGACAGCGTCATTGAGTGCCGAGATGGAGCGCTCCGGATGCGGCCAGTCGGGATCGATGCGGATATTCTCAAATAGCCCGTCTGCAGCAAACCAGTACGCACGGAAGCGCAGCCACTGCGCGTAGTGAGGTATATGCCGCTGCGCCCAGCGCACCGGTTCGGGTACTTCAATGTGGTAATTTGGCATCAGCCAGTGACGTGATCTCTGCAATACGGTGAGGTGGTCTACATCGCCAGCAATGGCGTTTCCCACCTGCACACCGCTAGCTCCTGTGCCCAGCAGTGCGACGCGTTTTCCCTCCAGCGCGATCGAGTGATCCCAAGCCGCCGTGTGCATTAGTGTGCCGCCGAACTCCTGCAGGCCCTTGATGGCTGGATATTTCCAGCGGTTGAGGGGACCGTGGGCATTGATGACGGCGTTTGCTTCAATCACGCGACTGCCCGCCGCATCCTCGACGGTGACTCGCCACATGGCCCGCGCTTCGTCAAATGCACATTCCGTCACCCGGGTATTGAATACGATGTGTTTTCGCAGCTGGTATTTTTCGGTGATAGCGAGCAGGTAGCGCTGGAATTCTGGCCCGTTGGGTGTGTAGTGCGACCAGTCTGGATTCAGCTCGAAAGAGTAGGAATAGAAATGGCTGGGAGTGTCAACCGCGCAACCCGGGTAGGTGTTCTCCCACCATGTGCCGCCGATCTCGGGATTCTTATCGATGACCTCGAGAGCGTAGCCGGCTTCCTGCAGTTTGATGGCGGCCAGTAGTCCCGTGAGTCCCGCGCCGATAACGAGCACTTTGAAATCATCGGTTGGTGCTGCTCGTCCAGCGCGCTCGCAGCGCATTTCGGGTGGGTTGAAACCCATTTGCTCCAGCAGCATGGGAACAAACTCTTCGCTCACAGGCTCTGCCACCGCCGTGCTGAGCATTTTTTGCAGCAACTCTTTGCCAGGGGGTTTATCAGGCGGCGGGGGCATTTGGGTCAGGAGTTGGAATAGTCTTTCATGCAGTTCCTTGACCATAGCCTCGGGCGCCTGCTTTTGTGGGTCAAAGATAGAGCTGATGTAGGGCGCGAACTGCGCCAGAAATGCCTCGTCCCTGGCAAAATGGGTATAGACCATCAGTAACGGTGCCACATCGCTGTGGGCCATCGCCGCTCTGAGCTGTGCATGATCCTGGATGGGTAGCGCGGCACTGATGCCCGCCGTGACTGAAACCGTATCTGACATGTAGAGTACTCCGAATTTGGCGCTGCCGGGCAGGTTAATGCCCTAAATACTTACAATTATTATATATATAAGATAATTATCCCACAAGCTCTTCTGGAAGAAGGATTGGGCTGGTTTAACAATCCTGGATTGTAGTCTGAAAGGGGCCAGATAGGGGGCAGATTTATAGATCCGCCACCTTGAGGATGAGCTTACCCCGATTGTGTCCAGACTGGATCAGGCGGTGTGCCTCTGCCGCTTCGGTCAGTGGCAATTCGCGGATAGGGGGCAATGCAATCTCACCATTTGCGAGTAAATTTGCAATCTTACTCAGCGTGGCTGCACAATTGATATCGTCCATAGTCGAAAAAACGCGCTTTACGTCCCGCGCCTGTGCCGCTGTCGCGGCCGCTGCATAGTCGCCGTCGTCGACCAGAGTGGGAATGCTCACCAGAGTCCCGCCAGCGCGAACCAGCTCGAGGGCGTTGGGAAGTGTGCTGACACCCACTGCGTCCAGCAGGTAATCCAGTCCGCCGGGTGCCCAGTTTTTTATCGCGGTCGAAATATTTTCACTGCGGTAATCGATGACGCGGTCTACGCCCAGGCTCTTCAGGTAATCCACGTTGGCGCCACTGCAGGTAGCGGCGACCTGTGCGCCAGCCCAGCGCGCGAATTGCACGGCGAACCCACCGAGGCCACCGGAGCCGCCATGAATCAATACTCGCTGCCCGGCGGTAATTTCACCGCGGTCAAACAGCGCCTGCCATGCTGTCAATGCGGCTACTGGAAGGGCGGCGGCCTGGTCAAATCCCAAACTTTGAGGGATGTGGGCAACCCGGTCCTGATTGGCAAGGGTGTATTGCGCATAGCTACCTTGTCCACCCTGGCCGTGGTTGGTTGGTGTGAACACCCGGTCTCCGGGCTTGAACCCACTGACATTGCTCCCGACTGCCACGACCACACCGGCAGCATCGAAGCCGATGATGTAGGGAAAATAGTAGGGTCGAAAGGCTGCCAGCAGGCCCTGGCGATTCTTCCAGTCAGCCGGATTAACGCCAGCGTAGGCTACTTCTATGAGGATATCGTCGGCATCGGGTGTGGGGATTGGTATCTCGCGGTATTGCAGTACTTCGGGACCGCCGGTCTCCTCAATTAGCATGGCATACATGGACAGTCCTCAAATACAGTGGCGTCAGGGGCGTAGTAAATATTCAGGTTTGTGTGTTGCTACTGGCTGACAGTTTGCGGGTAAAAAAGTCTGCCATGACGGTCAGGGCCTCATCCGTTTCCGGTAGGTGCAGTGCGTACCAGTGGGTGTGTGGCATTGCGTCAAATACCATTAGGTCGGCATCGACGTTCGCCCGTCGTAGTGCTCGGTGGAAATTGGTAGTTGCACTGAGCACGGCGTCGCGGGTTCCGGAAAGGAGTAGCACCGGTGGGAATACCGACAGATCGGACAGCACCGGCGAGATCAGCGGATCGCGTGCGCTGGCGTTGCCGAGATAGGCCAGCACTTCACTCAGTTCATGATTGAGCGGAAACAGGAGATGACCGAAGAACCCGTTGAGGGTGAAAATGTGACTGGTATCACCAAAGTCGATGAGGTCCCCACCAGCGGAGAATACGCCGGCACAGGCGGGCATGGGCAGGCCCTCTTTGGCAACGCGAGCCAGAAGTTGGCCAGTGATAAATCCCCCCGCAGAGCTGCCATAGATGCCGATATTCCCGGGAGCATGTGTTGTTAGTGTATCGCGATACACGGCCATACCATCGTCAACAGCCGCAGGGTAGGGGTGTTCCGGCGCGAGTCGGTAGTCCACCGCGATGACCGGAATACCTGTAATGTGTGCAATCGGGATCGCCTCAACCAGGCTCCCGGAGCCGATCACAAAGCCACCGCCGTGAAAATTTATCAGGAGCTTGCCGTGATTTTCCTCAGCAATCTGAAGCGGTAGAACGCGGTGGCAATGCACGCCTGCGATCTCGACCTCTTCGATAAGCACGGGGAACATCTCCTGCGCCTGTTGATTCAGTGCGGCGAAGGCCATCGCGGTAGCATCGCGAGTTGTCCACATGGGGACTGGGTCTGCGGAGGTGTCTGTGCCCCATAAATCCTGCGCGATATACGCTTGCGCTTCAGGGCTGATACTGCGGGGTACCGGTATGCGGTTTCCACCCAGATTCACTGTTCCGGTTTCGTCAATTTCGTACGCCATGCTGGTTTTGTCCTGAGTCTATGCCGGGGGATTTATTTCGGTTAAGGAACACTAGCGCTCAATGCTGGTAAACGTCCAATTGTTCAGTCACCTGCACAACCTCGATCAGGTTCCCCTCAGTGTCACTGACAAAGGCAACCCTGACACCGTGCTCCGGGTTATCCCTGATCGGATCGACGAGTTCACCTCCTGCCTCTATAGCGCGCTGCACGAAGGCGGCAATATCCTCCGTCTGGAAGCCCTGGATCACGCTCTGGCCATTTCCGGGTTCGGCGTCCATAAATTTCAGCAGAACAAACATCGCGGCACCTTCGCCGGTGGTGTTAAACATAATTTCGGAAATGGGCCGGCCCGCTATTTCGGCATCCACTCTGACCAGTTCTGTCAAACCACATACCGCAGTATAAAATGCGGCGCATTGCTCCAGATCGTGAACAAGCAATTTGGAGAAACCAAAATGTGACTTGGGGGATTGAGACATAGTGACACCTGTGATTTTTTCTAATTAACTTATATATAAGATATGAAAAACTATATAAGTTGGGGGCAATAGTCAAGGCGTTAACGGCAGGCTGCGTACTTTTTGTATTGCACTGCGGGCCCGTCTGCTGCAAACAAGCTCGTTGGCGTATTGGAATATCCGGTATCGCGATATCGGTAAGACGCTTTTCACGTTTCCAACCACCACTTTTAATAAACTTAACTATAAGTTATATTGCCTGAGCAGTGTGACAAGGGCACAACGCATCATAGCCTGCGGCTGATCGGATAATTAACATTCCGAGCTAGCCGTTACAAAAAAATATTCATCGGAGATCCATGCCCATGCACAGTGCTAATACGCTGTCCGGTCAAACCTTGTTTGATACCCTGCGTCGTACCACTGCCAGGCACCCTGGCAAACTCGCCATCCAGCAAGGCGAGCAATGCTGGACCTATGCCGAGTTCTACCAGCGCTGCCTGCACGTTGGCGGCGGGCTCCAGCAGCTGGGTATCCTTGCGGGACACCGCGTCGCTATCCTGTCCAGAAATTCATCCACTTTTGCAGTGGCCCGATACGCTATCGCTGCAACCGGGGCGGTACTCGTGCCGGTCAATTTTATGCTCAACCCAAGGGAGGCGGCCTATATCCTTAATCACAGTCAGGCCAGACTCTTGCTGGTGGGGAAGGGCGAGTTGTCCAAAGCAAATGAATTCGCTGCTTTGTGTCCTGCACTTGAACAGATGGTCTGGATGGGTAGCGAGGAGGGTCTGCCCACACCATCCGGGATGATTCCCTTTAGCGATTTGGTGAATGCCCCTGCGCGAATATCGGAGCCGTCAATCACTGCAGATGACCCGGCGCAGATAATCTATACCAGCGGGACTGAGTCTGCGCCCAAGGGTGCAGTCCTGAGTCACGCGGCGATCATCTGGCAGTACGGCAGTTGTCTGGTTGACGCTGAGATTACGGAGCACGATAAGCATTTACACTCAATGCCGTTGTATCACTGCGCGCAACTCGATTGCTTTCTAGGTCCATCGATACACGTAGGAGGCAGCAATATAATTACCGATGATCCCAGCGCTGAGAATTTGCTGATGCTGCTCGCGTCAGAGCGCATCACGTCTTTTTTTGCGCCGCCGACAGTGTGGATCGCATTGTTGAACTCTCCGTTTTTCAAGAAGGCCGACCTGTCCAGCCTGAAGAAGGGCTACTACGGTGCCTCGATCATGCCGGTAGAGATCATGAAGCGTATGCAGGCGAGCATGCCGCAGATCCGGCTGTGGAATCTTTACGGGCAGACCGAGATCGCGCCGGTGGCAACCATCCTCAAGCCCGAGGACCAGATGCGTAAGCCCGGCTCTGCGGGAAAACCGGTGCTACATGTAGAAACGCGGGTACTCAATGACTCTGGGGAGGAGGTGGCCGTAGGCGAGATCGGTGAAGTTGTACACCGCTCACCGCAACTGCTGACTGAATATTTCCGCGATCCGCAGCGGACTGCGGAAGCCTTTGCGGGAGGCTGGTTTCATAGTGGTGATCTGGCTATGGTCGATGCGGAAGGCTATTTAACGATCGTAGACCGTAAAAAAGATATGATCAAAACCGGCGGTGAGAATGTGGCTGGCCGGGAAGTTGAGGAGGTCTTGTACCAGTGCACGGATGTTGCCGAGGTGGCGGTGATCGGATTGCCGCATCCACAATGGATTGAAGCAGTAACCGCGATTGTCGTGTTGCAGCCAGGAGCAGTGCCAAATGAGCAATCGACCATCAGCCACTGCGCCGTGCACCTAGCGGGGTTTAAGGTGCCAAAGAAAATTATTTTTGTCGAAGCTCTCCCACGAAATCCCTCGGGGAAAATTCTTAAGCGGAATTTACGGGAAACTTATGCTGAAGCTTTTGTGGAGGAATCCTCACAGTAGCGTCCCGACGATAGCCGGTATGAACCGAAGTAAGTTGGATACTTTGTTTCATATGAGTGGGCGCGTTGTCATCGTCACCGGCGGTACACGCGGGACAGGGCTTGCGCTGGCCGAAGGTTATGCCACCGCCGCGACCCATCTTGGAGATATCGAGTCACTGCGCAATCTGGTGGCAAGGACAGTAGAGGCTTCTGGCTTTATCTTCCCGACCCCCGACCCCCGACCCCCGACCCCCGACCCCCGAAGTCGTTATAGCGGTTGAAGATCTTATGGCCGGTCTTGCGAGAGACGCCGAACTCCCGGCAAACCGCTGACATTTTCTCGCCATCCAGCAGCCTGCCACCAGGCGTGGATTCGATTAGCACTATGTCGAGTGGGCTAATCGACCTCGCGATTGCATTCCAGCCAGCCGATACTTTCGGTGCCATCATCAAATTTGCAGCGGATCAATGAGCGCCGGTATTCGCTGCGATGCGGGGTTGCAAAAGTATGGGTGATATCGATTTCTGTGCCCGAAATCGCTTCGAGGCTTCCCTTGATCTCACGTCCACTTTCGCATTTCAGGCTAAAGCAGCCACTGACAGCTTGCGTTGGGTCATCGGCACTATAGGTGAGCGCCAAGTCGGACTCGGACAAGTGCTCCATAGCCTCGCCGTGACCGTGATAATAGCCCATCTTGATTAACGGCCATTCGGGGATTTGCACCTGGGTCGCCAGCATGCTGAACCGTTCGTTGTTGACGACAAGGAACTGCCACTGCATATCCCACGGTCGCGGCCCCCAGGAGTGATCACGCTCACCCCTTGCCGATAATTCGGTGGCGTGGCCGTCGATGATGACTGTGCCGTGTAATTGCGTTGGTTGTTCATAGCGGTCGGTATTGAAGTTTTCCGCGCTGTGGCTGGCAACGCCGCCGGCTCCGCGAGAGTAGGGTGGGCCGATGGCTGTGACGTCGAGTTCCAGTGCAACCGGCTTGATCATGCCTTGACTGGGACCGCATACGACGCGCGCAAAACCGCTCACATTGAGTCGACCTGTGCGCAAAAGTTGTTGTGGTTGGTATTTGAATTCGAGGCCCCAGCCCTCGTATGCAAAGGCATTTCTGGCTCCGCTGGTGCTGTCCTCGACGCCCAGTTGCAGCGAGGAAAACGGCAGTCGGTATTCCTCGATGACCAGCCACTCCGTTCCATTGTAGAGATATAGCCAGAAAAGGATGCGCTGTTGTACCGGGTGCCAGCCGACTCGGCAATGGCCCGCATTGGTGCCGGTAGCGTCATACCAGTCAAAAAAATAGGACTCATTCCAATCGGCATGATCTGCACTGTATGGGTGGTCGAATTCATCTTCCGGCTGGATGCCGAACTGCGTCACATCAAACTCTTCGTTCATGTCACTTCCCTTGTTGGTTCGCTGCTGCGTCAGGGGATAATCTCGGTATCGGTCTATCCTCCCGCAATCCTGGTGATGATAGACACCCCTGTGCGGCGAATACAGTCGAACCGAAACTTAAACGCCGAGGGTATAGATTTGCAGTCACTCGCGCTATGCGCCCGGTGCACACGTTGCACATTGGATGCCTCGCTGTCTCAACAGTCGGTCGGCTGCACGCACGAATAAAATAATACAAGCTATCCTGATTGTTTTTATTTGCCAGTCAGTTAATATCCATCGTTCGGGCCTAATGGCGGAAATAATACAATCGGGAGGGCATGATGGATCTCAATCTTAAAGGTAAGAACGCGGTGATAGTGGGTGGCGCCAGGGGTATTGGCCGGGCAACGGCTGAATTGCTGGCATCGGAAGGCGCCAACATCGCCCTGTGTGCGCGGAACCAGGAGCACGTCGATGAGGCGGTGGCTTCCCTTGCCGCGAAAGGCGTCAGGGCAACAGGTGCGGTGGTGGATGTTACCGACGATGCTGTCTATCGAGCCTGGGTTGCCGCGGCTGCTGAAGAACTGGGCGGCATCGATATCTTCATCGGTATGGCCAGCGCCGGCGGTGGCGTTATGGGCGAAGAGGGCTGGCGCAACAACTTTGAGACCGACATTCTGGGT
This sequence comes from uncultured Halioglobus sp., assembly GCA_963976735.1. Lineage (GTDB taxonomy): Bacteria > Pseudomonadota > Gammaproteobacteria > Pseudomonadales > Halieaceae > Marimicrobium. The sequence continues at coordinate 11,109 of CAXBLZ010000013.1, forward strand.
ACCACACGTGGTATTGAGGCCGCCTTGCCTTTCCTTGAGAAATCGGACTCGGCTTCGATCATCCTGATGAGTTCCACTGCAGCGGTTGAGAATTTCCTGGTGGCACAGCCCTATAACGCACTCAAAGCCGCTTTGATCACCTACGGTTCACAGTTGAGCCAGTCGCTGGCGGCCGATGGCATACGCGTGAATACCGTTTCTCCGGGTCCGACCTTCGTTGATGGCGGCAACTGGGACATGATCAAAAACCATGCGCCGGATATCTACGACACAACACTCGCTTCCTCTCCCGTGGGTCGATTGGGTACGCCCGACGAAGTCGCGAATGCTATCGTTTTTCTGGCCAGTCCGGCGGCGGGTTTTATTACCGGAGCCAACCTGGTGGTCGACGGTGGGTTCACCAAGCGGGTTCAGTTCTAGCGAGGCGGCGATCACCGCGGCTGGGGCGATTGCTGAAATCGTGAAGGTATAAAAAAAGCCCGGCGGGAACACTCCCGTCGGGCTTTAACGTTTTGTGCAAGCCGATTCGGCTATCGCGCTATCCTATGCTGTCTTTTTAGGTGCCGCTTTCCTTTTTGCTGCGGCTTTCTTTTTGGGGACCGCTTTCTTGGGAGCTGCTTTTTTGGGAGCTGCCTTTTTCTTGGGGGCTGCTTTTTTCTTGGCGGCTGCCTTCTTTTTGGGGGCCGCTTTCTTGGTGGTGGTAGCAGCGTTGACCCTGGAAGAGATCTTTTTGGTTACGCCTTCGATGTTTTTTCTCAGCTCTTTGCCTGTCTTGTTCGCCTTCTTCTCTGCTGCCTTCGCCTGTGCTTTCAGTCTCTTCTCTGCATCGCGCAGTTGCTTTTTAAGTTTCCTTTCATAGGCATTGAGTTTCTTGCGATCAGACTTGATGCGCGCACGCATCCATTTCTCAGCCTGATCAGCAAGGTGTTTCGCATTGTCGATTTCCGCCTTAACGGCGAGCTCGGCCTTCTTCTGCTGCAGCTTTTCTTCCGCAGCAAGTTCCTTGGCTTTCAGCTTTGCTGTGTCTACCCACTTGTCCAACTGATCCCAGGCCTCTTGAAACGCATCGCTGAAAAAGCCGCGGCTCTCCGTTTTTTTGGCGACTGTTGTCTTGCTCGGTGTTGTCTTCGCTGCTGCCTTCCTGGCTGGTCGTTTTGCAACCGTGCGCTTCTTGGCAGGAGCCTTCTTTTTTGCTGTAGCCATGTGTTTTCTCTCCGATGATAAATGACGACTGGCGCCCGTTGCGTTTGAAAATAACAACAAAGGTATAGTCTTACAATAAATCTTTGCCCACAATTTTGCGCTTTTTTTTAACCGGAACGCGACGGTTCTGCTTACAGATTCCATCTGTATTGATATGCATCAAGTAAAAAATAGACTTATAGTAGATGCACAATAACAATGCACGGGAGTTTCTGATGTCGCAGTTAAACGAGGGGCGTGCCAGAGAATACTGGCGCAGGAATATCACGCTGGTGATAAAGCTGCTGTTGATCTGGTTTGTTGTCAGCTTTGGTTGCGGCATATTGTTTGTCGATGAGTTAAACAAGATCCAGATCGGCGGCTATAAACTCGGTTTCTGGTTTGCCCAGCAGGGCTCGATTTATGTCTTTGTCGCTCTGATTTTTTACTACGCCAGGAAAATGGCTGCACTGGACCACGAGTTCGGTGTGGACCAAGAGTAAGCGGGGGCGTTATGGATCTGCGTACACTCACGTATCTGGTAGTGGGAGCGAGCTTCGCGCTTTACATCGCTATCGCCTTCTGGACTCGCGCGGCCAGTACCAGGGATTTCTATGTAGCCGGTGGTGGTGTTCACCCGGTACTCAATGGCATGGCGACAGCGGCCGATTGGATGTCCGCTGCCTCATTTATTTCCATGGCCGGGATGATCGCCTTCATGGGCTACGGCGGCAGCGTCTTCCTGATGGGGTGGACTGGCGGTTTCGTGATACTGGCCCTGCTGGTCGCGCCCTACCTGCGCAAGTATGGCAAATTCACGGTACCGGAGTTTATCGGGGACCGTTTCTACTCCCGCACGGCGAGGGCAGTGGCGGTGGTATGCCTGATTATCTGTTCGGTGACATACGTGATCGGCCAGATGAAGGGTGTCGGTGTGGCGTTCTCCCGCTTTCTGGAAGTGGAGTATGACACCGGCCTGTATCTGGGCATGATTATCGTATTTTTCTATGCGGTGCTCGGTGGGATGAAGAGCATAACTTACACGCAGATCGCCCAGTACTGCGTACTGATTATGGCTTACACCATTCCGGTGATCTTTATCAGTTTGCAGCTTACCGGCAATGCCGTGCCCCAACTCGGTCTCGGTAGCACGCTTGTCGATTCCGATGTGTATCTGCTGGATCGCCTTGATCAGGTCGTCACTGACCTGGGCTTCAGGGAGTACACCACGGATGTTCGCCTCAGCAGCCTCAACATGGTGATGTTCACGCTATCGCTGATGATCGGCACAGCGGGATTACCACATGTGATCATTCGATTTTTTACTGTGCCGAACGTGCGGGATGCACGTTCTTCTGCTGGTTGGGCGTTGGTGTTTATTGCGATTCTCTATACCACCGCGCCTGCGGTGGCAGGCATGGCGCGTCTCAACCTGATTGAAACGATGGAGCCTGCGCCCGGCGAGCACCTTGCGATCGACGAGCGACCACAGTGGTTCAGAAACTGGGAGAAAACCGGGCTATTGGCATTTGAGGACAAGAACGGCGATGGCCGCATCACCTACACTGCTGATGCAGCCGACAATGAGTTGACTACCGTCGACCAGGACATCATGGTGTTGGCCAATCCCGAGATTGCACGGCTGCCCAACTGGGTGATCGCTCTCGTCGCCGCCGGGGGGCTCGCAGCCGCACTCTCCACGGCTGCCGGACTGTTACTCGCAATCGCATCGGCGATATCCCACGATCTGCTCAAGGGTATGGTATTTCCCGCTATCAGCGAGAAACAGGAATTGTTGGCCAGTCGTATCTCAATGGCCTGCGCTATTGCAGCAGCGGGGTATCTCGGTTTGAATCCGCCCGGTTTTGCGGCAGGTACCGTCGCTCTCGCGTTTGGGCTGGCTGCATCCTCCATTTTCCCCGCGCTGATGATGGGCATTTTTTCTCAGCGGGTTACCCGGGAGGGAGCGATTGCCGGCATGATATCCGGCATTGGTGTCACGCTGTTCTACGTGTTCCAGCACAAGGGCATCATGTTTATTCCGGGTACCGCCTTTCTCGGCGACACCCCTGCCAACTGGTTTTTCGGTATTGAGCCCAATGCTTTTGGGGCGGTGGGTGCGCTGGTCAACTTTGCTGTCGCATTGGTGGTCTCCTGGGTTACTGTTGCGCCGCCACAGGTCGTGCGACAGTTAGTGGAGAATATTCGCACACCCGATCACCCGCCTCCGGCCCATGACCTGGAACTGGTTATTCACGACAAATAGTAGTGACCCTATGGGCTGTGTGGCCACTTCGCTATCAATTCGCTGGTTGTGATCGCGGCCAGGCTGCCACTGCATTTATGCCGCAATCATATCAGCCCTATCTTTTAGCGCCCGCTCTGGTATAGTGCGCCCCGTCCTGGCGCACTTCGGTCTGCGCCTCGCATTGGCCTCACAAGCTGTGACGGTCGATTCCATTAAGCATTTCAAGCCTGGACCGAACCATACGCGAGTACTTTTAGTTACTGCGCTCTCTGGTCAGGCGCTCTCATACAGAGAGATTCAGGAGTAATACACAGATGTTATTTAAAGATCTCGGCCTCACGGCTGAACTGCTGCGTGCGGTCGAAAAACAAGGCTACACGGAAGCGACTCCCATTCAGGAGCAAGCGATACCTATCGTGCTGGCGGGCAAGGACTTGTTGGCCGGCGCCCAGACAGGCACAGGTAAAACGGCAGGATTTACGCTGCCGGTTTTGCAGAGGCTGCAACAGACACACAATGAAGGTCAAAAACGACACCCCCGGGTACTGGTGCTCACCCCGACCCGTGAACTGGCTGCCCAGGTGCATGAAAGCGTCCGCGATTATGGGCAGTACCTGCCATTTCGCTCTGCGGTTATTTTCGGCGGGGTCAGTATCAATCCGCAGAAACAAAAACTTATCAAAGGCGTGGAGATCGTCGTGGCCACCCCAGGCCGCCTGCTCGATCATGTTCAGCAGCGCAGTATTGACCTGTCCAGGATCGAGATTCTTATTCTGGATGAGGCGGACAGGATGCTCGACATGGGTTTTATCCGCGACATTCGCAAAATACTGAATGTGATCCCTGCGCAGCGCCAAACGCTGTTGTTCTCCGCAACGTTCTCTCGGGAGATAAAGGCGCTGTCCTCCGAGTTCATGAACCAGCCATCCCAGATTCAGGTAACGCCGGAGAACACCGCTGTAGATCTCGTCAGCCAGGTTGTCTATCCAGTGGACAAGCATCGCAAGCGAGAGTTGTTGTCGCAGAAGATCGGGGAGGAGCAGTGGCAGCAGGTGCTGGTGTTTACACGGACAAAACACGGCGCCAACAAGCTGGCCGAGCAGCTCGGGAAGGATGGTATAACCGCATCCGCGATTCATGGAAACAAGTCACAAGGTGCCCGAACCAAGGCGCTGGCAGATTTCAAAGCCGGTGCTGTCAGGGTTCTCGTCGCCACGGATATCGCAGCGCGTGGTATCGATATCGACAAGCTGCCGCATGTCGTCAACTTTGAGCTTCCGAATATACCCGAGGACTACGTTCATCGAATCGGGCGCACCGCGAGAGCGGGTCGCGAAGGTAGCGCAATGTCGCTGGTGTGTGTGGATGAACTGAAACTCCTGCGGGATATCGAGAAGCTGCTTGGTACCCAGATCGAGAAAGTGTACCTGCCCGGCTATGACGTCGATCCGGCAATCAAGGCAGAGCCGATTGTTAACGGGCGCGGAGGCGCTCGCAACAACTCGGGTGGTAAGGGGAATAATCGGGCCGGATCTCGTGGCAATAGCCGCGGCGCTGGGTCAGGTGGCGCCAAGCCCGGCGGATTCGGAGGGCGATCCGATAGGGCGCGCGCTCATTCTGGCGGCGGTAACCGACGTGCCAGTTAGCACGTCGTCCCTCTAATTACTGACAACTAGCAGGTAGCCGTCATAGTTCGCGGGGTCCGAGACCCCGTACGCTATCAGGAAGGCCCTGAAATCGCTTTTGCAACGCTGGGCCAGTTCGTGAAATGTGGGTCGACCCGGATCCGCAATGATGATTGTTTTTACCCCGTTTTTCAGTGCGCGCTTGATGGTGTCGTACAGTGCGTCTACCTGTTCGTCCCAAAAACAAATGTCACCGCCGACGATGATATCCTGCTTGGCAAGTACGGCATCACTGATCTTTTCATAGCGACTGATTTTGGTTTTGATTTTTACGCCATTTTCCTCTGCGTGCAGTTTCAGGAAGGGAAATACATTCCTGTCCGCATCAGTAGCCAATACTTTGGCGTTGAATTTTTTCGCGCAATACAGGCTCAGTACTCCCCAGCCGCAGCCAACCTCGAGAACCGATGAGTTCTCCGCCGGTGGGTTGTCGTCGAGAAAGTCCATGATGAAATAGCTGGATGCCCACACTTTATCGCCATGGATAGTGGGCGCATTTTTCTCATTCATCAGGGCCTGAATGGCGGGGTGCTTCCTGGTCAAAATTCTCAGGCCGCGAACTTTCTTGATGTGCTTTGCCACAAATGTACATCTCAGTGATTGGTCGATAAGCCCGGTATTCTAGGGTAATCGCTTATCAAAGTACAAAGCCGCGCATCAGAATCGTTGTCATCTGCGTGACACAATTGGACTCATGCCACGGCGATAGTAGGATGATAGAGCTCATACGCCTGAACAGGCTAGGGTTGATTCAGTTCCTCCTGCAATTGCTCCGAAGCGTCGTTATCATTACCCGAGTTGGCGCTACAGCCGCAGGTAGTAGAGATCAGCGCCTGCAGGTTTGGGCCACTATAACTTCCTTCGGGGCCATCACAGTTAAAGCGACCCGCACCTTGTCCGTCATTGATGCACTGGATAGGTGCGCCGTTATTGGAGCATTCTCCAGCAACACCGTTGTTGTTGCCCACCTGTATTTCCCGTTTGTTGTCGATATCACAGGCAGCGGCAGACCCTGCGTTCAACAGGCCCAAAAGACCGAACAACAATAGGCTCTTTTTCATGTTTGCTCCTGGCGAATGCCCCGGTTCTGGAAATTGTGTCGGATAAACTTACCACAGTAGGGCAGAGGGTAAGTAGTGCTGCCATTCCCGCAGCGTAGAAAAGTAGCGCGCAAAAAGCAGCGGCCAATCAAAATCTGAGCGATAATCTGTCACCTTGCGCACACGATTTTTTATTCGAGATTCTGGACTGCATATGGCACAGCACTTTTTGACACGTTTATACACACACTATTTGTTTATTGGGTTGTGTTTCATCGCCATGATGTCTGTGAACGTGGCACAGGCCACAGATGCCGGCATGCCGAATCCGCCCGGTTCACCCACTGAGGTCAAGTTGGGTGTATTTCTTGCAGATATCATCGATATGGATGAGGTCGAAGAAGCCTTCCAGGCAGAGTTAATCCTTATCGCCGAGTGGAAGGATCCGCGCCTGGCGTTCGATGCCGACGTCGAAGGCAGTAACTACAAACTCTTTCAGGGCGAATTCCAGTTCAACGAGTTGTTTAGCGGCTGGTGGCCGCAGTTACTGATAGTGAACGAGATTGGCTCCGGCGATATCAATGCCCTGCGGATCACTGTCTGGTCTGACGGCACTGTGCGCTACAAGGATCAGCGCAATGTCACGCTCGAGACGCCGATGGCGCTGCAGAGTTTCCCCTTTGATGTGCAGACACTGCACGCCGATATCATTTCCTTCGGTGACTACAGTGACCAGGTCAAGCTGGTGGTGGATGAAAATGTGCTCGGTGCGACTGAAGAGTATGCCGAGGTCAACCAGAAGGTGAATATCGCCCAATGGGATTTGGTTAATCTTGATCTCAAGGCGGGGGCATCCGATTTTCGCTATTACGGAACGAAAAAAGAGTTTTCCGAGATCACCATGACCATTACGCTCGAGCGCAAGCCTTCCAATATGCTGTGGAAGATCATGTTCCCGCTGATTCTTTTGGTCTCGCTGATGTGGGCTGTATTCTGGATGGATATTGAAAATCTGGCCGACCGACTGAATGTGGCCTTTATTGGCATCCTGACAATTGTGGCCTATCAGTTTTTGCTCGACGGGAATATGCCGCGCATCTCTTACTTTACCTTTACCGATGCGGTGTTGCTCTATTCGTTCGTGATAATGTGCCTGTGTATCTACGAGAGCCTTTTCGTGAATAGCCTGTGGAAGCGCGGCCAGCGTGAAAAGGCCGCGCGTATCGACAGGGCAGTACACTGGGCATTTCCTGTGGCCTATATCGTTGGCCTGGGCATCAACTACTTCTATTTTTTGTACATCGCCTAGTGTCGTGAGTCTGTTGCGTCGATGATCACTCGCTTTGTTGACCCAGTATAGGTAGCTACCTGATCTCGTTTATGCCGTAAAACAGCAGGGCTCAATACTGGCGATGGTATGGATACCGTCTATCAGCAGTCTGGCGGACTGATTGAGATCAAGATTTCTGTCAAAAAATTGCGAAATGTTACTTTTGATCATGTTTATTTCAGACAGATACCTTCATATAGCATGTGACGGTGTAAGCCATTGAAAAGCAGGAGAGAACAGATGGAGTTTACCAATTATTTTGTCATTTATGACCCCACCCAGGACAAGCAGCCGGCGCTTGATCGGGCGATACTTATTGCCGGCGAAGCGGATATCAATCTTCATGTCTTTGCCTGTATCTATTCCGACGTGCCTAAATCGTCGGAAAAACTGACTGCACAGCGCTCACTGATCAAGCATCAACAGGACGTTTTGCAAGACATGGTGGCACCGCTGTTGAGCACAGGCACCAATGTGACGACTGAGGTCGAGTGGGACAGGGACTGGTGTAAGGCGGCGGTGCGAGCATCGATCAAGAACGGTGCGGATGTCGTGATGAAATCCTCCAGCCCACACACGCCCGGACAGCGTATGCTGAACAAGACCTCTGACTGGCGTCTTATACGGGAGTGTTCATGTCCTGTCATGTTGATCAAGGAGAGCACTGACCAGACCAGTCGGAAAGTGCTCGCAGCGATTGATGTGCGCGACGGCGATGAGTGCTACGCGCATTTGAATCAACAGATACTCGATTTCAGCCGCAGAGTTGCTGACAGGAAGCTGGCTGAAGTCCACTTCATCAATGTGCACCGGGATCTGTCCTCTGCGCCAGATCGAAATGCCTTGCTCAGGAACTTTGGGATTGAAAGCGATAAGATGCGTATACGCCTCGGAGAGCCGGAAGATGTGATTGTCGATAATGCCAGGGAACTGAATGCAAGCCTGGTGGTGGTCGGTAATGCGGCACGCTCGGGTTTATCAGCACTGATGAACGGCAATACCGTAGAGAAGATCATCGACAGGCTCGAGTGCGACGTGCTGTCGATGCCCTGAACTTGCACGCCACTTTGGGTAGTAGCAGTAGGCGTCACCAACAGCAGTTCATCTCACGGTGCAGATGAACCGCTGTGTTTGCCAAGCCGACGTCTAGCCTGCTACAGGCTTGAAGTGCAGTTCGGGCATCGGGTGGCCTGAACGGGTATCGCACTGATACAGTAGGGACACTCTTTTGTGGTCACCTCCTGCTCCGGTTCGGGCTCCTCCGGCTGTAGTTTGTTGATGCCCTTGATCAGCCAAAATACCGCAAAGGCGACGATGAGGAAACTGATCACCGAGTTGATGAACAGGCCGTAGCTGATGGTGACTGCGCCAGCTTCCTGAGCGGCAGCCAGTGTGGTGTAGGGGCCGGCTACAGCACCTTCCTTCAGGGTGACAAACAGGTCGGAAAAATCGACACCGCCAAGCAATAACCCGATCGGCGGCATGATCACATCGGCAACGAGGCTTTTTACAATTGTGCCAAATGCCCCCCCGATAATGATACCAACGGCCATATCGACGACATTGCCACGCATCGCGAACTTCTTGAATTCTTGCAACATAAGTTATCCTCAGGGCATCAGCTTTATTATTGGTAAGGTGTTGGCGAAACAGAGTTTAGCCACTACCCCCACGATGTCAATCATGGCGTTGGCGCAGTCTCGATCCTGCCTTGTTGTCACCGGCAGAGACCGTCTGCGGCCTGCGGCGCGCGAGTTTCAGGCGCCGCGCCGATGATGCGTCATTCACTCAACCGCTGTAACCGCGTTTTTCCAACAGCAGCATGATCCGCTGGCCCTGTTGTGACCGACCGCACACTGATCAACTGGCAGTCTTGCTGCGGCAGCACCTGCTTCTCCGGACTACTGTTCAAAAACGCCGAACAGGTCTCATAATCCTTCTATTATCTGTACTTTTTGCCAGTAATTCGTTGACGGTGTTGCGACCAAAGGGACTAAATGCTCGTGAGCGTGGCAGTTCAGACCACGCTTTCAAGCGCTGTAAAGGTGAAACAAAGCCTGGGCGCGGGGAGGGGCACGGTGTTCAATTACGTTCGTATTGTGATGTTATGTACTTTTGCGGGATACGTCCTCGCTACTCTGTTTATGACGCCGGGAGGGGCTAATCTCGGCGCCGCGAAAGGGCTTCTGGTCGGGTTGCTGGTGGCATTGGCGGAGTGGAAATCAAGACGCGGTAAACCGGTGGTCGTGCGCGGCACCCGGTGATTTTGACACCCAACTGCAGTTGTCAGTGGTGATTGATCTCGACGAGAACTGACTAACAGCGCGCTTTGTTGACGTCAACGCTGCGGTGCTGGATTGGTCCGCTACCGCGAAGTGATTGTCGGCAACCCGCAGGTCAGCGACCCAACTTGACACGGATGTGGCCTGCCACACCGCCACTGAATAATGTTTCCAGCGCGGCGGGAACCTGTTGCAGCGAAATAGTCGTGTTGAGTTGTTCGATAGCGGGTAATGTGGCCGCGCGTGCCAACTGTTTCCAGGCGGCCTGTTTTTGCGCCAGAGGTATTTCCACCGAATCCACGCCCAGCAGATTAACCCCTCTGAGGATGAATGGCAGCACTGTCGCCTCAAATGCTGCGGACTGTACCAGGCCGCAACACGCTGCGCTGCCGCCCGCCTTTAACGATTTGATGACATTGGCCAGCGTGTCACCGCCGACCACGTCGACTGCTCCAGCGAAACGCTCTTTCAACATAGGGCGCCGGTTGGCCTCACCAAATTCTGCGCGGTCAATCACGTCACTGGCACCGATCTCCCTGAGCATCTGAGCCTGCTCTGCCTTGCCCGAACTGGCGACCACTTCATAGCCGCTGTGCGCCAATAGCGCTACGGCAATGCTGCCGACCCCTCCGGTTGCGCCGGTCACGAGTACCGGGCCTTTGTCGGGAGTGACTCCCATTTGCTGCAATTTGTTTATGCACAATTGCGCGGTGAGGCCGGCGGTGCCAAACAGCATGCTACGCTTGGGGTTGAGTCCCCGGGGGCAGGGTAGCACCCACGCCGCCGGTACACGTATGTACTGGCCCAGCCCCCCAGCGGTATTCATACCCAGATCGTAGCCCGTTACTATGACCTTATCGCCCGTTTTGAATGCCTCGTTGGTGCTTTCCTCTACCACGCCCGACGCATCGATGCCGCCCTGGTGAGGAAAGGCTCTGGTAACGGCGCTGTTGCCGTGCGCCGACATGGCATCCTTGAAGTTTAGCGAGGAGTACTGGACCTTGATCAAGACCTCATGGTTCGGCAGGTCGCTGGTGTCGCGCTGCACGACAGAGCGACTGAAACCCTCGTCATCGTTGGCCTTGATATAGAACGCTTTGTACGACGCCATTGTCAGGTCTCCGTGATTACTGCTGTGATGTGGTGCCCGGTTGCTGGGACAAGCAGGGTAAGGGCACAGCGCGTGGCATTCAATAATGGCATGCCACGTTGCCCAGCACTGAGTGGGGCCAATTTAGCAGACGGCCGCAGCATAAAACAGCACGCTATAGTGGCTGCGGTGTGTTCGGGAGATTGACACGTGGCACGGGGGCGGATTGCGTGTCCGGGGGCAATGAATAGAGTTGAAAGGGCGAAAAAAATATTGTCAATAAATTCAATAAGGTACTGGACATTCATGATAAATCACGAGAGTATAAGGGCCAAGCACGGCTCAAGCGCGTCGTAAACGTCTGATTTCACAATCTCCAAACAGCATTTACGCGGGGGGACACGACTTGAAAATCCTAATAAAAATTCAGCTTATCTTGATTGTGTTGCTATGCGGCAGTCTCGCACAGGCGCAATCGCTCAAGGGTTCACGCTCCTCAATCGACAAGCAGTATCGCACTGCAGTGTCTTACGGCCTGACCTTCGTCAAGACTGCCAGCGGGTTGAACTCGGCCATCAGTTCCAACAGGTTGACTCGCGTTTCGCCCGACCGCTACATGGATCTGCACAATGTCTCCTATCCTTATGCGGTGCCGGGTACGCGGTTGTTTCTGTCGCGCCTCAGCTCGCAGTATTACAACAGTTGTGGGGAGAAGCTCACCGTGACGAGCCTGTTGCGCCCGCGGGATCGCCAGCCGGCCAACTCAGTCGCGCACTCGATACACCCAACCGGCATGGCTGTTGACCTGCGGGTGCCAAAGTCGGCGAAGTGCCGCGCCTGGCTTGAAAACACGCTGTTATCGCTGGAGCGGGAGAGAGTCGTGGATGTCACCAGGGAGCGCTATCCGCCGCACTATCACGTGGCTGTGTATGCGGAGCATTACGAAACGCGTGTGGCCGCGCTGACAGGCTCCCCGGTACCGTCTGCGGACAGCGGCCCAGCGAGTTCATCCTACGCAGGTTCCTATCAGCGGTATGTGGTTCGAAAGGGTGACACATTATCCGAAATCGCCCAGCGCAACGGCGTGCAGGTGGCGCAATTGCGTGCTGTGAACACCTTGCGCGGCAACCTGATCAATGTCGGTCAGAAATTGCGTATACCCAGCGGCGCAGCCTCCAATGGCAGCAGTGACGTCGTGGCAACGTACGAAACCACCCACCGCGTCAACCGGGGCGACACCCTGTGGCGAATCGCAAATCGCTATGGCACGAGTGTGCAACAGTTGCGTCAGGTCAACGGCAAGTCCACGGATGTATTGCAGGTTGGCCAGGTGTTGAAAATCTCCAAAGGTTAGCCCATTCTCCGTTTCGGCTCACAGCGACCGTGGTGTGAGCCGCGCCACACCCGGTTCAGGGTCGTATTTTCCACGAGCGCTGCCGAATAAAGCACCATTCCTGTCTCCGTCTGATATAGTTGGCCGAATTTACTTTCAGCTGCTCAGAGGAGCCTCACGTGCCCGCACTTCGATTCAACCATATGGAACTAACCCTGCCTATCGGCACCCTGTCGCGCGATCGTGATGCGATCACGGCGTTTTATGGGGAGGTGCTCGGTTTCGAAGCGATAGATGTTCCCCTGTTTGACAGCACCGGATTGTTGCTGCGAACCGATCCCGAGACCAGTCAATTCCTGTTACTGATGGAACAGGAAGATCACCTGCAGTCGCCCGGTTACGACCATCTCGGTTTTTTGTTCGAAACGCGGGAAGAGGTGGATGAGAAACTGGCTCTGTGCAAGCAATGGCAACAGAAGGATGATCGCCTGCGTCTCAAGGAGTACGACGATCTTGTCATCAGCCCCACGGTCACTCACGCATTCTACGTGCACTACCTGTTGCCTATCTGGTTTGATATTCAAGTGATCGAGTACGATGAGGGAACCAGGCCGCAGAAGGACTGGGTTTTCGGATGACAGCGCTGCCGCACCGTTGAATGATGTCCCCGCCACCCTGCCATGCGCCGGGTGGGTGGCACTGAATTGACAATATACAATGCCATTGCGCGCAGAGCCGCTATACTTAGGCCAGATCATTGAAACCACGGATAGAAAATGCGCTGAAGCCAGGCCAAAACTATGGAATTCTCCGAAGACAATGCCCGTTTTGAAGGGTCAAATCTGGTTGTTGGTCTGCCCGAACAGGCGGAGACTTACGACGCTCGCTACCTGATATCCACGCTGCTGGTCTATGTCGCCAAAAGCGATGGAGAGATTTCAGACCAGGAGAGCAATCGCATGATTGACCTGCTCTCCACGCAAATGAAGATACCCGGCCCGGAGGCGCTGGAGCGGTTGCGTACCGCGATCATGGCGCTGTCGGATGACAGGGATATCGTGACGCGATTGCAGGAAATCGCCCGCGGACTTTCTGATGACCAGAAGTTCGAGGTACTGTGGATGATGCTGGATGTTATGGTTGTCGACAAAAAGCTGCAACGCAGTGAAATCGACGCTATCACGCTCGCCGGGCAAATTCTGGGTTTGCCTTTGGATACGATTCACACGCAACTGCGGGCGATCACCTCCGGCACATAGACTACCCGCAAGTGCTCTCCTCGGCGGTGGTCTTTTAGCAGTGGCCCTCGTCGTGTATCAATTGACATTTTCCCACACCTCGCGCACCTTGCGCTTCTATGTTCACCGTGAGTAGTGTTTGATGCACGACATCCTGCTGTATGTGATATCGGCCATAATAGTGCTGGGCGTGTTTGCCCAGTGGTTGTCCTGGCGTTTGAAATTGCCCGCCATTCTCGCGTTGCTGGTGATCGGTATTGTCGCCGGCCCGATGACGGGGTTGTTGCGTCCCGACGAGATGTTCGGCGATCTCCTGTTTCCAATGGTCTCGCTCGGCGTTGCGCTGGTGCTGTTTGAAGGCGGCCTGACGCTGCGCTTCAGCGATCTGCGCGGCCACGGCGCCGCGGTCAGCAACCTGGTCAGCTGGGGGGCCTTGCTGAACTGGGCCCTGATCGCCACGGGTGTCTGGATCGTGGTGGATTTCTCTATCGAGATGGCGCTGCTGTTTGCCGCACTGGTCATCGTGACAGGGCCGACAGTGATTAATCCGTTGTTGCGTACCATGCGTGCCAAACCGGAAGTCAGTCATCTGTTGCGATGGGAGGGGATACTTGTCGACCCAGTGGGCGCGCTGCTCGCTGTTCTTGTGTTCCAGTTTATTGTCGCTGGCACCGAGTCCTATGTGCTGTTTCTCCAGAGTATCGCGGTAGGCACAGTGGCCGGGGCCGTGGCGGCGCTGACGCTGGGTTTCCTGATCCGCAGACACTGGATACCCGAGTATCTGCTGAATATCGTGGCGCTGGCGTGGGTAGTGTTGGCCTTTGCCATCAGCAATTACCTGGCGCACGAGTCCGGGTTACTGGCGGTGACTATCATGGGCGTGTGGCTGGCCAATACGCGCGGTGTCGACATGTCAGAGGTGCTGAGCTTTAAAGAGAGCCTGTCGATACTCATCATTTCCATGCTCTTCATCGTACTCGGTGCGCGTATCAATCCGGCGGATATACTCGCCACCGGCTGGGCCGGTGTGGGTGTTTTGTTGGTCGTTTTGCTGGCGAGACCTGTGGTTGTGTGGGCCTGTACACTTGGCGGAGATTACAGTTGGCGCGAGCGTGCCCTGGTGGCCTGGGTTGCGCCCCGGGGGATTGTCGCCGCTGCGGTTTCCTCGCTGTTCGCGCTGCGTCTGGAGGACGCGGGATACGCCGAAGCGGGGGTGCTGGTGCCCTACACATTTTTGATCATCATCGTCACCGTGGTGGTGCAGAGTGTCACCGCCCGGTGGGTGGCGCGAGTGCTGGGTCTGGTCGAAGAGGAGCCGAGGGGCATTCTCATCGTCGGCGCTAACCCTGTGGCCCGAACAATTGGCAAAGCGCTGTTGCAGCAGGGGTTTCGGGTAAAACTGACGGACACTACGTGGTCGGAATTGCAACAAGCGCGGATGGATGGCCTGGATACCTACTACGGGGAACCGGTGTCGGCCCACGCTGATCGCAATCTGGAACTCGAGGGAATAGGGCGCCTGTTTGCAATGTCGCGTCGCCCGGCACTGAACACACTGTCCACGATAAAGTTTCGCACAGAGTTTGGTCGCAACCGCGTATTTACGCTGCGCACTTCCCAGGAAAAGGATGACTCCCAGAAGCGTCGGGTGGCGGAGAACTACCGCGCCCCCCGTTTGTTTGGCGAGGGTATTACGCAGCAGAAACTGGCCAGCCTGATCGCCAAGGGTGCTGAAATCAAGGCAACGCTGTTAACCGAAAACTTCGATCTGGCCGATTACCAGAAAGCGCGCGGCAGCAGCCACATTCCGTTGTTTGCGCTGGATAAAGAAGGCCACTTGCGCGCATTTACCGATGACTACCAGCCCGAGATAAAGTCTGGCTGGACCCTGTTGTCGCTGGTCTCCCCGCAGCAGTTGGCAGCGGAAAAGGGCGCACCAGAGGACGCTGAGGCAGCAGACAACAGCAATCGTGAGTGAGTGCTGTCAAGACAGGCGCTGGTTCGTCTCCAGCATGCGTGCCAGCACCTCGCCGTGAACGACACCTACGACGTCCTGCGCGCGGCGCGCCTCGGGATTGCGCGATACCAGTACCAGTTGCGCATTTGAACGCCACAGTTCACTCACGGCTGTAAGCGGGGTTGTCTCCAGTGACAACAGAACATACGTGACCGGTGACGGCTCCGTGGCCGTGGTTACACCGGCTAACACGCCATTGTGGGCATGCACTGTTACGGTGGCATTGCCGTCACTATCGTTGCTCTCAACGATGGTAAAATCGGTAGTCATCAAGTCGCGCATGTGTTGTGAGGTCAGCACGGCCGAGTGCAATCCCTCCGGTACGGTGTGCCCTCTCGCACGCAACTTCATGCTGTAAATGCTGTCCTGCATGATCGATTTACGTACCACATAGGCGACTGCGCAGGTGATCACCAGAACCATTGTGACAGATGAGTCCATCGTCATCTCTGTCAGCATAATCACGGCTGTTAACACCGCGCCTGTCGAGCCCGCCACTGCGGCAGCCATGCCGGCAATTGCGAACGCGGGTATGCCGATGTCGAGACCGGGATTCAGCGCCAGACAGACGTGGCCGAATGCCGCACCGGCAGTCGCGCCCATGAACAGGGCGGGTGAAAAAACCCCGCCGGACGCCCCCGAGCCCAGTGACAAACAGGTAACGAGCAACTTCAGTGCTGTCAGCAGCAGCAGGAACCATGGGTCGCTCAAAGCGCCCTGCAGTATATCCATAATCGTCGCGTAGCCGACGCCTTCGACATAGTAATGCCCGCTGTACTGCAGCATCAGGTACATAATGATGCCGACGCACAGCATGCCCAGTGAATGATGGAGATAGTAGCCGCCGGGCAGGGCGTCAAACACATCCTCCATTGCGTACAGCCCACGGATAAAGGCAACCGACAGTAAGCCGATCAATACGCCCAACACGGCAAACACTGGCAGGCCCCAGTTACTCAGCAACTGAAAGTCGGGGACTTCCAGGCTTGGGATATGGAACGAGGGCGTGGTCCCCAGCAGGTAGTGGCTGATCTGGGTGGCAACCACGGTCGCCGTGGTCAGCAACATGATATTGCGGGCGTTGACCGAGACCAGCAGCAGTTCCACAGCAAACACAATGCCGCCCAGCGGTGCATTAAATGTGGCCGCGATACCTGCTCCGGCGCCGGCTGCGATCAGGGTGACCCGGTCACTGATTGACATCGGAAACAATGCGCCCAGCGTCGAGCCGAAGGCAGAGCCGATCTGTACAATGGGTCCCTCGCGCCCGACTGATGCACCGCTGCCGATGGAGATGGCAGAGGCCAACGACTTCACCAGCGCAACACGAGGACGGATCCTGCCCTCGTTGTAGTAAATGGCATCCATCACTTCCGGTACGCCGTGTCCCTTGGCCTCCGGGGCGAAATTCTTCACCAGCCAGGCGACTACCAGACCACCAGCTACCGGTACCAGTATCACACCCATTCCCCAGGGGCTGGCTGGAGTAAATACATTTGCATCGTAGTGGAAGTTGAACTGGCCGAGGAACAGGGTGTTGTGAATGAGTCCAATCAGCATACGAAATGCCCAGGCACCCACGCCGGCGACAATCCCAACACCCACGGCCATCAGAATCATAAAGAGCAGACTGCGCGACGGCAACAGTCCTGTGTCTGCCGCGCCGGACGTCGACGCAGCGGTGGTGTTAGTCACTGAGCAATCCCCTTATAGCCTCACCGAATCGCCCGTTGGCTTCACCGTGCTCGCTGCAGACCGGGCGGTAACCAGGTACCGTCAAGAGCGGCTTCCTGCGGCCAGTAGAGACGCAGCACCATATAGATCGGCCCGTCGGGTGCGGGTAACCAGTTTGCCTTCTGTGCCGGTTCTGTCGGTTCGTCTTTCTGGATATACAGTGTCAGTGAGCCGTCGGCATTCTTTTCCAACTCAGGCAGCATGGCGGAGTTTATCAGGTAGCGATTGATAGGATTCTTGATCAGCAACTGCGACTTGCCGTCGTACATGGTCACAGACCAGAACGCGTTCACCGGCGGCAACGCGCCCTCGGGGAACGTCAGCGTATAGTTTGCAGTGGCGCCATCGAGTGGTTGGTTGTCACTGTCGTTTCGGGTAATTGCGTACACGGCCTCCGCCGGATCGTTGGCCAGGATACCACCAACCGCCACCGCCGCTCGCTGCGCCCAGTCGCCATTGTAGACGTCGCGATCACCAATCCCCGAGGTGATCATCAACCAGCCTTGGGCTGGCTCGCCAGCGCCTTTGAGTTTTTCCAGAATCACGGCTTCAGCGGGTGCGGCGACCGCGGCAATGGCGGCTTTATCGGCGTCTGTCAATGACACGCTGGGGAAAGGTCTTCCGGCCCTGATACCAATCATCGCAAACTTTTCCCTCAGTGGCACTTCCACCGCTGCCGGCCCGGTGGGCGGAGCGAATTGCAACAGAAAAGCGAGATAGTCAAAAAACTGCGTCTTTTCCGTGCTCTTGTCGATTGCCGGCCAGTTAACCGCAGATGTGGGTTTGGGTCTTGGGCTGCCGAGAAAAACCGATAAGCTTGTGGCCTGGTACTTGGCCTGAATGGCCTTCACATTGTCGATGTCGGAAGGATTAAAGAGCTGGGTGCGGTAGGTGGCGAGCGCGAAGTCGGTCTCCGAGGTAAAGAGTTTGTCGATGCCTGCAGGCAGGGTTCCCGCCCACGACGGCCCGGCCACGGCGTAGCACCCGGCGCCGTTGCCGGTTGCCCGTGTACCGATGTAACCGAAGTTAAAGGTATATTGCGATGTCAGCATCACAGAGTAGTAACGATCCGGCTCTATTTCGGGCACACAGAGCACCATCGGCTCGGCCCTCAGATCCATCCACAGGAAGGAGTAGGGGGTATCGCTGTTGGGTGTCACCACTGCCGTATCGGCAGGCGTGTACACTCTGGGGATATTTGCGATCGTATTGAACGGTGCCTTGTACTGTCCCGAATCCTCATTGATCGCGTATTCATTCATGATGCTGTAAAGCATCACCATCGGCAGGCCATAAATGTAAGCCTCTTGTGCGATGGCAGCGATGTCTTCAGTGGTCGTCGATGGCGTTTGTGCCGGGCTCTGGCTCGAAAATGTGATGGCGGTGGCCAGGGCGGCAACTGTCAGGAAGTGACCTGCTCGCATGGGCTATTCTCCTTTTTATCTTGAAGCCGTTGTCTCAACAGCAATCCCGCGCCGACAGAGCGCAATCTGCTGGCACAGCTTTAGTGGCCGACGTCGCGTAATTTCCGCGCGGATTTCATCTTGTCAAGTTTTCCCCCGGACGACAAGCAGTTCTTCGATGTGCGGCGCTATCGGCAATGGAAATGCACAGGCCTGCACTGCTACTATTCTACCGAGTTAACCCAGCGCAAGGAGTCACGGTATGATCGTCGAGCAGATATGGACAGGCAATGCCTATCGCAATTTCAATTATCTGATAGCGTGTGGTGAAACGGGCGAGGCGATGGCGGTGGATCCGCTGGATCACCAGAAATGCCTGGCGCGGGCAAACGAACTCGGCTGGGATATTACCCTGGTGCTTAATACCCACGAACACCCGGATCATACGGGCGGCAACGGCGCGATTATCAGTGCCACCGGCGCGAGCCTGCTGGCCCATGTCAACGCAAAGGAATCAATCCCTGGAATTGATCGCGGTTTGCAGGCCGGTGACGTGATAAAAATTGGCAAGACGGTCGAACTGGAGGCACTGGATACGCCCGGGCATACGATGTGCCATATCTGTATTCTCTCCCATACTGATACCCCCGCCCTTTTTTCCGGCGACACACTTTTCAATGCCGGTGCCGGAAACTGTCACCACGGCGGCCACCCGGCTGAGCTCTACACCACCTTTGCCGAGCAACTGGCGCGGTTACCAGAGGCGACGCTGGTCTACCCCGGGCACGATTACCTGGCGAACAATCTCGCCTTCACGCTGGATCGGGAGCCCGATAACGAGCGCGCATCCGCGTTGCTCGAGCAAGTGAAGGATCAGGATCCCAACAATCCGCTGGTGTCGAACATGGCGTTGGAGCGAGAGATAAATACCTTCATGCGCCTGAACAATCCGGCGGTGATAGAGCGGTTGCGTGAGGTATTTCCCGATCTCCCTGCCGATCCGGACCCGCGTGCCGTATTCCTCAAACTGCGGGAGCTGCGCAACAGCTGGTAGCCGCGCACGACGGTGGCGGGGGACTGTGCTATTGGCGTTCCTGCCGCGCTATCTGGGGCCTGCAAGATACCAGATAGCGAGCCCGATAACGGGCAGCAGGATGATCAACAGCGACCACAGGATTTTAGCACCCGTGGAGGCGCTGGACCCAATTACCTGGAAAATTGCCCAGATGTCGAGAATGAGAATGACAACGCCAAGAATTCCGCCAACTTCCATACTGTATCCCTCAGTGAACTGTTTGTTGTTGACCCGCTAGAGCGGGCTGATTGCATTCCTTATCAAGGCTGGAACAAGCCCAAAAAAGAGCGTTCGAATACTCGAGGCAACGCCACCGCGGCGCGGCGCCCTGGCGCCCTCAGCGGATGAGGGTTGCCCTGTGCGCGCATCCACCAGCACACGCTCCAGCACGGCGCCAGTCACCGCCGCCGTGACCAGTGCTCGGGGCTGTTTGCACAGCGCCATCGCGTCTTCGCGCAACGCCTGCTTTTGCAGCTCGATGCGATGCCGCCGCTTACCCAGTGTGGCAGAAAGTCGTGAAATGTCATGCTCCAGTTTCGCCATGCTTTTCATCCTGTGCTTGTGTCAGGTGTTTTCTCAGCGTGTTGAACGTCATTTTCCCCGACAGGCTTTTCAGGCATAGATACAGCACAGATGCCGCCAGCGCACAGCAGACACCCATCACGGCTATTATGGATGCTGGCGAGACTGCCGTCTCTGCAATCGCAATGACGGTGGCCGTGACGAGCAGCGTACCGCTCATCACGGTGCACACGCCGAACAGCGCCAGAGTCCAAAGCCACCACTGGATAGATGACAGTGCCAGCTCGAACTCCATTAACGCCAGTTCAGCAGTGCCGCGAAACTGGCCGACAGTATCAGCGTACAAAATCCGTGTGTCTGCCAGCAACTGCTCCAGGGATTGCCCTTCGGGCTTTTGTGGATCGTCGGTTGCACCCGCACTGGCGCGTTGAGACGCATGAGTTTTCATGTGCAGTTACTTGCGCAGCACTGCAGAGAGGAGGAAGCCCGCTGCCACGGCAATGCCGACAGAGCGCAAGGGGTACAGGTCGATATAGGTTTTCACACCTGCGACCGCATCCTCTGAATAGGCTTTTGCCTGTCGGGCGCTGTCGTGAACCTTTTCCCCCGCTGTTTCACGCGCTTCCTGCAGCGCCTTCTCGGCCTGTTCGAGGTTGGCGGCAGCTATGTCCACCGCGGAGTGGGCGGCTGAGGCCATTTTTGCGGTGTTGGAGGCGCCGTCCCCGACGGCATTGCCAGCCGTGGACCGGTTCATTGCACTGTCTGTCGTTGAGGAGGTACTGGTTGCTCTCATCGTGTTACTCCTTGTTGCGGTTACTAAGGATTCGTCCTCGATGACGAATGTCTGGGCTATATCAAGCAGTATCCGTGCCAATGAAAATGGTGGCGCCGCAGAACGCCGCGCAGCGCCGGGAAGCGCTATCATCGTGGAGCGCGTCGAGGGCGATAGCGAGCGCCTGCCGCGGTTGTTTTTGCAAGCGCAGTTGTAGTTTTTACAAATTGCAGCAGGGTTCGCGTCGCGGTGCGCGGCGCTCCTGGCAGGGTATTGCTGCCCGCGGACAATCTCCGGCGTATAACGTACGGCGAACCGTGTAGATCAGGTTGGCACGGTTGCTGCTATGATGTCGTGACTTTATCTACCTTAATCCGAGAGAAACTTGATGACGCAGCCCGACCACGACGAGTCCCGGGGCGAGGTGAAACCGCTGGTGGAACTGATGGAACAGCATTATGGGGTGCGATTCTCGCTGTACTGCGTCGCAACCCTGGCTGTCTTGTACGCCCTGTATGCGGCCAGGCCACTGTTGTTGCCGATTGTTGTCGCGCTGTTCTTTTCGCTGTTGCTGAGCCCGCTGGTATCGGGGTTGAAGCGCCTCCATGTGCCGCGGTCACTCTCTTCTGTGATGCTGTTGTGCCTGCTGGGTGGTCCCTTTGTTGTGCTGACGATTGAGCTGGCCGTGCCGGCGCAGAAATGGCTGGAGAAACTGCCTGAATTGACTGAGACAGTGACCGTGAGCTTGACGGATATCAGTGAGCGAATAAGCCCCGAGGCAGCGCCGCCTGTGGAACCTGAGCCTGAACGGGAGACGGGATTCAGCTTTTCGAAATTTTTTGGCGGCGAGGATGAAGCGGAGGCGCCAAAGGCAGAGCCGCCGGCGGACAGTGCGCTTGTTGAGAGTGTGAAAAAGGGCGGTATCGACATTGTTTTTTCAATGCTGGGTGCTGCGCCATTTATTCTCGCACAATGCGCGATCTGGTTGATTCTGTTGCTGTTTCTGCTGATCTACGGGCCGGGACTGTACGACAATTGCATCAATTTGCTGCCAATGATTCGCAACAAACGTCGCGCCGCACTGCTGGTGGGAAGACTGCGTCAGGAGCTGTCCCGCTATATCCTGACTGTCACTCTCATCAATGCCTCGCTGGGTTTCATCACCGGGTCGGTATTGTGGATACTGGGAGTGGAAGATGCCGTGCTGTGGGGTGCCATGGTAGGGTTGCTTAACTATGCGCCCTATGTGGGCACTTTCATCAGTATTTCCATTCTCTCCATTGCGGGCGTGATTCAGTACGGAGTGAATCTGTCGGCGCTGCTGCCGGCTGCGATTTTCTTCGGCCTGAATACGCTTGAATCGCAATTTGTCACGCCCACGGTATTGGGGCAGAACATGCGTATGAACCCGTTGATCCTGATCCTCTGGCTGTTGGTCTGGGGCTGGCTGTGGGGGCCGATTGGTGTTCTGATTGCGGTGCCACTGCTGGTGTGCCTGAAGCTCGTCGCCACCCAGATGGATGTGATGAACAACTGGGTAAAGTTGGTCGAAACAAAGTCCTGAGCCCGTATCCGACGCACTCCAGGGGCCTGTTAATTGCACGGTTGCATCTATGAAACTTAAACTACTGGCGCTACGCGAAACACTGCAGCAAAGCATCTGGTTTATTCCGGCAATGTTGTGCCTGATAGCGCTGACCCTGGCTGTGATCTTGCCATGGGCCGAGCGATTGATGCCCTGGCACGTGGCCGATTCGCGTTTTTTTGCGATGGATGTCAACTCGGCAAGAGATGTGCTGGGTGTAATTGCCGGCTCCGTTCTCAGCGTCGGCGGTGTCGTGTTCTCGGTGACAATGGTGGCACTGACACTGACCTCCGGACAATACGGCCCCAAGATACTGCGTCATTTTCTCGGGAATAAGGGCAGTAAGGTCAGTCTCGGTATGTTCCTGGGTACCAGCCTCTACTGCCTGCTCGTGCTGTCACGCTACAACGAGAGCGATCAGCCTGGCATCACGGTGATAGCCGCGCTGGCAATGACAATTGCATCACTGATCGGTTTTATCCATTTTATTCACCGCACTGCTACCGATTTGCAGGCCGACCAGATTATCGAGCGAATCGGTGGAGACCTGGAGACTTCGCTGCTGGAACTGATAGCGCCGGAAAACCGGGCGAATCGCAGCGTTGATACGCTGGGCTGGCGACGCAGGGCGCGCGGCTGCAGGCCTACCGTGATCGCTGCCCGCGCTCGCGGTTACGTGCAAACAATAGATTACCCCGGTATCGTCGCGTGGTGTGAGGCGCACAACTGCGTCTCGCAGTTGCGTGTGAGAGCGGGCGATTTTCTGTTGCCGGGCAATGGCCTGGTTATGCTTTACGGTCACTCTGCCGATCTGGACCAGGCCTCGGTCGAGCCTCTTCTCGATTTCGTTCGTACCGGGGCGATGCGCAATCCGGTACAGGATCCCGAATTCCCGATCACGCAGTTGAATCAACTTGCAGCGCGGGCGCTGTCACCGGGCATCAATGATCCGGGTACTGCAATTACCTGTATCGACTGGTTCAGTATGGCTGTGGCGCAGATTGTCGACCGCCAGTTGCCGGGTAAAGTGTTTCTCGGTGAAGACGGTGAACCGCGGCTGTTGGCCCGCTACACCGATTTTTCCGGTATTCTCAAAGCGTTCTATGCGCCTTCGCGCCAATTTGCCAGCAGTAATGTCCCGGTCCTGATCTCGCTGGCGGACTCCCTCATCAGGCTCGCCGAACTCACTGCCTTTGCAGACAGATTGGCGAGTATTGAGGAGCAGGGCCACCTGCTCAGTGAAACCACCGAACGCGGCAATCATATGGATTACGACCTGAGAGATTTTCGCCAGCGCTACCGGAAACTGCTCCGGGTTACGTCGCGTCAGGGATGTATCGGTCGATCCCGAGCAGCATGACATGGTCGCAGCGGTGGTAGCGATCCGCGATCATGCGCGGCGTCAGAGATACTGCGCAATGAATTTTACGGCGTTCGGGATGTCGACTATTGTTAACACAGCGGTATCGATGACGCTGTCATTCTTTAAAGAGGGGAAGTCTTATGTTGTTGTCCATTGCGTTGTTCCTGGTGTTGCTTGCCGCCGTGTTCTACTACCGGCCGTCGCTTGCGACCGGCTCGCTGGTAATGGTTGTCGGGGCCCTGGCGTTGACGTTGTTCAGCAGTGGCGCCTGGCTGCTACTGTTGCTGGCAGCAGTCTCGGCGGCGGTGCTCAATATAGAGGGATTGCGTCGCCAGTTTCTCACTGCCCCGGTGTTCCGCCAGTTGCGCGAGGCACTGCCGGCGATGAGCAGTACCGAACGCGAGGCGCTCGAGGCGGGCACGACGTGGTGGGAAAAGGACGTCTTTAGCGGCAGCCCCGACTGGAAGAAGTTTGACGGTATTGCCCTGCCACAGCTGAGTGAGGCTGAGCAGTCCTTTATCGATTCTGAAGTTGAGGACCTGTGCCACCTGATCGACGACTGGGACGTGCAGCAGCGACAGGACTTGTCGCCCGAAACCTGGCAATACCTGCGTGAGCACGGCTTCTTCGGTCTGATCATCCCCGAGGAGTATGGCGGCAAGGCCTTCAGCCCCTATGCCCAGAGCCGAATAATGAGCAAGATCGCCAGTCGTTCCATCACCGCTGCGGTGACGGCCATGGTGCCCAATTCCCTGGGGCCAGGTGAACTGCTGGTCAAGTACGGTACAGACGAGCAGAAAGATCGCTGGTTGCCGGGGCTGGCGGACGGTTCAGAGTTGCCGTGCTTCGGCCTGACCGGCCCTGAGGCCGGCTCTGACGCCGGTGCCATCCCTGATATTGGGACTGTCTGCCGCGGTGAGTTTGAAGGAGAGGAAGTTCTCGGACTCAGCCTCACATTCAGCAAACGCTGGATTACGCTGGCACCGGTTGCCACTGTAGTGGGGCTTGCGTTCCAGTTGCGCGATCCCGACGGCCTGCTGGGCGACCCGGACACTGTGGATTACGGCATTACCTGCGCGCTGTTGCCCGCCACCCATCCGGGTATCGAAATCGGCAAGCGACACAACCCCGGTGTACCGTTTATGAACGGCCCTATCAAGGGTGAAAATGTATTTATCCCGGTGGACTGGATCATCGGCGGTGCCGAAATGGCCGGTAAAGGCTGGCGCATGCTGATCGAGTGCCTGGCCGCCGGACGCGGTGTTTCACTGCCGGCACTGGCCACCGCCAGCGGTGAGATGTGTTACCTCACAGTGGGTGCTTTCGCCCGGGTGCGTCGCCAGTTCAATATCGAGGTGGGCAAGTTTGAGGGCGTGCAGGAGGCCACTGCCGATATTGCCGCCGGTGCCTACGCGCTGGAAGCGATGCGCCAGTTGGTTACGCGCGGGCTGGATGAAGGCGCGCCATCAGTGTTGACAGCGATGGCCAAATACCATGCCACCGAGCGTATGCGACTCCTGGTAAATCACGGTATGGATGTTGTGAGCGGTCGCGCGATACAACTCGGCCCGCGCAATTTTATGGCCTCGGCGTATCACGCGCTGCCCGTGGCTATCACCGTGGAGGGCGCCAATATCCTCACCCGGTCACTGATGATATTCGGCCAGGGCGCGCTGCGCTGCCATCCCTATCTGTTTGATGAGATGCTCTCCCTGCAACGCGACGACGAACAGGCGGGTGTGGACGAGTTCGAACCCCTGTTTCTGAAACACCTGGGTCACGTCGGTAACAATTTTTCCCGGCTGTTGTTGTATGGTGTTACAGCGTCACGCTTTAGCGAAACGCCCGGTCAGGCCAGTCGCTTCAGCAAGCGATGGTACCAGCGTATCAATCAGCTTAGCGCGGCGCTCGCGATGTGTGCAGACGTAGCGCTGGCCGTGCTGGGAGGCGACCTGAAACGACGCGAACTGTTGTCGGCGCGACTGGGCGATGTGCACAGCGAGCTGTTTATCGCCTGCAGTATCCTCAAGTACCACGACTCCACCGCGCCCAGTGGTGCCGCTACCAGGCATGCCGAGTACGCGCTGCGTCAGTCGCTGTCTGCGGCACAGCAGTCACTCGCTGCGTTCTGCCGCAACTTTCCGCTGCGCTCGCTGGCGCGGGTGCTGCACTTTGTCTGCCTGCCGCCAGGCAGTACTGTGCAATCGCCGGATGATGAACAGATCCGGGAGCTGGGCGATTTGATCCTCGAACCGAACCCGGTACGAGAGGCGCTGGCGAACATGGTGTATGTCAGCAGCGACCCCGAGGACGCCGTCGGACGCCTTGAAACAACCTACCAGATGCTGCTGGACGTGGATGACGCCTGGCAGGCCTTCTCGCGCGCGCGCAGCAAGGGGGAACTGGCATCGCTGGAACTGGGCGGCGCATTGGAAGAAGCCGCAGAAAAAGGCATTATCAGTGCTGAGGACGTCGCCGTGCTGGCCGCCTACGATGCGCGCCGCTATGACTGCCTGCTGACTGATCACTTTGACGAATTGCCAGGCAGTCTGGAGGAAAAATCCTGAACCGGTGGAGGTGGCACGGTTGATGCATGGTCTTGGGGAGCAACGCTGTAAGGTCGCGTCGCTGCTATTGGCCAGTAGCTGTCTGGCAGACGGACGCGAATCAGGAGGGAGGTGCCATGGACTTTACACTTGAACCACTGCCATTTGCCGAAGATGCGCTCGAACCGCATATCGGCAGCCGCACAGTGAATATCCACTATCACAAACACCACAAGGGTTACCTGGATAAACTCGATAAGGCGCTGGAGAATGACGAGCGGCGCGCGATGACGCTGGAACAGATCATTCGCACCTCTCAGGGACATATCTTCAATTGTGCTGCCCAGGTTTGGAACCACAGTTTTTACTGGAAGAGCATCGCGCCCGGGCGCAGCACGGAGCCGGGCGGCTCGCTGCGTGAGCAGATAGAACGCGACTTTGGCTCGGTCGCTGCGGTGAAAAAAGAGCTGCAGGCGGTGCTCGATCACCTGATCAACTGGGAGTTTGCAGAGGACAATTTTGGCTCGCAGGGTGCTTGATACAGTGGAGCATATCAGGGGTAGTCGCAGCGATTACCCCTGTTGTCATCGGATGTCCAACAACGAAGCGGTCTGTCGCACAGTGGAGCCGAAGCGAGTAGCGCGGACTGCACTGTCAAATGAATATGAGGAGATGTAGCGCCTGTGTGCGGAATTTGTGGTGAAGTTCGATTCGATGGAGCAATGGTCAAACCCGAACGATTGCAGGCGATCAATGACAAAATGGTGTCCCGCGGCCCCGATGATCACGGTATCAGCGTGCAGGGGAATCGCGGTTTCGGTCATCGGCGCCTGCGGATCATGGATCTGGCGGCGGCATCGCAACAACCGATGATCGATCCGCAGCTGGGCGCAGGTATCGTGTTTAATGGCGCGATCTACAATTACCCCGCGCTGCGCACCGAACTACAACAACTGGGCTACACGTTTTATTCAGAGGGCGATACCGAGGTCGTGCTGAAAGCCTACCGGGAATGGGGGGAGGCCTGCGTCACCCGATTTGAGGGCATGTTCGCGTTTGCAATATGGGAGCGGGACAGCGGCCGCACATTTCTCGCGCGAGATCGGCTCGGTATCAAACCGCTGTATTATTCACTGGATGAGCGTCGCCTGCGCTTTGCCTCCAGCCTGCCCGCACTGCTGGCCGGTGGCGATATCGATACAGCGCTTGATCCGCGCGCACTGAATTTCTATATGAGCTTTCATGCCGTGGTGCCGCCCGGTGACACCATTGTTCGCGGCGTCCGCAAAATGGCGCCCGCAACCACCATGACAATTGAGGCGGACGGGACGATAAAGGAGCAGCGTTACTGGCAGTTGTCTTTCGACCGGAGTGCGGAGGACGAGGCGCGAAGTTTCGAGAGCTGGCGCGATGGTCTACTGGAAGAGCTGCGCGACGCAGTGCGCAAACGGCAACTGGCCGCAGTTGATGTCGGTGTGCTGCTGTCGGGCGGTATCGATTCCAGTTTGCTTGTGGGGTTGATGGCTGAGGCCGGGACCAGTGGCTTGCACACGTTTTCAGTAGGTTTCGAGTCCGTGAATGGTGAGCAAGGTGACGAATTCAAGTACTCCGACATCATTGCCGAGGAGTTCGCGACCCGGCACCACAAAATCAATGTATCCGCGGCGGAACTGTTGCAGGAACTGCCAGCGGCGATCAACGCGATGTCAGAGCCGATGGTCAGCCACGACTGTATCGGCTTCTACCTGCTATCGCGCGAGGTCGCGAAGTCCTGTCGTGCCGTGCAGAGCGGGCAGGGGGCTGATGAAGTGTTCGGGGGCTACCACTGGTATCCGCCTATGGTCGGGAGCGACAAGCCGTTTGAGGACTACAGCAAGGCCTTTTTTGATCGCGACTACGCGGAATACTGTCGTCTGATGACGGCGGAATATGCGCAGGGCGATGCCGCCGGCGAGTTTGTGCGGGCCCATTTTGCGCGCGCTGGCGCGGATGATTCAGTCGACAAGGCGCTGCGCATAGATACCGATACCATGCTGGTGGATGATCCGGTCAAACGTGTGGACAATATGACGATGGCCTGGGGGCTGGAAGCGCGAGTGCCTTTCCTCGATCACAAACTCGTGGAGTTTGCCGCCCGTATTCCGGCCAGGCACAAGCTCGGTCAGGGCGGCAAGAAAGTGTTGAAAGAAGCCGCGCGCGCCATTGTACCCGCTGCTGTAATAGACCGGCCGAAGGGATACTTCCCCGTGCCCGCATTGAAGTACCTGCAGGGCCCGCTGCTGGATTACGTGCGCGATGCACTGCTCAGTGATGCGGCGAGACACCGCAACCTCTATCGAGGCGACTATATCGCGACGTTGCTGGACAGCCCCGAGCAGCACATCACTCCACTGCGCGGTTCGAAACTCTGGCAGGTGGGATTACTGGAACTGTGGCTGCAGGCTCAAGGAATATGACGGTCAACCGAGTAGACGGGAGAGACAATATGCGATTTTCCGACCAGCCTCCATCGTATCAGCACCTCAAGACAGTGCATGGTAAAACGACTCCCGACGAATCCTTGCAGGAAAATGTCTGGGTAGATTGTGGCTGGGGTCGCGTGCTGATGGGCCACACGTTTCAACAGCCGGAGGATATCGCCAGCGAGTTGTTAAAGGAGTCAGCAGGTATGCGGGATATCGCAATGTACGTGGCCGACCCGCATGTGGTGCTGGCCGCGGCGCCGCAGACCCTGTTTCTCGATCCCTCGGACACCTATAGGCTGGACCTTGAAGACACGCTGGTCGACGCTTCACAGGTGCATGGAATAGTGGTCAAGCAGGTGTCCACACTGCAGGAAGCGCACGGCGTCAACGAGCTCTATCTGAAGCGACAAATGGTGCCTACTGACCCGGAGTTTGTGTGGGCGCAGCGAACGTCTGACCAGTTGATCTGGCTGGTGGCGTTGGACGAGAAGACAGATACGGTGCTGGGCACGGTGATGGGTATCAACCATCGCACCCTGTTCAATGACCCCACGCAGGGGTGCAGCCTGTGGTGCCTGGCTGTGGATCCCCAGGCGAGCCACCCGGGTGTGGGTGAGCTGTTGTTGCGATATCTCGCTGATCATTTTCTCGCTTGTGGCTGCAGGTATATGGACCTGAGTGTGTTGCACGACAATGAACAGGCCAAGATGCTGTATAAAAAAATCGGCTTCCGTCAGATTCATACGTTCGCGATCAAGAACAAGAATGCCTATAACCAGATGCTGTTTCTGGGTCCGGAACTGGAGGAAAACCTCAACCCTTACGCCCGCATCATTGTAGATGAGGCGCGTTCACGCGGTATTTCTGTCGATATCCTCGATGCCGAAGAAGGCTATTTTCGGCTCAGCCGCGGAGGCACCCAGATCGACTGCCGGGAATCTCTCAGCGAGTTGACCTCGGCAGTGGCAATGAGCCGCTGCCAGGACAAACTCGTCACCCATCGTTGGCTGCAGCGGGCGGGGCTGTGCACACCGTCGTACCGTGTGGCGGGGAATGCTGATGAAAACGTCGCCTTTCTGGAGGAACACAAGCGTATTGTGGTGAAGCCGGCAATAGGTGAGCAGGGCATGGGCATTACCGTTGGCGTGGAAACACCTGCCGCACTGGAACAGGCGCTGGTCGAAGCCGGGCAGCATTGTGATCGCGTATTGCTCGAATCCTATCACCCCGGCCAGGATCTTCGCATCGTTGTGATTGGCTACAAGGTGGTGGCCGCCGCGATTCGTAAACCTCCGGAAGTGGTCGGCGACGGCAGCCACAGTATTGAGGAACTCATCGAGAAACTCAGTCGACGCCGCAGCGCTTCGTCTGGCGGTGAGAGCCGGATTCCGCTGGACAACGACACCCGCAGTTGCTTGTCTGAGCAGGGCCTGTCGCCGGGAACGGTGCTCGAATCCGGGCGTGTGGTGCGTGTGCGCAGGGCCGCGAATTTTCACACCGGCGGCACCATTCACGATGTGACGGCGGAGTTACACCCGGCACTTGTCAAGGCGGCAGAACAAGCCGCCCGGTATCTTCACATACCGGTAGTAGGCATGGACCTGATTGTCGCGACGCCAGATTCTGCCGATTATGTAATCATCGAGGCCAATGAACGTGTGGGTCTGGCCAACCACGAGCCACAACCCACTGTGCAGCGATTTATCGATTTGTTGTTCCCGCTATCGACCAGTGTATACGACACCCGGGAATCAGGAGTAAAAGGGCGTGCTTGAGCGAGATTATCTGGAAAACACTCTACTGGAATTACTGGCGATACCGAGTCCCAGCGGGTTTACCGACGAGGTCACCCGTTACATCAGCAAGCAACTCGAATCGATGGGGGTGAGCTATGACATCACGCGGCGTGGCACCTTGCGCGCTCGACTTCCCGGCAATGGCGCCGAGCAGGGTGAACCGGCGAGGGCAATTGTCAATCATGTCGACACGATCGGTGCCATGGTGCGGCGCATCAAGCCGGACGGCCGTCTGTTAGTGGCTCCCATAGGCTACTGGAGCAGCCGCTTTGCCGAGGGCGCCCGGGTGACGTTATTCGCAGAACATGCGGTATACACCGGGACGCTGTTGCCGACGGTGACATGGGGCGTGCACCGGGATGCAGGTGTCGATGACACCGCGATCGATTGGGATCATATCGAGTTGCGCCTGGACCGTCCGGTGCTGGACGAGGCGGGAACCCGGGCGCTGGGCATTGAGGTCGGTGATTTCATTGCCTGCAACAGCAACCCGGAGATACTGGACAGCGGCTATATTGTCGGACGCAATATTGATAACAAGGCCGGTGTTGCCGCAGTACTTGCCACGATCAAAAAGGTGGTTGAGGAAAAACCGGTGCTGCCCAGTGATATCGATATCCTGTTTACGGTCACTGAAACCGTGGGCAGTGGTGCCGGTAGCGCGATGCTGCCCGAAGTCAGTGAACTGGTTACCGTCGACTTCGCGTCGGTACCAGCGAGTGAGGCGCTGTCCTACGATAGCCTTACCATCGCCTATGGTGACGCTTCCGGCCCCTATGATTACCACCTCACAGCCCATCTGCAGGAACTGGCAAACAGCAACGGCATACCCTGCCAGCGTCGTGTGCTCGCAGCCTCGCACAATGATGCTGCCGCGGCGCTTGCCGCAGGCCATGACGTCAGGACGGCGGTTGTCGCGTATGCCGGCGATGCCACGCACAGTG
The DNA here is from genome assembly GCA_963976735.1 of uncultured Halioglobus sp. Classification (GTDB taxonomy): domain Bacteria; phylum Pseudomonadota; class Gammaproteobacteria; order Pseudomonadales; family Halieaceae; genus Marimicrobium. Next base: position 42,759 of record CAXBLZ010000013.1, read on the forward strand.
TCGAACGCACTCACTTCAGCAGCCTGGAGAATATGATGCGGTTGTTGATGGCCTATGTGTGTAGTCAGCCGACGTTTGCGCACGACACCTCGACCACCACGTTCTCTGACTTCAGTCACCAGATTGATGCCGACAGTCTCCCTGCGAGACACGCCCATGATATTGATCCGGGTGATGTTATCAGGCGCAACCGATGATCGGTATGTTGCAGAATTTGCCTGTCGATGAAGAATACCTGCACCAGTGCCTGCGGGAGATGTTGGCTATTCCCGGCCCCACTGGCTTTACCGACGAGATTGTGCGTTATATCTGTCGGGCACTGGAGGACCTGGGTGTGCACTATACCCTGGGGCGACGCGGTACTATCAAGGTGGTAGTGCCCGGGCGCGACAATACACAGGCTCGGGCGATTGCCAACCATATCGATACCATTGGTGCGGCGGTCTCTGCGATCAAACCCTCCGGTCGACTTGCCCTGGTTCCTGTCGGCTCATGGTCGAGTCGTTTTGCCGAGGGAGGCCGGGTGACGATCTTTTCCGGCACAGCCAGTTACCGTGGCCAGGTGTTGCCGCTGCTGGCCTCCGGGCATGCATTCAATGAACAGATTGACCAGTTGCCGGTGGGCTGGCCACAGGTGGAAGTCCGTATCAACCAGCCAGTGGCCTGCGCTGAGGACACCCGTGCGCTCGGCATTGGCCCGGGTGATGTTGTCGCTTTTGATACGGATATGGAGTGGGATGCCTCCGGTTACATAACGGCCAGGCACCTCGATAATAAAGCTGGCGCCGCCGCCAATCTCGCCGCACTCAAGGCATTGCTGGACCACAACGTAGAGCCCGCAGTGGAGTTGCAAATTATGTTCACTGTCACCGAGGAGGTGGGGACCGGTGCCGGGTCTTCACTGGATGCCAGTGTGGCCGAGTTCGTGGGTATTGATATCGGCCCCGTCGCCCCCGGGCAAAACGCAAGGGAAACAGGTGTGACACTGTGTGCCCAGGATACCAGTGGTCCGTTTGACCGCCTGTTGACCCGCAAGCTGCGCAACCTCTGTCGCGAGTACGATATCCAGTGCCAGACAGACGTGTTTCGCTACTACTACTCGGACGCCAATTCCGCGATCATCGCCGGCCACGATGTGCGTCACGCGCTGGTCACGTTTGGCACTGACGCGACGCACGGCTACGAGCGTACACACCGCGACAGCCTCTGCAGCGTGGCGCGTTTGCTGCTGTTGTACGCACAGGCACCGCTGCTGGCGTAGCGCATTTCTAACCGGGCTGTGTCAGGTCGCCATGCTCAGCGCGGCGAGGCACACCCCCATCAAACTCTCGCCCGCAACCAGGCCGGCGGCTGCCGCAACCAGGTATGTGGCTGACCACCTGGGAAAAAGGCGGGACAGCAGGAAGGCCAGCAGTGCGCCGTAAAACAGCCCCAGCGATGTGGAAGCCGGAATGACAAATGCCAGGCCCAGTGCACTGGCACTCGGCACCAGGCGCAGCATACGACGCGGTAACGCGGCGTCGAGCACTCCCAGCACACAGCCCATCACCGCTGCCAACAGCGCAGCCCACAGCGCTGCGCCGGGTACTGAGTCCAGTCCGGTGACCAGCACTTCCGCCACGGCCTTCCACGTCGCCACAGCCGGCGCGGGCCACTGCGTGGTCAACAGCATGCTTTGTGGGTCCGGAATCAGCGCGAGGTACACCAGTGAGCCGACAACACTGCCGGTAGCAATACCAAAGCACTGTGCCACCACCTGCCGCGCGGGGCTCGCACCCACGTGCATACCGCACTTGAAATCATTGAGCAGATCGGCGGTTTGGCCAGCCGCACCGCCGGCTACATTGGCTGTCATCAGGTTGGTGGTTGCCTGCGCGGGCGCGATGGCAGCAAAACTTAACTGAGACAGTTTTCCCACTGCGCCGATCGGTGGAATGCCGGTTTCGCCGACGACGCGGCCGACCACTGCAGCGAGGAAGAATGCCATCGGAATGGCGATCAGTGCGGCCATCAGGGAAATATCGAACAAGACCATCTCAAGCACTACCACGAGGCTGGCGGCACCGCCTAGCGCTAGCAGTCGAAGTGTCCGGTGCGACTCCACTTTGGCTATGCTGGCGCTGTCCGTGGCGGGGCGGGCGCGCTTTACCAGGTTGGTGGCGAGGTTGCTCAGCGTTGCCGCAACCATGAGTGCCACACCGGGCCAGAGCAGCCACTCAACCAGTGGCACAAACAGGTTGCTGCTGTCGGGTGCCATCGGGACCTGGCCGGTCTGCAGCAGCCAGGGCGCGAGGCCCGCCCAGGCGATCAGTGCCCCCAGCAATAGCGACAGGCCAGCGCGCAGGCCGATAATCGCGCCAAAGCCGACCAGCAGCATCGACGGGTCCAGCGCAAACGTGAGTTTGGCCGGTACCGCGCCTGGCGACCAGCGCGGAATGGTCCACAGCAATGCATCACTGAGCTTGAGCGCGGCCGAGAATACTGCAGCACCCAGCAGCACCCTGACACGTTGCATGGCGGCCCTGCCCTCGGCGAACAGGTCGAGCATGGCTTCCGCAGTGACCGCCCCGGCCGGGTAGCTGAGTCCCGAGCGATACAGCATCGGAGTACGCAGGTACCAGGCGACCCAGACTCCGAGAAAGCTCACGGCGAAGACCCATGCGATCAGCGGCCCAGGTGCCAGAATCACACCAGAGAGCAATGCCAGCGCCGGAATCGGCGCCACCAGTCCGCCGGAGATAATGGAGGCGGCTGACGACGCGGTGGTTTGTGAGATATTGCTTTCCAGGATTGCCCACGGCCGCTGTGTGACAGAAGGCAACAGAATGCGCCACACCATAAAGCCGAGCAGCAGTGCTGTGATAGACATATTGAAGGACCAGCCTATCTTCAGGCCGGCGTAGACATTGCAGGGGGTGAGTATGGCCCCGATACAGATTCCCGTGAGGAGCGCACGCAGCGTCAGTTCCGGCGCTTCCTGCGCGGACTGTGGTGACATGTCTTGCATGGCGACGCATTATCGCAGGGCTGCGCTACAGATGCACCCCTGCGCCGTACGCGACAGGCCTGAACAGCGTGCTCAGTCCATCTCCAGGGACTGCTGCCCGGCGGCCCTTGGCGTGCCGCGTTGCTGCAAACCGTTGTCGCCGGTATCCAGACTGGAGTTGTTGTTTAGCGTGCCAGGCAAGCGCTGTAGCAGGGAACTCCCCCAGCGGTGCTGAGGCATTGCCTCTGTGAGATCTTCGACATCCACCACCGAAACAAAACCGAACAGAGGCTGAATCGCCTTGCCGCCACCGCCATGGTTGTCCCATTGCGAGCGGGTTGCGCTGGTGAGCAGGTGCTCTTTGTTAAATGTCAGTAACAAGAACTCGCCCTTGATACGCATGTCGCCCCAGTCCGCCGACAAAAAGTCCGCTCCCAGTGCACCCAGGCGAAAGCCTATCGAATCCTCACGGATATGCCAGTGCTCCCAGGCGAGGACAAACCCGGTGTCGGTCGCGGAGATCAGCAGTGGCGGCCCGAGTAACTGGAGTGCCTCTGCCAGCGGAGTGTCCTGTGCGGGCAGGGCGACATCCATAACCGGTGCGCCGAGATCGTAGCGCCACTGTGAGCAGGCGCTCAACAGACAGCAGGCGAGCAGCGTGGCGAGTGCCTTAGCCGCGCTAGACCTCATCGGCGGGATACAGGCGGGTGGCGTATTCGGTGAGCACATCGTCCGCGTCAAAAAAGAAGATGGCGCGGTCATAGCGAGTATCGATCTGCATGCGGTTATACAGAATCAGAATCAGCCCTTCACCTTCAGAGCGCTCAAACAGGTAGTAGAGCGCGGACTCACCGTCCAGCGCAATCACTTGTGAGGGCGGACCGAGCATCGCAAGTACATCGCGACGCGTGCTCTGCCCGCTGACCAGCTGCTCAGTCACTGACGACTGCCAGTTGACCTCCACACCGCGTTTGCTTTCAAACTGGGCGCATCCCCCCAGTAAACTCGCGGCGATGATCAGGGCGGCAAGTCCGGCTGATGGTTTCATAGTCTGTTTCCAAGGTAGTCATTACAGGAACACAGAATAGGGCATTCACTGTGACATCGCCAAGCGTGAGTACGAGGTTTCTGCGCCATTGATGAGGCTGGCGTTGTATCTGTGCCCAGGTAACTGTTACCTGCCGCACAGTTTGCCCGGTTTTTGGTGGTGCCGGGCGCACGCGAGGGTAACAACCTGTTGCGCAATGCCCTATAGTAATGGCAGTGTTTTCGTGTCGGTCAGTCCTCGAAACGACCGCACTTTACAATCTCCGGTGCCTGTTGCGAGGGTGGCGCCGGAACAAGCAGGGACGTCCAGCATGCCGGAAGAACCGATCAAAGACGAGATATCCACGGAGTTAGCGACACGCACCCCAATAGAACTGTCTGCACGGACTTTCACCTCTTTGGGGCGCACACTCAGTTCGGTGCTGGATGTCGGACGCGAACTGCTGGCCCGGCGACGAGCTTCGCAACCGGCGCCGCTGTCCTCGGTTGAGAACCTGATGACGCTTTGTCGCGATCTTCTGGAGCATCGTGGCGAGGCTTCCGGCCTGGCACTGGGCAGTGAGATTGCCACCGTCTACCAGCGTCTGCCAGCCGATAATCGACTGGAGTTTTTCTCCGGACTGGCGACTGAATTCGATGTGGACAGCGAGGCGGTCTTGCAGGCGTTGGACAACTACCGCCAGGACAACTGCATAGAAAACCTGTGGGCGATCCAGCACGCTACCGAAGCACCCCGGCAAAAACTCTTCCGCAGGATCAATATGGCGCCAGAGGGCACCAGCACACTGGTGGCAATGCGCGGTCATCTGCTGTCAGTGCTGCGCGCGAATCCGCAATTGCGCGGTGTCGATTCCGATCTCAAACACCTTTTTATCTCGTGGTTTAACAAGGGCTTTCTGGAGTTGCGTCGGATCGACTGGTCTTCGTCGGCCAGTGTGCTGGAAAAAATCATTCACTACGAGGCGGTGCACGAAATCAACGGTTGGGATGACCTGCGCAGTCGCCTGCGTGAAGACAGGCGATGTTTTGCCTTCTTTCATCCTGCGCTCGATAACGATCCCCTGGTGTTTGTAGAAATAGCGCTGACGGACAGCATCCCCAATGCACTGTCGCCGCTGTTGCTGCAGGAGCGAGAGCCGCCGCCCGGCGCGCGGGTCAATACCGTGGTGTTCTACTCGATCAGCAACTGTCATCCCGGTCTCGCCGGTATCTCATTCGGCAACTTCCTGATTAAAAGCGTGGTGGAGGAACTGAAAAAGGAAATTCCCACGCTGAAAAACTTCGTCACGCTGTCTCCGGTGCCGGGCTTTCGCAAGTGGTTGCTCGAGAGTGACCTGGAGGGCTTGGTGGAGGATGAACTGGTTGATCGCGTTAAGGTGCCAGTGGGTAATGTGGTGGATTCCCAAGTCTATAATGCGCAAGTGAAACTCTGTGCTCACTATCTGCTGCGCGAGAAGTCAGGTCGACTGCCCCGCGACCCGGTGGCCCGATTTCACCTGGGCAACGGCGCGATTTTACACGGTATCCACGGTGGCGCGGATCTGTCTGTGAAGGGGCGGGAACAGTCGGCCGGTATTATGGTGAACTACCTCTACGACCTGCCAAAAATCGAGGAAAATCACGAGGCGTATTTCGATCAGGGTAAGATCGCCGTGTCAAAAGCGGTGAGCCGTCTGCTGGATTAGCGGCCAGTCGCCACCATGCGCCTGCGCAGGAAGGCGATCTGTGTGGCCAGAGGCAGGTCCTTGGGACAATAGTCCTCGCAGCCCAGCAGTGTCATACAGCCGAAGACGCCCGATTCGTCGCCCACCAACTCGTAGAACTCTGCATCCGTGCGTTTGTCCCTGGGGTCGAGTCGAAACCGGGTGACCTGGTTTAACCCCACGGCACCGATGAAGTCCTCACGCATCTGCGCGGTACCGCAGGCAGCGATACAGCAGCCACATTCAATGCAGCGCTCGAGCTCATAGAGTTTCTCTGCCAGTTCAGGCTCCATGCGCTGTTCCAGCTGATCGATGTCAATCTGCTCCAGGTATTGCTCATGTACCCAGGTTTCCAGTCGCTCTGACATACCGCGCATCCATTTACCCGTATTGACAGACAGGTCTCCAATGAGCTCGAAGCCGGGGAGGGGGGCGAGTGTGATGCTGCGCGGCAAATCGCTCGTCAGGGTGCGGCAGGCCAGTCCGGGTCGACCATTGATAATCATGCCGCAGCTGCCGCAGATGCCAGCGCGACAAACGAAGTCAAATTGCAGTGACGGGTCCAGCGTCTGGCGGATTTCATTGAGCGCGATAAACAGTGTCATGGTCTCCGCTTCCTCCAGCTCAAAGGTCTGGAGGTGAGGCGTGCTGTCGGGGTCGCACGGGTTGTGGCGCAGTATGTGGATTTGCAGGCTGCGGCCGGCCTCAGAGACAGGGATAAGGTTCACGAGCGATCTCCGAGTCGAGCATTGCAGCCGCGCAAATGGGCCGGCAACAGGTGTTTGAATGGCATCAGCGCCTCCTGGCGCCGATAGCGGTCGACATTGCCCAGTGCTGTCACTACCGCATCGATTTCCCGCTGCCGGGCGTCGGTGTCGGGGTGAGTGATGTAATCCTTCTGGCCGTAGCCGCGCCAGCCCGGTGGCAATTCCATACTCATGATATCCAGTGCTTCGTAGTCCAGTGTCGGCAGGTCGGCAGCGGGGGATGGCCAGCTGGCCAGTGTGCGCCGCATCCAGCGCAGGTCATCGCGCTGAGGGAAGTCTGCGCGGTAGTGGGCACCGCGGCTTTCCGTGCGCTGTAGTGCACCGTAGGCGACACACTGCGCCAGTTTCAGCATGCGCTGCAAGCGATAGGCTGCGATCAGTTCCGGATTGGCGCCTGCCGCGCTGCGCCGAAGCGTGATATTGGCAGCGCGGCGCTGTAGCACTTGCAGTGTGTCGACCGCTTGCTGCAGGCGGTCACGGTGTCGAAAGATACCCACGTTTGACGTCATTGTCTCCTGCATCAGCCGCGTCAGCTCGAACGCACTTTCCCCGCCAGTGCCGCTGGCAAGGGCGGCCAGTCGCTGGCGCTCACGGCGAGCGAATGTGTCTACCAGTGCCGTCGATAACTGCAGCGTGCCTTGCGGGGAATCACAAAAATCGGCCATGCTATCGCCGACAATCATGCCCGCTACCACGGTCTCTGCCACCGAGTTTCCGCCGAGACGATTGAACCCGTGTATATCCCAGCAGGCGGCTTCTCCCGCCGCGAACAGCCCACGCAGGTGCGGACTTTGCCCGGTGTGGTCGGTGCGCACGCCCCCCATGGAATAGTGCTGGGCAGGGCGCACAGGAATCAGGTCGTTGACGGGATCGATACCGAGAAAATAGCGGCAGATCTCTGTCACCTCGCGCAGGTTGTGCTCGATATGTGCTGCGCCCAGCAGGCGAATATCCAGCCACAGGTGCTCGCCGAAGCGCCCCTGTGCGCCATGGCCCGCGGCAATGTGTTGCTCCATGCGTCGCGACACCACGTCGCGTGAGGCGAGCTCCATCTTGTCCGGTTCATAGTCGGGCATAAAACGGTGCCCTGCGCCGTCCAGCAGCAGGCCACCATCGCCGCGACAGCCTTCAGTGACAAGTATGCCGGCCGGTACAATGGCGGTGGGATGGAATTGAATGGCTTCCATATTGCCCAGGCGCGCGATACCCGTTTCCAGTGCGATTGCGGCGCCCATGCCCTCGTTGATGACGGCGTTGGTGGAGACCCGGTAGATACGGCCAAAGCCGCCGGTTGCAATGCAGGTGGCCTTGGCAATATAGGCCAGCAGCTCGCCACTTTGCAGATTGCGCACGATGGCGCCGCAACAGCGCTCGCCGTCGTGAATAAGCGCCATCGCCTCCATGCGTTCATGCACTGGAATACCGGCCGCGATGGCCTGGTTGCTCATGGTGTAGAGCATGGCGTGCCCGGTGCCGTCCGATACATAGCAGGCGCGCCATTTACCGGTGCCGCCGAAGTTGCGCGAGGTGATTAATCCGTGTGCGGCGTCTGACTCCTCGATGCGCTGTCGCTGTCCATCCACCGTGATGTCCCGTTCGCCGCGCTGTACCCGGTTCCACGGGACCCCCCAGGCGGCGAGTTCACGAATTGCCTTGGGCGCGGTGTGGGTGAACATGCGCACCACTGGCTGGTCGGCACCCCAGTCGCTACCGCGCACCGTGTCCGCGAAGTGGATGTCCTCGTTATCACCGGACGCGCCCAGGCAGTTGCCCAGGCTTGCCTGCATGCCGCCCTGCGCCGCGGCCGAGTGCGAGCGCTTGGCAGGCACCAGGCTCAGCACGATGGCGTTGTGACCGCGTCGCTTTGCCCCGATAGCAGCGCGTTGTCCTGCCAGCCCGCCGCCAATGATCAGTACGTCCGTATGAATAATCTGCATGTCCTAGCCCCCCTCGGCTGGCAACCGGGCTGGACCCGGCTGGTAGCGTTCGCCGACACGATCAGCATGCTGGTATCCCAGGTACATGTACGTCAACAGGCTGGCGCTGCCCAGGCTTATGAAGAAGGCCAGGATGCACCACATGGCAACCTTGCGCCGGCCCCGGGTCCTTTTTGACATCGCCCCGGACGGTGGATACCACTTCATCGCCAGCCGGTAAACACCGATGGCGGCATGCAGGTGCACTGTCACCAGTAGCAGTGCGTAAACAATCCAGTACCTGCCGCTCCATATACGGTCGGCCGACGCGTAAGGGCCGATGTTCTCCGGTTGCGTAATCACGGTGTAAAGGTGGACGCTTACCAGAAAAAAAAGACAGAACCCGGTGATGCATTGTACATACCACAATGTCGTGTCCGGGTGGCGAAGTGCCCTCATATGCCAACGCAGTTGCCCGTATTCCCGGCCGCTGCCGGGAAACTTGCGCAGTGCCAGCACCGCGTGCACGGCGATCATCAAGAACACCGCGACGCCCACGGCAGACACCAGCAGTGGATACGGTTTGCCGAACAGCGGTTCGCCCTCGAACATTTTGGTGACGCGGTACATCGCGTCCTCTCCCAGCAGGATGCTGGATTCGAAAAACATGTGCGCCCACACGAAGAGCGCCAGCAGCAGCCCCGACAAGCTTTGCAGCACATCAAGGCGGGCGGGCCAGGCAGACGATTTTCGGGGTATCACAAGGGCATTCCTGAAAAGCAGTTACGAGAGTGTTGACAGGGTAACTGCCACCGCCGGGGCTTTACCATGTCCTGCCTCAAGTATAGGTGTGATCGGCGGCTGTGTTGAACGCGGCAAATCCGCTATAATTGCGCGTCGCGTTTCGCCGGATCGAGGTTGCAACCATGTCAGATAGTGACCGCATTCCCGCTGTACAGGTGGGTAGCGGCAACAAGTTTGTGAACGAGCGCGGCATCACTGCGATCAAGGACGGGATCAAATCTGCAGCCAATGCCGCCGCGCGCCAGCGCAAACCCGACTGGCTGCGTGTTCGTGTGCGCGGCGGCGCCACTTTCGAGAAGGTGCAGGGCATTGTCCATGAGCACAGGCTGGCCACCGTCTGTGAGGAGGCCAAATGCCCGAATATGAGTGAGTGCTGGAGTGCTGGCACCGCAACCATCATGTTGATGGGCGATGTGTGTACACGCGCCTGTCGCTTCTGTGCCGTCAACACCGGCAATCCCAAAGGTTGGCTGGACGCCGAGGAAGCGCAGAACACCGCGCGCTCGGTGCAGTTGATGAACCTCAAGTATGTGGTGCTGACCTCTGTCAATCGCGACGATCTCCCGGATGGTGGCGCCGGGCATTACGCGGAGTGCGTAAAGCAGGTGATCGCGCGCAACCCCGACACGTCAGTGGAGGCGCTGACGCCGGATTTTCTCGGTGCGCTCAAGGATGTGGAAACCGTGCTCGATTCCGGTATTGCGGTGTTCGCGCAGAACATTGAAACCGTGCGGCGCCTGACGCACCCCGTGCGCGACCCTCGCGCCGGCTACCAGCAGACACTCGATGTGCTCGCCCACGCCAAGCGTTATCGCCCCGAGGTGCTGACCAAAACCAGCCTGATGCTGGGGCTCGGTGAAACGGAGGCAGAAATCAGGGCGTGTATGGATGATCTGCGCACCGCCCGTGTCGATATCCTGACACTCGGTCAGTACTTGCAGCCGACGCTCAACCATTACCCGATTGACCGCTATGTCAGTCCCGCACAGTTTGAGACCTATCGACAGTGGGGCCTTGAGAAGGGCTTTCTGGAGGTGGTATCAGGTGTTTTCGTGCGCTCCAGTTACCGCGCTGAACAGGTGTTGGCGAAAAACAATGTAGGCCTGCCATAACCCGTCTGGTTGAACCCTTGTTACAGTCGCTGGACGCCGCGCCGGTGCTGGGCGTGTCACTGGGGAATGTCAGTCTGCTGCGCCTCGATCGCAGCGGCGGTCTCGCGCCCGGCAACAAATCCTTCAAATTGCACACGTATTTCGCGCAGGCCAAACAGTTGGGTGCTGCGCGCCTGGTATCGTTTGGCGGCGCCTGGTCCAATCACCTGCATGCGCTGGCGGCCCTGGGGCATCAGCACGGTATTGAAACGGTCGGTATCGTTCGCGGTGAGGCGAATGAGAGTGAGACTGCGATGCTGAAGGATGCCGTCTGCTGGGGGATGCGGCTGATTCGCGTGAGCCGCAATGAGTATCGACGCCGGCATGACCCGGATTACCAGCAGTCCCTGCGTGACCAGTTTGCGCCCTGTTTGCTGATCCCGGAGGGCGGCGCTTCCGTCGCGGGCATGCAGGGCTGCAGGGAGATCGGTGAGATAGTCGGGCGTGTGGCGCCGCAGGCCAGGCGGATCATTGTGCCGGTGGGCACCGGGACGACACTGGCGGGTCTGGCCTGCAGTGTTGATGGCGACTGCGAATTGCTTGGCATCTCCGCGCTCAAGGGTGCAGCAGACCTGGAGCGACGCGTGGGCGAACTGTTGCGGGTCGCGGCGCCAGCCAGTGTGGCCAACTGGTCTGTTCGACACGACTTTCACTGCGGGGGGTTTGCGCGCGTAAATGCCGAACTGCGCGACTTTATACTGGCGTTTGAAGCCGTACAGCGGGTTGAACTCGAGCCTGTCTACACCGCAAAAATGCTGTTTGCTATCCATCAGTTGATCGCGCAGGGCGAGTGGCGCCCGGATACGCCGGTGCTGGCGATCCATACCGGCGGATTGCAGGGGCGCCGCGGTTACCCCTGGCTGGCGCGGTCGTCGATTTCCGCTGCGGTGCGCTCGTTCTAGTGCCGTCGCCATGCGGCCGGAGACTCACCGTACCAGCGTTTGAAGGCGCGAGTGAAATTGGCAGCCTCACGATACCCCAGTATTTCGGCCACGTCGGCGACATTGAGCCGTGCGTCTCGCAGCAACTGCTCGGCATATTCACGACGCAGACTCTCCAGTATTTGCTTGTACGCCGTGTTCTCCCGCCCCAACTTGCGCATGAGCGTACGCGGTGTGACGTGCATTGCCTCGGCCACCTGCTCAAGTGTGGGCGGTGGGCTGTCCCCACTGGCGGCAAGTAGTTGCGCATCAAAGTGGTTGCTCAAACGGTTGCGGACTGCGATCGCGATACTGCTGGAATGTTCGCGGGCAGCGATCTGCTCACGGCATTTGATCACATTGGCGCGGTAGACTGACTCATCGTAGAGCGGGGAGGGCAGCTGACGCCAAGCCAGCGGCACCGCGATGCTGTCGTCACTGGCACCGAAAACGACGCTGCCATTAAAGCCGGCGAGGAGTTGCGCACAGTTCGGCGGTTGCGGGTGAGAAAAATGGATCAACACACTCTTACCCACGGGGTGCCCAAGTATCGCGGACAGCAGTTCTTCCATTATCTTGACGACAACCTCCATCAGCCAATCAGCAAAATCGGGCTCCCCGGTGGCGTCCTTGAACCGCAGTAAGTAATGCGTGTCGGTGGCAATAGTCTCTGCAATCAAGGCTGTGTTGCGGCTTTCGTGCAGGGTTCCTATCACATCCAGCGCCTCACCCAGTGTGGGCGCACTCAGCGCGGCAAATCCCAGTGGTCCGTGTGCGCCGATATTGAACTGCGCGCCAAGGCGGGTGGTCCACGCACGATCCTGCACATAGCGGTCGTAGTTGCGAAAGATCGTGGCCAGGTCCGCTGCTGCAATAAACTCCATGCTAGCCAGTGCATCCTCGGTGAGTCGGGTGCCCTGCAATAGCGTCGCTGCCGGAGCAACACCGGATTGCAGGGTAAGGCGAGCATACGCCGACGATAGCTCAATGGCTCTGGACATCGGTAAACGCTACCGCAAATACGCAATGCTGTCACTAAATGACAACTATTATGTCTTTTAGTGAAAACAGCCCTTTGGCCGCACTGGCGTAGGCTTGAATAATAACAACGGCGAAAAGGGAGGCTGCGGCCATGAGCACAACCTATGTAGTGGAACACCCCGAACGGGGGCACGTTGAGTACACGGACAAAAAGCGGTATCTGTGGATGTCTTCACTGATTATGCCGCTGTTCCCGATGCTGGGGATCGCGCTGTACTTTGTATTTGACTCGCAGTGGATGCTGGTCATTCCGCTGGCATTCAACTATCTGGTGGTACCGTTTCTTGACTACGCATTGGGCTCCGACGAGAACAATCCGCCGGAAGAGATCGTGCCGCAGTTGGAGCAGGACAGCTACTACCGGCTCCTCACCTGGTTCACCGTGCCGATGCACTTTATCGTGCTGATTGCCATCGCCTGGTTTGTGGGTACCCAGAGCCTGACGATCTGGTCGATCATCGCCCTGGCGCTCACCGCCGGCAGTTACAGTGGCCTCGGTATCAACACCGCTCACGAATTAGGCCACAAAAAGCCAGAGTTTGAGCGCTTGCTTGCCAAGATCGTATTGGCCGTGCCCGCGTATGGACACTTCTGTATAGAGCACAATCGCGGCCATCACCGCGATGTGGCGACCTCGGAAGATCCCGCCAGTTCACGCATGGGTGAGTCGATCTACAAATTTGTGCTGCGGGAAATTCCCGGTGCCATGAAACGCGGTTGGGCTGTCGAGAAAGAGCGTCTGGCGCGTCTGGGCAAGAGTGAATGGAGTATCCACAACGATATTCTGCAGTCCTATGCGATCAGCCTGGTATTGCAGGGCGGCCTGATTATCGCCTTTGGCTGGATCATGATTCCCTTTCTGGTCATCCATAATGTCTTTGCCTGGTTCCAGCTCACCAGTGCCAATTACATAGAGCACTACGGCTTGTTGCGGCAGAGGGAGGCTAATGGTCGCTACGAGCGCTGCCAGCCGCATCATAGCTGGAATGCCAATTACATCTTCAGCAACATTTTGCTGTTCCATTTGGAGCGTCACTCCGACCACCACGCGAACCCGACACGCCGCTACCAGAGCCTGCGCAACTTCGACGGGATTCCCGAGCTGCCCAATGGCTACTACGGCATGTACATACTCGCGTATATCCCATGGCTTTGGTATAAGGTGATGGACAAGCGTGTGCTCGAGTTGCCACATATCAACGGCGACCTGAGCAAGGTCAACATCGATCCCGCCAAGCGTGCGGAAATCTATGCCAGGTACGGGCAGGTGCAGCACGCTGCACTGGCAGGTTAGGAGGCAATACCATGGGTAAATACCGCTGCCCCGGCTGCGATTACACCTACGATGAAGCGCAGGGGGATACCCACGAGGGGTATCCCCCTGGCACGTCCTTCGACACCCTGCCCGAGGAATTCACCTGCCCCGACTGTGCGGTGCGCTACAAGGAAGACTTTGAAGCCGTCGAGGATTAACTCCCCGACGGCTTCGCGCCTTTTGCCCACGCTGCACGATTAACCGACACGGCCTGCGGTCGCATGATCGCCTCTACCTGCTGAGCAGCATTCAGCAGGTTCCGGTACCCGTTTTCTGGCGCGCTGCCTCAAGCGCATAGCGCCCTGACATCATTCCAAATATTTGAACAAAATAGACAGGAATTGGGGCTTATTGAAAGTTCCGGGATCGCTACACTGGAGCCATCAGCCAGTAGAGCCGTCGGCCAGTAGAGCCGACAGCCTGCACGAGACACGGGAGATAACTATGAGAAAGCTGCAACAGGTCATCACGGCCACCCCCGCCAATGACGGCGATGGCGTGCGCATCTATCGGCTGGCAGGTGCTGGTTTACGCGCGGTCCTGAACCCGTTCCTGATGATTGATGAAATCAATTCGGATGCTGCCAGTGACTACATCGGTGGCTTTCCGACACACCCGCATCGCGGTTTCGAAACCATTACCTACATGAAAGCCGGCCGCATGCGTCACCGTGACCACATGGGCAACGAGGGCGTGATTGGCCCCGGTGATGTGCAGTGGATGACCGCCGGCGCAGGCGTGCTGCACTCGGAGATGCCGGAGCAGGAGGAGGGGCTGTTGCACGGCTTCCAACTCTGGTTGAACCTGCCCGGCAGCGAGAAGATGAAGCCGGCAGCGTACCGGGATATTCCCGCCGCTGACATCACGTTCCGACAATTCGATCACGGCGCGGCGGTTGCAGTGATCGCTGGTACGGTGGAGATCGAGGGACAGGCGCTCACCGGTCCTATCCGCGGCCTCGCGACTGAACCGGTGCTGTTGGATGTGGAACTGCGCGGCATGACACAGATCGCGTTGACCCTGCCGCAGCGGAACCGGGCATTGGTCTACATTTACCAGGGTAGTACCGATCAGTTACGCCAGCGCGAGCTGGGGGTGTTCAGCGCGGGCAGTTCACTGTCGCTGGCAGCGGGCGCCGAGGGCATGCGGGCACTGGTGCTGAGTGGGCGGGCGCTCGATGAACCCGTGGTGCAATACGGGCCGTTCGTGATGAACACGCGCGAGGAAGTTGAGCAGGCGCTGAGCGATTATCGCAACAATACGCTGGTCGACATGCCGGGAGCACCGCCAACAGCAGGCTGATTGGGCCGCACTGGACTACGCGACCGAATTGAGCGAGTAGGGTAGTGCGGCCAGCGCAGATTTGCCCAGCAGTTGGGTATAGGTATTCTCCAACTCGCGACACGCGCTGCGAATGTTGCCAATAGACTCGCTGGGTATGGGTGGCAGGACAGTCACCCGGATGGTGGCCGGGCGAATTAGCATGGCACCATTGGGCAGCGCATCCTTGACGTTGTGCAGCACGATGGGGACGATGGGGACGCCCGCTTTGCGGGCGAGGAAAAACGCGCCGTGTTTGAACGGCTGTATATTCCCCAGTGTGCTGCGGCTGCCCTCTGGCGCGATGACCAGCGAGCGACCGCTTTCCAGTACCTCCAGTGCACGCTGCAGGACCTCCCGTTGATCGGCGTCATCGCGGTCGACAAAGATGGTGTCGGCCTGGCGCAGTAGGTGCCCTATGACTGGCGTGTCCGCCATTTCCCGTTTGCACATGGCGACAACATCCTCGCGCAGAAGATGTGCCAGCACCATTGAGTCCAGCAGACTCTGGTGGTTGAACACGAAAACCGCAGGGCGTTGCTGGCGCAGGTTACCGAGCCCCTCGATTTCAAAATCCAGGCCGGCAAAGGCGCTGCCGATATCGCCGAATAGCCGGGTCAGTTGGTTCGCCGAGCGGTAGGGTGAGCGCCCGAAGCGTTTGCTCAGCAGGCCAAACGCGGTCGTCCCGATAATGGTCTGTGCTGTCAGCACAGTGCGCGCGACACTTTCCACGCTGGGTATTCCACGTGAGGAAAAAACCAGTTGCGGCCACTGCCTGGTGCGAGCATGTGCGCCCAGTTTGTCCGAGGGGTTCACGGCCACGGGATGACCGACCTTGCGCAGCAGCGGCAGATCGTCACTGGAGTCAGAGTAAAACCAGCAATTGCCCAGAGTTGCCTTGTGGCGACGGGCGCTGCGCTGTGCAGCCAGTACTTTGCCCTCACCGAAACACATGGGGGCGACGACCTGGCCGGTGAATCGTCCGTCCACCACCTCCAGCCGGGTACAGTGGATTTCATCGATCCCGAGCACGCGTGCCACCGGTTCGATCTGGTAGCGGCTGGCGGCACTGATGATGGCCAGTTTGTGACCGGCGGCGCGGTGCGCCTCGACCAGTGCGACTGCTTCCCGGTAGAGCGTCCTGGCGATGTGCTTGCGATACGCCTGTTCCCCGATCTCGTGCAGCGCCGCTTCAGACACCCCGGTCAGGGCTTTGGTAGTGCGTTTAACGAGGCGGTGGTAATTGCCGCCAGAGCTGAAGACTTTGTGTTTGACGATGTCCTGCACCACCTTGGTCGCCTGGCGCAGCTTACCGCGGCGCGCGCCCTGTTCTGCGGTTTCCCGGGCGACTGCAAGAATGGAGTAGCCCGCAATCAGCGTTCGGTCGAGATCAAAAAATGCGATTGCAGGTTGCGTCCCGCTGGCGGCGGCAATGGTCTGTAGTTGATCATCAAGCGCTGTCATCGTATGTCCTTTTCGTACGGCGGCCCGTGGCGAGTGGCGTGGCTGGCTCCGTCTGTCGCCCGCGACAGGAGTCGATGCAAGAATCCGGCCAGCACACAGGGTAAACCGTCTGAGTGTCACTTTTGTTGCAATAAACCCGGATTAAGGCTGCGATTGTCCGCGCGGGCTGTGTTTCAGTGTGCACGGTGTGCCGCCTTTTGGTGCTCGCTCGCACCGGCTTGAGGCGTGCCGCAGTAGTCAGTGGGTTGTTCGGCAGCCGTTTTGGGCGGCCACCACGGTGTCGGGAAACACCGCAGTGACCGGATGCTGTATATGGCTAGGGGGTTGCGGTGGGCGGCGTTATCAGCGCGATACCGTCGATGTCTGCTGATTTCTCCACGGTGAAGGGTACGCTGTACGTGACGCCGTCCACGGTCCAGTAGGCAACGTAATCGCCGTAGAAGGCGGTGATTTCAAACTGGCCATCGTCATCCGACTCCACGTCCAGGTTGGTTCGCCATTCTTCGTTGAGCAGGTTAAACACCGCCTCGCCATGGCGTGTGATGGCGCGGTCGTTGTCCCAGAAGCCGACGTTAAACTCGTCGCGCCCAGCAACCTTGTTCCACGGGCCCCAGAACACCACCATGTCCACCGACGGGTGGCCCCACCAGAGTCGCATCAGTGCCTCTGCCTGCGCCGCGCGCAGCTCGGGTTCCTCTGGTGCGATGAAATTGGTTTCGGTAATGTGAATCGGCAGGCCCGCCTCGGCGAGGATATCCAGCGCCTCGGCGTACTCTGCAATATTTGTGCGCCCGCTGATATCCCGCGTCGGGTCGGCGAAGGACAGGGTGGGGGCGAAATGTCCCTGCTGGCCGATCGCGGCAATCGGCACATCCCGGGACTGCAACTGCATAATACGGTCGCGCACATCGGCCGCGGTCGGGGAATTGAAGCCGGTAAACACCTCGACGATCCATTCGTTGAACACAAGCTCAACCTCGGGATCCATCTCTCGCGCCCAGGTATAGGCGTCTTCGACTATCTCGGGGCCGAGTCGATCGATAAACCACTGGGCCAGCGGTTGCAGCGTTTCGTTGGTGACGTCCCAGTACGCTAGGCGGCCTTTGAAATGGGCGACGCTGTCCTGAATGAAGGCTTTCAGAATGCGTCGCAGCTCTGCCTTCTCCTCGGCATTCAAGTCTTTGGAGGGAAATTTCTCTTCTGCCCACTTGGGTAAAGCCGCTCCGGATAGCGGCATTGGCAGCCCCCACAACAGTGTATGACCCTTGACCGAAAATCCGTTTTCTTCAGCCCAGGCCACATTGGCATCGGCCTCGCCAAAATCCCTGACGCCTTCACTGGGTTCTACCCTGGCCCATTTGGCATCGCTCTCGAGCACCGCCAGACTAAAGTGCTCAGCCATGCGCGCGGTATACCACTGCAGGTCTTCCGGGTCGCGGAAACGTTTCAGTTCTATCGGGAAGCCGAAGGTAAAGCCGTGGCGCAGCTGCCGTAGGGAGACCTCGGTTCGCGGCTGATCGATCTGGAACTTGACTGTGGTAGAGCGCAGGTCAGCCGCGCGGTCGTTGGCGGCCGCTACCACCTCCTGTTCACGTGGCTCCAGCAGCGACAGATTCGCCGGCTTGCCCAGTGGCAGGCTCGGCAGGGCAGGCATACCCTGCGTCGCGGTGAGTTCCACAAAATTTGCCGAGGGTTGCTCGCTGGTTTGCGAACTGTTCGAATTGCCGGAACTGCAACCCGCGACAGCGATGGCGAAGACCAGGGCAATAACGGACCTGTCGCAGCGAAGTCTGGATGACGACATCGTGAACGTGCTCCTTATTATTCGTTGGCTGGATAGTCTACACAATTTTGTCGGGCAGTTGCCCCTGTGGCATGGGGCTGGCAGTGCTAGCCACCAAACTGGTAGCTGACCTGCACGTACGCGCCACGCGGCTGTCCGACGAAGTAGCGGTATTCGCCGAAGCCGTAGTCCGCGCGTTCGGCGTACTCCACATCCAGTAGATTGGTCAGGCGCAACCCCGCAGACCAGCGCGATGTCAGGTCACTGGTGATACGCAGGTTGAGCAGGGAGTGGCCGTTGTACTGGTGTTCGTTTTCTGGTTCCAGGTAGTACGAGTCCATATACACCCACTCCAGCTCAGCGCGGCTGTAGCGACCGGCCAGCGCGGAAAAATCCCAGCCGAGGCGGGCGCTGCCGAAGGTCCTGGGCGAGGTGTCGATGTCGTTGCCCTTGATATCGCCATCGCTGCCGAGCAGTTCGATATGATTGTCGTAGGTGTGTGAGGCGTAGTTGGCATCGAGGCCGACAGACCAGTTTTCGCTGAGCAGGAAATCCACGCTCAGCTCGGCGCCATAGTGATTGGTCTGTGCGCCGCTGACATTTTGCCTGTTGGCATCCTGGAAGATCACGTCATCCTTGTTCATGTAGTACACGGCGATGTCGTAGCGTGTCGTCCGCTGCCAGTAGCCGCGCAGGCCCAGCTCGACGTTGTCGATTTTCTCGGAGTCCAGGTCTGCGCTCTGCTGGCCGGCCTGGAGCCGGTACAGCTCGGTGGCCTGTGGTGCGCGAAACCCGTGTGCATAGCGCAGGTAGACAATGTGATCCTCGGCCAGGCTGTAGCTGACGCCGGCATTGAGTGACCAGTCGGAGAAGTCGTCCTCGCGGTCGGCAGGGCGGTAGAAACGGCAGGCGGTGGCGTCGGGGCCGCAGGGTGCACCGTCGTCGGTGCGGTTGTGATAGTCGTAGTTGGTGTACTCAAAGCGCAGCCCGGCATCGAACTCCCACGGCGAGTCAAACTGTGTGCGAACCTGGCTGTAGAGTGCGGCGACGCTGGCATCCACCTGATAATCGTAGTGTACGCCCACCGGCTGGTTGGGGCCGAACTCTTCATCCTGGGTCTCTTTCAAGGTGGCGTCGGTGTATTCCAGGTCGATGCCGTTTACCCAGCGCAGGGTGCTGGTGTCGGTGTTCACCGTGGTGCGCAGCCCGAGGCTGTCGTGGGCGTTTTTCTCCACCGGCTGCCACGCCAGGAAATGCTGCAGGAACTCCATGTCGTTGGCGCGCAGGTAGGGTGTGACCGTGAGTGTATTGTTGTCATTCAGCGCCAGACTCGCCGCGCTGTACAAGCGCACCGACCAGGCATCGCGGTAGGCATCCGGATTGGGATTGCTTTTGCTCAGGTCGCCGTCGCGGTAGGCCTTGTAGCCCGCTATATAGCCGGCGGTATCCTGTTTCAGGTTGGCGGTGTCCAGTACGGTCTGGATGTTCCAGCGCTGGCCGCTGTAGTCGTGGCGCACGATCGCCTTCTGCTGATCGTAGCCGGAGTCATCCTTGTAGCCGCCGTCGGTGGTGGCGTTGGCGCTGACACTGATGCCGTGGCGGCCAATAGTGTCGCTGTAGCGATACTTGGCGCGGTAGTAGTCGTAGGGCCCGCCCTCCACTGACAACCGGCTATCCAGCTGCTCGGTGGGGGCGGCACTGATGACATTGATGACGCCGTGCATGGCGCTGGAGCCATACAGCGCGGTGGCCGGGCCGCGAATCACCTCGATACGACCGGCCTGTTCAAAATTGGAATCAAACAACTGGTTGACGTTACAAAAGCCCGGCGCGCGCAGGCTGATGCCATCCGCTGCAGAGAAAAACGCCCCGCAACTGCCGCTGCCGGTCAACACCGGTGAGCGCAATGCAATAATACTCTCCTGCCCGTTGCCGCGACTGATCCAGGCGCCCGGCACTCGCTGCATGATCTCGTTGATGTGCACCGGGTCTACCAGCGCCAGTGTCGCCTCATTGACCGTGGACCAGGACAGCGGCATTTTCAGTGCGTCTTCCTGCACCCGGCTGGCCGTGACGAGGACATTTTCCTCCACCGGATCCGCATGGCCGGTGAGTGCGACCAGCAACAGGCTCGCCGATAGCGGGTGGAAGAGGTGCCGTAAATGTCGGGCGGGCATGGCGCGGAC
Organism: uncultured Halioglobus sp.; assembly: GCA_963976735.1. Classification (GTDB taxonomy): domain Bacteria; phylum Pseudomonadota; class Gammaproteobacteria; order Pseudomonadales; family Halieaceae; genus Marimicrobium. Next base: position 63,162 of record CAXBLZ010000013.1, read on the forward strand.
CGGTGGCAAAGGGAAGCGCGATTGTAGCGGATTAAGCCAACTATCCCAATGGGGCGGCCGCCGGGCTGGGCGGCAGCGAAAATTTCGGTATACTTCCGCGCTCCAACGCGCGCGCCAGTGAGCAGACTGTGCGGCTGCCAAA
>CAXBLZ010000014.1:0-60121 GCA_963976735.1 uncultured Halioglobus sp.
GCCAACCGCTGCCTGGGGAAATTCTGGTCTGACACCAGAGCCAACACCAGAGCCAACACCAGAGCCACGCTTGCAAGGCCTGCAGCCAGCCTGCCCTACCCTTCTGTTTTTATTAACTATTTTGGTGATACGGAGCGATTAAGCACCACTGCGAAACGCACTGCACCCGAGAGCTGTCACGCCCGTGTAACGGTTCCAGAATAAGGTGGGGACTAAGTTCACATTTCTGGGAATATTATAAGCAGCCACAAAAAACCCGTGCTACTTTGAGTATTCCGCAGATTCATTTGTGGATAAGCATAGCAACTCGCTGTGCATAAGTACCCGCTGGCAATCCGCAGCCACCGGTGTCGACAGCGAGGGATTAAATCACGAATCGCAGGCAGCTCGCCTCCCGACAGAGCCTCACGGCTCAGGGGTCAACCGGCGAACCTGCAATTGAAGCAGTAGAAAGGACAGGGGAATGGCTACGGTCAGGGTATTCAACCACCACGTACACACATCGTTTTATTGGCTAGCGTTGGTAGATGCTGCGCTTTTTGTGCTGGCCCTATACGCTGGCACCTACATCTACAGTCTTGTGGGAGCTCACCCCGGCAGCTTCCAGGCCATGATTCAGGAAATACCCAACCGCGCCCTGATTTACGCCGTCATCACAGTACTGTGCCTGTTCGCCATGGGCCTGTATGAACCGCGTATGCGCGAGGGCAGGTCCGGTGTACTGATCCGCACCCTGGGCGGTTTTGCGACCGCCAGTCTATTCACGGCCGGCGTGTTCACCCTGCTTCCCGATGTCCAACAATGGCGCAGCATACTTCTATACACAGTCCTGCTGTCCTTCAGCACCAACCTCATCAGCCGTATTGTTTTCATCAACCTGACGGATTTGGAGCAGTTCAAAAGCCGGGTGCTGGTCTACGGTTCAGGCTCCGCCGCCGCCACGATCACCAGTTCCATGCGCCGCAAGACCGACAGGCAAGGTTTTACCATCGTCGGTTTTGTCCGAGTTGACGATGAAAACCCCAGAGTGAGCGGAGAAAGAATCATCAACCTGCGCCAGCCACTTGCAGAGTACGCCAAACAGACGGAGATCGACCAAATTGTTGTCGCACTGGACAACAAACGTGACCAGACCCCAACTGACGAGCTGTTCAAATGTCGTCTGCAAGGTATCAAAGTCATGAACCTGGTGAACTTCTTCGAGCGCGAGGCAGGTAAAATTCTGGTGGATTTCGCCACGCCGGGGTGGATGACGCTAACTGAAGACTTGCGCAGTGATGCACCCAGCAGCCTGACCAAACGCAGCTTTGATATCTGCGCGAGTTTTGTCCTGCTGATGTCGACCTGGCCGATTATGCTGGTGACAGCGCTGGCTATCTGGATTGAGGACGGCTTCAAGGCGCCTATATTTTTCAGCCAGCAGCGAGTAGGGCTCAATGGCAAGGCCTTCCAGGTTCTCAAATTCCGCAGCATGAGCATCGATGCGGAAGGTGACGGCAAGGCGCGCTGGGCGACACTGAACGACAGCCGGGTGACACGGGTCGGTGCGTTTATTCGACGCACGCGTATAGACGAACTGCCGCAAATCTTCAATGTGTTGTCCGGGGAGATGGCATTCATCGGTCCGCGCCCTGAGCGACCCGAATTTGTCCAACAATTGGCCGAGCAGATTCCCTTTTACAACTCACGGCATGCAGTAAAACCGGGCATTACTGGCTGGGCTCAACTGTGTTACCCCTATGGTGCCTCGGAGGAAGACGCGCGCCAGAAACTGCAATTCGACCTTTATTATGTGAAAAACCAGAGTCTGTTCCTGGACCTGATGATCACACTCAGCACTGTAGAGGTCGTGTTGTTCGGCAAAGGGGCCCGCTAGGTAAACCGCCTGCGAGCCCGTTTCGCCCGCTGACCCAAATGTGTCAGGATTTTTTACACTCCAAGGTTGTTGGCACGCGCTTCTGACGCTACCATCCCGCAGTCACTCGTATCGTACTAAGTACTAACGAAATCGGCGCGGAATTTGCATATCAATTGCACTTTCTGTATTCGCGGGCTATGGGACTTTAATGGTAATGGATGTGGTACTCATCACCCTCGGCTTAATGGGTCTGGGCGCGGTCGTGATCTCGACCTACGTGTTCACCGTGGCGGCTCGCACCTATGTCTCGGAGGACCATCAGCACCTGCGTCGACCTCCGGGCAACGGGCAACTGAGCGAGCGAGTGACCCGCAGCCCAATCGACAGGCGCAGTGGCAGGCCGGTGACGTTTCCCCTCACAGTAAATAGCATCCTCATTGCCAATGACCGACGCTCCCTGCCTGACAGGCGAATGAGTAACTGACTCCGATTTCCATTGAACGGCGGCAATCAGTTGGTATTGCTGCGCTGTATCCGCGATTGCACTGCGTAACTCTCCCATGCTATTTTTCGCGCAAGTTACTGTTTTAAGCTAGAAATTTCCATGTGGGCATCGCTGTCGCGAACAAGAATCACTGACAGACGAGACGCTGGATGATTGCGTCAAAGAAACCGGGGAATACAACTATGGCATCCAGTGTTGCCACTGTCGCGGCTTATCGGCGCGGGATCCACAACCCATGACGATAGCCGGTAAAATCAATGCCCTGGTCATCTCCATCGCGGTGGTAGCGGGCTGTGTGCTCACCGCGACAGTATCGCTCAGCGAATATTTTTCCAAGCGTGACCGGCTGATCGAACAATCCATCAACCTTGTGCAAAGCCAACCTCAACTGCAGGTTGCGATCTACCTGCGGGACTCTGAGGAACTGCAGGCGACACTGACCGACCTGCAGTCCTCCTCCGCGGCGATTGTGTACGCCGTTGCGCGTAACCAGACAGGAATTGAGTTAAGCCGTGTCCAGGCGGGCGACGCCCCACCCTATGAGTTGGCGTCCTTTGATCAGACCCGCGGCAGCGCGTCTGTCCTGGAGACAAGTCTCACGTCAAATCCGAACGAGTTTTCCGGGACAGGGTCTGCCGCCTCGCCCTCGCGCGGTCTTGTCTGGGATCTGACAATCCCGGTGCTGTCTGTGGTGAATCCGTTCAACGAAAACATTGATCGTGAGGAACTGGGGGCCGCACTCGCCAAGTCGCGCTCGGCGAAAAGCCTGTACGTGATCGGTTATGTGCAACTGGGTATAAGTCGCTGGCTGGTGATCCAGGAAATCCTGCCATCAATCCTGACAATCTTGGTCATTTCCATGGTGTTTATTCTGCTGTGCAGCATCTTCAGCAGGCTGATCGCGCGCAGGATCACCGTCCCCATCTCCATCATCAAACGTATGGCCGACGATATTTCATCTGGTGCATCCGTGCAGCCACTCGGGCTCGAAAAAAGCGGTGAATTCAAGGAAATAGCCGTATTGCTCAATACCATCATTGGAGGCCTCAATACCTACAAGACGCGGATGGATGTCGATCACCAGTTGCTGAGCATGAAAGTGGAAGAGCGAACATCACAATTATCAAGGCGCAACGAGGAGTTGAGCCGCGCCGTTAAAGAGGTCACTGAAACCAAAGATCGCCTGCGCAAACTGGCATATTATGACAGCCTGACAGGCCTGCCCAATCGCCGCCTGTTCACAGAGCAACTCGATCTGCTACTGCGACTGGCAAGACGCAATAAGGAAATGCTGGCGCTGCTGTTTCTGGATTTGGACAATTTCAAACGCATCAACGACTCACTGGGACACAGTTCCGGCGACCTGCTGCTGCGTGAGGTGGCGAAACGACTCGCCTGGTGCGTCCGGGACAGCGATCTCATCGCCCACTATGTGGAGGCGAGTTCGCAGATTGATGTGTCACGACTGGGAGGCGATGAGTTTACGGTCGTCCTCAATCAGCTCGACACCCCCGATTCAGCGGGCGTGGTTGCGCAACGCCTGTTGGACGTGCTCGCCCAACCGATAAAAATAGAAGGACATGACCTGGTCGTGACACCGAGTATCGGTATCGCCATCGCGCAGGACGAGACCGAAACCGTGGAGGGCCTGCTGAAGGCAGCCGACACCGCAATGTACCATGCCAAGTCCTCCGGCAAGAATAAATTCATGTTCTATAGCAGCGACATGGACGCCGCTGGCGTGGAGCGGCTTGAGCTCGAAAACGAACTGCGCAGAGCACTGGAAACCGGACAACTGGAACTCCACTACCAGGCACAGGTAGACACATTGACGGGGGCGGTGACAGGCGCGGAAGCCCTGATGCGCTGGCCTCACCCCGAACGGGGCATGGTGCCACCGTTCAAATTCATTCCACTGGCCGAAGAGATGGGATTGATCGGTGCGCTGGGCGAGTGGGGGCTGGAACAGGCCTGCCGCCAGATGGTGGAACTGCAGGCGCTAAACCTGGAATTGCCGAAGGTGTCCGTCAATGTCTCGGCACTGCAGTTTAACCAGAGCTTCATCGACCGTGTGTCAGATGTGCTGGCGAACACCGGACTGCGCCCAAGGCGCCTGCAACTGGAGCTGACCGAAGGCATTATGATGGACAACACTGAGGCCACGGTGCGCGCGCTGTCCCATCTCAAACAGCTGGGCGTACAACTGTCTATCGATGATTTCGGCACCGGTTACTCCTCGCTGAGCTATCTCAGCCGATTCCCGCTGGACGAACTGAAGATAGATCGCAGTTTTGTGATCGATTTCGACAAGAGCCAGAACGACGCCAGCCTGGTGATTGCAATCATCGCCATGGCGAGAAGCATGCGACTGAAACTGGTCGCCGAGGGAGTGGAAACCCGAGAGCAGTACCATTTTCTGCGCAACAATGGCGCAAGCGTCATCCAGGGCTATCTATTCAGCAAACCGGTGCCCTTCGATGAGCTGAAGACCCTGCTCGCACCGGGCTATTTCAAGGAGCAGATCGCCCAGCTCAACGCGCACTAAATACCTGCTCTGGCCCGGTTGGAATTTGGCAGTTCTGTTACGCAGCTCCCGTTTCGCGACCGCTCGACGGCACCCTGCTGCTGCAGCGCGAAATGGCAGTCGCATACTTTTACCGTCACATGTGATCGAAGGTGGCAGCAGACGGGAGCGGCTGAGGTATACTGCGTCGCGATGAACGATGCCCAGCAGATCCTACAATCCGTATTCGGATACGAATCCTTTCGAGAACCACAGGATGACATTATCCAGACCGTCATCGATGGTGGCGATGCCCTGGTCCTGATGCCAACCGGTGGAGGGAAGTCTCTGTGCTACCAGATTCCGGCCCTCGCACGCCGCGGATGCGGCGTTGTCATATCACCGCTTATCGCACTGATGCAGGATCAGGTCAGCGCGATGCGGCAGTTGGGTGTGCGTGCGAGTTACCTGAACTCGACACTTGACGCCGCTGAAGCACGCTCAGTGGAGCGGGACCTGCTGTGTGGCGAACTGGATCTTCTCTATATCGCGCCCGAGCGCCTGGCACAGGAGCGCTGCCTGAGCCTGCTTGAACAAGCTGATATTGCACTGTTTGCTATCGATGAAGCGCATTGCGTCTCCCAGTGGGGCCACGATTTCCGCGCCGACTACCTGCAGCTGAGTCTACTGCATGAACGATTTCCCTCGATCCCGCGTATCGCGCTCACCGCAACAGCAGACGCACGCACGCGTACCGAGATCATTCTGCGCCTTGACCTGGGCGAGGCACGGCAGTTTATCGCCGGCTTTGACCGCCCCAATATCCGCTACCGCATCGCACTCAAAACCAACCCCCGGGCGCAGCTCCTGCGGTTCCTGCAGGATGAGCATGCACGTGATGCGGGTATTGTCTACTGCCTGTCCCGCAAAAAAACTGAAGAGATTGCACTGTGGTTACAGCAACAGGGTTTTAACGCTCTCCCCTACCACGCCGGCCTCCCGCCCGCCTTGCGAGCAACGCATCAAGCGCGGTTTTTACGCGAGGAGGGAGTCATCGTGGTCGCCACTATTGCCTTCGGCATGGGTATCGACAAGCCGGACGTGCGTTTTGTCGCTCACCTGGATATGCCAAAAACAGTGGAGTCCTACTATCAGGAGACGGGACGTGCGGGGCGCGATGGGGAGCCAGCGGATGCCTGGATGATCTACGGCTTGCAGGACGTCATCAAGTTACGCCAGATGATGGCAACCTCCGAAGGCAGCGAGGAGCACAAACGCGCAGAGCAACACCGCCTGAACGCCATGCTTGGCCTGTGCGAGATCACCACCTGCCGCCGTGAGAGCCTGCTGAACTACTTCGGGGACACACTGCCCCGACCCTGTGGCAACTGTGATACCTGCCTGGAACCGGTGGACACCTGGGATGGCACAGAAGCCGCTCGCAAAGCATTGAGCGTCGTCTATCGCACCGGCCAGCGCTTCGGTGTGAACCACCTGATCGATGTACTACGCGGCGCGGACAACGCCAAAATCGATCAGTTTGAACACCAGCAACTGCCGACTTACGGGGTCGGTAAAGAACTCGACAATACGCAGTGGCGCTCTGTCTTCAGGCAGTTGGTGGCGCGCGGCTATTTGAGCGTGGATCTCGCCCAATTTGGTGCACTGCGGCTGGAAGAAAAATGCCGCCCGCTGCTGCGCGGCGAGCAGAGTATCGAACTGCGCCGTGACGCCGGCGGCAAAGTCGCACGACAGCACACAAAAACCGTGCTTCCCGCCGATATCGATGTCGGTTTGTGGGAGGCGCTGCGGGAGTGCAGGCGGCTGCTCGCCGAGGAACAGGGTGTACCTCCGTATGTCATCTTTCACGACCGCAGCCTGAAGGAAATGTGCGCCATTTTACCCCGGACACCGCTGGAATTCGGCCATATCACGGGCGTGGGCGAGCGCAAGCTGGACAAATACGGCAGCGCGTTTCTGCGCGTTATCAACGACTACCTGTAGCAGGCATCATCTCCCCCCTTTCATTGACCCGCGCGTGAGAAGCGCGTAATTTTAACGCCTCATTATCTGCGAGATATGCCATGAGTAAAAAAATTCCCCGCTCGAATGACGATGATTACAGCCTCGAGATTATCCGGCAACGCCAGACCTTCATTGAGGAAAACACACCGGCCAAACTGGATCACACCAAACAGTTTTCATTCGAACCGGGAGAGATGTCCGGCAACATTGAGAATTTATTCGGTGTAGCACAAGTACCCATAGGCCTCGCGGGGCCGCTGCTCATCAACGGAGAACACGCCGTGGGTGAATTCTACGTGCCGATGGCCACCGTCGAGGGCACCATGCTGGCCAGCTATAACCGCGGGATGAGAGTGATCCGGGAAAGCGGCGGTGTTATCACAACCGTATCCGGAGATGCCATGCAGCGCGCACCGGTGTTTGTGTTTCCCAGCGCCAGGGAGGCGAGGGATTTCAGCCTGTGGCTGGACGAGCAGTTTGAGCAGATCAAGGCCGTGGCGGAATCCACCACCTCTGTGGGCAAGCTGAACGAGATTGAACACTACCACGCGCACAACATGGTTTTCACCCGCTTCGACTACAGCACAGGCGACGCGGCAGGCCAGAACATGACCAGCAAAGCCACCTTTTTCGCCTGCGAATGGATTAACAAGGAGTTCGAGGGGCTGTCACACTACCTGCTGTCCGGCAATTTCGACACAGAGAAAAAGACCTCCTCTGTCAATATGCTCAAAGGGCGCGGTAGACGCGTGACCGCAGAAATCACTATCCCTCGCGAGGTGATGCTCAAGAATCTGCGCATCTCACCGGAGCAGATGCACTATGGGCAGGGCATCAGCACGCTGAGTGCCTTTCTGTCCAACTCATCCAACAATGCCGCTCATCCCGCCAATGGCCTCGCCGCCTTGTATCTGGCGACGGGGCAGGACATCGCCAATATCGGCGAGTCCAACCAGTGCACCACCTATAACAAAGTGACGCGCGATGGCGACTACTATTTCTCGATTACCCTGCCAGCCTTGATCGTCGCCACGTATGGCGGAGGTACAGCACTACCGACCCAGAGAGAATGCCTGCAGATCATGGATTGCTATGGCCCCGGCAAAGTCATGAAACTGGCGGAAATCGCCGCGTCACTGGTACTTGCGGGAGAGATTTCACTGGGAGCAGCGGCGAAAGTTGACAAGGTCACGCGCACCAATGAGTGGGTGGATGCCCACGAAAAGCTGGGACGCAATCGATAGCGGCGCAGCAATGACTGCCACTACACGCTTGCTTAGAGGTATGCGATGGGCCTGAAAATCACAAGCCAACTGAGCATTCCACTGTCGGAGATTCAGTTTCAGGCGATCCGTGCGCAGGGATCAGGTGGGCAGAATGTCAACAAAGTGTCCTCCGCAGTCCACCTGCGCTTCAATATCAATGAGTCCTCCCTGCCTGATAACTACAGGGAAGGACTGCTAAAACTCAGTGACCAGCGCATCACGGATGACGGTGTCATCGTCATCAAGGCTCAGCGCTTTAGGAGTCAGGACAAGAACCGTGAAGACGCCCTGAATCGACTGGCGGAGCTGGTGCGCACGGCCGGCGCGACGCGCAAAAAACGCAAGCCCACCAAACCAAGTCGCAACAGCCAGAAGAAACGCATGGACAGCAAAACCAAACACGGCCAACTCAAATCCCAGCGTGGCCGTGTTAAGCTATAAACAACAATAACACTGCCCGATTGGCAGCGGGACCTTCGTATGCAAACCAGTGAATCCAACAAGCTTCTCGTCGAGGCATTCTTCGACGCCCTGAACAGGGGAGACGTCGACTATATAGTCAACGCTTACGCAAGCGACGGCTGCGTACAAACAATGGGACATACATTGATCTCCGGGGTCTTTTCCCGCGACCAGATCGCAGCCAGCGCTGGTGGAATTTTCGAGGTGTTTCCCGAGGGTTTGACGTTTACGCCACTGGCCATGGTCGCCGAAGGCGAGAAGGTGGCAGTGGAAGCGACAAGTGAAGGGCGGCATGTTTCAGGCCAGACCTACAGCAATGACTATCATTTTCTGTTCGAGTTTTGCGACGGCAAATTACTCAAGCTGAAAGAGTACATGGATACCGAGCGTGTCACCGATGTGCTGTGTGCGGGACAACGCCCGCCACCGGATCAACAATAGCACTATCACACATCCAACCAATAATAACCGGGAGAGATAATCATGCATCGTCGCGAATTACTAAAGGGCGTGGCCCTGAGCAGCCTGGCGGGAACACTACTGGCACCGGCGATCGCGGTCGCCGCGCCCGGCAAGGCCGACAGTGAGGCCGCACAGGCGCTTGCGGAACTGCAGCAGGCCCTCGATGAACTCGAAATTGCGTTCGCCAGCCCTGAATGGAAACTGCGCACGCCACAGGATTACGCCGAAGCCAGGCGCGTGATGTTACACGCGCTGATGCACGGCCTGCAAAGCTGGCTGGAGGCGGATCCCGCGCGTCCTTTCTTCACAGCCTTTATTAACCAGCATAAAAAACTGCTCGGGGACAACCCCGACGCGCGCTACTACACTGCCGTTATTGACGATCAACACCGCTATCGTATTCGCGGTAATCTGGCCGATGCCACCTATACCAGCTTCACCATTGAGTTGGGCGCCGGTACGGATGGCGACGGTATTGGCTCGACCCTGAACGACACACAATTTACGGCGGATGAGAACGGCGATTATGAGATTATCGTCAGCGGGGAAAAGGTCGAGGGTAACTGGTTACCAATGAGCAAAGGCGCCTCCAGTATCACCTCGCGCCACTACTATGAGCGCAAACAGTGCATCAACAACGATCGCCTGCACCATATCCCGCTGGACATCCAGAATATGGATCGGGTGCCACCGAGGCAGCCCCCCAACGATACCGATATCGCCGCCGGCATCCGCCGCGTCACCACATTCGTGAAAGGCAATGTCATCACCATGGACAACGACAACAGCCCCGCATGGGTCTCCCGCGTTCCCAACCAGTTTGTCCCACCGAAGAAAGACGACAGCCACGATGCTATAACGTATGCCGCGCGTGACAATGTCTACAGTATGGCGCCGTTTGTGCTGGGGCCGGATCAGGCGCTACTGATTCGAGGTCGCTTCCCACAGTGCCGTTTTTCAAACGTGGTACTGTTCAACCGTTTCCTGCAGACGTTGGACTACGAGGAGCGCAGTGTTTCTCTGAACCGCGAACAAACGGTGCTGGATGAGGACGGTAATTTTGAAATGATACTAGCGCACCGCGATCCCGGGCGCCCGAACTGGCTGGATACAGAGGGGCGTCCCTACGGCATCATGTTCTGGCGTTTCCAGCTGACCGAGGGCGATATCGCACCACTGGAAACCGAGGTGATCACTCTGTCCTGAGGCGGTCAGTTGGCTTGCAGTGGCCTGCAAGCCTCTCCCCGGGTGTCGATAAGCCAGGTGAGCGCGCTGTCCAACAGTTGGCGAAACTGGGGCTGTTCAAAAGCTTCCGCCCTGTGGCCCATTGCAGCGTAAACGCTTTTGCCGTTGCCAATGCAGTTCGTCCACACCACAGGATGATCGCCCATTCTCAGATCCGTTTGCGTACCCATGAAATCAGCCACGGGCACATAAGAGCTTTCATCAATGGTAGCCAGTACCGTAAAGCCTTCTGCTCGCGGGCTTTCTTCCCAGGAGTACCACTCCTCTTCGTGCTGCCAGATATTCGGTAAATCGCGCAGGGCCGGATGCTGGTGGTTTTCCAGCACCACCGTGGCCGTCTGGAATTGCGGGCCCATGATGTGCGCGGTGAAGGTCGCACCAATAAGGTTGTCGCGATACCACTGCCACCCGAGGTGCGATGAATCACCCGCCGCGTGAATACCCAGCCAGCCGCCACCGGCTGTTAGCCAGGACTGGAATGCGCTCTCCTGTGCATCGCTGAGCATATCGCCGGAGGCATTGAGGAATACCACGACATCGAATCGGGCCAGATCCTGCTCGTTGAAGACGGCCCCGTTTTCGGTGTGGAACATCCCCCACCTGTGCTTGCTGGTAATGGCCTGCAGCGCTTTCGCGCCACCGGCAATGCCTTCCACATGGCGAAACCCATTGGTTTTTGAGAACACAAGGACAGCCGGTGACGCCAGATCTGCCGGGATTACCGGCGCCACTGTGTCGTGGCTGTTATCCGGAAAGACCAGATTCCAGGCGCCCATTTTCCAGATCGCGAACAGTGACACGGCGACGCCGATAACGGCCATGAACATCACCACTCTCAGGATTCTCATCCACAGGCTTCCCGGTTTGGCCATTGCACTACTCCCCTGCACATTTTTCGTGGCAACTCATACCGCCAACGCGGCCTATTTTGCACACTTGTGTCGGGAATAGCTATTTCGCACCATCAAACCAATCGTCGAAGCCATAGGCCGCCGATGGCCCGATGTGCATCTGCTCCAGCACGCCGTGACCCACCTTGTCGCCGCAGGTCGCTTTTACGATCTGCTGGACATGGAGGTTTTCCAGCGCCAGCGGGTCGAGTTCGCTATCTTTCCAGCTCTCGCCCGCGATAGCGAGTTCGCCCTGCCATTTACCGTGACCCCATGTGGGGTGCTGATAGCCCAACCCCTTCATGCGATGCAACATCACCGGCTCCAGGCGTACTTCCATACTCTCTCCGGAGCGGTCGTGCATCGTCACGATTGCGGAACTCGCCCTGCGCGTGCCGGGAATCATCGTCAGCTTGTGTTCCACCTTGCCCTGCCACACGCGGGCGTTGGGATCGACTGTACCGGGAATGGCATCGACGCTTGGATAGTGGGGTAAAACAGCCTGATCCGTGTGCCACTGGTGGCCCGCGTCATCCTCGAACCAGCCGGCAAGACTGCACTCAGTGTCCCAGTGAATGGGCATCCAGCAGAAATGTACCGCCTGATACGCAGCCAGCGGCGCTCCCCCAGTGTAGGCATCGCCGACCGGGCGAATACCCCATGAACGGTCTTTCAGGCCATAGGTAGTACTGCCATCCACCTTCAACACCTTGCCATCATAGCGAATCCAGCCCGCCCAGAAACCAAACTGGTCGAGGCGGGTGGCATCCATCACGATATGCCGTTCATTGCGCAGTGTCTGGCGACCTTCCTCGATACACGCGGTGCGCGGTGTGAATACAAGATCGCATTCAATACCGGTTTCATTGGCCTCGATGACCAGGCGATGACGCCCCATGGCCTCCAGGATTTGCAATGCGAACGGGCCCACCGTGGTGTCAGTGGGTTCCTGTGGCGCACGGCGAGATCCGTGAAACGCATACTGGTGACCATCGATAGCAAGACTCAAACTGCAGTCCATGATGCCGAGATTGGCATACCGACACAGACCTATACCAAAATAAAAGCTACCGTCCTGGGCGTGGCCGTTGTACCAGTAGCGATCGTAAAAAAATCGATCACTGGTGGCGGTGAGCATCACCGGTTCGGCGGTCTGATGAATAGGGTAATCGTCAAATTTGGATAACATGGCTGTGGCACTCCGGAAGTCAAGGGAGCAAGCATGACCTACAATGCACTCACCAACAAGCGGCGAAGGCAATCACTGCCTACGTGTATATTTAATCAAACCCTGCTCGGCGCGGAGCCGGGCCACAATCGCGCGGTATCACTGGCGATGGGCTTTTTCGTCGCCCTACTCTAACGTCAAACATTCACCGAGCACGAGACTACTCTATGCACCAGGCCCTGCCAGGCCTACCAGCGATAATCCTGCCAGCCTGGCTATCCAGCGCCAATTTCCATGGATACTGGTACTCACGGGATAGCTGGCCACCTGCATGACGGGGTGCATTGTCGGCCTGATCCTGTGAGCGCACTGCGCAATTGCCGGCAACCGCTAGGTGCCAACCGGCACTGACAAAACAGTTGTCGATGCACGGGTATTTGCTACCCTATCCACCTTCTATTTGCAGAGACCCAATACAGCCATGCCTACAAAATATAATATCCATCCTGATTTCGCCCGCTTTCCGGTGTTCTCCTTTCGCTTCAACAGCATCATTGTTGCGCTGCTGAACCTGGCGGTCAGGACCACGCGGTGGCTCGCCAAGCGCTCCTTTTCACTGGACACCCAACATCAGACGCTGGTCAGTGCTGACGGCGACAACTTCAATGTGATCGTTATGACACCCCACGGCCTGCAATCACCGGCCCCGGCGCTGCTGTACTATCACGGCGGCGCCTTTGCAATGACATACGCCAGCAGTCACCTCGAGAGTTGCGAGCGCTATGCCAATGAAGCGGGCTGTGTCGTCGTGCTGGTGGGATACCGCCTCGCCCCCCGGCACCCATTCCCCTGTGCCTTCGACGACTGCTACGCGGCACTGCAATGGGCTGTCGCGGGATGCGAAAGCCTCGGCATTGATCGCCGCCGAATCGCCGTGGGTGGCGATAGCGCTGGCGGTGCGCTGGCCGCGGGTGTGGCACAAAAGGCCAGGGACGAACAACTGGTCGATCTCTGTGCCCAGTTGCTGATCTACCCGGTGTTGGACAACAGCTGTTCTACACCCTCAGCGACAGAATTTGTCGATGTGCCGCTGTGGAATGCCATTTCCAATCGCCGTATGTGGGATATGTACCTGAGCCGATATCGAAGTGGCGTGACACCACCCTACGCCGCACCGGGACACGGTGATTTGCAGCACCTTCCGCTCAGCTATGTGGAGACAGCAGAGTTTGACCCACTGCGGGATGAAGGCCTGAACTACGCCCAGGCGCTGCGCGCAGAGGGTATCGAGGTGATCGTCAACGAAACGCGCCAGACCGTCCACGGCTACGATGCCAATACCAAGAGTGACATCGCCAAACAGTCCCTGTCACAGCGCATTCAGTTTCTTGAACAAGCATTCGCAGCCGTCGACGCCAGGGAGGCAAACGGCTAGCCAACGCTGCGCTTAGAAAAACCCCAATGGATTGATATCGTAGCTGACCAGCAGGTTCTTGGTCTGCTGGTAATGCTCCAGCGCCACCTTGTGGGTCTCACGGCCGATACCTGATTTCTTGTAGCCACCGAAAGCGGCATGGGCGGGATAGACGTGATAGCAGTTCATCCACACCCGCCCGGCCTTGATGCCGCGACCCATGCGGAATGCCCGATTGGTATCGCGCGTCCACACACCGGCGCCGAGGCCGTACTCGGTGGCGTTGGCAATCGCCAGCGCCTCGGCCTCGTCCTTGAAGGTGGTCACACCAAGCGTGGGACCAAATATCTCCTCCTGGAATACACGCATATCGTTAGTGCCTTGCAGCAGCGTCGGTTGCACATAAAAACCACCGGCAATATCGCTGCCCACAACGGCTTTCTCGCCTCCCATCAGAAATTTTGCGCCGTCCTGGCGGGCGACATCCATGTACCCCATGATCCTGTCGAACTGCTCACGCGACACCTGCGCGCCAACCATGGTATCGGTGTCCAGCGGATTGCCCTGCTTGATCTGCCCGGCGCGCACCAGTACACGCTCAATAAAGTCATCGTAGATACTCTCCTGTACCAACGCCCTCGAGGGACAGGTGCAGACCTCGCCCTGGTTAAAAAAGCCCAGCAGCAGGCCCTCGATACATTTACTGACAAACTCATCCTCCTGTGCCATCACATCCTCGAAATAGATGTTGGGGGACTTGCCCCCCAGTTCCACCGTTGACGGAATCAGGGTTTTCGCAGCATTGGCGAGGATCAGGTGCCCTACCGCGGTAGAGCCGGTGAACGCGATCTTGGCGATGCGATCAGAACTGGCCAGCGCCTGCCCGATCTCCTCACCGTAGCCGTTGAGGATATTCACCACTCCTGGCGGCAGCAGGTCGGCGATCATCTCCATCAATACCAGAATGGAAACCGGCGTCTGTTCCGCCGGTTTCAGAACGACACAATTGCCCGCAGCCAGTGCCGGTGCCAGTTTCCATCCCGCCATCAACAGTGGAAAATTCCACGGAATAATCTGCCCGACCACGCCCAGCGGTTCGTGAAAGTGGTAGCTGACGGTGTTGCCATCGATGTCGCTGGCGCTGCCCTCCTGGGCCCGCAGGCAACCGGCAAAATAACGGAAGTGATCCACCAGCAGCGGGATATCGGCATTCAGGGTCTCGCGAATCCCCTTGCCGTTGTCCCAGGTTTCAACATAGGCCAGCGTCTCGAGATTCTGTTCGATACGATCGGCAATTTTCAACAGCGTATTGGAGCGCTCGGCGACCGCTGTTTTACCCCAGGCGGGTGCAGCGGCATGAGCGGCATCCAGCGCCTTGTGCAGATCGGCGGGAGTGGACCGCGCCACCTCACAGATCACAGCTCCCGTCACCGGTGTAACGTTCTCGAAATACTGCCCTTCAAGCGGCGCCACCCACTCTCCGCCGATGAAATTCTCATAGCGATTTCGAAAATTGAACAGTGCTTTTTCTGACCCGGGCATGGCATAGAGCATGGGGAGATTCCTCTGCATTGTGTTATTGGATGTTTAATATAGTCCACTGTGCTGCAAATAGCAGCGCGGCTTACCATATCGCCGGACGTTTCAATGGGCACACTATCGCAAATCTGCGACAACGCCCAGCAGGTGTTGCTGGCTTTGCAACTGCAGGGCCTCACTGATCCCGGGTATTCCCGCCCGCACAATCAGGTGACTTAACTGCAAACGTTCCCTGTACTCGGCCAGTTTATCGCGGGTGTAATGTCGATCACCGACAATGGCCCAGTCTTGCACTGCACCGCTTTTTTTACGCATGGCCTTCGGCACAACAGCAGCGAGCGATGTGCGAACCTGTGCAGCCAGTGCGTCGTCGTCCGTCACAAACACGGTACGCATTACCGGAATGGTTGCAACGGCACTGTGTCCGGCCGCCGCCACATCGATGTGATAACGCCGATAGTTTTGCTCCAGTAGCGCCAGAGATTCAATGGGAGATGCAAGATACGGCAAGCCGAGGCCCGCCACCTGCTGCAGCGCCAGCGGCCCGAAAGCGGCGACCCAAAGTGGTGGTGAGGGTTGTTGCAGCGGCAGTGGCGCCAGGTAGATCGGCGCACCGCTGTCATTTTCAGCCAGCGCCTCCCCGCGCCATGCCCGTCGCATGGTATCGAGATTGGCCTGGAACAGTTTGCGTTTTTCGCCCGCCTCCACACCAAAAACCTTGAACATGTCACCTGACAGCCCTCGCCCGAGGCCGAGTGTCAAACGTCCCGCGCACAGCCTATCCAGCACCGCCACCTCCTCCGCCGCCAGCAGCGGGTGGCGAATCGGTAACAGATAGGAAGTACATCCCAATCGGATACATTGGGTCCGCGCGGAAATGGCCGCCAGCAGCATCAGCGGTGACGGGATAGCCGCGTGGGTGGCGAAATGATTCTCCGGTAACCAGAAAGAGTCAAACCCCATCGCCTCGGCAGTTTCTGCCTGGGTACACAGTGTCTCCGCGAGGCCGAGTTCACCCCAGGACCAGGCAGTAGTTCCTACATGCAATGATGGGGTCAGCAACGCTTCAGGTCGCGATGACGCACAGGCAGAGGGCTGTCATGAACACCTCAACTGACTTTCACCACCAGCTTCCCGAAGTTCTCGCCTGAAAACAGCCCGAGAAAGGCCTCGGGCGCATTTTCCAGCCCGTCCACTACGTCTTCGCGGTACTTGATTTTGCCCTCGGCCATCCAGCGGCTCATGTCGGCGACAAAGTCCGGGATCCGTGCCAGATAATTGCTGACGATGAAACCCTGCATCTTCAGGCTGCGCTGCAGGATCAGGGCTTGCAGCATACTCATGCGATCTGGCCCCGGCGGCAATTCTGTCTGGTTATAGTGTGCGATCAGGCCACAGACTGGCACGCGCGCAAAGTTGTTCAGCAGCGGCATCACCGCATCCCAGGAACGGCCGCCAACATTCTCAAAGTACACATCAATGCCCTCGGGACAGGCCGCGGCCAGCTGTGCCGCCAGATCCTCGTCGTAATGACTGATACAGGCATCGTAGCCCAATTCCTCCACTGCGTAGACGCACTTTTCCTTCGCGCCTGCGATACCGACCACGCGACACCCCTTGAGCTTCGCAATCTGTCCTACCACGGAACCCACCGCCCCCGTCGACGCCGCCAACACCACGGTCTCGCCCGCCCTGGGTTGACCGATATCCAGCAAACCCACGTAGGCCGTCAGACCCGGCATACCCAGAACACCCAGTGCATAGGAAGACGGCACAATACGGGGGTCCACCGGCATCAGGTCGCTGCCGTCCGAGATCGTATAATCCTGCCAGCCGGCATCGGCTGTCACGAGGTCACCCTCGGCAAAACCCGGATTGCGCGATTCAATCACCTCACTGACTGTGCGGCCCACCATCACATCACCCAGTTCCACCCTGTCCGCGTAGCTCTTGCCCGCATTCATGCGCCCGCGCATATAGGGATCCAGTGACAGAAAACGGGTCTGCAACAACACCTGCCCCTCCAGTGGCTCGGGAACGGCTGCCGTTTCGAGACGGAAATTGTCAACCGTCGGGGCGCCCACAGGCCGCGAAGCCAACACAAACCGGCGATTACTGGCAGGCGCAGCCGCCCGCGCCGGGTGCAGTGCCATGGCACTTAAGGCCGTCAGTGATGCCAGTGTGAACTCTCTGCGATTCAGACTCATAGTAAACCTCTTTCCGTATGGCTTTGACGAGCGCTAACCATAGCCCAGTCTGTGCGCACTGTCTTGGCTGGTGTTTCTGAATACGGGAGCTAGACGGAAGTGCTACGCCTCCGGGGTTGCGCAAATTGAACCGCAGGCGGCATTCAACCCGCTACACTAACAGCTCAAGCGAAAAGTTAAGTACACTGTGTTCCACGTTCTGTAGGAGGCGATGGATATGTATGACCTGGTGATTCGAAACGCAACGATCGTAGATGGCACAGGCAAACCCGCCTTCTCGGGGGACCTCGCTGTCAGCGCGGGCAAGATAGCCGCGGTCGGCACTGTCGACGGCGACAGCAAAAAGGAAATCGACGCCCAGGGCAAATTACTCACCCCCGGCTGGGTGGACGTACATTCCCACATGGACGGCCAGGCGACCTGGGACCCGTTATGCAGCCCCGCCGCCAATCACGGCATCACCACGTTGGTCATGGGGAACTGCGGTATCGGATTTGCGCCCTGCAAACCCAACGAGGATGCGCAGGCCCGCCTGATTACGGTTGTCGAGGACGTGGAGGACATTCCGGGCGCAGCACTGCATGAGGGGGTGCAATGGGACTGGGAGAGCTTCCCCGAATATCTCGATGCGGTGGAGAAATTCCCTCGCGCCATCGATGTCGGTGCCCAGGTTCCACACTGTGCGGTTCGCACCTACGTCATGGGTGAGCGCGGCGCGAACAATGAAATTGCCACACCCGAGGATGTGACGGCCATGGCCGCCATCGTCAAGGAAGGTATAGAGCACGGCGCCCTCGGTTTCACCACCTCTCGCACAGAGTTGCACACCACCGGCGGCGACCAGGTAATGCCGGGTACCTATGCTGACGAAGCGGAATTGCTCGGCATCGGCAAGGTCATTGGTGAGTTGGGCGGCAAGGGGATTTTCGGCCTGGTATCCGATTTCCACAACTGGGAGCAGGAGATGGACTGGATGAAGCGCCTGTCCATCGACAACAACTGCCAGATCAACTTCGTACTTTTTTTCCGTGAGGAAGCGGATTGGGATCGCGTCCTCAAGCAACTGGACTACTGCCGCCAGGCCAAGGAAGAAGGCGCGCAACTTATCCCGCACATCGGCGCGCGCCCGGTCAACATTCTGCTGAGCTGGGATGGCACCATCAATCCATTCAGCTTTCACACGAACTACGGCCCCCTGTCAGTTATGAGCCATGAGGAACGGCTCGCCGAGCTTCAGAAGCCGGAGGTTCGCGCGGCTATTCTCGCCGAGGATCTGCCGCTGATGGGCGATGCCTTCATGGATACCATCATCGGTGGCTATGACAAACTCTATCCGCTGGGAACCCCGCCGAATTATGAGCCTGCTCCCGAGGACAGCATCGCAGCCAGGGCTGCCCGGGCCGGCATTCCTCCGCAGGAGTATTGCTATGACCTGATGATGCAGGACGGCGGCAAAACAGTGGTGTATTTCCCGTGCTTTGGCTACGGCTCCAATGACCTCAGCCGCCAGATGGCACTGCTTGAAGATGAGAGTACAGTGCTTTCCCTCGCAGATACCGGCGCCCACTGTGGCGTGCTGTGCGACGCAAGCGTTCCCACACAAATGCTCAGCTATTATGTGCGTGACCGCGAGCGTGGACACCGGCTGAAGCTTGAGGACGTGGTCAAGATGCAGACACACGACACAGCGCGCTGCGTCGGGCTACAGGATCGCGGTACGCTGGAAGTCGGCATGAAAGCAGACCTCAATCTCATCGACTTCGAGCGGCTACAACTCGAGTCGCCACAGATTATCTTCGACCTGCCGGCCGGTGGACGCCGCATGTTTCAGGGAGCACAGGGCTATCTGGCAACTATCGTCAGCGGTGAAGTGATAATGGAAAACGGCAACTATACTGGAGCAGTACCCGGCAAGCTGATCCGCGGCACCCAGGCAGGACCGATAGCGGCCTGATTACGGGGAGCGGCTAACGGCCGCTCTTGCTGGCACTGGCAATCTATCATTCACCTCACAGTATTTTCCTGTAGGTGAGATTGATCCTCTCACCCAGGGGACGCCTGGATTTCGCAACCTGGTGTAGCCAGTGGTGTTGCATCGGCCCCTGCATCAGCAGATAACTGCCGTTGGGCAGCGGGATGTTTTGCCTGCTGTCCTTCTCCGTTTTATGTTTGAGTTGCAGCGTGCGACACTGGCCAAAACTCACTGAACCGATCACAGGGTTGCGCCCCAACTCCGGTTCATCGTCGGCATGCCACGCCATCGAATCTGACCCATCGCGATAGAGATTGAGCAAGACACTATTGAAACGCGCGCTTGAAACCTGCTCGATACGTGCCCTGATTTCCAGAAGCGCGGGCATCCAGGGCGAGGGCTCTACGGTGATACCCGAATACCGGTACGTCGTGCCTGGGTCACCGTACCAGGCCGTCAATCGCGGCAACTGGTTGACCTTCCCGTACAGTTTGATGCTTTCCTGGCGCCAGAGAATCTCCCGCCGCAGCACGCCAAACAGGCGTTTCGCCTCACGCTCCGAAAACAGGGAAGGAAAGAGGTAGACCTCGCCATCTGCCATCTCGATACGGGAACAGGCTTGTGAATGTTCACCAGACGGTGGAAACAGATCGTAGTTCATCCTCACTTCCCGGCACCAATGGTGCAATGTTGGCGACCAATTCACCGCACAGCCTGACACGCAATACCTGAACTTTCCAGCAACTCGCGTCAGCGCGCTCCGGTTGTGAAGCGAAAAGGCATCAGCTTGCGGAATAATTGCTAGCCTGGCGACAGTTACGTTAGTATTGCCCTGGCCTAATTCCGATAAAAATCATGTCACCGTCAGGAGAATAATATGGCTCGCAGTATTTCCGAGGCGATACTGGATGTATTGGCCGAAGCCGGTGCCCGCGACGTGTTCGGCGTGGTTGGGGATGTGATCAACCCCTTTGTACTGGCGACCATCAAAGATCCGCGATTTCGCTGGATTACTGTCCGGCACGAGGAACACGCCGGGTATGCGGCAGCGGCCCAATCGCAGTTGACCGGCCGCATAGGGGTGTGCGCTGGCACCTCTGGCCCGGGAGCACTACACCTGATCAATGGCTTGTACAATGCGCAGAAAGAAGGTGCGGCCGTTATCGCAATCACCGGCCAGGTGCCGACTGCCCAGCGCGGCAGCGACTTTCACAAGGAGATGGACCTCACCAAGGTGTTCGACGATGTCTGCGCTTATCAGGCCATCATCGAAACACCGGCACAGGTGCCGCGCATGGTGGAGATTGCCGCACAGAAATCGCTGACCGAGCGCGTGGTCACACGCGTGGAAGTTGCGGCTGATATCTTCGTCAAGGATATTGCGAGCGAACATTACACACACCCACTGGTTCATGCCCTGCCCGCGGTCCCGGCACCCGCATCGGAACTGGCGAAAGCGGTCGCACTATTACAGCAGGGGAGTAAAGTAACCCTGTTTTGCGGCATCGGCTGCCGCTCCGCAAAAGCGGATGTACTGGCGCTGGCGGAAAAGCTGGGCGCGCCCGTCGCCCATACATTGCGCGCTCTGGATATATTCAACTACGACGACGGGCCTGTGGTCGGGCTCACCGGTAATATCGGCAACCCCGCCGGTTTACACGCTGTAAACGATTGCGATGTGTTGCTTATGCTGGGCACCGATTTCCCCTACGCGGAATTCCTTCCCGACGGACGGCCTATTATCCAGGTCGACAACAATGTCGATCACATCGGGCGCCGCGCACCCGTGACACTGGGTTTGGTTGGCGATGTTGGCGCAACGGTACGGGCGCTGCTGCCGCTGATCGACAGCGACCGCAAGTCGGCCAGGTTTCGCGATCACCTTGTCAAAGTGCGCCAGAAGTGGTGCAAGCATATGGATGACCAGGCGAGCCTGTCGCGCACAGACGAACCCCTGCACCCACAGCTGTTCGCAAGGGCCATCAGTGACGCTGCCGCCGACGATGCCATTTTTGCGGTCGATGTCGGCGAATGCGCAATCTGGGTAGCCCGACAGATGGCGATGACGGGTGGGCGGCGCATGGTCGGCGGCTTCAATCACGGCTCGCTGGGTTCCGGTCTTCCCACCGCGCTGGGTGCCTCGGCGCTGGATCCTTCGCGCCAGGTCTGGGCTCTGTGCGGTGACGGCGGTTTCGGCATGTCGATGAACGACTTTGTCACCGCCGTCCGCTATGGCTGGCCACTCAAGGTATTAATTTTCAACAACAGCGAACTCGGTTTTGTGGCCATGGAAATGCAGGTAGCCGGGATGCCCAAGAACGATGAGGCAACCGGATTGACAAACCCCGACTTCGCCGCCTATGCCAAGGCCTGCGGTGGTGACGGTGTCCGCGTTGAGCACGCTGCAGATATCGTGCCCGCCATTCAACAGGCTATCGCCTCCGACAAACCCTTTATTATTGATGCTATTGTCAGCTCCGGTGAGCTGTCCATGCCCCCTCATATCGGCAGCGAAGAGTTTTACGGTTTCGGTATATCCAAGGTCAAGGAAGGCATACTTGGCATCAAGGGTGATCACCGCGTCTGGAAAGAATGGCGCGATGAATTCAAAGCATTTTTTTCCTGATTCTGACATTTAATTTTTACCGGGAGCGAACACTGTGACATTCATGCAGAAACTATTTTGGATCATCGCACTGCTCGTTTTCCCGGTATGGGTGTATCTGGCGAACAACCTCGGGGCACCGGCACATGTGATCTCGGTCCTGCTGGGACTGTATGTGATCGCGGGCATCTACGATTTGTGGTTCAGCCCCCACACTTTGAATCGGCTCTATCCCGTGGCAGCCTACATCCGCTATGCACTGGAATTTATCCGTCCGGAAATTCGCCAGTACTTTATTGCTGGTGATACCGAGGAATTACCGTTCAGCCGGGAGCAACGCGACCTTGTTTACCGCCGCGCGAAAGGACTGGATGACACCCAGCCTTTTGGCACCGAGCATGAGATCACCGCAACCGGCTGGCTGGGAGCGGCCCACTCGATAGCGCCGACTGTTGTGCGCGAAGAAACTAAACGCGTGCTCATTGGCGGCGAGAACTGCAGCCAACCCTACAGCGCGGCGCGACTGAACTGCTCCGCCATGAGTTTTGGCGCACTCAGTGCGAACGCAATTATGGCGATCAACAAGGGCGCCAAACTCGGTGGCTTCTATCACAATACAGGTGAAGGCGGCTTCAGCCCCTACCACCGCCAGGGTGGGGATATCGTCTGGCAAATTGGCACCGGATACTTCGGCTGCCGCACATCCGATGGCGGCTTCAACCCGGATGCGTTCCAGAAAGCAGCGACCCTGGAACAGGTCAAGATGATCGAAATCAAGATTTCGCAGGGCGCCAAACCCTCTCACGGCGGTGTGCTTCCAGCGGCGAAAGTGTCGGAGGAAATCGCCAGAATCCGACTGGTGGATATGGGTCAGGATGTGATTTCACCGCCCGCCCACCGCGAGTTCAGCACCCCCAAAGGACTGCTGGACTTTGTGGTGAAGTTACGCGAGCTGAGCGGCGGCAAACCCGTGGGATTCAAGTTATGCGTGGGCAGGAAATTTGAGTTCCTGGCCATTTGCAAAGCCATGCTGGAAACGGGTATCACACCGGACTTTATCACTGTCGATGGCGCAGAAGGGGGCACCGGTGCCGCGCCCGTCGAGTTTACCAATCGCCTCGGCGTGCCGTGCCTGGAAGGCACCAGCTTCGTGCACAACTGCCTTGTAGGAACGGGTTTACGCAGCAAAATATGCCTCATCTCATCCGGTAAAACTGCGACCGGCTTCGACATTGTCACCAAGCTCGCAATCGGGGCCGACGTTGTCAATGCTGCGCGTACAATGATGCTCTCTCTCGGCTGCATTCAATCGCAGTCATGTAACACCAACAAATGCCCCACTGGCATCGCCACCCAGGATCCAGTGCGAGGAAAAGCATTGGACGTGGAAACCCGCCATAAGCGCGTGGCCAGTTTTCAGCAGCGCACGCTGCACTCTGCATTTGAAATGATCGGTGCCATGGGACTGGATGACCCCGACAACCTGTTCCCGCACCTGATCTGGCGACGTGGCGCAGATGGCGTCAATCAGCATTTTGACGATGTTTTTCCCCCGCTGTCAGCAAATGTATTACTCGCAGATGAGGCGAAGATTCCCCAGACCTGGATTCAGGATTGGCGGCTGGCCAGCGCCGATAGTTTTGCGCCCAATTTTGATGCGCTGGCGCGAGCCGAGGCGATGTAGCACGTGGCTTTATTATCGTGCGCAGAATTGGGTCAGGGCATCTCATAGCGGAAAACGCCTGACACGCCGCTGAACGCAGTCCCGGTGTTGTCGAAACCCTTGTGCGTGATGCGATAGTTGCCAGCGCGTGTATCGGCCGGTATTTCCCAGCTGAGTTGTGCGACGTATACATCGTCTTGGAGGCGCCAGCGCACCCGCGTGCTCCAGTCACCGTCATCAGCAACAACCTGCCAGCCGGACGGTGTACGACGCTCCACCAGCATAAATGTATTTCCGGTCGTGTAATGTGCAGTGGGGTTGCTGGACCAAAAATCGACGATGACGGTATCCCCTTTGTTGTACTGCGTTTTCTTCAATGGCAGCAGCGGTTCTCCGTAGTCCTTGCCTTCCGCAAGCGTGGCGGCGGTGCCAGCGGGAAGCGGCAGACCAGGCGATTTGCCGCGCCAGTCATCGTAAGCAGTGGCATTTGCTACCCGTGTGCCCGCTTGCAACGCAGCGGCCAGTTCACTGGCAACCTGCTGGTACGCCGGCAAACTCCACTGGCCGTGCAGGGTGTGACCGCCCTCATACTGCTGCAACTGATACTCCTGCGGGGTGGTGACATAACCCGCATAACCGTTCGCGTAACCGGCCAGCACGATATGCCCCGCCCAGTCACCGAGCTCGTTCATCACTGTGTCGCGCAGGCGCCTGCCGGCCATGGTGGTGACTTCCACCGGCAAGGCTAGGATCACCAGTTGGCCGATACGCGCTACGGTGACTGCATGAATCTGTGACTGCAGAGGTGGTTTGCCGCTACCCGTCTCAAACAGAATCGGTTTGGGCGCCTGGCATGCTTTTACCGGTTCAGTCCACCTGGGAACGCCTGTCACCATGCGAATCAACCAATCCAGCCAGACTCGCTGCTCCGTCATACCCTCTCTGAACAGGAAATGACCACCGCCATCCTCCGTCGACCCGCCCGCAAAAGAGTACCCGTACGCCGAGGGGCAGGTATATTGCTCGCCCTCACCGGTGTAGCGAGACTTGACAGGGTAATGGCTAAAATCGACGTACACCCGCCGCATATCAATCGGGCCTGACAGTTCCTCATCCGCGCTTGCAAACAGCTGAAGTGCCCGCTGTAACTGTCGCTCTCCCATGATCCGCGTGGTCTCGACATCGGTTGCTCCAGGGCCGGTATTATCGAGATTGGTATTTGGCGTGACATCGCCGGGATCAGACTGGGCAAATGCCGCGACAAAATCCTCGTTTGACGCATAGGTCGTGCCGTATTGCCGCTCCATCTGGAGCGAGGCATATCCCTTGTGGTCGCCGGATATCAGGTGATTATGAAAATTCATCGCAGTGGGGTGCAGTGCATACCAACTCAGCATCCCAATGGGGCCGGACTCATCGACAAACTTCAGCACCGTCATTGCCGTGTTGGTGTTGTCGCTATAACGCGCCCGCTCCTGCGCCGGATTTTCCAGATACGCCACCAAAGAGCGATTGACGCCGGCATCGGCAACCCGGCCGGTATCGATGAAGATATTCCCCGGCTGCAGATCGTTGTGTGCTCTCACAATAGAGGCTGTGATACCGCTCACAATCGCCTCATAGTGTTCCGGGTAAAGGCCACCATCCAGTCCGGTCGTTGTCCTCGACTGCCAATAGCCACCAGGACCGGAATGCGTATGGGTGGCTGTGATAATGACGTTGTCCAGGCTATAGGCTGAGCCAAATCGGCGCTGCAGACGCTCTACCACATCCAGCGTGATATGGTGATCTATGCTGCCCAGTTCTGCGCTGACATAGACGAGGCGCCTGGCGGGATCGTCTGCTTGGGCGATGACGAATGCGCGCGAACGCTGCCGAAGATGAATCCCTTCGTCAATTTGGTCGGGGCGGCCAAATCCCCATAGCTGCATCCCCACAGCAGGGCCGGTGATATCGGTAATGCCACGTCCAACGAGGTAGTGCTGCGCCGATTGCGCCATCGCCAGCGACCCATACAACAGAGCGAGCAGACAAAATAGCCCACGTACTATCACACGATATCGCAGCCAGTGCTTCAATCAGTCACGCTTGGCGACCGGGGCAGCGTCACGCGCT
This sequence comes from uncultured Halioglobus sp., assembly GCA_963976735.1. Classification (GTDB taxonomy): domain Bacteria; phylum Pseudomonadota; class Gammaproteobacteria; order Pseudomonadales; family Halieaceae; genus Marimicrobium. The sequence continues at coordinate 25,899 of CAXBLZ010000014.1, forward strand.
CTGCAGGCTGCCCCGATTTACTGAGACCACTGACCAACCAGTAGGTTACCCCCAGTGCCAGGGTCACAACACCTATCGCAAAAACATACTCCGATGGCGTTTCGGTCAGGTCGAGCACAATGACTTTTCGGGCGATCGCCATCAGTGCGGTAGCTATCACCAGTTGGACGGGCAGTGTATTGGAGCCGAGATACAAACGGATATTAATAAAAATCTCGACCGCTATCAGTACCACCATGAAAGCACCGAAGATTTCGAAGATTTCACTGACGTCCAAATGCAGTATTGGAGGTTCTTTTAAAGCGTCGTAGAGATGGTAGACAACATCGAGCACACCGAGAAAAATCACCAGCACCATCAAGACCGCCAGCATCTTGATACAAATACGAATTGCTACATGACAAACCCGGATAAGGGGATCGTGAAAGTTCGAGGAAAGCTCATGATGAACCACTCTCTCATCCGTTGATTCCTCCCGTGCCATGTGCTCAACTCCTTTCTATCAGCTGGCGACGGCCGCCAAGCTCAGCATGGCAAAATACTGGTATTTCGAGGATCAGGCAAGGCCTGTATCGGACTAGCGCTACGAGCTTAGTCCTGCAGCGGATGCCGATAATGTTCGGCAGTGAAGCCGCGATGTTGCATGAACCGGGCGCGCCTTGCGGCATCCTTGAGATCGCCCGGCAAGAGCTCACCAAACTTGTTCTGCAGCACCTGGGCAGCATGCTGACACCAGTCGACGTCCAGTGCCTCCATTGTCTGCACTATATCTGCCCTGGAGACGCCGCGCTCGCGAAGCTCCTCGCGCAGTCGCACCGGCCCGTAACCCCGATAAATACGTTGATGGGCATAACTCTCTGCGAAACGCAGATCGCTCTGCAGATTTTGCTCCGTAAGCCGCGCCAACTGTTCATCCAGCAAACGCTCATCGGAGAATCGGCGCCTTAACTTTCTGCGCAATTCCCACAGCGAATGCTCTCGTCTCGCCAACAGGTTCATCGCTGCGAGGCGGATATCGGCAGGATTGGCAGCAGCTTTTTCCGCGTCGTCGTCAGACATGATAAAAAAAGGCGCCGGGTACGTGAATGGGGTAAGCAGGGCCCCGGCGCCTGTGGAAAGTATTCATGGAAACTCCAGGTTCAGAGCATAGTTACTTCTCCGACAACGTTTCCTCTTCTTGTTCTTTCTCCGCCTCGACAGCCGCGGAGTCTTTACTGGGGCCGCCCAAGTTCAGCATTTGCGCGCGGATCTGAGTCTCAATCTCACTGGCCACTGCCGGGTTACTTCCTAAAAACTTGGCAGCGTTGGCTTTACCCTGACCGATTTTATCCCCTTTGTAGGAATACCAGGCCCCCGCTTTATCCACCAAATTGAGTTTGACACCCCAGTCGAGGACCTCGGCCAACTGATAAATACCCGAGCCGTACATAATCTGGAACTCCGCCTGTTTGAAAGGCGGAGACACCTTATTCTTCACCACTTTAACGCGCGTTTCGTTACCGATGACTTCGTCACCGTCCATCACCGAGCCGGTACGGCGAATATCCAGCCGCACTGATGAGTAAAACTTAAGCGCATTACCACCAGTGGTCGTTTCCGGACTGCCGAACATAACGCCAATCTTCATACGAATCTGGTTGATAAAAATCACCAGGCAGTTGGTCTGCTTAATTGCTGCAGTCAATTTACGCATGGCCTGACTGAGTAACCGGGCCTGCAGGCCCATATGAGACGCGCCCATCTCGCCCTCGATCTCCGCCTTCGGGGTCAATGCCGCGACCGAATCGATGACCAACACTTCAACAGCGCCAGAGCGCACCAGCATTTCAGCTACTTCCAGTGCCTGCTCACCGGTATCGGGCTGGGACATGATCAAATCGTCCACCTGCACGCCCAGTTTTTCAGCATAAGAGGGGTCGAGCGCGTGTTCCGCGTCGATGAAAGCGGCAATACCACCGAGCTTCTGGCACTCAGCGATCACCTGCAGTGTCAGGGTTGTTTTACCGGATGACTCCGGGCCATAAATCTCGCAAATTCTGCCCCGCGGCAGACCGCCTATGCCCAGCGCAATATCCAGCCCCAGAGAACCCGTGGAGATAGAGGGTATGGCTACCCTCTCCTTGTCCCCCATACGCATGACCGTGCCTTTGCCGAACTGCCGCTCGATTTGACTCAGTGCTGCATCGAGTGCTTTTGTCTTGTTCGCGTCCATATTAGCCTCTCTCTTTGTGCTGGTACCCAGTGTATTCCCGTCTTGCTTCGGTTTGTCCTGCTTCAGACAGCCTGTTCATACCGCTACTGCAGTACTGCAAAACTACTGTATATATAGTCAGTTTTTTGATTTCGGATTGCAAGCCCTGAAAGCGATTAAATTCGGTCATTTGGCACTGGCTGGAAAAACGCGCCTGAATTATCGACAGGTGCCAGCGCAGTCGCACACTTACGCTGACGACCTTGCTCCGGCGTCGAGCGCTCGCCCGACACCGGGGAGATAGTCACATTCCAGTACAGCTCGCGCATCGTCATCGAGGGCTGTCCAACTGGCTTTCAGTTCCCGCCAAACGCGAACCTGGAAGGTTTTTACCACCGCCCGAAAAGGATGATCGAGCAAGTGCCCGTCGTACAGTGCGAGACCACGATCAAAAGCCGACTCGTTAAACACAGTCTCGCCAGCGGCGAGTTCGCGTTCGTAAGCGGCTTCATTCTGCACCATCAGCGGCACGAAGGTCTTGGCGATCATCCGCAATAGCGGCTGCAGCGAGGGGGTCAATGCCAGCGACCCGCCCTGCTCACAATGGTCGTGGTCGCGGATTGCACACAACCATTGATACGTGCGCGGTGCCAACGCTTCCAGCAGCGCCACAGCCTCCGGATCGACGAGGTTCATACCGAGCTGTCCGTATGCACTCGCGTCGGCCAGGGTAAAGCGCCCTCCCAGCAAATACGGCTGCTGTGAAAGCAGTTCTTCCATTGCAGCGAGGTATCCGCGCCACGCCTCTTCGAGCAGGGCATGCGTCGGCGGAAACCCCGGGCGCGATGGCGCGGCCCTGTCACGACTCACTGGCGCTGCGTAATTGTCCGGCGCCACACTGAAAAGATAGGGACAGCGCGATGCCTGTCGCCGATAAAGCCTGGCCGCCAAAAGTGGCGTAAATCCCGGTGGCAGCAACTGCCTGAGTTCCCGCGCCGTCATGGCCCCCATCGGCGTACTGCGGGCAGAACCCACCCAGCGCATATGGTGCACCATGTAGAGGCCGAATTCGTCAAACGCCTCGTCGATCAACTGACAGATAAACGCGAGTGTCGGGTCTGGGGGAATCAGGGGTGCTGCGTTGCGCGCCGCAAGCTGATCCAGGTGGTGCGCCAGTGAACTCGAATCATAGTAGAAATGCCGCTTGTCCTGCGTGTAGAACGGGACAGCAGGATACTCATCGAGGCCGCTTGCCATAGCCGGAAACCGACGCACTGTTCCGCGCTGCCTGGCCCAGTTCAGCCGCAGCGCCATGGCCAGTGCTGACCCACGGCTGGCCTGGTCAGGCCAACGCTCCCAGGCATACCCCGCAAAGTCCAACAGGGATTGCATTTTTAACTGATAAGGGGAGGCGGTAAGGCCCCACAGGATAAATTTTGTCATTGTGCGCTGGCTCCGCATCAAACCGTCCCATACCGCTGCTCCCCCGCTCCCGATGGCAACCGGCTACAGTTGCAATACGGCTGGAAAAACATTTGCAGAGGCAGATCAGGTACCCACGGCTACTGGCTCTGCTGCTTGTCGCGGATGTCTGCCGCCATGGCCTCCAGCAGACGAAAAGTTGACGTCGGGTCCTCGCGTTTGAGTTCCAGCAACCCCATTTCAGGACCGCTACCCACAGCGATCTCCTCGATACCGCCAGCAATGCCCTGCAAAATCAAAGCGGCGCATTCGTTGGCATCCATACCCGCCTCTATATCGGCATCCTCAACGCCGGTACGAGCCCCTGTACCGGTCAGTGCATTGGCTCCAATATTGGTACGGATAAACCCTGGCACGATAGTGGAGACCTTGATACCCAGGTGAGCGACCTCGGTACGCAGTGAGTCAAAAAAACCCATCACCGCGTGTTTGGCAGCGCAATACCCGGTTCGCAATGGCGCTCCAACCTTACCCGCAACGCTGGCGGTGACCAGGATATGGCCACTGCCCTGCTCTACCATGACGGGCAGCACCGCCTTGGTTAGCGCAATCTGGGCGATCACATTCAGTTCGAACAGTGTACGGTACACCTGCAGTTCCGTTTCCAGGCAAAATGAGCGCTGCGAAGTGCCGGCGTTGTTGATCAACAGGTCGATGCGACCAAAGGCCTCATTGACCGCCGCGACAGCGGCTGGCAGAGCGTCGTAGTCCAGTACATCCAGCGGCAGCACCAGCAGCTTACCGGCCTCTGCACCCGCGGCAAGGCACTCAGTTTGTACACGTTGCAGCTCGGCGACATTGCGCGCTGACAGAACAACCCGCGCGCCACTTCCAGCAAAAGCCTTTGCCAGCGCCTCCCCTATCCCCGACGAGGCACCGGTTATCCAGACCACCTGGTTCTCAAACAATTGTTCACCCGATATTTTTGCAACAGTCATAATTGGTACTCTCTTCTACGGCGGTGCAGCCGCCAGATCCTCTCTCAAAGTGCGCGCCGCCAGATAAAAATGGCACGCCGACCAGAACATAACAGGAGGCAACAGGTACAGCATGGCATAGCGCAAGGAATCTGCACCGAGCGACGCCTGCAGGGAATCACTCAGCATCCCTGTGCTCCAGGGGCCGAGCCCGAGCCCGATGATATTGATGATCAGAAACAGGATCGCAGAGGAGAGCGCACGCATACGCAGGCCCACCAGTCCGTGCGTGGTGGCGATGAGATTGCCAAGATACACATTAAACAGAATGCCCGGTACAACTCCCAGTAACAGCGATGCATACGCATTCGGCACAAGGTAAAGCGCGATCATAAAGGGTACACAAATGAAGCCGGCCAGCGACGGTAACCACAGATACCAGCGCTGATCTCGCTGCGCCATGCGGTCGGCAAGTAGACCACCACAGAACACACCCACGGCGCCGCCCAGGCCAATGGTGAGCGACAGCCAGGTGCCGAGCTCTCCTGTCGTCATGTCGTGAGTGCGGATCATAAAGGAGGCTATCCAGTTGCTGGTACTGTAACCAGCAAACGCATTCAGGCCCGCGCCCAGCGCCATATGCCGGAATGAGCGGCGACTCCACAGGAGGCCGAGGACATCGCGCAAGGGCACGACGGTATCAGTGTCTTCGCGTTGCTCAATCAGTCCGCGCTCGGGTTCGGCAACGGACAGACGTACCACGATTGCGAGCAGGATCCCGGGAACGCCGACAACCATAAAGGCCACCCGCCAACCGAAGAATTCATTCAGCCAACCCCCGGCGAGAAAACCAAACAGTATGCCAATACTCACGCCCATTGAGTAAAAGCCGATCGCGCTGGCGCGCTCATTGGGAGCAAAAATATCTGAAATAATAGCGTGGGACGGAGGGCTGCCACCGGCCTCACCAACACCGACCCCAATACGCGCCAGCAGCAAATGCAGATAATTCTGCACAAAGCCGCTGATCGCTGTCATGAAACTCCAGACAAAAAGCGAGAGGGCGACGATATTGCGCCTATTGCCACGATCCGCCCAGCGCGCAATCGGAATACCGGCGGTGACATAGAATACAGCGAAAGCAAATCCGGTGAGCAGACCCAACTGGCCGTCGGAAAGCGCGAGGTCAGCCTTGATCGATTCCTGCAGAATCGCCAGTAGTTGCCGGTCGATAAAATTGAAGCTGTAGACAATCGTTAATATGACAAGCGTGTAATAGGCTTTCTTACGCAATGCATAGGGATTGCGTTCATCCGCCGATTGCTGTGAACTCACGGGGCGCAGTTGCTACCGAATACGGTCATTGCTCTATCGCCAGTGTCACATTTACTGTCACTGTATAGCTATTCTCGCCGGTGGCGATGGGAACTGATTCGGCACTGTCCATCGCCATCATCCCCTTCGCCATCATCGGCATGGGGCGTGGGCTGTAGTTCTGTTCGGAGATTTCCAGTACATCGCCCAACGACACATCGGCTGCCTCAGCCAGGGTGCGGGCCTTGGACAGCGCCTCCTCCATCGCCTTCACCCGCGCCTGGGTAATGGCCGCAGAGGGATCATCATTGGTGAACTGGATACTGCCACCCTCATTAACGCCAAGCGTCACGGAAGTGTCGAGCACCTCTCCTACCCTGCTGATATCACGCACACGTACCGAAAGCGAATTGCGAACGATATAGCCAACCAGTTTGGGCGCCTGATCGGTGCCGTTCCCTTGCCGGTTGGGGTAGGTGTAGCGCGGCTGGATATCGAAATTCGCTGTCTGCAGATCGCGTTTTTCTATACCGAGCCCGGTCATAGCCGCCAGCACCTTGCTCATGGCTGCGGAATTTGCCGTCAATGCCTCACGCGCAGTCGGCGCTTCTCGATTGACACTCAACATCAGTACCGCCATATCGGGCACGATATCGACACGGCCCTCGCCGGTAACCGTAATGCGTGATACCGGTTCATCATTGGCATGAGCAAAGCTGCCCAAAAACAGGGAAACCAGCAGAGTATTGAGGAGGATAGCGGTACGCACTTTCATAGTATCTTTCACTGGACACGCTCTCTGTTGCAGGTGGTAGATGTCGGCTCAGTTAAATGCCATCAATGCAATCGTCAGTATGACACCGGAAAGCGTCGCAACAAGAAAACCGCGCGACAACACCGGCTTGTCGATTTTCGATAACTCCGCCAGCGGGTCACCACTAAACTGTACGCGTCTTATCACAGGCCACTCAATGAAGGCCGAGTAAATAAAACTGGCAACGGCGGCACTACTCAACACAGCGCGGCCGAGAGTATCTGCAGGGACAGTAGTCCACAACAGTATCACCGCTAAAAACCCGCCGATACTGCCAGCAACACTCATGATAAGGAACTGCCCCGCGCTATTTCCCCCGAAATCCCAAAGATAAACAAACAAACCCTGGCGCGTGGGGATGTTGATCTGCGCTTTAGCAAATCGCGCGCCAAAATAGTGAAACCATTCATGCGCCAGCGTTGTGATACTGATACCAGCGAGTGCAGCGGTGACAATACAGAGCAAATCCGCTATAAACAGGCCGCTGAGGGTACTCCAGGTATCCGCGGCGGCGAAAGACAGAACCGCGATCAGGAAGACCAGACCATGATTTCGTGCCAACTTGGCCAGACGCAAACGACTTTGCTCCGGCTGGGTGGCTGACTCGGGGATCTCGTCCTCCTCCAGTGGGAACGGCTGGCCCACCAGAAGATTATCCGCTACGACACCCGCTGGTTCCTGACTCTCATCCGTGTGCTCTGCTGGTTCGGCCTCATGAATTTCGGTTGCTTCATTGCTCATAATGCTGCTATCCAAATGTGAGTTGTCCCGCGCCGGTAATTCGCGGGAGATCAAGTACAGTAACTATACCGGGTTTCGCGCTGCATACACCGGGCAGCGCATTGACGATCCAATTCGCGGCTGATGCATTTCCACCTCCCGCCACTCCTGGCTCAAAGTGATCCTCCGCGTGGACACTGACGTGCAGGTCGGGATCACCACTTATCAGCACCTGATGACACCCCTGCCCCTGAGGGGGATAGGGCCAATGTGGTGCACACTCATCATCTATTCGGGTAATGTGTTCAAGCACATAGCGCGGTTGGCCGCGGTGATAGCCCAGTACCTCAAAGCGAAACGCGCCCTGGGTACCGGCCTCAAATGTGCCCATGCCAGCCACTTCAATTGTCCGCTCCAGCGGCACGCGCTCTACCCGTACTTCCACCTTTTCCACCGGAGCCCCCAGTGCCTCACCAACCAGGCGCACCATCGGCGCCCACACCATTTCTATAGCGAAATCATGCAACATCATTGGCAGCGCGTCCATAGCCCCGCCAAATCCGATAACCTCACGCACGACCTGGGGTTGATCGTAGAGCGCATAGTTGAAAATCTCACGGGTACGAATCTCCCGAATTCCGGAAACCGCCCCACTCAGGACAACGGGCAGCATATCCATCACCCAACCCGGATCTATGCCGGACACGAACAGGGAGGCCCCGCTGCGGGCACAGGCATCGGTGACCGGCTGCAGGGCTTCCTGAGAACTCGACGCGGGATGCAAAAAAGTGTAGAAGGCGCTGGAAACCACATTGATCCCGGCATCCAGACACGCCAGTAAATCAGCCATGGCCTCGACCGGCCGTATATCGGCAGTAGCCGTGTACACAACGGCGTCGGCACCGGCGTCCAGCACACTACGCCAGTCATCCGTGGCAATCACCCCGGTGCTGCCTACACCTGCAATATCGCCGGCATCACGCCCGACCTTGTCCCTGCTGGCAACGATCACGCCCACAAGTTCCAGTTCGCTATGGGAAAGTACCGCACGAATCGCCGGTCTACCCACATTACCTGTTCCCCAAACTATTATTTTAAGTGCCATCTAAAGAATACCGCAGCCAAGTGTCCGGCCAGTATATACGATCGCTCAAAAGAGGAGAAAAAATGTCACGGATTGCCCAGGCTTGGACTAATAAGCAATACCCGCCAGGCGCAGTGCCGGGCGCGCAATACTGCGGGTGGCGAGCGAAGAAATTGGCGGCTCTGGCGACGTCTTGTATCGTACGGATCCGACCAGTGCGGCGTCACACCGTCTTGCGGTGCGACAGCAGTGGGGTATGGACATACTCTGGTGGCGGAAACAATATGTTCGGATGTATACCCCTTGCGGTGGTTTCGCGCATCAGCGCGATTGACTCGTGAATGCTGCGCGACGCATAGTAGTACTGCTGCAGCAACTCAGGCTGATCCCGGAACACAGGGTCCTCCCCGATAAGTAGCTTCTCAGTCTTGTCGATATAGGGATTACGCGCAACCCAGTACAGGTTGTGATAATAATCGTACGTTTTGTCGTCGACCGTGGCGATGGACGTCACTATAGTACTTTCCTTGGCAGCCTCTTCCTTGTTCGTGTAAGAGTATGTCGGGTAACTCTTCATCTCGGCATAACCGCCGTAGTTCATCTCCTGGGGCAGATCGATGAGGAACTCAAAGGTCGCCCGCAAATCCGCCTCTGTTTCAAAGGTCGATTTGGTGATCAGGTCGAAGTAACCGATGATGCCGGCATCGATGATCTCCTGAGCCGCCTCAACCACCCGATCCAGCGGCGTCGGGCGATTGTACACGTCCTCAAGAATACGCTTGCTGCCCGATTGAATTCCCATTGTCATCGTGTTGCAACCCGCCTCTTTCAAATCTTTCAAGAGCTGAAGGTTGTGGGTTGTCGGGTAGGTATAACACCAGAAAGGAATCCCGACCTGATCCTTATATTTCGGAAGGAAATCTTTTAACCAACGCGGATTGACTGTAAACACATCGTCCCAGAACCACAGCACCTTTGGATTGAAATTTTCCTTTGCTGCAACCAGTTCCTCAATAACCACATCCACACTGCGCCGACGCAGTGAGTTCTTCTTCCCGAACATCTCCTGGTAGCGGCTCTCGACGCAGAATGAGCAGGAAAACGGGCAACCCCGCTGCGTCATTATCTGATAGTCACCATTGGTGAGTTTCTGGAATGCAAACTTGTGCTTAACGACTTTTTCACCGGTAATGTAGCGCAAGCTTCGTGGATCCCAGTTGGGAATCGCGATCGAGTCCAGGTTCGGCGTTGGTCGCTTGGGATTCTGCACAACGTCACCGTCGGGCCTCCGGGCCCAGGTGCCCAGGATTGAAGTCCAATCCGTGTTATTTTGCACGCAATCGGCAAACTCAATGAACACATCTTCACCCTCGCCAACACACACCAAATCAGCATGTTCAATCGCGACTTCGGGCTGCAAGGTGGCGCCGACGCCGCCCCAGATAATCGGTATCTGAAAGTGCGATCGCAAAAAGTGTGTTGTCTTTATCGCCTCTGGAATCGAGAGGCTGATCACGGAAAGCCCGATAGCGTCCGGCTGGAACTCTTTAAGTTCATTTGCGAGTAGATAATACTCGGGCTCAAACTCCTCGTAGACTTCGCGACCCTTTTCGAGACTGACTGATTGCTCACGAGAAAAGGTTGATTTGAAGTACTGTTCTTCTATCTTGTAGTCCTTGAAGAAGAACATTTTCGTTTTGTGTCCCGCACGATTCAGGTCACCCGAAAGCTGGGGGAGGGCCATATTCAAGCCCGGATGTATTTTTATGATCGCAATATTACTCATGCCGTAAGCCTGTAATGTCCGTGCATATGCGATTGCTTTCTGCAGGGATACCTGACAGATTCTAGCAAGGAATAATCAAAAAACCTCCAACTTCGGACTATTTAGTGACGGGAATCACATTACCCACGGCCAGTGCCTTCACGGTGTCATGGGCCAGGGGACAGACATTGACCGGCAGCTGCCTTATCCTTCAAACATGCAGGGGGAGCCATATTTCGCTCAGGGTCGTCGGGGCAAAAAACCAGCACTCCATCGCATAGCGATCCCTGGTGAAACCGCTGCCCTGCTGAGTGGTGTGAGGGAGTAGCGTGTCAAAAAACAGCACATCGCCTTTTTCGAAGACCGGCTCCTGTGGTGGTGTTCCTTCGGACGCCAGCCGATTGATCGTCTCATCGCTGATGGGAACCAATGGAGGAGGCGGCGGCACATCCTCAACAGGGCCGCCCGGGTTGACGGGAACCACTGCGAGGCCGCGGGCATCCGTCCCGCACGACGACAGTGCGACCCACATATTGACCGCCCTGGTCTTGGCGCCGTAGGCCCTGATGTCCTGGTGCCAACCGACAGGTGTATCGGGCCGCACCCGCTTTAGTGTTGTTTTTGGCACCGACAGCACTGGGCGCACACCAAAATACTCCGTCAGGATATCCAACACCCCCATGGAATTGCATATGTCGATAAAGCGCTGGAAATTGTGCGGGGAGTCCGCGGCGAAGACCGTGCCGTTCACATTGGCCATGTGCCGGACCATTGCATACGAATCCTGTCCCGTTTCGGGGACAAAAGGTAAAAACCACGCGTCAAGAGCCGGGTCTGTGTCACCGTCCCGGCGCCGCTCAAAGGCGTCAAGGGCATGATCAATCCCGGCGACCATTGCATCCGCGTCCCGCTCCGGCATCAAACCGCGCACCAATAGGCATGACTGCCGACTGATAGCATCGCACAGCACGTCGGCGCTGAGGTCTGCGGGGCCGATGGTAGGGATTCTGGCACCACCGACATCAGCGGACACGGTCGGCGGCCACTGCGATGGCGGCTCCGGGTACTGTCCGCATTTCCATGTATTGTGGCGCAGCTGGATCAATCTGGCGGCGACCTCGGCATCAGTGCCCGCTTGTGAGGCCTCAGACAAGCTCTTTATCAAACGCAGTTTGCTATCAACTCCCTGCACATCGCATTCAGGGGTACTGATGTCGCGACTGGACCGCTTTGAGAGTACCGTCTTCAAATGCTCTCCTCCCTATCTCATAGACGGGCCGACCCTTGATTACCGCTCTACTTCTGCACGTATTTTTCGAACAGCGACATGGGGCTGCGTCTGCATGATATTGCCGTAGCTCCGGCTCATTATTATGAGGCTTGGCCCGGATTATTTTCTCCTGCCACAATAGAGCATAGACCATAAATCGGGTTTAAGGGCAGTTTTGAACTGTCCCGCCCCGGTACCCGAAATAGTCACACGAGAGGTGTCGGCGACAGGCATTTCCCTTATCATAGCGCCTCATAGCAATCCCTAAGCCATTGAACCTAAAAGATAATTTACTTTTGAATCAATCAGTTGAACACACTCCAATGATGCAGCAGTTTCTCAGCATCAAGGCCAGCCATCCGAATGACCTGCTGTTCTACCGGATGGGGGACTTTTATGAGCTGTTTTTTGATGACGCCAGGCGCGCTGCCGAGTTACTGGATATCACCCTCACCGCACGTGGCAAGTCCGCCGGTGAGCCCATTCCGATGTGCGGCGTACCCTACCATGCGGCTGAAAACTACCTGGCCAGGCTGGTAAAAGCCGGTGTCTCAGTGGCCATCGCCGAGCAAATAGGCGACCCAGCCACCAGCAAGGGGCCCGTGGAGCGAGCGGTTGTGCGGGTAGTCACCCCCGGTACCCTGTCCGATGAGGCCCTGCTGGAAGACCGGGTCGACAACCTGTTACTGGCGGTATCACAGCATCAGCAGCAATACGGTATAGCCTACCTGGACCTCAGCACAGGTCGCTTTCGCATACTGGAAATCTGCGGCGAAGAGGCGCTGACCGGCGAGTTGCAGCGATTGAACCCGGCGGAGACCCTGTACCACGAATCCATCCTCCATCCCGCGATCACTGCGCGCCGCGGCGCGCGCAGCCAACCGGCCTGGGAGTTCGATACACAGAGTGCCCGACGCGCCCTGAACACCCAATTCCAGACCCACGATTTACAAGGCTTTGGTTGCGACAATCTCGAGCTGGCCCTCGGCGCTGCCGGCTGCCTGCTGCAGTACGTGAAGGACACACAGCGTGGCAACCTTCCACACATTCGCTCACTGCAACAGGAGAGCCGCGAGGACAGTGTCATTCTCGACGCGGCTACACGTCGCAACCTGGAAATCGACATCAACATGAACGGGGGCCTGGGCAACACCCTGTTGTCGGTAATGGACAGATGCGAGACCGCAATGGGCAGTCGCCTTCTCAGGCGCTGGCTGCACCGGCCGTTGACGGATATCGAGGTATTGCAAACCCGGCACACGGCTATTGCGGCGCTGTGCCAGAACTACGCCTACGAGGCTGTGCGCAAAGCACTCAAGCCAATCGGCGATGTGGAACGCATCCTCACCCGGGTGGCCCTGCGCTCGGCCCGCCCTCGCGACCTGACACGCCTGCTCAGCTCGCTGCAAGCGCTGCCGCAACTGCGGACAGAGTTGGCTGCCCTGGACTCACCACTGCTGCATGCACTCGGTGAGCAGGCGGCCGAGTTCCCCGAGCTCTGCGCTTTACTGAGCGGGGCCATCCTGGAAAATCCCCCGGTCGTCATCCGCGATGGCGGCGTAATCGCCGATGGCTACGATGCCGAACTGGATGAGTTGCGCCGCATCAGCACCAATGCCGGCGACTTTTTACTCGAGATCGAACAGCGCGAGCGCCAGGCCACGGGTATCAGCACCCTGAAGGTCGGTTACAACCGGGTACACGGCTACTACATCGAAATCAGTCGGGCGCAGTCCGATAAAGCGCCAGCGGCCTACGTCAGGCGCCAGACCCTGAAGAATGCCGAGCGCTTCATTACACCCGAGCTGAAAACCTTCGAAGACAAAGCACTTTCCAGCAAGAGTCGCGCCCTGGCGAGGGAGAAGTTTCTGTATGAGGAACTCCTCGAACGCCTGAACAAGGACTTGTCGCCGTTGCAGGATAGCGCCGCCGCTGTTGCCGAACTGGACGTACTGGCCAACCTGGCGGAAAGGGCCGACAGCCTCAGATTGTGCCAACCCGAATTCTGTCGTGAACAGGTCTTCGAGATCGTCGCCGGGCGCCACCTGGTCGTGGAGCAGGTACTGGAGGAACCGTTCATCGCCAACGATACCCTGCTGACCGAACAGCGAAGAATGCTACTCATCACTGGCCCTAATATGGGCGGCAAATCGACATACATGCGGCAGAATGCCGTCATTGCACTGCTCGCGCATATCGGCAGCTACGTGCCGGCCGACGCTGCCAGGATGGCACCGATCGACCGAATCTTTACGCGTATCGGGTCCTCGGACGACCTCGCCGGGGGGCGGTCCACCTTCATGGTGGAAATGACCGAAACGGCCAACATACTCCACAACGCCACCCCTCGCAGCCTGGTGCTGATGGACGAAGTGGGTCGCGGCACCAGCACCTTTGACGGGCTCAGCCTGGCCTGGGCAGCGGCGGTACAACTCGCGCGATCAGTGCAGTCCTTCACCCTGTTTGCGACCCACTATTTCGAGTTAACCGCGCTGCCGGAACTATGCCCCACCATGGCCAATGTGCACCTGGATGCAACCGAACACCAGGATCATGTCGTGTTCCTGCACAATATCCAGGAAGGCCCCGCCAACCGCAGTTTTGGACTACAGGTGGCGAAGCTGGCAGGCATTCCGGCGCCTGTATTACAGGCTGCACGGGAGAAACTGCAGGAACTGGAACGCGGTACCCACGATACCCCTCCCGGTAAGCAGCCGTCACCGTTGCCCGCACAGGACGATTTGTTTGCTGCCGCACCCCATCCGGTAATTGAACTACTGCAGGCGCTCGATGTGAATGACCTGACGCCACGACAGGCCCTCGACACACTGTATGAATTGAAGGCTCAACTGGACTGATGCCGACCTCGGCGAACCCGAAAACCGGGCGCGCAGCAGCCTGTGAACACCTTCACAGAGCGGGGCAATATCCCTCTCCACAGGCCTTCATTTCTGGACCTACTGCGGTTAAACTAACGCCCCTTAGTCCAGCACCATTACCCAAGAGGCGTATCAGGAATGACATTTGTTGTAGGTGAAGACTGCATCAACTGCAAGCACACAGACTGTGTTGAGGTTTGCCCCGTTGACTGCTTTTACGAGGGCCCCAATTTTTTGGTTATTCACCCGGACGAGTGTATCGACTGCGCCTTGTGTGAGCCGGAATGCCCGGTAGATGCAATTTTCTCCGAGGATGAATTGCCGGAAGATCAGGCTGTGTTCCTCGAGTTGAATGCCGAACTGGCCGAAGTATGGCCGTGCATCACAGAAATGAAGCCGGCCCTGCCAGATGCGGAAGAATGGGCCGGCAAACCCGACAAGCTCGCCCATTTGCAACGCTAGCCCTTGCGCGCGCTCCACAAACCCCGTCATGGCACCGTGACGGGGTTTTTTTTGTGCGATGCAATAGCGGAACCCGCGTCTGCGCTTTACACTTGAGCGCGAAGCCAAAAAAAAATACACCAGAATTGACTGAGTGGGAGTGAGTTGGGAATGGACTGGCGCGTCGCCCTCGGATTATCCATCACCGTCCTCTGGTTCACCGCGGGGCTCACCTACCTGCTGGGGATCGTCGGTGCAGAAAACTTCATACATCTCGCCACTGCCGATATCGGCAGCTTTCTGGAGGGAGCGTTTGCGCCACTGGCTTTCCTGTGGCTTGTTATCGGTCATTTCATGCAGCAGAAGGAAATCGGCGCCAATACCCGAGCCATCAAACTGCAGGAGCAGAGCGCGCGCAGACTGGAGCTGCACTCCCAGCAGGACAGTTACTTCAAGCTATTAACCCTGGTACAGCAGCAACTCGGCTCTATCGCCGGATTTCACTATATGTCGGTGTGTGGCCCCACGGGTACCGGGGAAATTTCCTCGGTCGAGTTCACGGAGCAGCGCGCCATCTCCACCACGGGTGATCACGCCTGGTTCATCCGCAAAATGATCAGCCTGTGTCTGGGCAAACTGGATAACAAGGAGGCCATGCACGAGATATTTTTCAGCACCCCTGTGCGAGCCCGCCACACCGAGAATTTTGCAAAAACATTCAAAAAATTACTGAATGCGGGGCAGGCGGTGGACACTGACGACATGGTGACGGATGCGCTGCTCAACGGTTCTGCGGAAGGCTTGTACTACCGTATTATCCTCAATGCGAAAGGTGAGGTGCCGCTGGAAATGGTCCCTGCACCACAGGAGACTCCTCCAACCAACATACAAATTGCGGTCAACGCTGATGAGGATACTCGGCCCGTTTAGCTGCGGTGGTTCTCAAAGAACTCGAGTACCAGGGGGTCACCCGCCCGCTCCATATAGGCGACCGCCAGACCCTGGCCGTACCGCTTACCCCAGATTGCCTCATAGCCTACCGAGCGGGCCGCTTCGATCTGGGCATCGAGGTCTGCGACGATAAAACGCAGGTGATGCATACCCTCGCGACCAGCGTCCAGAAATTCCTTGTGCGGGCAACCGCCTGACACCCACTCGATTAACTCAATCTCCACATCGCCGCTGCTGCCGAAGGCAAGCCGCATTGTGCATTCCTCCTGGGCGCCGCGGTAATCGTAGGTCATCGGGCCCGGATCCATGCGCGAGAACGGCCCGAACAGCGGTTCATACAATGCCAACGCCTGCTCCAGATTAGGGACCACAAAACCCACCTGATTCAGGTCCGGCAGATCCAGTTGCTTGCGAATATCGTCAATCATGTCTTATTTTACGCGACCGTCGAGGAATCGACAGCGTACTCTCCGGGGATCGAAACACACCAGTGAAGGCCGACCATGGGACCAGACGGGCCAGGCGCTAGCTGAACAGCGAGTCGCCACTGAGACCCTGGTTTTCCATAATAACGCGCAGGCGTTTGAGGGCCTCGACCTGGATCTGCCGCACCCGTTCGCGGGTCAGGCCAATCTCACGCCCCACCTCTTCCAGCGTACTGCTTTCAAAGCCGCGCAAACCAAACCGACGCGACACCACCTCCCGCTGCTTTTCAGACAACTCGTCCAACCAGATGGCGATGTTGTCCTTGATGTCGGTATCCTGCAGCAACTGCGAGGGATCACAGTCCTGGACATCGGCAATCATGTCTACCATGGAGCCGTCGGAGTCGGGACCGATGGGGGTATCCATGGAGATGACGCGCTCATTCAAACCCAACATACGCTTCACATCCGCAACCGGCCGGTCGAGCAAATCCGCGATCTCCTCTGCCGCAGGCTCATGATCGAGCTTTTGCGTCAGCTCACGTGCAGCCCGCAGATAGATATTCAACTCTTTCACCACATGGATGGGCAGGCGAATTGTCCGCGTCTGGTTCATAATGGCCCGCTCTATCGTCTGGCGAATCCACCAGGTGGCATAGGTGGAAAACCGAAAACCCAGATCGGGATCAAACTTTTCGACTGCCCGGATCAAACCCAGATTGCCCTCTTCGATCAAATCCAGTAGCGTCAGCCCCCGGTTGATATAGCGGCGGGAGATTTTCACCACAAGCCGCAGATTACTCTCGATCATGCGCTTGCGGCCGGACTCATCGCCACTGCGCGCGAGGCGGGCATAATACTTTTCCTCGTCCGCACTCAGCAGCGGCGAAAAGCCAATCTCGTTCAGGTATAACTGGGTGGCATCCAGGGACTTGTCAGTCTTGCGGGGATTTTGCTGTTTGACGCGATCAAACTCTTCATCGGCATCTTCAAGCTCAGGGCTGAGCCAGTTAGCAGCGGCGAATGGAGTGTCTTCGGTCAGGTCGGGGGCGGCATGACGCCTGCCACTGGACTCTGCTGGCGCAGAGCCTACAGGTGATATCGCATCTGCCCCAGCGGACCGCTCTGCGGCAGCACCTGATTTCGAATTCCGTTTCGAACCTGCACGTGTCTGATCCAAATCCATGACCTTAACCCACTCTACTTTTTGCTATCGTTACTTAGAGTTTTTCTTGCCGGGTCTGCCAGACTAACCCAGTTGTATCGCCAAATGCAATCAGGGGCAGCTGTCCAGTTTTTAGCAGTCACTATTTTTTATATCAGCAGACCTGTGGCAGCATGATGCCTTAATTCCACAGTCGCTACCGCCCTGGTAATACCCTTTGCGGGTCAATGGGCTTGCCCTCCCTGCGGATCTCAAAATGCAGTTTCACGGTATCCGTTCCGGAACTGCCTTTCTCGGCGATGATTTGCCCCGCGGTCACAGTCTCACCCTCAGCGACCAGCAGTCGGTCATTGTGGCCATAGGCGCTGAGATATTCCTCGTTGTGCTTAATGATTAACATTTCCCCATACCCGACAATACCGGTTCCACCGTACACGACCTTGCCCGCCGCCACTGCCACAATTGGATCCCCCCTGGTACCACCGATATCGATCCCCTTGTGCACGCTTTCAGAATATCCTCGCGTCACCGGGCCCGCAGTGGGCCAGAGCCAGACATCCACCGCGCCCCCTTCGAATGCGCCGGACTCGGGTTGTTTGGAAATAACCGGGGCAGGCCGAACAGCGGGCGGCGAAGGCGCGGGAACCACCGGCACTGGCGTTGGCACTGTGGCTGGGACCGACGGCGCACTGGCAACCCCAGCACCCGCACCAGCAGACCCGGCGCCCTGCTCAACAGTCCCCGGGGCAGGCGTGTAGACCGTCGAGGAGCCCTGTGTGCGAACCGGAATGGGTGCTGGCGTCACCACAGTTCCTGATGCTGGCGCCGGTGGTGCCGCGCTGGTCTGTCGCGACGGGACCGCCTCTGTCAGATAAATCTTCTGGCCGGGGTAAATGGTATAGGGACTCGAAATACCATTGGCGGCAGCCACTTTTCGGTAGTCCATGCCGGAGCGAAACGCTATCGAGTACAGAGTGTCACCGCGCTTTACCATATAGATACCGCTCTGCGCCAACCCGCTCCGGTCTTCCACCGGTGCTCGCGAATTGCTGACACACCCGAACAAACCGCACAGTACCAGGCTCAAAATAATCCTAGCTAGCACACGCGCTCCTCACCTGGGACTTCACCCCGACTGGCCATGACCCCAACGGGCATGTATGAACCACACCAGTGCAAAACCCAACACCATTAAACCCAGGCTGAGCCAGAGATGAGGCTCCTGCCCCGTGTAGATCAGGAAATCGCCAGGCGAGACCGGGATTTGCTGGGCCGGCTTCACCCCCCCGTGACTGGTTTCCACCCAGGTCAGCACGCGTTTCCAGGGCCATACCACCGCCAGGGAACCAAACAGAAAGCCGGTCAACAACGCCATAGTGGGTTGATGAAACCGATGCAACAGCCAGTGCAGCAGGCGGGAAAAACACAATAACCCCGAGCCGGCACCGAGTGCGAACACCAGCATAAACACCAGATCCATTGATTTAATCGCGAGCAACACCGTGCTGTACATTCCCAACAGTACCAGGATGAAGCTGCCGGATATCCCCGGCAAAATCATCGCGCAAATCGCCACAAAGCCGGCCACAAAGACACCTGCCAGCCCCACATCCAGATTGACAACCGGTGACAGCGCGATAAGCAGTGCGATTGCCGCCCCCGCCACAAGACTGGAAAAGACGGCCGTCGACCAGCGTGTAACCTCCCCCAGCAACACCAGCGCAGAAGCGAGGATCAGGCCGAAAAAGAATGCCCAGAGCGGCACTGGATGATGCTCCAGCAGCCAGGATACGATTTGTGCCAGCGAGAAAATGCTGGTCGCAATACCCGCCAGCAACGCCAACAGAAAAGCGCCATTCACATGCGCCCACGCACCGGCGAAATCCAGCCCTGAGAGCTTGCGCAGGAACACCAGATCGAACGAACGAATACTCGTCAACAATGTGTCATAGATACCAGTGATAAATGCCATGGTACCCCCGGATACGCCCGGTACGATGTCGGCGGCACCCATCAGCAGGCCGCGTAAGAATATGCCCGCAGAGGACAGCGGCATTACTTCTCTTTCCCGGGACGCAGCGGCACAAAGAAAACGGCCTCGACGATTTCCGTCTCGTAGCCCTCGTGTGTGCGTGTGACCACCTGCAGATGCTGCAGCTCTTTGCCAACGGGTATGACCAGTCGGCCACCAAGCGCCAGTTGCAGTAACAAATCCTCGGGGATACGCTCTGGTGCAGCGGTGACAAGAATACCGTCATAGGGGCCGCGCGCCTCCCAGCCCATACCGCCGTCCGCGTGATTCATATGGACGTTGCGCAACTTGAGCTGGCGCAAACGCTGGCGAGCCTTCTGCTGCAAGGTCTTGATGCGTTCAACGCTGTACACCTCAGCGACCAGCTGTGCGAGTATCGCTGTCTGGTAGCCAGAGCCGGTACCAATCTCCAGTACACGCGAGCGCGGCCCCGCCGCCAGCAGTAGTTCAGTCATTCGCGCCACCACATAGGGCTGGGATAAGGTTTGCTGAAACCCGATCGGCAGGGCGACATCTTCATAGGCGCGATGCGCCATCGCCTCATCCAGGAACAGGTGACGCGGGGTGATACGCATGACATCTAACACAGTCGTGTCGCGGATGCCCTGCTCGACCAATCGCTGCACGAGTCGTTCCCGTGTGCGCTGGGAGGTCATCCCGATACCGTGAAGGTCAATCCTGTTCACTACTGATACCACTTTCTCTATCCTTCTTTATACTGCACGAACTCGGCCAGCAGCGCTGTGGCATAACAGCCAGCACCCAGGGAAAACTCCAGTCGCAGAGTGTCATCATCACAAAACTCCCAGCAAAAGTCATCCGCCAACAGGCGCGCCGGACGCCAGGCCAGATCCAGGCCTGACGCCTCCAGAAACTCGCAAATATCAGTGCACTGGGCGAGGCTCCCGAGCCGCTGCAGGTAGGACAGATCCAGCTGCCCCCGCCCCCATAGGGGTATGCCCGGATGAATATCCCCACTGGCTGCACGTGCGCGAATGTCGTCAGTCACCTGCTCACAGCAAAAGTGACTGCGCGTCCCGTGCAGCATACAGATATCCCCCGGCAGTACCGTGTCCCAGTCACCCCGCTCCACCCGCTGCGCAAGGATGCAATTGAACACGTAGGCGCGCAATGCGGAGTAATACAGGCCGCGCTTTTCTCTGGAAATGCGACGCCCACCGCGCATCCAACGCCGGGCCTGTTCCAGAGTCGAGCCATCGCGACCGAAACGCTGCTCGCCAAAATAGTTGGGGACACCGACAGCGCGCAATGTCTGCAAGCGCTGCTCCAGTTTGGCAGGGTCACCCGTCAGCTCGCGCAACACCAGAGTGAAACGGTTGGCGCGATGCACACCACGCCTGAGCTTGCGCGAGTGGCGAGCCACCGCCAGCACCGCCACATCGCCGGCTGCCTCCAGCGCGGACCAGTCTGGCTCCACTCGCCCAGCCATTCCCACACTGAACCACTGACTGGTCACCGCATTGCGGTCCTTGAGCCCGCTGTAGCCAATATCCCGCAGCCCCACGCCACTGAGATCGGATACACGTCGTTGTAAGTCCAGGCTATTCAGCTGCCGCTTTTGCAGGTGCAGGAAACAGTGCTCGCCCTCTCCTGACAACTCAAAACCCAATTGCTCACTGACCCTGAAATCCTCGGGCCGGCTGCGGATCACGGCGCTACCGGGCAGCCCCTGCGACACACGCGCCCACTGCTGCCTCACGGCTGTACGGTCTGCAGCAATACCACCGCATGGGCGGCAATACCCTCACCGCGGCCGGTAAACCCCAGGGTCTCCGTAGTCGTCGCTTTCACATTTACCTGAGCCACGGAGGCGGCCATATCGGCGGCCAGATTGTCACGCATAACCGCAATGTGGGGCGCCATTCGCGGTGCCTGCGCAATCAGCGTGACATCCAGATTACCCAGTTCCCAGCCTGCCGCGGCCACTAAGCGCATGACGCGACGCAACAATACCCGGCTGTCGATACCGGCATTAGCGGGGTCTGTATCGGGGAAATGGTGCCCGATATCACCCTCACCGAGCGCACCCAGCAGCGCATCGCAGACCGCGTGAATCAGCACATCCCCATCGGAATGTGCCACCATGCCGCGATTGTGGGGGATACTCACCCCGCCCAGCACCACCGTGTCGCCAGGGCCGAAGCGGTGCACGTCATAGCCGTGGCCTATTCGCATGGACGGTCCCTCCCGCTGCTGCGCTTCACGCAGGCACACCCTCAACCGCCGCTTGCAGATACCAGGCCGCCAGCGGCAGATCTGCAGGTACCGTCACCTTGAGGTTAGCGGCGGGCCCAACAACCAACTGCACAGGATACCCCGCCATCTCCATCGCCGAGGCCTCATCGGTGACCACCAAACCGCGCTGCTGCGCCTCCTGCAGTGCGCGGTGCAGTTCCCCAAGCCGGAACATTTGTGGGGTCTGTGCGCGCCACAGCGTGGCGCGGTCCAGTGTCCGAACGACCAGCGCATCGGCGGAAGCCTGTTTGACGGTATCCACAATAGGTTGTGCCAGTATGCCGCCTGTACTGCCTGCGATCACAGCCTCGATTAGCCGTTCGATATCCGCAGGTTGCAGGCAGGGGCGGGCGGCGTCGTGCACCAGCACCCAGTCCTGTGGATCGGCGCATGACAACAAGTGTGCCAGACCCGCCAGTACCGAATCGCTGCGCTCCTCACCGCCGATGACGGTCTTTACCCGCGTCTCCTGCAGCACGGGCAGCGTATCCGCCTGTCTGTCGCGGGCATGCAGCGCGACCACTATGCCGCTGATCCGGGGGCATCCCAACAGCGCGCGCAGACTGTGCTCCAGCAGCGTCACGCCCGCCAACTGCAAGTACTGCTTGGGCTGATCGGAACCCATGCGACTGCCGGTGCCGGCGGCGGGCACAACGGCCCAGCAGCGCGATTCAGGCGGCATGGAGGAGGCGATGCTCACTGTGCGTCTTCCGGCGCGGACTCAGGCGTATCCACAATCTGGTAAAACGTCTCACCCTCACGGACCAGGCCAAGCTGCTCGCGAGCGCGTTGTTCTACACCTTTATTCCCTGTCTGGAGTTCCAACACCTCCCGCTCCAGCACCGCATTGCGCGCCTGTAATTCGGCGTTGATGCGCGTCTGCTCCTCGACCTGCAACTCCAGACGATGCTGTTCGGCGAAACTACCCTCTGCAAACCACAGACGGTATTGCATTACCCCCAACAGAATCAGCAGTGTCAGTAACAGCCAGCGCAAATGTCAGCCCTACTGACGCGAAAATTCTGCCAGGCCGCGGTATGGCGCACGCCCTGCCAGTTCGGCTTCAATGCGCAGCAGCCGGTTGTACTTGGCTACACGATCCGAACGGCACAGTGAACCGGTTTTTATTTGACCGGCCGCAGTCGCCACCGCCAGGTCGGCTATGGTGGTGTCCTCGGTTTCGCCGCTGCGGTGCGAGATAACAGCGGTGTAACCCGCTGCCTTCGCCATCGCGATCGCATCCAGCGTCTCAGACAGGCTGCCGATCTGGTTGAACTTGATGAGAATGGAGTTGGCGACGCCCTTGTCGATCCCCTCCTTGAGAATTTTTGTATTGGTGACGAACAGATCGTCGCCAACCAGTTGCACCTTGTCGCCAATCTTGTCGGTCAACATTTTCCAGCCGTCCCAGTCGGACTCATCCAGGCCGTCTTCGATGGAAATAATGGGGTGGCTGGACGCGAGGTCCGCCAGATAGTCGGTGAACGCTGCACTGCTGAACTGCTTGCCCTCTCCGGCGAGATCGTACAAGCCATCGCGGTAGAACTCGGAGGCGGCACAGTCCAGCGCCAGGGTAATATCCTTGCCGAGACTGTATCCCGCCTTCTCCACAGCATCGGCGATCGCTTCCAGCGCGGCTTCATTGGAGGGCAGGTTGGGCGCAAAACCACCCTCGTCACCCACCGCAGTATTGAGGCCCCGTGCAGACAATACTTTTTTCAACTGGTGGAAAATTTCCGCACCGGCGCGCAGACCCTCGGCAAAGGTCGGCGCTCCCACGGGCTGCACCATAAATTCCTGGATATCGACATTGTTGTCGGCGTGCTCGCCACCGTTGAGGATGTTCATCATGGGCACCGGCATGGTAAAACCCGAGCTGCCATTGATATCGGCGATGTGCTGGTACAGCGGTACCTTGCGTGACAGTGCGGCAGCCTTGGCCGCCGCCAGTGACACGGCCAGTATCGCGTTGGCTCCATACTTGCCCTTGTTCTCCGTGCCGTCCGCGTCAATCATGGCCGCATCGAGTTCGCGCTGGGCTGTGACATCACGCCCCAGCAGCAGCGTGCGCAGATCGCCATTGACATGCCCGACGGCATTGAGCACGCCCTTGCCCAGATAGCGTTTGGCATCGCCGTCACGCAACTCCAGTGCCTCGCGCGAGCCAGTGGAAGCGCCTGACGGCGCAAAGGCCGAACCCACTTCGCCGGTATCCAGTGTCACCTCGGCCATCACGGTGGGATTACCGCGTGAATCCATTACCTCAAAGGCCTGTATGTTTGTGATCGATGTCATGCAGTCAAACTCCGTAGTTGCTAATCAATGTGAAGTGGGGGCAATGACTTCACCAGGTCATCGACCGCCTTCACTTGTTGTAGGAAGGGCTCCAGTTGTGACAGCGGGAGCGCGCTGGGACCGTCGCAGAGGGCCTTGTCAGGATCTGGATGCGCCTCCAGAAACAGACCCGCCAGGCCCAGCGCCATACCCGAACGCGCCAGATCCACGACCTGTGAACGCCGACCACCGGAGGCAGCACCGCCAGTGTCCCGACACTGCAGCGCATGCGTCACGTCAAAGATCAGCGGAACATTATTGCAGCTGCGTTTCATCACACCGAAACCCAGCATATCCACCACCAGGTTGTCATAGCCAAAGTTACTGCCACGCTCACACAGCATCACGCGGGTATTCCCACATTCGGCAAACTTCTCCACGATATTCGCCATCTGCGAGGGGCTGAGAAACTGGGGCTTCTTGATATTGATGGCCGCACCGGTCGCCGCCATCGCCGCCACCAGATCCGTCTGGCGCGCCAGGAATGCTGGCAGCTGGATGATATCGCAGACTTCAGCTGCAGGGGCGGCCTGTTCCGGCGTGTGCACATCGGTGATGATCGGTACGCCAAACGCCGCTTTTACCTCGGCCAGAATCCTCAGGCCCTCATCGATGCCGGGGCCTCGAAAAGAATGTATCGACGAGCGATTGGCCTTGTCGTAGGAGGCCTTGAAAACATAGGGGATATCCAGCCGGCGGCACACCTCGACGTAGTGTTCAGCCACCTGCAACGCGAAGTCGCGACTCTCCAGTACATTGACACCCCCGAGCAACACGAAGGGCGCACTGTTATCAATGCGCATCTGTGCTATTGAAACAGTCTTCTCGGTCATGGTTTTCCCTCTTTGCCGCCCTGGGCATGGACGATTGCCGCCTTGATGTAGCTGGTGAACAAGGGGTGTCCGCCGCGCGGCCGGGATGTAAATTCGGGGTGGAACTGGCAGGCGACAAACCATGGGTGGTCGGGCAATTCGACCATCTCGACCAGGGAGTGATCCGCAGACCAGCCGGCAATACGCATGCCGGCGTCCTGCAGCCGTTCAATATAGTTGTTGTTGATCTCATAGCGATGGCGGTGGCGTTCAGAAATCACATCGGCGCCGTAGATTTCCCGCACCTTGCTGCCCGGTTCCAGATGACAGGGCTGGGCACCCAGGCGCATGGTTCCGCCCTTGTCGGATTCTTCATCGCGCTGCTCAGAACTGCCGTCGGCGTTCATCCACTCGGTAATCAGGGCGACAATCGGGTGCGGTGTGGCCGGGTTCATCTCGGTGGAGTCGGCGCCCTCGAGTCCACACACGTTGCGCGCGTACTCAACCAGCGCCACGTGCATGCCCAGGCAGATACCAAGAAAGGGAATGTTGTTCTCGCGCGCGAAACGCACTGCGGTGATCTTGCCTTCCACACCGCGGTCGCCGAAGCCACCGGGCACCAGTATGGCGTCGACTCCCTCCAGCGCCGCCGTACCGTGCCGCTCGATATCCTCGGCATCGAAATACTCAATCTTCACATCTGTCAACGTTTGCAAACCGGCGTGACTCAGCGCTTCATTGAGAGACTTGTAGGCGTCCTGCAGATCGACATATTTGCCAACCATCGCCACCCGCACCTGACCGCTGCTGACGGTGAACTCTCGCTCCACCACATCGGCCCAATCGGACAGGTCAGCTTCCGCTTTACAATCCAGGCCAAAGCGCTCCACCACAAAGGTATCCAGACCGAAACCTTGCAGCATGCCAGGAATCTTGTAGATTGAATCGACATCCAGCAGCGGTATGACCGCACGCTCTTCAACGTTGGTAAACAGCGAAATCTTCTTGCGCGCACTCTCTTCGATATCGACTGCGCAGCGGCACAACAGAATATCGGGCTGCAGGCCGATGGAGCGCAGCTCCTTGACCGAGTGCTGGGTCGGCTTGGTTTTGATTTCACCGGCAGTCGCTATGTAAGGCACCAGCGTAAGGTGCATCAACAGTGCGCGGTTGGGCCCCATCTCCACCTTCAGTTGCCGTGCGGCCTCGAGAAAGGGCAGGCCTTCGATGTCGCCGACCGTACCGCCGATTTCGACCACGGCCACCTCGGCGTCGCCCGCTCCGAGCACCACCCGCCGCTTGATTTCATCAGTGATATGCGGAATGACCTGCACGGTACCGCCGAGGTAATCGCCGCGCCGCTCCTTGCGCAGCACCGCGTTATACACCCTGCCTGTGGTAAAGTTATTGGTGCGTTTCATCACGGTGTGGGTAAAGCGCTCATAATGACCCAGATCCAGATCGGTCTCTGCACCGTCCTCCGTGACAAACACTTCACCGTGCTGGAACGGACTCATGGTGCCGGGATCGACATTGATATAAGGATCCAGCTTCAGCAGCGTCACCTTGATACCCCTGGCCTCCAGCACGGCGGCCAGCGAAGCGGCGGCGATGCCTTTGCCAAGAGACGAAACCACCCCACCGGTGACGAAAATATAACGCGTCATGATTAGCCTATGTATGCTGTATTACCGGGTATGCAGACCCTGCTTCCGGCTCTCTCTGGGAGTTTTATCTACCGGTACTGGTCCTGCAAAAGATGGGCAGTCAGGCTACCAGAAAGGCCGCCCGAGCTCAATCAGAACTGGTGCCGGGAGGGTCGTTTCCAGGCAAAATCCCAGAGCGACTCGCCCTCAGCTGCCAGCGCCTGCCAGCGGGCCGATTCACAGCGCGCCAGATCACCTACAGCGACGAGCTCGTCACCCAGATAAACCAGCGGCACGCGCGCGCGCCACCACGGCGGCACTGCCCACTCCTGCATCAGCGCCTTGAGGCTACGACTACCGGGTCGCCCCGACAGACGACAGCGCTCTCCACCCCGTCGCCAGCGCACGGTCAACTGCTCGCCTGGCAACAACCGTAGCCCATCGGATTGTACAGGCTGCAGCTGCAGGCTGCCCACGCCCGCCACGGTATAAGCCTGATCGGGCGCCAACTGAAGCTCCTCGACCCGCGCTGCAACGGGCGCCGGCTCCAGAAAAACGGCCTCGCGATAGCGCTGCAGGGCATAGGAACCGCAGTCGAGGCGGGGTTTGCCATCAGCAGGCGCCACCCGCACCTGGCGCAGGAATTCCAGTAGTGCAGCTCGCTCCGGGGCTCGACAGCCCTGCGCCGACAGCCAACCTCGCAACCGCGCCGCGGCCACCTCCGGCAGCGCTTCCTGCAACTGGGAGACCGGCAGGCCGGGATCGCCCATAAGGCTGTACACTGTATCCGGCACCCCCACAGCGACAGCCACCGAGTCGGCAGCGGCAGCCAGGTGGTCCAGCGCGCGGGCAACCGATTGCCGGTACGTGGGCCAGCGCGCACCCAGCGCCGGCAATACCCGGGCACGCAGGTAGTTGCGATCCATCGCGGCGTCACGGTTGGATGGGTCCTCCACATACGCCAGACCGTGTTCGTCGGCATAGGCTTCCAACGCTGCGCGAGGACAAGCCAACAGTGGCCGCAGCAGTTGCCCGGCACCCAGCTTCCGCTGCCGGGGCATTCCCGCCAACCCCTGCACGCCGGCACCACGCATCAGGCGCAGGAAAAACGTCTCTATCTGGTCATCCAGGTGATGCCCCATAAAGAGTACCGCGCCCACTGGCAGGCACTCCTCGAAGACCTGGTAGCGCGCTTCCCGGGCCGCCGCTTCCAGACCGCCGCGGTGCGGCACCTGAACGGCGCGACTGATGCAGGGCAGCCCCCAGGCGCGGCACTGCGCCTCACAGTGTCGCTGCCAGTCATCGGCAGCCGGCTGTAAACCATGGTTAATATGCAGCGCCTGCAGTGCCGGTGCGCCGGGATGTGCCGCACACCAATGCAGCAACACGTGCAGCAACACACTGGAATCCAGGCCTCCGCTGAAGGCTACATACCAATGCGAAGCAGTGAATACGTCGTTTAGCTGCTCGTCGAGATCCGTGGAATTGAGCAATCCGGCCTAGTTTCCGTAGGACATGAGTCGCTGGTAGCGCTTGGACAGCAGGTCTTCCAGCGGCAGCCCCTGCAGGCGCTCCAACTGGGCAACGACATGCTCACGGATTCGCTCCGCCATCAGGTCGATGTCGCGGTGCGCCCCTCCCAGCGGCTCTGGAATGGTGGCGTCGACAATGCCGAGATCCTGCAGGTTTTTGGATGTGACGCCCATAGCCTCTGCCGCTTCAGGCGCGTGTGCGATATCCTTCCAGATAATATTGGCACAGCCTTCCGGTGAGATAACAAAGTAGGTGGAATACTGCAGCATGGCGAGGTGATCCCCAACGCCAATACCCAGCGCTCCACCGGAACTGCCCTCGCCTATCACAATACAGACGATCGGGGTTGCCAGGCGTGACATTACCGCGAGATTCTGGGCAATTGACTCACTGATACCGCGCTCCTCTGAATCGATACCGGGGTAGGCTCCGGGGGTGTCGATCAGCGTCACGACCGGCATTTTGTAGCGCTCCGCCATCTCCATCAGGCGCAACGCTTTGCGATACCCCTCAGGCTTGGGCATGCCGAAATTGCGCAGGACCTTGTCCTTCACGGCCCGCCCTTTCTCCTGCCCTATGACCATCACCGGCTGGCCATCGATGCGCGCCACACCGCCGACAATCGCCTTGTCATCTCCAAAATGACGATCACCGTGCAGTTCATCAAACTCGGTAAATACACGCGGGATGTAGTCCAGTGCATAGGGACGACGCGGATGGCGCGCCACTTTAACGATATCCCAGGCACTGAGATTGGAATAGATTTTTTCCGTAAGTTTGGTGCTCTTGGCGCGCAGCGTCTCGATCTCTGAACTGATATTGATCTCGTTGTCAGAGCCGACCAGCCGCAATTCCTCAATTTTGACTTCCAGCTCGCCGATAGGCTGTTCAAAGTCCAGATAATTCGGGTTCATGCGATGGGATTCTCGAGCAGTTCAGGTGGCGCACAGTGTACAAAATATATCTCCCGCAGACCAATAGTGCATTCTCTCCCTGACGCGACTGCGCCGCGAACGCATTGTCAACCGGCCAGATAAATCCTGACGTCGCGAAATTCCGCCGATTCATCCAGGTCGGGCACGGTACAACTACTGCGACGCGCTATCTGCCGGTAGGGAGGGTAGTCAAAATCCTTGACTCTGGAATCGGCGATCAGCACGCGTGTGGCACGCTCAGTAAACCGCTGTAACCAGGCGAAGTTGCCGCTGTCGTAAAGCACATCGGCCACGATTATAAGGTCGATAGGGCCGCCGATGGCATCCCAGTCATGGCACACGTTGACCGTTACATCATTCAGGCGGGCGTTGATCCGGGTCGCCGCCTGCGCCAGTGGATCGATGTCGCAGGCGACAACGTCTGCGGCACCGGCCAGCGCCGCTGCCACCGCGACCACACCGCTGCCACAGCCAAAGTCCAGTACCCGCTTACCCGTCACCCAGTGTGGGTTCTCGAGCAGAAATTCTGCCAGCACCTGCCCCGAAGCCCAGCAAAATACCCAGTACAGGGGATTGTCCATCACCCGCTGCACCTGCTGCGCAGTGAGATCACCCTGTGGGTAGTCGGCATTGAGCAGCAGCAATTGTATGTGCGGACATCGAGGTAGCGACACCACCTCAAGCCTGGCAGCGGGAATGATTCCCTGCAGATGTTGCTGTAAGCTGTGCGACTCCATCATTCTGCGGACGCCCCGAATTAACAAAATCGCAGTATAAACGCCCGGACGGCAAAAAATCCCGCGGCCAACCAGAGTGCACATCGACTGCCATGCAAGAACCGCCACCTTATCTTGTCCCGCACAGCCGTGAAGACATCGCGATACTTTACGAGGACAGCGATTTATTGCTGGTGCGCAAACCGACGCTGTTGCTCAGCATTCCGGGGCGACACCCCCTCAACAAGGACTGCCTGATCACCCGCTTGCAACAGCGCTATCCCACGGCGAGCATCGTGCACCGCCTTGATCTGGACACATCGGGCATCATGGTGATCCCGCTGAACAAACCCACCCACGCGCATATCAGCCGGCAGTTCCAGCAGCGCGAGGTGGAAAAGACCTACCAGGCCATTGTCTACGGTGAGGTGGCATCCGATAAGGGCGAAGTGAACCTGCCGATTACCTGTGACTGGGACCGCCGCCCACTGCAGAAGATTTGCCACCAGCGCGGCCGCGCTGCCCTCACCCACTTCGAAGTACTGTCGCGGCACGGAGACCGCAGCCGTATGTTGCTGAAACCGGTCACCGGGCGCTCTCACCAGCTGCGCATTCATATGCGGGAGCTGGGTCACCCCATCCTGGGCTGCGACATGTATGCACACGACACGGCACTGGGTATGGCGGATCGCCTGATGCTGCACGCCTGTACACTGGCATTCACCCACCCCACCACGGGACGTTGGTTACAGGGAGAGTGCCCGCCAACCTTCTAGGCCGGTGCCGACGGTCGCGGCCGCCATTTCAAGGTGACCGCTGAAGATAGCTGCACCAATCGCTCCAGCTACCGGCGTAGAGCACGGCATCAGTGCGACCCAGCAGCGCCAGGGAAAACAGGTTGACGCAGGCTGTCACCCCGGAACCGCAATAGACGACGAGGCGATCAGCACCCAGCGCGTCTTGCCAGTGTATCTGTAACGCCGCTTTGTCTACCACGCGGTGGTCGTCGCCGGTAACAGCCTGCCAGGGACGATTGATTGCGCCCGGGATGTGGCCGGCAACAGGGTCAATCGGCTCTTCCACCCCGGCGTAGCGCCGCGGTTCCCTCGAGTCGATCAGCAGCGCGCCACTGCTTTGCGCATCGCGCACACCCTCAATATCCAGATATCCGTGGAAACTGCCAACCGGGCAGCAATCCATTGCCCGCACGTTCGGCACATCCATCTGTGGTTCACCACCGGCCGCGAGATACGCTGCATACCCACCATTGAGCAGTCGCGGTGGACGATACCCCAGCGCCCTCATCAGCCACCACAGGCGCGCGGCAAAGCCAAGTCGCGAGTCGTCGTAGGCCACGACTTCAGTCTCCGGGCCGACACCATACCGAGCCAGCGTAGCCGCGAACTCTGCGGGCTCAGGCAGCGGATGGCGCCCGCCGTGCTCACCCGGCGCGCCGGCCAAATCCCGGTTCAGATCGAGGTAGTGTGCACCCGGTATATGACCCTGCGCATAGAGGGTCCGCCCCTGGAGCGGATACGCCAAAGAGAACCGGCAGTCAAAAATCACCGCATTGCAACCGACCAGCAACTGCTGGGGCTCGATAGGCATCGCCGTCATTTACGCTCCTCATACCAAATTGGAACAGGGTAGAGAGTATGCCAGCAAGTCCTTGTTGGCCAGCGAGAAGCTGGCGGTAGCACCGGGATCTCCCTACCATTAACTTTCAGTTAATCTTATCGCGTTACTTTACAACCGTGGCAAATTCAGCCACCCAATACAAGGAGCATCACATGAAGAAAGTAGCCGCAGCCATTGTAATCTCAGGATTTTTCGCCAACCTCGCTCTCGCAGACGTGCGCGTCGATGAAGCGGCAAGATTGCAGCAGGAAGGGAAGATCAAACCATTTGTCGAACTCAACGAACTCGCGATCAAGCAGCACCCCGGTGCAAGCATTACTGACACCGAGCTTGAAGAGCATTACGGCAAGTATGTCTACGAGGTGGAACTGCACGACACGGATGGCCAGGAGTGGAATGTTGACCTCGATGCCACCACCGGTGAACTGCTGCAGGACAAGCAGGACCACTAGGCGCAGAACGATGCCAACCAGTACTCTGCGCTGGATTGTCGCCAGCAGCCTCGGCCTGGCGTTATGCGTCGTCGGCTTGCCCGGCAATGCCGACGATATTAACCAGGATGAAGTGCTGGAACTACGCCGGTCTGGCGCAGTTGCACCGTTTCAGGCAATACTCCAGTCCGTTTCCAGCCGCTACCCCGGTGCACAAGTTCTGGAGGTAGAGCTGGAAAATGACGGGAACGACTATATCTATGAAATCGACATCGTGGTGGATGGTGGCCGCGTCCGCGAACTGGAGATCGATGCCAGCGATGGCCGCATCCTCGAAGATAAAATGGAGGACTAGTGCGACTGCTGCTGGTTGAGGACAATGTCGCCCTGGCCGACGAATTGCTGCCACTGCTGCAGCGCAATGGCTATGCAGTCGACTGGTTGGTCGACGGGCGTGACGCAGCGGTCCAGGCCAGCGATAACCCGTACGACATTATTGTACTCGACCTGGGTCTCCCGGGTCGCGATGGTATCGATGTGCTGCACCAGTGGCGCGCATCAGCGCTGTCGACGGCAGTTCTGGTGCTCACCGCGCGCGACACATGGGCCGATCGAATCGACGGCCTTAAGGCCGGCGCCGATGACTACCTGACCAAGCCCTTCCATCCAGAGGAGCTGGTATTACGCCTGCAGGCGCTCGTCAGGCGCACACACAGTGTTGCTAACCAGGCGGTACTGGAGGCAGGTGGCCTGAGGCTGGACGAGCATCTTCAATGCGCTGTCGCTGGCGAGGAGCGCATTCAATTGACGGGAGCGGAATTCCAGATGTTGCGGTACTTCATGCTGCATCCAGGAAAACTACTTTCGCGTTCGCATTTGGCCGAGCACCTTTACGACAATGAGCGGGAGCGCGACAGCAATGTGATCGAAGTACATATCAACCGTTTGCGTGGCAAACTCGGACGCAATGTGATTGAAACCCGACGCGGTCAGGGCTATCGATTTCACGGGGTATCCACGTGACATCCATCAGTCGCCTGCTGACCGCGGGTGTGATCGGCAGCCTGCTGTTGGCCGGTTTGACAATAGCACAGACGGCAAACTGGTTGCTGGACGCTGCATTGAGAGACTACATGATCAGCGACCTGCACGATGAGAGCCGCAGTTTGCTGAAAGCGATCACGCGCGGCCCCAACGGCGTGATCCTGGACACTACAGCCACCGACCCCGCATACGACACGCCCCTGTCGGGTCGCTACTTCCTGGTCACTATTGGTGAACGGCAGTGGCGTTCGCGCTCACTGTGGGACGAACAACTGGCGCCAACAGAATCACAGGCGCTCACCGGGGAACTGGTCGACGGGCCGAATAAGCAGCGGCTGCTGTGGCTCAGGGCAGAGTATCGACGTCTGGGTGAGACAATAACGGTGCTGGTCGGGATTGACTACTCGCCGATACTGCAGGACATCAGGCACATCCGGTATCTGCTTCTGGCCAGCGGCATGCTCGTGCTGCTGCTGCTGGCACTGCTGCAGCAGTATCTGGTGCGCCGCTCGCTGCGGCCGTTAGAACTGGCGCGACGACAAGTAGAACAGTTGACCACTGGCTCAATCACCACGCTGGATGAAAATGTTCCGCAGGAACTCGCACCACTGGTTCGCGAGATTAACCACCTGCTGCTGGACACACAGCACCAGCTACACCGATCACGTATTGCAGTCGGTGATTTGAGCCACGCACTGAAAACACCGCTGGCAGTACTACGCAATCTCACGGACCGCGATACGGTGCGCCACGACCCGGCGCTGCGCGATGCGATGAATGCCCAGATTGAATACATACGCCAGCGCATCACGCGGGAGATGGCGCACGCACGCACCGCAGGCACGCGTCGCCCGGAAGCACTTTTTGATATCGATACGGATCTGCCGCTACTGTTGGACAGCCTGCGTGGCGCGCAGCGTCAAAATACTGACATCAGCACTCAGCTACTGCTGGCGGGGCGAATACCGTGGGAGCGAGAGGACATACTGGAGTTACTCGGCAATCTGCTGGATAACGCCTGTAAATGGCGCCGGGAGAAGATCAGTCTTGTGATTAAGCGCACCGGTGACACTCTGGTTATCCAGGTTGACGACGATGGCCCGGGCATACCCCACGACAAATTACAGGAAGTGCTGAAGCGCGGTGAACGGCTGGATGAATCGGTGATCGGTCATGGACTCGGTCTGGCGATTGTTGCCGACAAAGTAGCGGTTTACCAGGGCACGCTGACCTTTTCTCGCAGTGAGTATGGGGGATTGAGCGCGAGGGTTGAGCTGCCGTGGCGCTAGTGGAATCGCCGTGAACGACGGTCAGCACTGCGACGTCAGACACCTCAAATCTCCTCGAAATCACCGTGGCGGCCCTTACCCGAAGCGAACCGGGTGGCGCCCTGCAGTGTCTCTCGCGAGTCGATCACGTCCAGGCCTC
>CAXBLZ010000015.1:0-59644 GCA_963976735.1 uncultured Halioglobus sp.
CGCCTGACTTATTAGATATGCGCATAATATATATTATGTTAAATAAAGGATTCGGACACACAGTTACCCACAGGTGGGCACGTGCGTCGGTAGCCCCCACTCTGGTATTTGGTTCCTGTGATTTGGTTTGATCTATCCTGCCCTCGACAGCCTTGCGCGTGGCTGCCTGCGGAACAGCCCCCGGTTGTGGGCGCTGCTAGGCTCGCTGTGGGTTACTCGGGGGGCTTCAAAGAGGCTTGATAATGATTGATTGGCGCAGGTTCTGCTTTAACGCGCGCAGCGGCGCTGCACTACTGTTTCGGCCACAGCGATACAATCTGGCCGCTTTTGGCATCAGACCGTCCCGCGAGTACTGATTGATAGATCTTCTCCACCGCGTCAATACCGTAGCTGTGTTCCAGCCGTAACCAATTGTCACTGCCCGCTCGAAACTGCATATATTCTGTTCCCAGCTTGATCATCAGTGTCGTTGCGCCCAACTCAGCACTGCGTGACTGAATATGGGACGGCGCAAAGAAAAACTCGGGTTTGGCACCTGGCAGATTATCCACTGCCCCCATCTCCTCATAGTGCGTCGCGCCAATCTGGCAGGAGTGCTTGATGTTGCCAGCGTAGTGATGGTGAATAGCGCTCAGCACCGGGGCGCTCCCTGCCATATCGACAATGACGGCTGCCTGCGAAGCATCGAGCGTGTCGATGTCATCGTAGGTCAATACACGGTCGTAGTAGCCAAGGCTTTCACAGAACGCGACGTTGGCGGCCGATGTGATACCAATACTGACCATGTCCCCTCGCTTCTTCACGCAATGCGCCAGTGCGATACTGGTTTTGCTGGAGGCACTGGTAATCAGGCACGCCGCGGCGCCAAAAGACGCATTAACGTGCATAAAGTCCTCCACCAACCACGAGGTCATAAACAGTCCCCGCAACAGGCAATCCTCATCTTCGCGCGCGATATCGTAAATCGGATTGGCCGCTGCACGATCAAATCGCGCATACACCGGTGCGTACTGCGCACGGTGTGGGGAGACATCCTGAAAGTGATCAGCCCCAGCCCTGCCCGCGACAATCGTTAAATGGGTGCTGAATGGGAAAAACCCCCATACGCGCTCACCGACCTGAACGCCAGGGTGAGCCGACGCGATGACATCCCCCCAACCCATCGCAGGAATACGCCCCCAGCCCTCCTCCGCCGGGAAGAATCCCCAGTAGCCGAGCAGGTCTCCGGCACCGGCGTAGGATATATTGTTCGCGGTCAGTGCAAACTTATCGACGCGGATCACGACCGCGTTGTCATCCAGTTCCGCGGGCAGAGCGCTTTCGACCACCCGGGTATCACCCCATTTGTCCTTGCGCACTTCCAGCGTCTTGACAATATTGTTCTCGCTCATGCCAGGTACTCTCCTCTGCTCGATACGGATGCGATGCTTTCTCACTCTGTGGCACATCGCTCGACCGCGTTATATTGACATATAGTATGCCATCATGTCACTCTCACGCGCATTTCAGGCAGCGGTGCCCATGCACAGTGTAATGCGGAAATCGCGTTTGGTAGCGCGCCTGTATATGCAGGATGAATTGCTGCAACTGGACGCCAGCGACGGCCGCAGGGGCGGCGCACTGTTCGATGGCAGCGATATTCTGGAACACTATCTGGCTGAGGCGAGCAAGCGTGCTCAGCAATACCACTTCCATGGTAGGGGGAAACAAACATGCAGCTTCTCGACAAAATAGTCGTCGTCACCGGTGCTGGCAGCGGTATCGGCAAAGCGCTGGTGAAGAAATTCCTCGCCGAGGGCGCGAAAACCGTGGTCGGCGTCGACATCAACGCCGATACGGCAGCGCAAACAGCAGCAGAGCTTGGCTGCATTGCGATGTCTGCAGATGTGACGAGAGAAGACGACATCATCCGGGTGATTGAAGACACAGAAAGCAATATCGGGCCAATTGATCTCTTTTGCAGCAACGCAGGCCTGGCTATCGGCGCCAGCGAACAGTCTCCGAACGATGAATGGCAGCTTATCTGGCAGGTGAATGTGATGTCGCATGTATACGCCGCCCGCCATCTGGTACCGCGTATGATCCAGCGTGGCGGCGGTTACTTCCTGAATACCGCCTCAGCGGCGGGCTTGCTCAACCAGATTGGTGGCGCGGCATATGGCACAACGAAGCACGCTGCCGTCGGTTTCGCCGAATGGCTGGCATTGACTTACGCTCACCAGGGCATCAAGGTCTCCCTGCTCTGTCCCCAGGCCGTGCGTACCGCGATGACAGCAAACATGGACGACGATGCGACCAAAGCGGCCAGTGGTGACGGCATGATGGAGCCCAACCAACTGGCCGACATCGTGGTGGATCACCTGGCACGGGAGAGCTTCCTGATCCTCACCCACGAGGAGGTAAAAGTGTATATGCAGCGTAAAACGTCCGATTATGATCGCTGGATTGGTGGCATGAACCGGCTGTTTCTGAAATTGACCGGCCAGCAAAAGTAAATGAATCAGTACCCGCGTGAGTTCACGCGATTCAGTATTGGGAAGGCAATGGTGAATCCACCAAAGGCCTATAAACTTGCAGGAGAGTAGCGATGAAAAAGTCCGTCATAGTTTTACTTGCCGTGGTTGTGATAGGCGCAATTGCCTATACACAACGCGCCGATATCGCGATGCGCATTATGTCCAGGGGGGCTGAAATGGCCATGACCACCAATGCGACGGAGGCGTTTGAGGATGGCCTCCATGTCGCGCTGTGCGGTGCCGGTGGCCCGCTGCCCGGTCCCAAACGTTCCGGCCCCTGCGTGGCAGTGATCGCCGGTACGCAACTGTTCATTGTCGATGCCGGCACCTACGGTTTGCGCAACCTCCTGACAATGCGTTACCCGGTCGGCAGTATTGAGGCGGTATTGCTGACGCATTTCCACTCCGATCACATGGATGGGCTCGGTGAAATGGCTACTATACGCTGGGTGAACGGCGCCAATACAAAGCCGCTGCCGGTGATCGGCCCGCAGGGCGTGCAGCAGATCGTCAACGGTTTCAACACCGCGTACAAACAGGATTCAGTGGGACGCAACGCGCATCATGGTGACCCGGTCGCCCCACTGCAGGGTTTCGGTATGGTCGCCCGTCCCTTCCCGGTGCCGGCACTCGGCCAACTGGAAACAGTGTACGACCAGGGTGATGTGAAGATTCAGGCCCTGCTGGTGGATCATGGCCCGGTGAAGCCCTCGGTGGGTTATCTGTTCAGCTACAAGGAGCGTACTGTGCTCGTCAGTGGCGACACCGCCAAGTCCGCCAACCTGCAACAGTTTGCGCAAGGCGTCGATTTACTGGTGCACGATGCGCTGGCACCCAATCTGGTCGGTGTGATGCATGATACGGCGACGAAAGTCGGTGCCACTGGCCTCGCAAAAATCACTCTGGATATCCAGAACTACCACGCTTCACCGGTAGAGGCTGCCGAGGTTGCCCGCGATGCCAACGTCGGGCATCTGCTGTACTACCATATCGTGCCACCATTGATTCTGCCCGGTATGGAAGCGGCATTTCTGGACGGGGTAGAAGAGGTTTACCCGGACTTCACCCTCGGGGAAGATGGCACAACGATCTCCTTGCCGGCAGGTTCAAAGGACATCATTCTGGTGAGTGAGGGGTTTTGAGAGTTGCACAGGGCTTGATGAAGCGATTGCAGAGCCTTTGCAGGGCTCTGCAATTCAACGGTAAACCAACAATGAGTATCAGGCGGCTTCAGAGTTCGCGGTCGCACCGGCCTGCGGTGCGGCGTTGACCAGCTGTGCAAACAATTGCTGGTGATAATCAGCATCGCCGAACAGCGTATTGATGATCATCAGGCGTTTTACAAAGAAGCCTACTGAGAGCTCGTCAGTCATACCCATGCCGCCGTGGAGTTGAATCGCCTCACCACCAATGTGCTTTCCGGCGCGTCCAACCATC
The DNA here is from genome assembly GCA_963976735.1 of uncultured Halioglobus sp. Taxonomy (GTDB): domain Bacteria; phylum Pseudomonadota; class Gammaproteobacteria; order Pseudomonadales; family Halieaceae; genus Marimicrobium. The sequence goes on from CAXBLZ010000015.1 coordinate 3,954, forward strand.
ACTTTTAGTGCCAGCACACTGCGCCGGGCATCCTCACTGCCGTCCTGTAACGCGCATACAGCACGGTACAGCAGAGACTTCACATTCTCGCAAGCGCCAAACATATCGACAAGGCGATGTTGCAGGGCCTGGAAGGAGCCGATCGCCACACCAAACTGTTCCCGGGTTTTACAGTATTCAAGCGTCTGCGCATTCAGGCTTTCCAACGCGCCGAGTGCGTTGGCGCACACTGCTACTCGCGCATCCTCAACTACTGATGCCATCAGGGGATAGCCCTGGTCGGGGCTGCCGATGACCGCCTCGGCCTCGACATTGGTGAACGTGATGTTCGCCGCCTCCTGGCCATCGGTCATACGGTATACGGTGCGTTCGATACCGGCACTGTTGGCATCGACCAGCAACAGTGTAATACCCTTCTCGTCCACCTGTGCTCCTGAGCTGCGCGCGGCGACGATAATTTTCTGTGCGGCACCACCATTGAGCACCACCGTTTTTTCGCCGTTCAATACCCATTTGCCGTCATTTTGCTCGGCTACGGTGGCAATATCGGTAATAGCATAGCGGCTCTGGCGCTCCACGTAGGCAAAAGCACCCTGCAGCTCTCCGGCAATGATGGCGGGAATATACTCGTTCTGTAAGGCTTCGCTGGCGCCGGCTTGCAGCAGTCCACCGAACAACAGCACGGTGGCGAGATAAGGCTCGGCGACCAGCCCGCGGCCAAACTCCTGCATCAGCACCATGGTATCGACCGGACCGCCGCCAAAACCGCCCTGCTCTTCTGCAAAAGGAATCGACAGCCAACCCAGTTCCGCAAACTGTTGCCAGTGCTGTTTACTGAAGCCATGCTCCAGTGCCACCACCGCATTGCGTTGGTCGAAGGCATAATTCTCCTGCACAAAACGTGCGATGCTGTCGCGGATCTGGTTCTGTTCTTCGCTCAAATTAAAATTCATCGTTGCTATCTCCTACAGGCCAAGCACATATTTGGCAGTGATATTTTTTTGCACTTCATTGGAGCCACCGTAGATGGAGGATGCCCGCCCCCTGAAATAGGACTTCTGGGCGATGTCCGCATAGTCATGGCCAAGTTGATCCGCAGTGAGTTCGCCCTGTAATGTGCCGCTGTAGTAGGCGGCAACATCCATGCGCAATTCCTGGATCGCCTGCTGGACCTCGGTGCCCTGCAGTTTGAGGAGCGAGGATTCCGGCCCCGGCTCCTTCCCCTCGGCAATCGAAGCCAGTGCACGTAATTCTGTGAACTCCAGCGCCATCAGTTCGATCTCAATATCGGTAAGGCGTTTGGCGAACAGCGGGTCTTCCAGCAACGACACGCCGCCGTTGACTTCCCGACGCGCTTCTTCGCGCACCTCGGTCAGGGCGCGTTTGGAATCGGCGACCTCAGCGATGGAGAGACGCTCCTGCACCAGTAGCGATTTTGCATAGGTCCAACCCTTGCCCTCTTCGCCGATACGGTTTTCGACGGGGACCCGCACATTGTCAAAGAACACCTCGTTCAGGTGGTGAAACCCATCAATAGTCTGAATAGGACGCACTGTGATGCCAGGGGTATTCATATCGATCAACAGAAAGGTAATGCCCTCCTGCTTGCGACCTGAACTGTCGGTGCGCACCAGGCAGAAAATCCAGTTCGCGTACTGCGCGTAGGTCGTCCAGATTTTACTGCCATTGATGACGTATTCGTCACCATCCAGATCGGCGCGGGTTTTCAGGGATGCCAGGTCCGATCCGGCACCGGGTTCGGAGTAACCCTGGCACCACCAGTCCTCGCTTTTTAAAATTCGCGGCAGGAACCTGGCCTTCTGCTCGTCATTGCCGTAGGCGATGATAACGGACGCCACCATGGTCACGCCAAAAGGAATGACCTCCGGGGCACCGGCTGCCGCGCGCTCGGAGTTGTAGATAAATGTCTGCGTCACTGACCAGTCAGTGCCGCCGTGCTCCACCGGCCAATGCGGGGCTATCCAACCTTTGCTGTAGAGCCGTCTCTGCCACTCCTCGAGCCCCTCTTTCATGGTCGCCCGGTTGCCACAGGTTGCAGCCAGTTCGCTATCCCAGTTGTCACTGAGGAATTGCCGGACCTCTGCCTGAAAAGCCAGGTCCTCTTCACTAAATCGTGTATGCATTTGTTCACTCCTTTTCAAAGTCGACGTTATCCGCAAGGGCAACCACAGGCATTGCCCGTCTTCATTACCTTCAGCGCGAACTTGGCCGCCACCAAAACCGGCAGCCATCAGGTTATCGGGATATAATGGCATATTCTATGTCCTAATATACGAAACAACAACACGAAGCACCGTGCTATCAAGTCGCTGCGCATTCCCGGCGCGAATTGGCGCTATTCACGGCTGCAATTATCAGGGCCAGAGCAATGAATACCGCCATGTTTCGGCCCTCTGGATTGATGCGATTGAAGTCGCTGCAGCGCATTCACTGAGGATATTCGCTATACTCAGCCCCGATATGACCCCCACCTATCCGACACAGGACATCGCTATGATTTACGAGAGTGAGCAGCTCACGCTAAAACGTCTGGACGGCGATATCGCCGAGCTGAACTTCGACCTGCAGGGCGAATCAGTCAACAAGTTCGACAATGCCACTGTCACCAGCCTCACCGCTGCTCTGGATGCACTCGAAGCAGAAAGCGGCATCAAAGGGCTACTGGTGACCAGTGCCAAACCGGTATTCATTGTCGGTGCCGACATCACTGAATTTACCAGCCTGTTTGGCGCCAGTAAGGAAGACATCAAGCCGTTTACCGGTGCCAATAACAGGAACTTCAATCGCATTGCCGCCCTGCCCTATCCCAGTGCAGTGGCCATCAACGGCTTTGCCATGGGCGGTGGACTGGAATGCTGCCTGGCCTGTGACTTTCGTGTAATGAGTACGGCAGCCAAAGTCGGCCTGCCGGAAACCAAGTTGGGTATTCTGCCGGGCTGGGGCGGCACCGTAAGACTGCCGCGAATCATCGGCGTCGATGAAGCCGTCATGTGGATGGCAACCGGCGCCGAGAAGCGACCAGCTGATGCCCTCAAGGCCGGCGCCGTCGATGCCATCGCTGAACCTGACCAGCTACGCGAGGTGACAGTGGCAACGCTGCAAAGTGCGATCGATGGTGAGCTCGACTACGCCAGCCGTCGCACCCGCAAGCACAGTCCTCTGCCCCTGAACGATATCGAGGCGATGATGTCGTTCTTCACCATCAAGGCCATGGTCGCTGAGCAGGCTGGCAGAAACTATCCCGCCCCGGTCAAGGTCGTGGACGTGATAGAAGCCGCACGCGGTATGGGTCTGGAGGAGGCGCTCGACGTCGAAGCTGAGGCGTTTGCGGAGTTGGCCACCACTCCAGTGGCCGCCGCGCTGGTTGGTGTTTTCCTGAATGACCAGTTGCTGGGCAAGAAAGCCAAGGGCTGGGAGAAGCAGGCGGACAAGAAAATTGAGCGCGCAGCGGTACTCGGTGCGGGCATCATGGGCGGCGGCATCGCCTACCAGAGTGCCTACAAGGGCACACCGATACGAATGAAGGATATCGCTCAGGCTGGCCTCGACCTCGGACTGTCGGAAGCCACCAAATTGCTCGCCAAGCGGGTCGATCGAGGTCGTATGACAGCCACCGAGATGGGTGGCATCCTCAGCAGCATTGAGCCCACGCTGTCCTATGCCGGCTTTGATGATGTCGATATCGTTGTTGAAGCCGTGGTCGAGAACGAGAAGGTCAAAGGTATTGTTCTCGCCGAAGTGGAACAGGAAATCAGCGAGGACACGGTGTTGGCCTCCAATACCTCCACTATTTCAATCACGCGCCTGGCCCAGAACCTGAAGCGCCCGCAAAACTTTTGCGGCATGCACTTTTTTAACCCGGTCCATGCCATGCCACTAGTGGAAGTCATCCGCGGGGAAAAGACCTCGGATGCAGCCGTGGCGCGCACCGTAGCCTACGCGAACAAGATGGGGAAAAAAGCGGTCGTGGTTAACGACTGCCCCGGATTCCTCGTCAATCGTGTGTTGTTTCCGTACTTTGGCGGCTTCAACATGCTGCTGCGCGACGGTGCAGATTTTCAGGCGGTGGACAAGGTGATGGAACGTTGGGGCTGGCCCATGGGCCCAGCCTACCTGATGGATGTCGTGGGTATCGACACCGGCGTCCACGCGGCCAATGTAATGGCCGAGGGCTTTCCCGACCGCATGGCACCCGACTTCAAGACTGCGACAGAAGTACTGTTCGAGTTGGACCGCTACGGCCAGAAGAACGGCAAGGGCTTCTTTGAATACAGTGAAGACAAGCGAGGCAAACCACAGAAGAGCGTCAACCCGGAAGTGTACGACATGATCGCCGGCGTCGTCGGTGAGCGTGTGGAGTTCGAGCGGGAGGACATCATCGACCGCATGATGCTGCCGATGGCAATTGAGATGGCCCGGTGCGTGGAAGAAGACATCGTCGGCTCTCCGGCGGAGGCAGACCTTGCACTCCTTTATGGCGTCGGTTTTCCGCCTTTCCGTGGCGGTATCTTTCGCTGGATAGACACCGTGGGTATGGCCCATCTGGCAGAAGCGTCCGCAAAGTTCGCTCATCTAGGCAAAGCCTATGAGCTGACGGAGCGCATGCAGGACATGCTCGCCAATGGCGAAACTTACTACTGAGTTACGGGCTAATTTAAGGAGAAGTACTGTGAGTTTGAATCCAAGAGATGCAGTGATTGTAGACTATGCCCGCTCAGCTATGGGGCGCTCCAGGAACGGTTGTTTTCGCAATGTGCGCGCTGACGATCTGTCTGCCGCGGTGATAAAGGGCCTGCTGGCACGCAATCAGGCGCTGGATCCGGCAGAGATTGACGACCTGATCTGGGGCTGCGTGATCCAGCGTGGAGAGCAGGGTATGAACCTGGCTCGCCTGATCGTGTTGAACGCGGAGTTGCCCCACAGTATTCCGGCACAAACCGTGAATCGCCTGTGCGGTTCATCCATGTCAGCCCTGCATACTGCTGCGGCAAATATTATGGCCGGCGTGGGCGATGTCTACCTGGTGGGCGGCGTGGAGCATCTGGGGCACCTGCCGATGATGGACGAGGCCAATATCGACATCAACCCACGCATGGGTCGCTCGGTCGCCAAGGCCGCGGGCATGATGGGCATGACAGCTGAAATGCTGGCCATGATTCACGGCATCAGCCGCGAGGATCAGGACAAGCTGGGGCTGCGCTCTCATCAACTGGCGCACAAGGCCACGGTGGACGGCAAGTTCAAGCGCGAAATTATCGCCATTGATGGGCATGACGCCAGCGGCGCCCTGATCTCCGTCACCACCGATGAGACCATCCGTCCCGAGACGACGCTGGCAGACCTGGCGGCACTGAAACCCTCCTTCAACCCACAGGGAACAGTAACCGCCGGTCAATCCTCGCAGATATCCGACGGCGCCTCCGCGATGCTGATGATGTCAGCTGAGCGAGCGCAGGCGCTGGGCCTTACGCCCATCGCCCGGGTAAAAGGTATGGCATTGGCCGGTGTCGATCCTTCCATCATGGGTTATGGGCCCGTGCCTTCGACACAGAAAGCACTGAAAAAGCTCGGCCTCACCATAGATGATATTGAGATGGTTGAGTTGAACGAGGCCTTTGCCGCGCAGGCGCTGCCCGTGTTGAAGGATCTGGGCCTGCTCGAGAAGATGGAAGAAAAGGTCAACGTGCACGGCGGTGCCATTGCGCTGGGTCATCCCTTTGGCTGCTCCGGTACGCGCATCACTGGCTCGCTGCTGAATGTAATGGAAGACCGTGGGCTCACGCTGGGTGTCTCCACCATGTGTATAGGCCTGGGCCAGGGCATTACGACGGTGATTGAGCGCGTTTAGGCGCTATTGGGTTACTGGGGTCAGAGTGGAATGGCACTTACTTACGACTGACTGAGGCACTGAGGCGGGAAATTGCGGGGCATAAAGTCGGGACACGCCGTAAACCCGTCCATGGGGGCTTGGGCTCGGCGTCCTGCCTCGCACAGTCCCGACCCTATGCCCCGCAATTTCCCGCCGAGCACGAAGCCTAAGTTAGTGCCATTCGGGTCAAAGTGAATTTGAACCGGGCACACCAGCGATTTGGAAGGAGTATTTCAGATGATTCTGCATCCCAGGAATGAAACGTTTGAACACCTCGACGAGCAGTCTCGTGAGATCATGCTCAAGACGGTGGCCTTCTTCGAGAAAAAAGGAAAGGTAAAGCTCAAACATGACGATCATGAACGTGTCTGGTATGCGGACTTTCTGGAGTTCGTGAAACAGGAGCAGGTGTTTGCGACACTACTTACGCCTGCCTCCTACGGTGATGGCAACAAGCGCTGGGACACGTTCAGGAATTGCGCGTTCAATGAAATCCTGGGATTTTACGGACTGCAGTACTGGTACACGTGGCAGGTCACCATCCTCGGTCTTGGCCCGATCTGGATGGGAAACAACGAGACCGTGAAAACGAAAACTGCCGCACTGCTGGAAGATGGCGGTATTTTTGCATTCGGTCTCAGTGAGCAGGCTCACGGCGCCGATCTGTACGCCTCGGAGATGGCGATAACGCCGCAGGGTGACGGCCACTACCTGGCAAACGGCAGAAAGTACTATATCGGTAACGCGAACAAGGCCGCGCTGGTTTCAACCTTTGGCAAAAACGCGGCAACCGACGAGTACGTGTTCTTTGTGGTCCACAGTGACCATGAAAAATATGAATGCGTCAAAAATGTTGTGAACTCCCAGAACTTCGTCGCTGAATACGCACTGCACAACTACCCGATCACCGATAGCGACATTCTGAGCAGTGGCCAGGAGGCCTGGGACAGTTCGCTCAACACGATCAACGTGGGGAAGTACAATCTGGGTTGGGCATCGATCGGGATTTGCACCCATGCGTTTTATGAAGCCATCACGCATGCCAGCAACCGTAAACTCTTTGCACACAGCGTTACCGATTTTACCCATATTCGGCAATTTTTCGTCGACGCCTGGACCAGGCTGGTAGCGATGAAGATGTTTGCGCTGCGAGCGTCGGATTATATGCGTTCCGCCTCTGCCGAGGACCGGCGTTACCTGCTGTACAACCCCATGGTAAAAATGAAAGTGACCACTCAGGGCGAGGAAGTCATCAACCTGCTGTGGGATGTTGTTGCCGCCAAGGGCTTTGAAAAGGACATGTACTTCGAGATGGCTGCGCGAGACATTCGTGCATTGCCAAAGTTGGAGGGCACTGTGCACGTGAACATGGCGCTGATTATCAAGTTCATGCCGAACTACTTTTTCAACCCGGCAGAATTCGCGGATATTCCGATAATGGATGAACCGGTTAACGATGATTTCCTGTTTAACCAGGGGGCGACACGGGGCCTGGGCAAAATCCAGTTCCACGACATCGATCTGGCATACAACAGCCTGGACTTACCCAACCTCAATGTATTCAAGGAGCAGATAGGCGTGCTCAAGGAGTTCCTGGTCTCGGCCGCGCCGAGCAAGGAGCAGGCAGACGACATCGACTTTTTACTCAATCTCGGTGAGCTGTTCACGCTTGTTGCCTATGGTCAGTTGCTGATAGAAAAAGCGAAAATAGATTTGCTGGCGGATGACATCATGGACCAGATATTCGATTTCATGATCAGGGATTTTTCGAAGTTCGCTCTGCAGCTGTATTCAAAGTCTGGTGCCACAAATACACAAATGGCACTGTGTTTGAATATGATAAGAAAACCGGTGAACAACGCCGAGCGCTTCGACCGCGTATGGAACAAGCATGTCGCTGTACTCGACGGTGCGTATGAAATGAACCCCTGACGACGATGGTGGCGACAGGCTTCCGGGGGGCAGCGCCCATCTGAATGTCCTGGTTACCGGTAAAGAGCCTCGCCCTGTGCCCAGGTAGCATGAAATCCGAACGGCACCCGGTGCGGCATTCGCACCCGGGCGACAGGCCCGGATTCAATCGCCGTGGCATCGAACACCAGGCAGTGGGATTGCCAGTCGGTGCTGTCGGTCACAAGCGTGAGCACATACCCGTCGTCTTCTACTGAGTTACGATCTGCACCTGGTTTTGGCGCAAACACCGCCTCGCTGCCAAACACGCCCGGACCATAGTCCCATTGACTGCGCTGCCCGGTTTCGTTGTTGTACTTCACCAGGCCGGTAAAGCGCAGCGTATGACCGCCCTCATGCAGTAACGGAATCCGCTGGTGATAGGCGTACCGGCTTTTCATCCCGTGGAAGATGGGGTTGGATTTATTGAACTCGGTATTGAGATCATCGATATCTCCCTCCCGAACCTCGCCTGTGCGCAGATTAAAGCGCCAGCGGTAGGCGTTCGCCTCCAGCCGCATGTAGGCCAGCATGGAGGCGAGTTCTCCCTCACCGGGCTGGGCGTCTGGCATGGGGTTGAGTGAACGGCAACCGTCCATGACCACCCAATCCCCCTCTTCCCAGCAATTGGTGACGTGCAGGATGTAGCAGGGCTGGCACTCGAACCATCGAATCTCTTCCGCTCGTCCACGCCGCGGGATGATGCCGAAGCGGGTGGGAATGTCCTGATGAAAACTCAGCACCCGGTATTTATGGCGTCGCAGCACGTCCATGTCGTGAAAAAAGGGCAGGTCATGAAGCACAGCGTAGTGGGCGGTAAAGCCGATATCGTGAGGCAGGCGTGGCCCCGGGAGATCGATGGCCACCTCGTGCAGCAGTTTACCGTGGGGGTCCGCCACACCATACGTCATAAAGGGCGGGTCATCCCCGTAGTCAAAGAACAGTAATTCACCGCTACTCCAGTCGACTTTGGAGTGCGCCGACATGCGACGCTGTGTCCTGCCGCGAAGGTCGAAGTGGGTTTTGGTCTTCAGCGTCCGGCTGTCCAGCCGGTAGGGGTCTCCGGCGTTATACCACAGTGTCACCAGATCCCCGGCGTAGCAAAAGATATCGGTGTTGGAGGTGTCCTTGATACCAAACCGCGAGATATTGTAATCGAAGGGACCCATCACGCCGGGTGAAACTGAACAGCCGGCAGCCTGTTCCTCGCTCAATGCAGCGGTCTGCACCAGGCGGTTGCGATAGGCTACCTTACCGCCCTGGAAGTACACCCCGTGTACCATGCCATCCCCATCAAACGGATGGTAGCGATTCTTCGGCTGAAAAACCGGATTGGGGCCGTTGCGAAAATACGCGCCAACGAGGTCGCTTGGCAGTTCGCCCACGACCTCCAGATCTTCAGCATGCATCTCGTTCAGGGTGGGCGCACAGACGCCGTGCAGGTAGGGATTGTCGAGCCCATAGATCCATGCGGGGGCGTCGTCAAAGTGGGTGACAGCACCCATGCAGCGCTCGGTTGTGGGGTACTCCCGCAGCGTATTTACCCGTGCCATTCGACCCTCCTGATCCCTGACCCGCTGTACAACTGTAACCGCTTTCGGCTGCAGAACAAGTGCCCATTAATACCATCTGCCGCCTGGAAAGTAACCCTGACCAACCCGCGTGCTCGCTGCCAAGGTCAGCAAACCGTGGTAGCAACGGCGCCGCTAGCACTGCCGCTGTGGTTTATGCGTCTGTGCGACGCGCGCCGAGTTGCCGTTGAATTTCTCTTGCGAACAGCCACAATCGATCCTGTCCCCACAAGGCCAGCAACTCCTTTCCGGCCTCGTCGAGCAAACGAAAGCTGGGAACGCCCCAGAGGCCGGCGTCGTACATTGCCAGTCGGTTGGATTCCAGTGCTGCTTCCCAGCCGGGTTGACCGACGATTTTTTTGGCTTCAGACCACTCCAGCCCCGCCTGTTCAACCACGGCCTGCATCCCCCTTTGCCTGTCGATATTGATGCCCTCGACAAACGCGCAGCGCAGGAAGGCACTGATCAGTTCGATCCCCTTGCCCTGCTGCGACGCCCAGGCAAACAGTGAGTAACCGCGCCTGGCGGGATCTCCAATGGGATCGTAAAAATTGCCGAAGGGCACCCCGGCCGCGCGCGCCTCACGCGCGGTATCCCAGAAGATATACATACCTTTCTGCCGTGTCGCAGGGACACCGCGCATCACCATGGGCAACACTGGTCGCACCACAAGGTTGACGCCTGACTCCCGTGCAAGCCTGACCGCACGATCGAAACTGATCGCTGTATAAGGGCTGCGCAGCGAGGGATAGATTTCCAGCGTAAGGCTGCCATTGTCCCTGAGAACCGGCGGCTCTATCTCCGGCCTGGGTACCAGCAACGGCGCGTCCGGCTCGCTATCGGCGCCCAGGGCGCGAAGACGTTGTTCCAGGTGATACAGGCGATCGACGCCCCAGTACCACTCACCACCATAATAGAACATCGCTGCTGAATAATGATTGAGCTTGTCGCGCGCAGCGTTGCCGGCGGCCAACCGCTCGCGCGTGGCAGCGTCTGTTGCCTTACCGCACTGCTGCGCAAGCGCGGCCAGCGCCTCTTCATCTCCCGTCCACAGTGCCTGTCCCACCTCACAGGCGCGCTCGATAAACGCGTCGGTATCCAGTGCCGCCAATATGGCGGCCGACTGCTGCACGAGGTGTTGCGGTGGCGCATCATCGTGCCTGGGAAACGTCAGCCCGTACTCACCGGCGACATGAAAGGCGTCATAACGCGAGAGCTGTAACAGCAAATCGGGTTCCGCGACATTTTTGCCCTGTGGCCCTGTTACCAGATGACAGATAAGCTTGATGTCATAACGCGCTGCCAGCGATGGCAGCACCTGCGCTGCGAGATGACTGTAGCCGTCTTCAACCTGGTGGAAGTATTCAACTGTGTGCGGAGCGCCGGATTTGATACGGGCCTTTTCCACTCTGGCACGCAGTCGGCTCTGCCGTTTTGGTTGGCACAATCGCGTCATGATTTTTGAGGTTGCCCAACGCAGAAATACGCCGGGATCCATCGTTGCCGCCCCGCCCTGCTCCTTAAACTGTTCCGACATAGAATCCAAATCCCCGGATAGTAATAGTCACTCTACTGAGAAAATTGCCCGCAAGAGTAGATCAGCGCTGTACGATTTTCCCGGCATTGCGTGCGAACTCCCTGGCAGCTTCCTCGTCCTCCAGTATGTTGTCGACCTTCATCGGCACCTGAATGCCCTGGCGCAGTGCCGGTTTGTCCTTCATCGCGGACAGCCATCGGTCGAGGTTGTCGAGGCCATCCCTGGACACTCCGGACCATTTGTATGTTCTCACCCAACACCAGTTGGCGATATCCGCAATCGAATAATCATCGGCAAGCCACTCACTCTCAGCGAGCCTTCGATCGAGAACCTCGAACAAGCGTCGACATTCATTCTGGTAGCGATCAATCGCCGGTTGAATCTTTTCCGGGAAGTAACGGTAGAACACATTCGCCTGCCCCATCATGGGACCAATACCTCCCATCTGAAACATCAGCCATTGCATCACGCGTGCCCGACCAGCGGCGTCGGTTGGCAATAGACGGCCGGCTTTTTCAGCCAGATAAATCATGATCGCGCCGGATTCAAACACGGCAAGGTTATCAGCGGACCTGTCCACAATAGCGGGAATTCGGCCATTGGGGTTGATCACCAGATACGCATCACTGCGCTGCTCTCCGGTGGACAGATCGACCGCATGGACTTCATAGGGCAGTCCCAGCTCCTCAAGTGTGCAAGACGCTTTGTGGCCATTGGGTGTGGAGGCGGTATAGAGCTCGATCATAATGCAGTCCTCAGTCAGGCAAGCACGAAATGTTTCAGGTTAATCCGGCCCCGGGATCGCCGTGGCATAAACCCCGGCCAGCAGCGGACCACAGATCAGGTGCCAAAAATGATTTTATTCAACAGGGTCGCTGTCAGTCTGATACTGGTCTGTTTACTCAAGTTCTGATTTTCACGCAAGCGATGCCAGTACTCAAAAGAGGCAACAGCGTCTATCATCTCCCGTTCGTCAGCGGGCAGGTTTTCCAGTTCCGGCAACCAGTCGTCGAGATCCTTACGCAGTTCACGCTGCGCCCGCGCATATTGCTCGCGCAGAATCGGGTAGCGCCACAACTGCGCTTTGGTGGTCAGGAAATGGCTGCCGATAGCCTCATACGCCAGCGCGTGTTGTTCCACGGCATGCTGTACACGCTCTTCCAGTGAACCCTCTCGATCGCCACCACCGAACAATCCCTGGTATTGCTCCCTGATAACCATATCGGCCGTGGCAAACAGGCTTTCCATATCGGAGAAGTGCCTGAATACGGAGCGAATACCGACGCCGGCTCGCTCCGATACCTGTTGCGCGGTAGGCACGAGAATGCCCTCCTCAACGAGCTTCAACATCGCGTCGATGATCGCCTGTCGGCTGCGCTCACTGCGCAATCTGCGCCCGTCGGGCACAATTAATTTATCCTGCATAACCCATAAACCATTTTTCAAACATTGTTTGCCTATCACCCGCTGCTTGCGCGACCGATACATTAATGACACCATATATGCCATTAGTTTGCAAGGCTATACACAGTGTTGCACTGCACTGGTATCAACTACACACGATCAATCGGGGGCGAGCGGATTATGCATTACGAGCTACAGGGCAATATTGCAATTATTACAATTGACGACGGCAAAGCCAATGTCGTTGGGGTGGCTTTCCTCGATGCGATCAATGAGGCACTCGACCGCGCTGAGCGGGAAAAAGTGGGTGCTGTTATTCTCAAGGGGCGTGATGGAATGTTCTCGGCAGGTTTCGACCTGGGTGAGTTCAAGAAAGGTCTCGAGGCGGGCATGACGATGGTTACCCGGGGCATGCAACTATTGATAAGGCTGTACGGATTCCCACTGCCGCTGGTGGCGGCGTGCACCGGGCACGGCATCGCCATGGGCGCGTTTATCATTATGGCCTGCGACTCCCGAATCGGAACACGCGGTGGCTACAAGCTCACACTCCCCGAAACAGCGATCGGCATGGAACTGCCGCACGTCCTGGTGGCGCTGACGGCCTCGCGCATTCCGCCCCAGTACATGACACGCGTGGCCATCCAGTCAGAAGTATTCGACCCTGATCAGTCGATCGGTATCGGCTTCCTCGACGAGGTGGTCGAGGCGTCTGAACTGGATACTCGCGTGTTCGCGGTGGCCGAACACCTCGCGCAACTACCGCAATCGGCGTATGCCGCAAACAAACTGTTTGCTCGCAAAGACGCACTGGCGACAATGAATGCAGAACTGGAAAAGATGATCGCTCAGGCGCGGTAACGGGGCATTTGCCCTTCGACCAGTTCCAGTTGCCCCGGGCGACGCTCCACCCAGTGCCGCAGTTCAACATTCATCGCGGCCAGGCCGCCGACCGTTGCCAGTAAGTTATCGGCGGCTGCTCTGTCGTCGCCCGCCAGTGATTGGTAATGCTGCCATGCTCTTTGAAACAGCCATTGCGCGTAACTGCTTACAATGCGCTCCCCCGCCGCCTCCCCTGAGGTGAATGGATGCATACCGAGAAACCGCGGAATACTGCCACCGGGGTTCGCATCCAACCAGCGACTGTTCTGCTCAATCACATCCAGCACATCCGGTAGCTGATCCTTGCACTGTGTCGCAAGAATGGGCAGCAGCGTATCCGGAATGACATCGTCTGCCAGATACTCACCTGTCAACGGTTGCGGATTGTTCATCCGCTCCACCCAGGCAGTGACATGCGGTGCCCGCTCCTGCATCAAGGCCCTCGGCACCGGGTCGCGACACAGGTGTGCATACAGTGGCCCCATAAAGCCATAATCCCCGATGCTGGGACGCGAGCCGAGCAGGAAATCATAGCGCGCGAAATGCCGATCCAACTGGTCGAGAAAGGCCAGATAGGCCGCCTCGATCCCGGGAATGGTCTCTGCCGTAATCCCCAGGGCAGGAACCATGCCGCTGAACGCACGGGAGGTTTTCGCCCCGATGGCGATTTGCTGCTCATAGCTTGCGCTGGGGGCACTGAGCTTGCCAAACTCGGACATAATAAAATCATGCTGCTGATCGAGCACACTCCAGCGATAATGCATGGCGGGTATCAGCAGCCACTCGTCGCCGTAGAGTTCCAGCAACAGCGCCACCAGTCTTTGTACCGGGCCTTCAGGATAGATTGAGACCCCGGGATGTCGCACCTCGAGGAAATCGATAATATCGGTCGTGTCCTGGACATACTCGCCGGAAGCCGTCTCCAGAACCGGAATGATCGGCGCACCGATTTTCGGCAAAATGGTATTGAGATAGACTTCGCGGGTGGCGATCCTCTCCTCCCAGTTCAAATTTTTATATCGCATATACGCCCGCGCCTTGCCAGTAAACAGCGAGTGTTGGCTACCGTACAATATATAGTCGACTGCCACGGGCGGCACCTCCGGGTATCATGATGCAAAAAGCGTTGAGGCTAGAGGGTGATCATTTATTGGCATTCATGGTGTCATTATTGGTAGCACCAATCAATCCGTGTGTGACAAAAGCCATGTTTTTCCACTATTTAAGTGGCTATATTTGACTTTCGCTATAACCTATAATTGGATGGCAGCTTTTACAAAGGATGTTAGTCGGTTGCGTACCGGGAACAATCTGGTCCCGCCCCAAGTGAACTTTATGCAAAACCAACACTCCATAGTTTCTACAGTGAACGCGCAACGTGCGGTGCTTGAACAACCCGCCGCGCTTAGATCAGGTGCTCATATTTTGAATGCATTACGTTACATGAAGGGCGCAGTTGGACTGGCCCTCACCTCGCTGCTACTGACCGCGCTGGCGCTGCCCGCCTGGAGCCTGGTTGAGTACTCCGATGCAGAGCGAGAGACTATTATAGAGTTGGTTGAACAACTCCAGGAACGCCACTACGCCAAGCTTGATTACGACGATGAGTTGTCCTCCGAGCATCTGGATAACTATATCGACAGTCTGGACAGCGGCAAAATGTTCTTCCTCGCATCCGATATTGCAGAGTTCGAACAGTATCGGACAAGCATGGACGATGAAATTCGAGAGGGCAAACTCGACGCCGGCTTTGCGATATTCAACCGCTTCCACCAGCGCTTGCAGGACAGACTCGAGCAAACCGTGAGCGGCTTGCCGGAAGCCGTGGCAGCGATGGATTTCAATATTGACGAGACCATATCGCTGGATATTGAAAACCGCCATTGGGCCAAGGACAAGGCGGAGATGGACGACCGCTGGCGCAAGCAGTTGAAAAATCAGGTTTTGAGCCTGCGGCTGGCTGATAAGCCCGACGACGAGATCGTCCCAACGCTGGAAAAGCGCTACAAGCGGCAGCTCAAGAGTGTCAAGCAATACAACAACCAGGATGTCTTCCAAATCTACGCCAACGCGCTGACAGAGCTGTACGACCCGCATACAAACTACCTGTCGCCGCGTTCTACCGAGAACTTCAATATCAATATGAGCCTGTCGCTGGAAGGTATCGGCGCCGTACTGCAGATGGAAGACGAATACACCAAGGTGAGCAGCCTCGTCGCCAAGGGGCCGGCAGACAAGCAGGGAGAGTTGCACCCGGCTGATCGAATCGTCGCCGTTGGTCAGGGTGAGGAAGGCCCGCTTGAAGATGTTATTGGCTGGCGCCTGGATGAAGTCGTCAAGTTGATTCGCGGCCCGAAGGATACCGTGGTAAGACTGCAAGTCATTCCGGCAAAATCCAAATCGACCGACGAGCGCAAAGTGATCACCATCGTACGCAACAAGGTAAAACTCGAGGAGCAGTCGGCACAGAAAAAAATCCTCGAACTGCCCAATGGTGATGAGACGGTCAAGGTCGGGGTGATCGATATTCCCGCGTTTTATATCGATTTCGACGCGATGCGACGCGGTGAGAAGGACTACAAAAGCACCACCAGGGACGTCAAGAAACTGCTGCAAGAACTGCAGGCGGAAGGCGTGGATGGCATCGTCATCGACCTGCGCAACAACGGCGGCGGCTCCTTACAGGAAGCCAACGAACTCACCGGCCTGTTCATTGAATACGGACCCACGGTACAGATTCGCCATTCCTCGCGACGCGTCTGGCGCGACGGCAAACGTCTTAAAAGCCCCTATTACGAAGGGCCGATGGTGGTACTGGTAAATCGCCTCAGCGCCTCTGCCTCGGAAATTTTTGCCGGCGCTATGCAGGATTACCAGCGAGCCATCATCGTGGGCGATCGGTCATTCGGCAAGGGTACCGTGCAAACGCTGATTCCGCTGACAGAAGGCCAGCTTAAAATCACCGAGAGCAAGTTCTATCGAATTTCGGGTGAGAGCACCCAGCACCGCGGTGTGGTGCCGGATATCGAGTTCCCGTCGATCTATAACACCGAGGAAATTGGGGAGAGCTCACTGGATCACGCATTGAGTTGGGACAATATCAGTCCTATACGACACAGCAATTATGGTGATCTGGCGCCCTACCTGCCCGCGATCCAATCCCAGTTTCAGGAACGCAGCGGCCATAACCCGGACTTCGTCTATCTGGAGGACCAGGTGGCACTTGCGCAGCAGACTCGCGATATCAAAGAGTTGCCGCTAAAGGAGTCTGCCCGTATCGCCCTGCGCGACAGCCAGGAGGCCAAGGCGCTCAGCATTGAGAACAAGCGGCGCAAGGCCGTCGGTGAGGAACTGTTGACTTCGCTGGAGCGCGAGGACGAAGAGTCCGATGATGGCGATATGAACGCGGATATCGACCCTGACGCAACTGCTGCTGAAGAGGAGGAAGCGGACGATGTGCTGCTTGAAGAGGCCGGCTACGTGCTCATCGATGCCCTGTTGCTGAAACGACAGGGCCTGGCACTGGCTCAGGATAAGAAGGCAGCGAACTAGGTCGCTGCACCGCTAGCGGATCGCCCTGCCGAACCAGGCCAGGCTGTCATGTAAGCGGACCACATCGCCGACGATGATTAGCGTTGGTGCCGATGGCTGTGCACGCGCCACCAAATCGACCATCGTCGCCAGCGTACCCACCAGAATACTTTGCTCCAGCGTTGTGCCCTGCTCTATCAAAGCCACCGGCGTATCTGGCGCCCGCCCGTGGGCCTGCAACTGCTCACAGATCACCGGCAGACCCATCAGCCCCATATAAAACACCAGCGTCTCGGTGGTCGACTGGAACGTGCTCCAATCGTGATCCACTGCATTGTTCTTCAGATACCCTGCCACAAACCGCACGGATTGTGCGTGATCACGGTGTGTCAGCGGTATGCCGGCATAGCAGGCGGCGCCATTGGCTGCAGTAATGCCGGGCACGACCTGAAAGGGAATTCGGTGTTTGGCCAACAGTTCAATTTCCTCTCCCCCGCGACCGAATACGAATGGATCCCCACCCTTGAGACGTGCGACCCGCTTTCCCTGGAGGGCGAGGTCGACCAGCAATTGATTGATCTGTGTCTGCGGCACACTGTGATCCGCACGCCGTTTACCGACATAGAGTCGCTGTGCGTCGCGCCGGGCCATATCCACAATCGCCGGCGAGACCAAACGGTCATACAGCACAACGTCGGCGCTCTGCAACAGTCTGGCTGCCTTGAAGGTGAGCAAATCCGGATCACCCGGCCCGGCCCCTACCAGATAGACTTCGCCGGTGTGCGGCGCACTGGTATCAGCCAACCGCTCCCGCAGAAGCCGCTCCGCCTCTGCCTCCTGGCCAGCCATAACCTGCTCCGCCACAGTGCCTTCCAGCGTCTGTTCCCAGAACCGTCGTCGCTCTGCCTCCTGGCCAATACTATCCTTCACCACCTGCCGCATACGACCGGCGAAACCTGCGAGTCGGCCATAGGCTGCTGGCACCAGTGCTTCAATCTTGCGCCGCAGTATTCTCGTCAACACGGGGCTACGCCCACTGCTGCTGATGGCAATCAGCAATGGGTCACGATCGACGATCGCCGGAAAGATAAAAGTACATAACGCAGGAGAATCAACCACGTTGACCGGCATTGACAGTTGCTGGGCATCGACAAAAACCTGTTTGTTGACCGCGGCGTCGGGGGTCGCGGCTACCACCAGTGTCTTGCCATTGAGATCGGACTGTGCATAACAGGCTTCCCTCCACACGCCGCTGTGCTCGGCCAACAGTACTTCCAGTTCGCCGGTGATCCTTGGCGACACCACGGTGAGCGCAGCGCCTGCGCGCAATAACAGCCGCGCTTTGCGAGTGGCCACCTCGCCGCCGCCCACCAGCAGTACCGGCACCCCGACCAGCTTCAGGCATACAGGAAGAAACTCCAGCGTCTTATCCTCCCAACTCTCTGACACCGCCCATATACGGTTGTAAGGCCTCAGGGATGGCAATACTGCCATCTTCACGCTGGTAATTCTCCATGATCGCAACCAGCGTGCGCCCTACGGCGAGTCCGGAGCCGTTCAAGGTGTGCAGCAGTTCCGGCTTGCCGGTCTGGGGATTACGCCACCGCGCCTGCATTCTGCGGGCCTGGTAATCACCAAAACTGCTGCAGGAGGAGATTTCTCGGTAGGTGTCCTGAGCCGGTAGCCATACTTCAAGATCGTAGGTTTTCTGCGAGGAAAAGCCGAGGTCGCCAGCACAGAGAATCACCTTGCGATAGGGCAGTTGCAGGCGTTGCAGAACGGTTTCTGCATGGCCGACAAGTTGCTCCAGCGCCTGTGCTGACTGCTGCGGACGGACGAACTGCACAAGCTCCACCTTTTCAAACTGGTGTTGGCGAATCATGCCGCGCGTATCGCGACCGTAACTGCCAGCCTCACTGCGAAAGCACGGCGTATGACAGGTGAACCTGATGCCGTTGGCTCCGAGCTCGGCGTCTTCAAAAATTCGGTCTCTGGCGATATTGGTGACCGGGACTTCCGCTGTGGGAATCAGGTACAGATCCTGGTCCGCACGCAATTTGAACAGGTCCGCCTCAAATTTAGGCAGATTTCCGGTACCGAGAAGCGAGTCGCGATTGACAATATACGGCACATAAATTTCGTCGTATCCATGCTCCTGGATATGCAGGTTCAACATGAACTGAATGAGAGCGCGATGGAGTCTGGCCAGGTGGCCGTACATCACGGTGAATCGTGAGCCGGTTATTTTACCTGCCATATCGCCGTCCAGAAGGTGCAGCCCCTCGCCTAAATCGACATGGTCTCTTACCTGAAACGCAAACTCTCGTGGCTCGCCCCAGCGACAAATCTCGACATTGTCCGCTTCACTACTCCCCTGTGGCACCTCCGCAAGTGGCAGATTGGGAACTTCGAGCAGCAGTGCCTCAATATCGCCCTGTGCCTGCCTGGCCTCATCGGTCAGCGCCTCCAGTTGTGCCGCGATTTTCTCCAACGTGACATTGACCTGTGCCTTGGCGTCATCCACGCTCACGCCCTGCCCGACCAGCGCGCCGATTTTTTTGGAGGCGCTCTTGCGTTCGGCCAACAGGTTTTGGCTGTCGATGTCGGCCTGTTTTCGCCTCGCGTCCAGCGCGGTGAAATGCGCCACGTCAAAGTGATAGCCGCGCGCCGATAATGCGTCGGCAATGCCCTGCGGATCGTGTCTGACCGCCTTGATATCCAGCATCCTGATGGTTCCTGTACTAATACCCAAAGTAAACGGGGCCAGGCGGCCCTGTGGTTATAGGAGTGCCCTTGTCAATTGCATGGCGAGGCCTGCCATCAGCACGCAGACAATGGCACTGCCGATCATATACGCGCCGGCCTGCAGGGCGTGACCGGACTCCAGTAGTGTCATTGTCTCCAGCGAAAAAGTCGCGAAGGTGGTAAATGCGCCCAAAAATCCCACCATCAACACACCGCGCCAGTCTGCATGGATCAACTGCCGCTCCACCAGCAGCACATAGACAATACCGATCGCGAAAGAACCCAGTATATTCACTACCAGCGTACCTAGCGGGAAGCGCCCCATCCATAAGCTATGTACCCAATTCGCCAGCAAATACCGCGATACCGCGCCGGTGGCTCCTCCCAGAGCGATGAATACAAGGTATTTCATGCGTGCAAAACCGATTCAGTCGTAGCGGCGTATTGTACTGTTTTTGTCCCGTTCCCGCAGGTATTTGAGCTTTTCCTGGATTTTCTGTTCCAGCCCGCGGTCCACCGGGAAGTAGTACTGTCTATCCCGCAGGGGTTCGGGAAAATAATTTTCACCGGCTGCATAGCCGTCAATTTCATCGTGCGCATAGCGGTACTGTGCTCCGTGGTCCATCGACTTCATCAGCGCGGTCGGTGCGTTGCGCAGATGCAGAGGTACCTCGGCGGAACCGCCCTGCTCCACATCAGCCTTGGCCGCTTTATAGGCGGAGTAAACCGCGTTGCTCTTGGCCGCGCACGACAGGTAGACGATAGCCTGGGCAATGGCCAGTTCCCCCTCGGGGCTTCCCAGCCGCTCCTGCACCTGCCACGCTTCGAGTGACAGCGTCAGCGCGCGTGGATCGGCGTTGCCGATATCCTCACTCGCCATGCGCACCACGCGCCGAGCGATGTAAAGCGGATCACAGCCGCCATCCAGCATGCGACAAAACCAGTACAGGGCGGCATCCGGAGCACTGCCTCGCACCGCCTTGTGCAATGCGCTTATCTGGTCATAGAACAGGTCCCCGCCCTTGTCGAAACGCCGCAGCGAGGCCTGTAACACCTCCTCCAGTGTGTTGGTGGTTATACGCCCCTCTTCCGCCA
Organism: uncultured Halioglobus sp.; assembly: GCA_963976735.1. Taxonomy (GTDB): domain Bacteria; phylum Pseudomonadota; class Gammaproteobacteria; order Pseudomonadales; family Halieaceae; genus Marimicrobium. Next base: position 24,559 of record CAXBLZ010000015.1, read on the forward strand.
GATCCGCTGCAAGTTCCAGTAGATTGAGCGCTTTTCGCGCATCCCCATCGGCCTGTGCGGCGATCAGCGACAGGCAGGTATCATCCACCGTCACGCCGTGTTCCAGCGCCGCGACACCTCGCAGCAACACCGCCTCGATATCCAGTGGTTCAAGGGGGCGCAATTTGTAGACTCGCGCACGCGACAGCAGTGCGTTATTTAACTCAAACGACGGGTTTTCCGTGGTCGCTCCGATAAATATCACAGTGCCATCTTCCACATACGGCAGAAACGCATCCTGCTGTGACTTATTGAAACGGTGCACCTCATCGACAAACAGGACGGTATCGCGACCCTGTGCTTTATGCAGTCGCGCCCGCTCAATGGCTTCCCGAATGTCCTTGACGCCACTCAACACGGCCGATAGTTGCAGGAACTGTGCATTGGCCTGCCCCGCAGCAATCCTCGCCAGCGTGGTTTTGCCGACGCCGGGGGGGCCCCAGAAGATCATTGAGTGCAACTGGTGGGAATCTATGGCCTGGCGCAGCGGCTTTCCTGCACCCAGAATATGGCTCTGCCCTGCGTAATCGTCGAGATTGTGTGGCCGCAACCGCGCTGCGAGTGGCTGATAGCCGCTGTCACCGGCGGTAGTCTCCGGCGAAGGCTGGCTGTCCGCGGTGCCGAACAGGTCACTCGTCATAGTAAAAGAGATCGGCCCCCGGTGGTGGCGTGAAGGCAAAATCCACGCTGCCCAGCTCTGTCTCGCTATCCAGATCGGTGAACGTAATCACCACGGTCTGGTCGAGATTGTCCTGGATTTCCATCCCGGTGAGCTGCGCACCCTCGAGATTCAGGGTAAGTTGCTTGAACCCGACACCCGGCGTCAGCGGCGTCAGCTGAAAGGCACCCTCGGCCACGCGCTCCACCTGGAACTTCTCTCGCAGTGCAGATTCATCACCGCCGAGTATCTGCAGCGGCGTCATATCAGCGTCGGTCGTCACAGGCCGACGGGTAACGGTTTCAAGGTCGCGATCGTAGTGCCAGATAAACTCGGGCCCGGCGATGATCAACTGCTCATCGGGATTAAGAATCTCCCAGGCGAAATAGCCGGGACGCAGGAGGCGGAATTTGCCACTGGATTCGGCCAACAATAGCTTATCCTGCCCATACTGCTGCTGCCTGAAACTGCCCTGCAGTTGTTTGACAGGCGCCAGCGCGGCAAGTAGTGCATCGACGTCGCTCTGCGCTTGGGAGTATGCCACCAGCGGCAGAATTCCCAGCCAAAGGGTGAATAGATATTTCATCATTGTCTTATCCAGTTGCGCGTTCAAGCTTCTCGAGGAGGTGGAGCCAACACTTCACGCTGGCCGTTGGTGCCCATATCAGAAACGACGCCCGCCGCTTCCATCGCTTCAATCAGCCGCGCTGCGCGATTGTAGCCAATTCGCAGTTTGCGTTGCACAGACGATATCGATGCGCGACGACTCTGCGTCACGTAGTACACGGCCTCGTCGTAGAGCGCATCGCTTTCGTCATCCTGTTCAGATGCCTCCGATTGCAATTCACCGGGTGTCACGGCCGTGTTGCTGCCCTCGTCGAGCAGGCCATCGATATACAGCGGCTCGCCGCGCCGCTTCCAGTCTTCCACAACACGGTGCACCTCATCATCACTGCAAAACGCGCCGTGCACACGATTGGGGACGCCGCTGCCGGGCGGCAGGTACAACATATCACCGTGGCCAAGCAATTGTTCGGCACCGCCCTGGTCCAGAATGGTGCGCGAGTCGATCTTGGAGGATACCTGGAATGCGATTCGGGTGGGCACGTTGGCCTTGATAAGTCCCGTGATCACGTCTACCGAGGGTCGCTGCGTTGCCAGCACCAGATGGATACCGGCGGCTCGCGCTTTCTGCGCAATACGGGCAATCAACTGCTCCACCTTTTTCCCCACCACCATCATCATGTCGGCGAATTCATCAATGACTACGACGATACTGGGCAGCTTTTCCAGGTTGGGCGCTGTCTGCTCCTCATCGGTGGCGGCAAACACGGGATCCGGTTTCCAGGTCGGATCGGCGATTGGCGCACCGGCCTTGTGCGCGTCTTCGACCTTGCGGTTGTAGCCCGCCAGATTCCGCACACCCAGTGACGCCATCAACTGGTATCGGCGCTCCATCTCCGCCACACACCATCGCAAGCCGTTCGCGGCATCCTTCATGTCAGTGATGACCGGCGTCAACAAGTGTGGAATACCGTCGTAGACCGACAGCTCGAGCATCTTGGGGTCCACCAGAATCAGGCGCACATCCGCTGGCCCGGATTTGAACAACAGGCTCAGTAACATCGAGTTCACGCCCACCGATTTGCCGGAGCCGGTGGTGCCGGCAACCAGCAGGTGCGGCATCTTGGCCAGGTCCGCGACCACCGGCTGCCCCGAAATATCGTGGCCCAGGGCCAGGGTCAGTGGCGACTTGGACTGCTCAAACGCCTTTGAGGACAGCACCTCCCTGAAATTGACAATTTCCCTGTCCTCATTGGGTATTTCAATACCGACTACGGGTTTACCGGGTATGACTTCCACCACCCGCACACTGATCACCGCCAGCGACCGGGCCAGATCCTTGGCGAGGTTGGAAATTCGCGATACCTTCACGCCCGGTGCGGGTTGCAGCTCAAAACGTGTGACCACGGGTCCAGGGTAGACTGCAACGACCTCGGCGGAGACTCCGAAGTCGAGCAGCTTCAGTTCCAGCAACTTCGACATGCCCTCAAGAGCCTCTTTGGAGAACCCTTTGTCGGGATCCTTCACAGACTCATCCAGCAATTCCAGATGCGGCAAATCACCGGTTGCCGGTGCCTCAAACAAAGTCTGTTGCTTCTCCCGCTCGATACGGTCGCTTTTCTCGACCGGAGCCTTCAGCGACTTGATTTTGGGTGGCTGCCGCTGCTTGGTTTTTTCCACGTGCTCGGTGATCACGATTTTCCGCGCTTCCACCGCCTTTTCCCGTTTCCGTGCATCCCTGAAGTCGTTCAGAGCGGTCTCAGCGCGGGAGCGAACCGTGGTGAAGGCGGCAATACTCCACGCGCCGATCTTTTCCAGCAGGTTCAACCAGCTGAGGTCTGTAAAAATGGTCATCCCGAAAAGGAAAATCGCCAGCAGTATAAGGCGGCTACCGACCGCGCTGAATGCCACGGTAAATCCGCTACTGATCGATTGTCCCAGAATACCCCCGGCGCCCTGGGGCAAGGGCGATGCGCCCGAGTCGTTCATTGCGGCAAGGGATGTCCCCGCAATCATAACCAGTACCAGGCCGAGTGCCCGAATACCAAAGGTGGTCCAGTCGAAGTTGTTGCCCGCCTGGCGTTGCAGCAGCAGCACCATGGCGCGATAGGCCAGTAACAGCGGGAAGAGGTAAGCTGCGTAACCGACCAGCGAAAAGAAGACGTCAGCGAGCCAGGCGCCGGTTGGTCCACCCAGATTGTGAATGGTGGCCCCGCTACCAGTGCCCGACCAACCGGGGTCGCGAGCACTGTAGGTCAACAGTGCCATCAGCAGATAGACACACACGGCTGTGACGCCAATGAACGCGCCCTCGCGAAACCGCGAGCCTAGATAGCTGTCTGTGTTAGAACTGTCGGGCACGGCGTTGATCGTCCTTGCAGTGTATATTAAGCGGCAAATTGTCTGTAACAGACGCCGCTATCGCGCTCATAGCAAGAAGTAATTGTGCACTCATTTATGTTTTATTTCAAAAGGTTAAGTGGTTTATTTAAAATGCCCCTGATCTTTGTCCGGAGCCGGCCTTTAAAGTACCATAGTCCGGCCCAATACAGAACGAATTGGCAAGCCCCAAGCCAGTCCAGATTGACAACCATAAGCAGGAAGCAATGCAATGAGTGACATTAAACACCACCGCCTGATAATCCTTGGCAGCGGCCCCGCTGGCTATACCGCGGCAGTTTACGCGGCGCGCGCCAACCTCAAACCGGTGGTGATCACCGGCATTCAGCAGGGCGGACAATTGACGACCACTACCGAGGTGGAGAACTGGCCGGGCGGAGCCCCCGACTTGCAGGGTCCGCAGCTGATGCAGCAAATGCAGGAACACGTCGAGCGTTTCGACGCCCAGGTCGTGTTTGATCACATAGACGCTGTCGACCTTACTGTTCGTCCCTTCATCCTCAGGGGCACCTCCACCTACAGTTGTGATGGCCTGATTATCGCCACCGGTGCTTCCGCGCAGTATCTCGGCCTGCCCAGCGAAGAAGCATTTGCCGGCAAAGGGGTCAGCGCCTGTGCTACCTGCGACGGGTTCTTTTACCGAAACCAGAAAGTTGCGGTGATCGGGGGTGGCAACACCGCAGTGGAAGAAGCGTTGTATCTTTCCAATATTGCGTCTGAGGTTGTGCTGGTGCACCGGCGGGATGCCCTGCGCTCGGAAAAAGTACTACAGGACAGGCTTTTCGCCCGCGAAAAAGAGGGCAAGGTGAAGATCATGTGGAACCACACACTGGATGAGGTGGTCGGCGACGCGACGGGTGTCACTGGCATGCGGGTGAAATCCGTGCAGGACGGTAGCGTGAGCCAGGTGGACCTCTCCGGCGTGTTCATTGCGATTGGACACAAACCCAATACCGATATCTTCGCCGGGCAGTTGGACATGAAGGATGGCTACATCACAATTTACAGCGGCACGCAAGGCAATGCCACGGCGACCAGCGTGCCCGGTGTGTTTGCCGCCGGTGATGTCGCGGACCATATCTACCGCCAGGCTGTTACCTCTGCCGGCTTTGGTTGCATGGCGGCACTGGATGCGGAGAAGTACCTGGACAGCCTGTGATCGGCCCACAGCATGCGCAGAGTCCCGCATCTTTCTGGCAGCAGCAGGTTCCCGCCAACCGAACACGCACTGGAGAGCCCGAATGGCCTGCTGGCAGCGGGCGGTGGGCTCTCCACCGAGCGCCTGCTGGACGCTTACAGTCGCGGCATTTTTCCCTGGTATGAAGCCCCGCAACCTGTGCTCTGGTGGACGCCAGATCCACGGTCAGTGCTGTTCCCCAGCGAGCTACATATCTCCAGGTCGCTGCGCAAGACGCTGCGCGCCAACAGATTCCGACTGGCGGTAGACACACAGTTCGTCACCGTGATGCGCTCATGTGGCGAGGCCAGGCGAGACGGCGTCGGCACCTGGATTGACGAGGATATGGTGGCGGCCTACGCGAAGCTGCATACGCTTGGATTTGCTCACGCGGTGGAAGTGTTCGATGACAGGGGCGCGCTGGTCGGCGGGCTCTACGGCGTGGCACTCGGACGCGTGTTTTTCGGCGAGTCCATGTTCAGTCACACTGCTGATGCCTCCAAGGTCGCGCTGGTCGCGTTGGTTGATATCGCAAAACGCGGCGGCATACAGATGGTAGATTGCCAGGTGGAAAACCCGCATTTAAACTCACTGGGTGCGAGAAACATCAACAGACTGGACTTCGAACAACGTCTTGAGCAAAATGTCAGTGTCGCGATTGAGCGCGATATTTGGCATCTACCCGCCACTTGTGGAGATTTGCTGTGACTTCATCCCTGCGGGATCTCAAGGTATACACCACCTACCCCCACAGCTGCAGCTACCTGGAAGATCAGGAAGCCACCACGCTATTTGTAGACCCTCGCCAACCAGTCGATCAAAAACTGTACAGCAAACTGTCGTTACTGGGTTTTCGCCGCAGCGGCAACCATATCTATCGACCACACTGCGCCCAGTGCAATGCTTGTATTCCCGCACGAATATCGGTAAACGACTTCACCCCTCGTCGTGGACAGACACGAATATGGCAGCGCAACCAGGACCTGCGAATGGCCTGTACCGACACTATCAATGATGATGAGGCCTTTGACCTCTACCATCGCTATATCAGCCTGCGTCACTCGGACGGCGATATGTATCCGCCCGATCGGGAGCAGTATGAAGCGTTTCTGAGCAGTGTCTGGGGTTGTACCCGGTACTTCCGGTTCTACGAGAAGGGAAACCTGGTGGCTGTGGCTGTGGTGGATACGCTGGAGGACGGTCTGTCGGCGATTTACACATTCTTTGACCCGGCGGCCAGCAGGCGCAGCCTCGGTGTCTATGCGATTCTCTGGCAGGTGGAACTCGCTCGCAGCAAGGGCCTGGACTATGTCTATCTCGGGTACTGGATTCGCGATTGCCAGAAAATGTCCTATAAGTCTGACTATCGCCCGCTGCAGATTTATCACAATAGCCGCTGGACAACGCTAATCTGATTTCGGCTGCAGCGCGCCGACCGCAAAGGTCGCTTATCGTCGATTGTACCCGCAGTATATTACGCTAGCACTGAGGCCAAGATTCAGGCAAAATGCGGCCTCTTTGAAACTGAGGATTGCCGCCTGATGGCAAAAGAAGACCAGATTGAAATGGAAGGCGAGGTTATCGATACCTTGCCCAATACCACCTTCAGAGTGAAGCTGGAAAACGGTCACGTGGTGACTGCCCACATTTCAGGGAAGATGCGCAAAAACTACATCCGTATCCTGACCGGTGACAAGGTGCGTGTAGAGCTTACGCCCTACGACCTGACCAAGGGACGCATTACTTACCGCGAACGATAAGCCCGGTTAGCTCTTCTGGAGCTCAGCCTCCTCTTCATCTACCGTCACTTCCAGCCTTTTCTCGGCCGCATTCAGGCGTACCAATGCCGTGCCGCCAGACTGCGATAGCGCCCCGAACAACACCATTTCAGCCAGTGGTTTCTTGATGTGCTCCTGGATTACTCTCTCCATTGGGCGAGCTCCCATATGGATATCGTAGCCTTGTTCAACCAGCCACAGGCGCGCCTCTACATCGACATCGAGGGTCACGCGTTTTTCATCGAGCTGACACTGTAGTTCAGTAAGGAACTTGTCGACCACTGTGAGGATGACATCCTCAGCCAGCGGCTGGAATTGCACTATCGCGTCCAGGCGGTTGCGAAACTCGGGCGTGAACATACGGTTGATCGCCTCCATGCCATCGGAGCTGTGATCCTGCGTGGTAAAACCGATGGTGCGTCGGCTGATGCTCTCTGCACCCGCGTTGGTCGTCATTATCAGGATGACATGCCGAAAATCGGTCTTGCGGCCATTGTTGTCGGTGAGTGTGCCGTGATCCATCACCTGCAACAGCAGGTTGAACACATCCGGATGTGCTTTCTCGATCTCATCAAGCAACACGACCGCGTGTGGGTGCTGCGTAACCGCGTCTGTCAGCAGTCCGCCCTGATCGAAACCGACGTAGCCGGGCGGCGCGCCGATAAGACGCGATACGGTGTGTCGCTCCATATACTCCGACATATCGAAGCGCACGAGTTCCAGCCCCAACAATCGTGCGAGCTGGCGCGTGACTTCTGTTTTCCCGACGCCGGTAGGCCCGGCCAGCAGGAACGAACCAATGGGCTTCTCGCCCGCCCGCAGGCCCGCCCGCGCCAGTTTAATGGAGGTCGCCAGACTGGTGATAGCTTCATCCTGTCCGAACACGACCATCTGTAAATTCTGTTCCAGCTTCTGCAGTGTTTCCTTGTCGTCGCTACTGACCGCTTTCGGCGGTATGCGGGCCATTTTGGCGATCACCGCTTCGATATCACCCACCCCGATCAGCTTTTTGCGTTTGGAGGGAGGCAGCAGCTGCTGGTAGGCGCCCGCTTCATCGATCACGTCGATGGCCTTGTCCGGCAGGAATCGATCCGTGATATAGCGATCAGCGAGGTCCGTCGCGACCCGCAGCGCTTTATCGGTATACCGCAACCCGTGGTGCTCTTCGAATCGTGTCTTCAGGCCTTTCAAAATCTTGTAGGCATCATCCGCGCTGGGCTCGGATACATCGATTTTCTGGAAGCGCCGACTCAGCGCCTTGTCTTTGTCGAAAATGCCGCGGTATTCCTGAAACGTGGTGGAGCCGATACAGCGAAGCTTTCCCGAACTGAGTAGTGGCTTCAGCAGGTTGCTGGCGTCCATCACCCCACCGGAGGCTGCGCCAGCGCCAATAATGGTGTGTACCTCATCGATAAACAGGATCGCGTTATCGCGCTTCTTCAATTCCGACAACATGCCCTTGAAGCGCTTTTCGAAATCTCCCCGATATTTGGTGCCGGCCAACAGTGCACCCAGATCCAGTGAGTAGACCACGCTGTCCTTGAGAATATCGGGCACATCGCCATCGACGATTTTCTTCGCAAGCCCTTCCACAATCGCGGTTTTGCCCACGCCGGACTCGCCTACCAGTAACGGGTTGTTTTTGCGACGACGGGCCAGGATCTGTGCCACGCGCTCGACTTCTTCGAGCCGCCCGATCAGTGGATCGATCTGCCCTGCCCCCGCCTCGGCATTGAGGTTGGTAGTGAAGCTGTCCAGGGGATTGGCCTCCCCCTCTTCGGTGCGAATTTCATCGCTGCCGAGCTGCCCGGGTTCTGCGGACTCACCGTCATTGGATACCTTGGAGATGCCGTGCGTCATGTAGTTGACGACATCCAGCCGGGCAACATTCTGGGTTTTCAGGAAATACACCGCCTGGCTTTCCTGTTCACTGAAGATTGCCACCAGCACATTGGCACCGGTAACTTCACTCTTGCCTGAGGACTGCACGTGAAAGACGGCTCGCTGAAGTACGCGCTGGAAGCCAAGCGTCGGCTGGGTGTCGCGCTGTTCTTCATCTTCAGGAATCAGCGGGGTCGTGGCATCCACAAACTCCACCAGATCACCGCGCATGCTGCCGATATCGGCGCCACAGGCCTTGAGTACGCGGATTGCGTCATTGTTATCCAGCAGCGCCAGCAACAGGTGCTCAACCGTCATAAACTCATGACGTTTTGCCCTCGCGCCCCTGAAAGCATCATTCAACGTGTGTTCCAGATCTTTACTCAACATAGTTGACGCTCCGGGGGACTACCCCTCCACCGCTTCGATTTCGCACAACAGAGGATGTTCATTCTCCCTGGCATACTGGTTCACCTGGGCTGCTTTGGTTTCAGCGATATCCTGGGTATAGATACCACAGACCCCTTTGCCCTGAGTGTGCACAGTCAGCATAACATGGGTTGCCTGTTCGCGGTTCATTCGGAAAAAGACTTCCAGTACCTCTACGACAAACTCCATTGGCGTGTAGTCGTCGTTGATCAATACGACTTTGAACAGAGACGGGCGCTTAAGTTCCGGCTTGGACTCCTCGACCGCAATCCCGCTAGAGGAATCTTGTTGCTCTTTGCTCATACGCCATTGACCTGAAGGATGGATCACTGTTACTGACACGCTCTTGCTGAAATTTTTTAAACCAATACAGTCCATGGCTCCCATTATACGATTTTTCAAGGGCTGGGAAACAAGGAACAAACTCCGTGCCGGGATTCGCCGCGCATTTCTGGTTAAAAAAGTGCAGCGACACACAGTTCAGTACCAGAGCGAGAGGGGCCTGTTCTGCAGATGGTGGCAGGAAGGGGAAAGCGCAGTTAAAAACGCGCGATTAAAAAGGCCCGTGTTGCCACGAGCCCTGTGAACAGTGGAATACACTGCTACTACATCGAATCGATAATCGCCTGTCCGAATTCAGAACAGCTGAGCAGTGTCGCACCGTCCATCTGACGCTCAAAGTCATAGGTCACAGTGCGCTTTTGAATGGCTCCATTCATCCCGTCAATGATCAGGTCTGCCGCTTCATTCCACCCCAGATGTCGCAGCATCATCTCCGCTGATAGAATCAGGGAGCCGGGGTTCACCTTGTCCTGCCCTGCATACTTGGGCGCAGTGCCATGCGTGGCTTCAAAGAGTGCAATCATATCTGACAGGTTTGCACCAGGCGCAATGCCAATTCCACCCACCTGGGCTGCGAGCGCATCGGACAGATAGTCGCCGTTCAGGTTCAGCGTGGCAACCACGCTGTAATCCTTCGGTCGCGTCAGAATCTGCTGCAGCATGGCGTCAGCAATGACATCCTTGATCACAATTTCCTTGCCGTTGTCAGGATTCTTGATCGCAACCCAGGGGCCGCCATCAATCAGTTCACCGCCAAATTCCTGCTGCGCCAGTTCATAGCCCCAGTCGCGAAATGCACCCTCGGTAAACTTCATGATATTGCCCTTGTGCACCAGGGTAACGGAGGGCAGGTCCTGGTCGATGGCATACTGGATCGCTTTGCGCACCAGGCGCTTGGTGCCCTCTTCCGACACGGGTTTGATGCCGATGCCGACATTGTGCGGGAAGCGAATTTTGGTGGCGCCCATTTCATTGATCAAAAAATCGACCATTTTCTGCGCCTCGGGGCTGCCGGGCTGATACTCAATACCGGCGTAGATGTCCTCGGAGTTCTCGCGAAAAATCACCATATTGCAATCGCCAGGATTTTTGACCGGCGACGGAACGCCCTCAAACCACCGCACCGGGCGCAGGCAGGTATACAAATCCAGTTCCTGCCGCAGGGCCACGTTCAGCGAGCGGAACCCGCCGCCAACGGGCGTTGTCAGGGGGCCCTTGATACCGACGTGATACTCCTTGATTGCAGCCAGCGTTTCCTCGGGAAACCAGTCTCCGTCGTACAATTCTGCGGCTTTCTCGCCAGTGTATATCTCCATCCAGGAAATTGTCTTTTCACCCCCATAGGCCTTGTCGACGGCGGCATTCACCACATCGATCATGACCGGGGTGATATCGACACCGATACCGTCTCCCTCGATATAGGGAATAACAGGGTTGTTTGGGACGTTCAGGCTGAAATCTTCATTGACGGTGATTTTGTCACCTTGTGAGGGAACCTGAATATGCTTGTAGCCCATAGTATGCTCCGTTGCTGCGGGGTTCGTGGAACACAGGAGGATGTTATGCTTCTCCTGAGAAAACGGCAGCAATTGTAGCATGCCAGCCCGCTTCTGCTCTCGCTCCGAGTCAAAAATTTTTATACTGGCGATACTTATTCCATGGCCCGACTGATCCTGTTCAACAAACCTTTCAATGTGCTGAGCCAGTTTACGGATGATCAGGGTCGCGCCACACTGGCAGACTACCTGTCGGTACCGGGTTGCAGGGTTGCCGGGCGCCTGGATTTCGACTCTGAGGGACTGTTACTGCTCACCGATGACGGCCACCTGCAGCAGCTGATCGCAAACCCGGACCATAAACAGTGGAAGACCTACCTGGTACAGGTAGAGGGGACCATTCCTGGTGACGCCCTCGCGCAGCTGGCCGACGGCCTCAGCCTCAAGGATGGGCCGACACTGCCCGCCAGGGTCCGCCAGGTACCCCCGCCTCGACTATGGCAGCGTTCGCCTCCGGTACGGGTGAGAAAAACCGTGCCCGACAGTTGGCTGGAACTATCGATTCGTGAGGGCCGCAACCGTCAGGTTCGTCGCATGACTGCGCATGTCGGCCTCCCCACGTTGCGCCTGGTGCGGACCACCATAGGGCAATGGTCGCTTGAAGATTTGCAGCCGGGGCAGTACCGTGAGCTCAGCGTCAACATGCCGACAAAATCTGCAGCGCGCAAGTCAGTAAAATCCCCCCGTCCACGTAACAGGAGGCGCTAGATGGATCGATGGGCTCCCCATGTCACCGTCGCCTGTGTTATCGAGCGCGATGGCCGCTACCTGATGGTTGAAGAGCGTGACAAATTCAGTGGCGAGATGGTATTCAACCAGCCCGCCGGCCATCTTGAGGATGGTGAGTCGCTGGCGGAGGCCGCGCTTCGCGAAACGCTGGAGGAGACTGGCTGGCGCGTGGAGCTGACCGGTGTGCTGGGAATCGCCGTACACAGGGCCCCCACCAATAACAATACCTATTGTCGAACCACATTTTTGGCAACACCGCTGGCGCAGGTGGAAGGCGCGATCCTTGACCCTGACATACATGCTATCCACTGGCTGGATTACGATGAAATCCTCGCTCGATCTGCTAGAATGCGCAGCCCCATAGCCCTGGCCGTCATAGAGCGACACCGTCGGGGCATTTGTCATCCGCTGGATCTGATACATAACGCATGAGCCTTAACGCCACGCCCAAAGTCATCGTCGGCATGTCCGGCGGAGTCGACTCCTCGGTCGCAGCCCTGTTGCTGAAACAGCAGGGTTATCGCGTGGAGGGCCTGTTCATGAAAAACTGGGAAGAGGACGACGGCACCGAGTATTGCACGGCCAGGGAGGATTTTGCGGATGCGCAGGCTGTCGCCGACAGACTGGGCATCACCCTGCACGGCGCGAACTTTGCCGCCGAGTACTGGGATCATGTGTTTGAGCATTTTCTGGCCGAGTACAAAGCCGGTCGCACGCCGAACCCCGACATCCTGTGTAATCGAGAAATCAAGTTCAAAGCCTTCCTCGAGTACGCCCTGCTACTGGAGGCGGATTATATCGCCACCGGACACTACACCCGGGTCGGCACCGCGGATGGCAAAACGACCTTGTTGAAAGGGCTGGATGGCAACAAGGACCAGAGCTATTTCCTGCACGCCGTGGGTTGCACCGAACTGGCAAAAACGCTGTTCCCTGTCGGCGAGATTGAAAAGCCCCGCGTGCGCCAGCTGGCGCTTGAACACGGTCTGGCGACAGCCAGGAAAAAGGACTCGACGGGGATCTGTTTCATCGGGGAGCGCCGCTTCAAGGACTTTCTGCAGCAGTATCTACCGGCGCAACCCGGCGCAATCCACAGCCTTGATGGCGAGGTTCTGGGCCAGCACCAGGGGTTGATGTACCACACTATCGGCCAGCGCCAGGGCCTGGGTATTGGTGGTCGCGCCAGTCACGCCGAGGCGCCGTGGTACGTCGTCGAGAAAGACCTGTCCAGCAATATCCTGTATGTGGCCCAGGGCAATGACCACCCCGCCCTGTTCAGGTCCCAGCTGTTCACGCGCGAAGTCTACTGGGTCGCAGGCGAGGCACCCGAGTTGCCACTGCGCTGTATGGCCAAGGTACGCTACCGCCAGCAAGACCAGGCCTGCATACTCACCGGGTCCCCGGAAGGTGGGTATCGCGTAGAGTTTGATTCGCCCCAGCGCGCGATAACACCGGGACAATCGGTGGTGTTCTATCTGCGAGATCGCTGTCTGGGTGGTGGTGTGATAGAACAGACAGGTATATAAATGAGTCATTCGAATCTTACCAACCTGGAGCAACAGGCCATAGCACTCGCCGGTGTGGCGCAGGCGGCCCGGTTGGTCGACCAGGTTTCCAAAAGCGGCAGCTACCCGATCGAATTTCTCGAACCCTCGATAAACAGCCTGTTTGTGTTTGATCCCGACAGCGCTGAAGACATCTTTGGCAGTGTCGCCGGTGTCAAGCTCGGCCTGCACAACCTGAGTAATTTGCTGGCTGACAAAAACGCCCGCGAAAACCACGATCTTGTGCGCTATGTCTTCAGCCTGTTCTACCTCGAACGCAAGTTTGCCGCCAACCCTGACATGATGGCAGTTGTGCGCGCCAGGCTAGAGCACACTCGTTTTCGCGCCGAACATTTCTCCAGCAACGTCAATGAACTGTGCCACAGTATTTCAGGCATTTACCAGGACACGTTGAGCCATGAAAAGTTTCGCATCAAGGTCTCGGGTAGCGCACAGCATCTGCAGAACACCCAGAATGCCGATATCATTCGCGCGCTGTTGCTGGCCGGCATCCGCGCCGCCTTCCTGTGGCGCCAGTTGGGCGGACACCGATGGCGACTGCTGCTGCAGCGCAAAAAGTTACTACAGGCATCGCAGAACCTGTCACGCGGTCTGGGCGTGGTGTAGAATCGCGCTCGACAAAACTGGAGAAAACCATGGATTTATCAGCTCTCACCGCGGTCTCGCCCATCGACGGGCGCTACGGCAGCAAAACGGCGGCCCTGCGCGATATTTTCAGTGAATACGGTCTCATACAGCGCCGCGTGCTGGTGGAAATACGCTGGCTGCAATGCCTTGCCGCGCACACCGGCATCGCCGAAGTCCCCGCGCTATCGGCACAGGCGAACGGCCACCTCGAAACCATTCTCGCCCATTTCTGCGAGGAGGACGCCGCCCGCATCAAGGACATCGAGCGCACAACCAATCACGATGTAAAAGCCGTCGAGTACTTCCTCAAGGAAAGGTTTGCAGGCAATAGCGAACTGGAATCTATCGCAGAATTTGTCCACTTTGCCTGCACCTCGGAAGACATCAATAACCTGTCCCACGCACTGATGCTGCGCGACGGCGTAGAGACGGTACTACAACCGGTGATGCAGGACATCATCGCGGCGCTGAGCAATCTGGCGCAGGGCTCTGCCGCAGCGCCTATGCTGTCACGCACACACGGCCAGACCGCGAGTCCAACCACCATGGGCAAGGAGGTGGCCAACGTGGTTGCGCGGCTGCGCCGGCAGCTGGCACAGCTCGCAAGCGTACCCTACCTCGGCAAGATCAACGGTGCAGTGGGCAACTACAATGCGCATATGACGGCCTACCCGGAGCTGGACTGGCAGGCCAATGCTGAGCAGTTTGTCACCAGCCTCGGGCTGAGCTGGAACGCCTACACCACCCAGATCGAACCACACGACTACATGGCTGAACTGTTTGACACCATCGCGCGGTTCAATACGGTGCTGATCGATTTTAATCGAGATATCTGGGGCTATATCTCGCTCGGGTATTTCAAGCAGCAAACCATCGCCGGTGAAGTGGGGTCGTCCACCATGCCGCACAAGGTCAACCCGATCGACTTTGAAAACTCGGAAGGCAATCTCGGCCTCGCCAATGCTGTGCTCGCGCATCTGGGCGCGAAACTGCCGGTAAGCCGCTGGCAACGCGACCTCACTGACAGCACTGTGCTGCGCAATATGGGGGTAGGGTTTGGCTACAGCCTGATCGCCTACCAGTCCAGCCTCAAGGGCATAGGCAAATTGCAACTCAATGAGGCGCGGCTCGCCGAGGATCTCGACCATAGCTGGGAAGTGCTGGCGGAACCGATACAAACTGTGATGCGCCGCTACGGTATTGAGCAGCCTTACGAGAAGCTCAAGGCGCTGACACGTGGACAGGATATGAGCCGCGAAGTGATCCAGGCCTTTGTCGCGACGCTGGATCTGCCCGCAGAGGCACGTGAGGCGTTGCTGGCGCTGACGCCGGCCAACTACATCGGCAACGCCATCGATCAGGCCCGGGCCATCAAGTAGGCTCAGGCATGAGCCGCAATTGGCAGCTCGACCTCGATGTCACTGCATTCCTCGCGGAGCACTGGCAGCGCAAACCCCTGCTCATCCGCAACACCAGTGCCGGCTTTACCCCACCGATATGCAGTGACCGTCTGGCGGGGCTGGCGCTCGAACACGAGGTGGAATCCCGCCTGATAGAACAGCGCGGCGACAACTTGCGCGTACAGCACGGCCCCTTCTGCGAGTCCGATTTTACCCGCGCACATCCCTGGACCCTGTTGGTTCAGGCGGTAGACCACTACTGCCCTGAGGTCGGTGAACTGCAGCGACTGTTCGATTTTATACCCCGATGGCGTATGGACGATGTAATGGTGAGCTACGCCGTTGATGGCGGCAGTGTTGGCCCCCACTACGACAACTACGATGTTTTCCTGCTGCAGGGAGAGGGCCAGAGGCTGTGGCGCCTGGGCCAACATTGTGACCATCATACACCGCTGCTGCCCGGTCACGAGTTGCGAATCCTGCGGGACTTCCACACCATCGATGAATACCTGCTCGGCCCCGGGGATATCCTGTATGTCCCGCCGGGCGTCGCGCACTGGGGTATCGCTCAGGGCGAGTGCACCACCTTTTCAATCGGTTTCAGGGCTCCACAGATTAGCGATATGCTGTCGCGCTGGAGCGACCAACTCCTGTTGCAAATGACAACCGAGCAGTTTTACAGCGACACGGATCGTGCGGCAGCGACCCGACCCGGTGAAATACACGCCGACGACATCCGGCTGGCGCTGGCACAGTTGCAGCGCGCGCTGCGGCACTCTGCGGGCAATCAGTGGTTTGGTGAACTGGTTACGGAGCCGCGTTACGACATTGAGCCCGATGAAGAGGACATCGCAGAGGCACTCGATTTGTTGCGCGGCGGTGCCTCCGTCGTATCGCTCTCCCCCGCGGCCAAACTCGCATGGCAACAGCATAACGGCGGGTTCATTGTCTTCGCCAACGGAGAGAGCCGGCACTGCGGTGCATCAGTCCTCCCCTGCCTGTTGATATTGTGTGACAGGCGGGATCTGGCCGGGCGAGAGCTGGACAGCGCGCTGTCAGATTCCGATACTGTGGTACTGCTGGAAAGTCTTTTGCAAAGCGGGTGTCTTTATGTCGAATAAGGAATCAGGCGATACGCCGCGCACTGAATTTATCACCGGCGTGGCCTACCCCAGTCCATTTGACCGGTTCGCGGTTGCGCTATGCGAAAGTGCCTCGCGACATATCTGTATCCAGAGCCCGAAACTGGACCACGCCGCATTTGACAGCGCCGACCTGGTCGATGCCTTGAGCGCGCTCGCGCGCAGCAGTCGGCAGGCCCAGGTTCGCATTCTGATCAGCGACTCGCGCGGGCTGCTGGGCCGGCGCCACCAACTGCTGCAACTGGCGCGGCGCCTGCCAAGCGTGGTGCACATTCGCAAGCTCGCAGAGCACCCGCAGTGGAATAATGAAACCGTTGTAATCCGCGACAGAGACGGCGTTCTCTATAAACCGGGCGGCAGTGAGCACGATGCCTTTTTCGAGCCGAATTCCCGGGCATCGACGGCGCGACACCTGGAGTTGTTCGACGATCTCTGGCGCTACAGCCTGGAGGACCCGGAATTGCGTTCATTGAGCCTGTAAATCACGGCTCCAACGCGGCGATCGCCTCGGCCAGGGCGAGTTGTCGCTTCGCCTCCTCGACATGCAAATTTTCTACCAGCCGACCGTTTACCACAACCACACCCTTGCCGAGCGCCATCGCCTCCTCGAAACCGGCAATAATGTCGCGGGCCGCGGCGAGTTCCTTTTCATCCGGCGCGAATGCGGCGTTGGCGGCCGCGAGCTGTTTCGGGTGAATCAGGCTCTTGCCGTCGAAGCCAAGGTCGCGGCCCTGTTCACAGGACAGGCGCAACAACTCCTCGTTCTCCAGATCCAGCTGCACGCCATCGATAATGGTCAGGCCGTGAGCACGACCCGCGTAGACACAGAGATTGAGTGCGGTGATAAAGCCGAGACGATCCGGTGTATGGCGCACGCGTGTGTCTTTTGAAAGGTCAGACGTCCCCATCACGATGCCGGCGAGTCGGGGATGCGCTGCCGCCACTTCCGCGATATTTAAAATGCACAGCGGCGTTTCAGCCATAATCCACATCGCGACGCTGTCCGCACAGCCCGCTTTTTCGAACGCGGATATCGCCTCCACGACATCCCCAGCGGTATCTATCTTGGGTATCAGCACGGCATCGGGCGCATTGGGGAAGGCGCAGATCGCCTTGATGTCGGCCTCGCCCCACTCGGTTGAGAGTGCGTTGATCCGCACGATCAGCTCACGATGGCCGTAGCCACCCTCGGCCAGCGCTGCACCGATCTGCTCCCGTGCCAGCGCTTTGGCGTCGGGCGCCACGGAGTCTTCCATGTCGAGGATCAGGCCATCCGCGGGCAGCGATCGCGCCTTGTCCAGTGCCCTTGGGTTGGAGCCTGGCATATACAGCAGTGAGCGACGTGGCCTGATGGTCATGGTGTGATTCCTCTTTTGTCAATTCCGGGGTGCCGGATGGCGGCCGCCAAGGATACCCAACGGGGCCGCATCGGGGCAAGCGCGGTCCCTGATCTACTCCGGCAGAGATGCGTATAACCGGGTATCTAACAGGTTGTCTAATAGGCCCTGAAGCATTAAAATTCGCGGTTTGAATGATTAAACCGCTTCGGGGCTTGCGGGCTCCTGCGACATCCCGATACGGCAGATTTAATACCACAAAGTAGGATCAATCATGTCAGACGTTTCCGTGAATGACGGGCAGCAGCTCGAGCAGGCGGTTGTTGTACTATCCGCCGCGACACAACTCATCGACAAGTCACTGTCCGCGCTCAAAGTGCGCACTGCGAAGGACGGTCGCGTGCTACCGGCGCGCCTGGATGAGCACCAGTTGGCATGCTTTGAACTCTCCGTCAGCTGGTCTGAGTGTACGGCTGCGAAATTTCTGCTCGCGCACGCCAAACGCCTGACAGACGAATCATCGGCGACAAACACGTTCACCACCCGGTTAGCCACGCTGTTCTGCGCCGATGCTGTGACCAACACGCTGAATCGCCTGCGTCCCCATGCGGCCGATTTCGGGCTCACGCCTGCAGATATCAGCGCCATCGAGACTGACGCCGGTGCAGCGGGCTTCCTGGCGCAGCAACTCGCGGCACAGAACATCGCCGCCATCGGGCAGATGGTGCTGGATCGCGACGGCGATCTCGGCCCCGACCTGCTGAGCGAACACCACACAATGATGCGCGATACCTTCAGGCGTTTCTCGGACGATGTGGTCGCGCCGCTGGCAGAGGAAGTGCACCGACAGGACCTGATTATTCCCGACGAGATTCTCGAGCCGCTGAAGGAAATGGGCATGTTTGGCCTCTCCATTCCCGGCAGTTACGGCGGCCTGCAGGAGGATGACAAGGAGGATACGCTCGGCATGATTGTGGTGACCGAGGAATTGTCCCGCGGTTCTCTCGGCGCCGCCGGCAGCCTGATTACGCGGCCTGAAATTTTGTCCCGCGCGCTGCTCAAGGGCGGTACCGAGGAACAAAAACAATACTGGCTCCCGCAAATTGCGGTCGGCGAGCCGCTGTGTGCGGTGGCCGTGACCGAGCCCAATTTCGGGTCTGATGTGGCCGGCGTGCGGCTGCGGGCGACTGCCACTGAGGGCGGCTGGTTACTCAACGGGGCCAAGACCTGGTGTACCTTTGGCGGCAAGGCCGGACTGCTGCTGGTGCTGGCGCGCACCAGTCCCGACATGGATCTGGGGCATCGCGGCCTGTCCATGTTCCTGGTGGAGAAGCCCTCCAGCGACGGTCATGAATTCGAGGTAACGCCCGAGACTGGCGGCAAACTGACGGGTCGCGCGATTGCCACCATGGGCTATCGGGGTATGCACTCTTTCGAGCTGTTTTTTGATGACTTCTTTGTGCCGGCCGAGAACATGCTGGGCGACGCCGGTGGCGAGGGGAAAGGGTTTTACTATGCGATGGCGGGATTCGCAGGCGGACGCATCCAGACTGCCGCGCGCGCCGTCGGCGTGATGCGCGCAGCGTTCGAGAGAGCGATTTCCTACTCCAAGGATCGCGTGGTATTCGCCCAGCCGATCGCGCAATACCAGCTGACCCAGGTCAAACTGGCGCGGATGGCGGCCCTGTTATTGGCCTGCCGACAAATCACCTACGATGTCGCAGAACTGATGGATACCGGTGCCGGGGATATGGAAGCCAGTGCCGCCAAGATATTTGCCAGCAAGACCGCCGAGTGGTTGACTCGCGAAGCGCTGCAAATTCACGGCGGCATGGGCTATGCCGAGGAAACCCCGGTCAGCCGTTATTTTGCCGATGCGCGGGTGCTGTCGATTTTTGAAGGTGCAGAAGAAACACTGGCGCTCAAGGTTATCGCGCGTTCGCTGGTCGAGAATGCCCAGGGAGCCGCTTAACCATGAGTATTTCACTGCCACTGTCGCCGCAGCCCGAGGTCGCCTCGGACATCCCTGTGCAACTGGACCAGGTGCGCCACCCACAGTACGGGCGCTACCTCGATGAACTGGAACCCGGACAGGTATTCGAACACCCGCGTGGCTTCACCTTCACCACCAGTAATATGCTGCACTTTGCGCGCACCTTCATGCAGGCCAACCCGCTGTACCTGAATGCAGAATACGCGTGTGCGCACGGCTATAGCGACCTGCTGGCCAGTCCGCAGATGGTGTTCAATGTCACGCTGTCACTGGGTGTGCAGAATGATTCGGAGAAAGCCATCGCCAATCTCGGGTACTACCAGGTGCAGTTCCTCCGGCCTGTGTACCCCGGTGACACTGTGCGCAGTTTCACCAAAGTGCTGGAGCGCAGGGATCGCGGGCCAGACAAACCGGGTATTACCCGTATCCGCACCGTCGGGGTCAATCAGGACAACGCGGTGGTGCTGCAATACGAGCGCAAGATCCTGGTCGGTTGGCGCGGCGAGCGGCCTGCCACGACCCCGGCACCGGAGGTGACCGTCGACTTTCCCGGCGAGGACGCACCTGTGTTGCAACTGCCACTGTCAAATGTGCCTGCCGCAGCCGGACTGACGGGCCCGAACACCTATTTTGAGGACTTTACCCCCGGCGATATCATTGTTCACGCCAATGGGCGCACGATCACCGACGAGCATATGGCGCTGACCTACATGGTAGGCAACAGCCATCCGCTGCACTTTGATCGCCTGTTTTCCAGCTCACTGTCGGGCAAAATGAGCGGCGAACCTATCGTGTACGGTGGGCTTGTGTTCGCCTGGCTGGACGGACTGGCGAGCCGCGATGTCAGTGAACACGCGGTGTGGGAACTGGGTTTTACCGAGGGCTATCACACACAACCGGCATTTGCCGGCGATACTGTCGGCGCGCTATCGCGCATTCTGTCGGCGCAGGCGCTGCCGGGCAACGACGGTTACGGCGTGGTCACGATGCAACTGATCGGCGTGAAAAATATGCGTGCAGCAGCTGCACTGGACACCCACGGCGCCGACCTGTTTATCAAGGAAGATAGCAAACGCGCGATCGGCAAAGATAAAATCGCCGATAAGATATTTGAAATTGAGCGGCGCCTGCTGATCAAGCGCCGCCCCCTCTGAGGAGTTCCACTGTGAGTCAGGACACTGTTAAACGCGATCGGCCCTGGTTGATGCGCACCTACTCCGGACACTCGTCGGCCAAGGCCTCCAATGAGCTCTACCGCACGAACCTTAGTCGCGGACAAACCGGGCTGTCGGTCGCCTTCGACCTGCCGACCCAGACAGGCTACGATTCCGACCATCCGCTGGCGCGTGGCGAAGTCGGCAAGGTAGGCGTGCCGATCAATCACATCGGCGACATGGAGGCGCTGTTCGACCAGATACCGCTGGGCCAGATGAACACCTCCATGACAATCAATGCAACGGCGCCCTGGCTGCTTGCACTGTACGTCGCCGTTGCAGAGCGACAGGGTGTCGATCCCACACAGTTGCAAGGGACGACGCAAAATGATGTGCTGAAAGAATACCTGTCCCGCGGCACCTATATCTTTCCCCCTGCGCCCTCGGTACGCCTGACCACAGACCTGATCTCCTATACCGTGGAAAATATTCCCAAGTGGAACCCCACCAATATCTGCAGCTACCACCTGCAGGAAGCCGGCGCCACCCCTACACAGGAGCTGGCTTATGCGCTGTCCACCGCGACCGCCATCCTGGATGCGGTGCAGGCCAGCGGGCAGATCGCGCCCGATCGCTTTGCCGATGTTGTGGGGCGCATTTCTTTCTTCGTCAACGCCGGCATTCGATTCGTTGAGGAGACATGCAAACTGCGCGCCTTCGGTCGTATGTGGGACACGCTCACGCATGAGCGTTACGGCGTCACCAACCCGAAACAGCGCCTGTTCCGCTATGGTGTTCAGGTAAACTCGCTGGGCCTGACGGAATCGCAGCCGGAGAACAATGTACAGCGTATCGTGCTGGAAATGCTGTCGGTGACGCTGTCAAAAAGTGCGCGAGCCAGGGCCATACAACTACCGGCGTGGAACGAGGCGCTGGGACTGCCCCGCCCCTGGGATCAGCAGTGGGCACTGCGCATGCAACAGGTGCTCGCGCTCGAAACAGACCTGCTCGAATACGGCGACCTGCTGGATGGTTCCCCTGTGGTGGAAGCAAAAGTGCAGGAGCTGATAGACGGCGCCCACGAAGAAATGGCGCGTGTGGACGCTCACGGAGGTATGGTTGCCTGCATCGACAACGGCTACGTCAAGCGTGAACTGGTGCAAAGCCACACCCGGCGTATGCGCAATATCGAGAGTGGCGCACTGCAGATCGTCGGTGTTAACTGTTACCAGGAGTCTGCTGAATCGCCGCTCACCGCTGGAGAGGAATCCGGCATCATGCGGGTCGACGAGCGCGCCGAGCGCGATCAAATTGCGTCGCTGCAGGCGTTTCGAGCGACTCGCGACAACGAGAAGGTCGCGCAGGCTCTGCAGCAACTGCGCTCCGCGGCCGCCGACGGCAGCAATATCATGCCCGTCTCCATTGCGTGCGCGCGTGTCGGCGTGACTACCGGTGAGTGGAGCGAGGTGTTGCGGGAGGTGTTTGGTGAATACCGGGCACCGACCGGTATCGATATTGCCCCGATGGAAAACAGCGGCTCGGATGCACTGCAGGGCGTGAGAAATCGTGTGCGCAAGACAGGCGAGGAGTTGGGTCGACCACTGCGCCTGTTGATCGGCAAGCCGGGGCTCGACGGCCACAGCAACGGCGCGGAACAAATCGCCGTCAAGGGTCGCGATGCCGGCTTTGAAATTGTCTATGAAGGCATCCGCCTGACACCGGCGCAGATCGCCCGCGCCGCCCAGGAAGAAGGTGTACACCTGATTGGACTCTCGGTCCTCTCTGGCAGCCATCTCGAGCTGGTGGAGGACATCAACAAGGAATTGAACAAGATCGGCGCCTCCGGAATACCGCTGGTGATAGGCGGCATTATTCCGGAAGAGGACGCGCGCCAGTTGCAAGAGCAGGGTTTGAAAGCCGTGTTTACGCCCAAGGATGTCGACATGAATACCATCATGAACACGATGGTGACGATTATTCGCGAGGCCAACGGCCTGGAGCCTGCGGCCTGAACTGCAGCGCGATGAACACTACCGACGCAGATGCCACGGCCCAATTCGCCGCCGCCATTGCAACAGGAGATCGCGCCGCGATCGCGCGGGCGCTGAATCTGCTGGATGATCGACGGCCGCAAGCACGGCGGCAAGCCGCAGCTCTGCTCACACTCCTGCAGCTCGACCAGAACACGCCTGGCGGACACCTGATCGGCATTACCGGTCCGCCAGGTGCGGGCAAGTCGACACTGAGTGCGGCGCTGATACGCGTGTGGCGCCAGCGTGGATTACGCGTTGCGGTATTGGCAGTGGACCCGTCCAGCCCGCTGAGCGGTGGTGCTCTGCTCGGCGATCGCCTGCGGATGCAGACCAGCGCGGAGGACGACGGTGTGTTTGTGCGCTCGCTGTCCAATCGCGGCCAGTTTGGCGGGCTCAGCGCGGAGGTCTGGCCGATGAGTATCGTCATGCTCGCGGGCTTCGATATTGTGCTGATCGAAACCGTCGGTGTTGGCCAGCGCGAAGTCGATGTCGCCCGCCTTTGTGACACCACCTGCTACGTGGCGCAACCCGGCTCCGGTGACAGTGTACAATTCCTGAAAGCCGGTATTCTGGAAGTGCCACATATTCTGGTGGTCAACAAGGCAGATATGGGAGCCGTGGCGACCCGCACCCACTCTGAACTGGCTTCAGCGCTCAAGCGCACGCACCCGGACGGCAACTGGCAGGTACCGGTGCTCGCCACCAGCGCCGCCAGTAATGACGGCGTAGTGGCACTAGCCGACGCCCTGGCACAGCACTACCAACTGCTGCAGACAGAGCAGAGATTGGCGCAGCGGCGCAAGCATTACCAGTCCTACTGGTTGCACAAACGTCTGCTGGAAGAATTCGGTAGCTTCGGCATAGATCGCCTCGGTGGCGAAAAGCACCTGTTGGCGCTGATTGAGTCGCAGCCGATGAACCTGTATGAGCAGTATGAGACGCTGCGCCAGCGACTATATAATGAGCTCAATGACATCGATAGATAAGCAGTTCCCCAGGAGGTAAACATGCGCAGTCCCCGTGATTTTTTTCGTCCCCTCGCTCTCGGTGCTCCACAGCCGGTGCACGATATACCGGTGCGCCCCTCGCGCATGATTCACTTCTTCGATCCCAGCAACCCCAAAATGGTGGAAAAGGCACCGGGGATCGCCAAGCGTGTCGATATCCTGCTGGGTAATCTCGAGGATGCGATCGCAATCGACAACAAGGAAGCGGCGCGTGAAGGGTTTATCCAGATCGCGAAGGACAACGATTTTGGCGATACCCAGCTGTGGACACGCATCAACAGCCTCGACAGCCCGTGGTTCCTCGATGATATTACGCGCATTGTGACCGAGGCTGGTGACAAGGTAGACGTCATCATGTTGCCGAAAATCCAGGGCGCATGGGATATTCATTTCGTCGATCAACTGTTGGCCCAGCTGGAGGCGCGCGCTGGCTTGAAGAAGCCCATTCTCCTGCACTGCCTGCTGGAGACGGCGCTCGGGGTGGCAAATGTGGAAGAGATCGCCAACGCCAGCCCCCGTATCCAGGGCATGAGTCTCGGTCCGGCCGACCTGGCCGCATCACGCCGCATGAAAACAACCCGCATTGGCGGTGGCCATCCCGGCTATGTGGTGCGCGATGATCCCGATGAAAACAAGCCCGACGCCCCGCGCGCAACCCATCAGCAGGATTTATGGCACTACACGATGGGCCGCATGGTAGATGCCTGTGTTGCTGTTGGTGCCCTGCCCTTCTACGGCCCGTTCGGTGCTATAGACGATCCACTGGCCTGTGAAGACCAGTTCCGCAACGCGTTCCTGATGGGCTGCGTCGGTGCCTGGTCGCTGCATCCCAGCCAGATCGATATCGCCAAGCAGGTGTTCAGTCCACCGGCGAGTGAGGTGGTATGGGCAAAGCGTGTGCTGGAGGCTCTGCCCGACGGCAGCGGCGCAGTCATGGTGGATGGCAAGATGCAGGACGATGCTTCCTGGAAGCAGTGCAAGGTGATGGTCGATCTGGCGCGCCTGATTTCCGAGAAGGATCCGGAACTGAAGGCCGAGTACGGATTTTGAACGGACCAGGTGCCTGCGCGGAGGCTTAGTCCTCCAGCATCAGACCCAGTTCATTACCCCGGTAGATAACGGGGTACAGCCGCAGCCCGCGACACCGCTCTTCGGTTGCGTGCAACAGACGTCCATCAGCCAGAGAGAATTCGTACCCGTGCAGGGGGCAGCGCAGGATGCCCGCGTCGATGACTGCAGTGCTCAGAGAGTGAGAACGATGCGGACAATTCGCCTCAAAAATGTGAATCTCACCCATACGCTGGGTCAATACCAGTTGTAGATTATCAATTTTGAACTGCCGCGAGTAACCATCGCTCAGGTTGATCAGCTTTTCAAGCGGTTGAAAGCGCATGGCAGCGGCCGCATTACAAATGATCCATGATTTGTTTGACCGCGGCAAATGCCGTGATCTCCTGTCGCTCAACAGCCTGCTCAAGCGAAGGCAGCAGTGACTTCACGGTGGCGTTCTGCGACAACTTCAGCAACAGCATTTCGTTCAACAGTTGCCGCATCCAGTCAAGATTCTGTTGATTGCGTTTGCTGGCAAACGCCTGGCACTCCAGTGCCTCGTAATAGTATTCCAGCAACATCTGCCACACCGCATCAATATTCTGCGAGGTCAGCGCCGAACACGTCATCACCCGCGGCGTCCAGAAGCTGTTGTGGCGCAGCAGGCTCATGGCACTGGTGTACTGGCGCTGCGTCATGAGTGCCAGCTTTTCGCTGTCCCCGTCCGCCTTGTTGATCACCAGCGCATCGGCCAGTTCCATGATGCCCTTCTTGATGCCCTGCAACTCATCGCCGCCACCGGGCAGCATCAGCACCATAAAAAAGTCCACCATGGCGGCGACCTGATACTCGGATTGTCCGACACCGACGGTTTCAACCAGAATCACGTCGTAGCCGGCCGCCTCACAGAGCAGCATGGTTTCACGGGTCTTTTGCGCGACACCGCCGAGTGCACCCGCGGCGGGCGTGGGGCGTATAAACGCTTCCTCGCGACGCGACAGTTCTTCCATACGCGTCTTGTCGCCCAGTATGGAACCGCCGGCAATCGGCGAACTCGGGTCTACAGCAAGCACGGCAACGCGCTTGCCCTGCTCAATCAGGTACAATCCAAACGCCTCGATAAACGTGGACTTCCCCACCCCTGGTACACCGGTTATGCCGACGCGAATGCTATTGCCACTGTGCGGCAACACTTCCTCAAGGATCGCCTGCGCCTGTTCGCGGTGGGCGTCGAGTGAACTCTCGACAATTGTAATTGCCTTCGCCAGTGCGCGGCGGTTGCCGTCGAGTAATTGCTGCAGGTTGAAGTTGGTCATTTCAAACTATACGGTTTGCAGACGTGAAGGCATCTTCAACCCTGCACCGATTTCACCGCTTCCAGCACTTCACGCGCGCACTGGGGAATAGGCGTGCCCGGCCCGAAGATGCACTTCACACCGGCATCGTAGAGGAAATCGTAGTCCTGCCGCGGAATCACGCCGCCCGCAATTACTATAATATCCTCAGCGCCCTGTTTCTTCAGTTCGGCGACCAGTTCAGGCACCAGCGTTTTGTGACCCGCCGCGAGCGAGGACGCGCCGACCACGTGCACGTCGTTCTCAATCGCCTGGCGCGCAACTTCTTCAGGAGTGGAAAACATCGGTGACAGATCTATATCGAAGCCGACATCGGCAAAGGCGGTGGCGATGACCTTGGCTCCGCGATCGTGCCCATCCTGTCCCATTTTGCACACCAGCATACGTGGACGGCGGCCGTGGTGAGCGACGAAAGTGTCGATATCCTTGCTGATGTCCTGCCAGGTCTGGTCCTCTTCGAAAGCGGCGCCATACACACCGGACACCGTCTGTGCCTGTGCCTTGAAGCGACCAAATTCACGTTCCATGGCGAACGAGATTTCCCCGACAGTCGCTCGAAGGCGCGTAGCCTCGATAGCCAGTTGCAACAGGTTGCCGTCACCGCTCGACGCGCACTGGTAGATCGCCTCCAGTGCCGCTTCAACAGCGCTTTCATCGCGGCTCTCGCGAATACGGGCAAGGCGGGCCAACTGCGACTTTCGAACGGCCGCATTGTCGATATTCAGAATGTCGACGTTGCCCTCTTCCTTGACGCGGTATTTATTGACGCCGACGATGACATCCTCGCCGCGGTCAATTCTGGCCTGCTTCCTGGCAGCGGCCTCCTCGATACGCATTTTGGGCATACCGGTTTCAATAGCCTTGGCCATACCACCGGCGGCCTCCACTTCTTCGATCAGTTCCCAGGCTTTGTCGGCGATATCCTGGGTCAGGTTTTCCATCATGTAGGAGCCACCCCAGGGATCGACCACGCGGGTGATACCGGTTTCTTCCTGGATGATCAGCTGAGTGTTGCGGGCGATACGCGCAGAGAACTCCGTCGGCAGCGCGATAGCTTCATCCAGCGCATTGGTGTGTAGCGACTGGGTGCCGCCAAATACCGCGGCCATGGCTTCGATCGTTGTGCGCACCACATTGTTGTAGGGATCCTGCTCGGTCAAGGACCAACCGGATGTCTGGCTGTGCGTGCGCAGCATGGAACTCTTGGGATTCTTGGGGTTGAACTCCGATACGATTTTGGCCCACAACAACCGCGCCGCCCGCATCTTGGCAATTTCCATGTAAAAGTTCATGCCGATGCCCCAGAAGAAGGACAGGCGCGGCGCAAAATCGTCGATACCCAGACCCGCTGCAATGGCCGTGCGGATGTATTCCTTGCCATCGGCCAGTGTATAGGCCAGTTCCAGCGCGGCGTTGGCACCGGCTTCCTGGATATGGTAGCCGGAGATCGAAATCGTGTTGAAACGCGGCATATTCGATGAGCAGTACGCGATGATGTCGCCAATGATTTTCATGCTGGGAATCGGCGGATAAATGTAGGTGTTGCGTACCATGAACTCTTTGAGAATATCGTTCTGGATGGTGCCGGCGAGATCTTTCTGCGCTACGCCCTGCTCTTCGGCTGCGACGATGTAACCGGCGAGTACCGGCAGTACCGCACCATTCATGGTCATCGACACAGAGACTTTTTCCAGCGGAATGCCGTCAAAGAGGATCTTCATATCCTCTACCGAGTCGATGGCGACGCCCGCCTTGCCCACATCGCCGGATACGCGCGGATGATCGGAGTCATAGCCGCGGTGCGTGGCCAGGTCGAATGCGACGGAAACGCCCTGCCCGCCTGCCTCCAGTGCCCTGCGGTAAAACGCATTCGATTCCTCTGCGGTAGAAAACCCGGCGTACTGGCGAATTGTCCAGGGCCGCCCAGTGTACATCGTAGCCTGGGGGCCGCGCAGATAGGGAGACATGCCCGGCATGGTATCGGCGTATTCAAGGTCGGCCATATCCGCTGCCGTGTACAGCGGTTTGACGTCGATATCCTCCGCCGTGTGCCAAACCAACTCGTCCGGGGTCTTGCCCTTGGACTGCTTGGTAGCCAACTCTCGCCAGTTTTCCGGGGTAGCACTGGACTTGTCGAAAATCTTGTCACTCATGGGCAAACCTCAGTGCTCCTCGGCCGGTTGATTAATTTCAATCAATACGCCGTCGCAGCTTTTTGGGTGGATGAAGATAACGCGGGCACCATGGGCGCCGGGTGTGGGCGCATCGGAGAGAAACTGGTATCCCTTGTCTCGCAGTCTTGCCACATCCGCGTCGATATCATCAGAGCGAAAACACAGGTGATGCAGGCCACCGCCTTTCTTCTCCAGGTAGGTCGCCACCGGCCCCTCTCCGCGCAGCGGATGCACCAGTTCAATACTGGTGGGCGGCAGCGGCAAAAACGCTGCCGTCGTTTTGGCCTCCTCGACGTCCTCTGTGCCACCCAGTGGCAGGCCGAAATCGGTCACAAAACGCTGTATGGCTTTCTCCAGGTCAGGTACGGCAATCGCGATATGGTCCAGGGCAGTAATCATGGGTCGTCCTCGTTACAACTGCTGTAAAAATTTTGCGGTAGCCGCAGATCGTCGCGCTGCAATCTCCTCTGCGGAAACTTCTACTATCACTTCATCCGGGGTAATCTTGAAGATCGGTTGCCCCTTGGTAATGATGCTGCCATCCGTTTCAACCAACACTTTTGCGATGGTACCGGAGAACGGTGCATAGACCTTGTTGAACATTTTCATCACTTCCACGATGAACAGCGGGTCGCCGGCATTGAAGTGATCGCCCTCTTTGACATAGACGTCATGCGCCGGCGTTTCACGGGCGTAGAACATGCCGCCGCTCTCCGCGAGAATTTCATCAGAGCGGGCCTGTGGCGGCGGCACCAGTACTTTCGCCATGGCGGCCTGCAGCGTCTCGTCGGTAAGCCGCTCGGGTATATGGATGCTCAGGTCGGGGTTCACTGTCAGCGCATAGAAACCGGTTGACTCCGCGATACTCGGCAGTATTGCCAGTATATCTGCACCGGCCTGGAACCCGCGATGCGCACTGCGCACACGTGCCCAGAGCGCTTCATCCATGCCCTTTGGCGGCTCGCTGGCCTCGAGCGCGCTACACAGCTCCATCCAGTCTTCGGCAACCAGGCGATCGTTCAAGTCGGCGTAAAATGCCAGCGCATCCTGCAGGATGACATTGTCGTGATCCCAGATCATTGCCGCGGCGGGAGGCGCATCTCCGGCGAGATAATCCATATTCAGGAAGTGATAGGTGTCCGCCAGCAACTCGATCGGATTTTCATTCCAGCAAATCTTGCCGTCAATGAGGGTATAACAATCGCGATTGATGCTCAGCCAGCCGCTCAGGATATGCGGTTCTTCCAGTAGCCGTGTCAGCGGCCGCAGCAACAGCGTTTCTTTGAGTTGCAGCGTTTCCGCCAGCGCGGCCCTTTCTTCGCCTTCCAAACCGGACAGTGCTGTCTTGCCCAGCTCAGCATAGGCATGCGTGAGATCCAGGTCATTGGCCTGCTGTTTCAGTTCGCCGACGGCTGTCAGGTAGGGCACGATAAAGCGTGTCGTTGGACGCGCATTGATATTCTGGCCGATAAACCAGTTAACAAGGCCGTAATGGAATTCCAGGTTGGTGGCCAAATCGCGTCCGCGCATGCGAGTCAGGCGAATTGCCTCGGCCATTTTCTGGTAGGTGTCCAACCGCGTCTCACCCACGGTTAGCAACAGGGCGATATTGGAGTCGTAGGCGCCCGCCAGAGTGTACTTCATGAACACGTCGGTATCGGGGTTGTGCAGGCTGATACCCTGGTCGTCGCGGATTTCGCCGTGGCTGGCATCGCTCCAGGCCTCGATCACGCCACCGGCGTTGGGTTGCAACGCCTGATTGGTCGCGTTGAGTCTTGCCTCGACGCTGTCATTCATGCGCACAATACGCTCCGGTCGCGGCAGTTTCTCGCCGTGCGCGGCCAGCAATACCATTGCCTCTACCAGCGACTCGACCACAAACGACTCATCCGCGTTTTTCGGGTTGGTAAATTTGAGGGCATAGCACAGCTCGGTGACACGATGCTCTACCTGGATGCGAGTGTTCATTTCCATGAAGAAATGCTTGTCGCGATCCACGATACACTCAAACGTCGATACTGAATCCAGGCCGACCGCTTCGCCGAAGCTCTCTGCCTCTTGCTCCATCGCCTTCAGGGTTACGATATCCTGCTTCAATACCCGCGCCTCTTCAGCGCGCCCGTCCTCTTCCGCCTGCTGCAATGCCCGCTGCAATGACTCCACTGTGACCGAGACTTCGAGCAGTTTCTGCTCATGCATCTGCAGTGAACAATCGCGTCCGCCCATCGACATCGACCACTGGCCGTTGCCGATGACCTGGATTTCCTGGTGGCGGGTTGTCTCGATATTCAGTTCGACCAGCACGTTCTTGTTGTCGCCGACACCGGTCGTTTTCACCTCGTTAAGAATCTCCCGCACCATCTCAGCGGTGCGTGCAGATTCGCCGATGCCGAGAATTCGCTGACCCTTGCCGCCGCCGCCGCTGATCGCTTTCAGTCGAACACGGTTCTTTGGATAGTCGGCGGTCATCTTCGCCACCGCCTCCGTCAGGGTGACGCAGAGCTCGTCCACTGTATAGAGATCAATACCCTTTTTGTAGGATGCCGCCAGTACCAGGTCGGCCTTGTCTTCCAGCGTCATCGATTCATCGGACAGCGTGGCATCGTCTACGGCGAGACCGTGCTCTTTGACGAGTGCCGGGAGCGCGGCAACATCCGGGTGTTTCTTCAGGAGGGTCAGGGCCGTACCGTTGTCGATACCCGGTGTGACCGAAACACCACATTTCAACGCGGTGCGTTTGGCTTCATCTTTCAATCCGGCATCGTGCACAGTGCGCGAACAGGGGCCGATGAAATTCAGCCCGGCGTTTTCCATGGCCGCAACCATTGCCTCGTCCTCGGCCATAAAACCGTAGCCGGCAAAGATCGCGTTGTAATTGTTTTCCCGGGCGATGTTGATGATCTGCTCAATGCGCTGTTCCCGCTCTTCCTTGTTAGCGCCACTGTAATCGGGTACGCGGTGTACCCGGTCCGGGTCCGTCAGTGAACGCAGTTCCGGCGCGATCGCGTTGCGATACACGATAGAGTCTTTTTCCGACAACAGAATGCCAAAATGCGTGATACCCATCTCGGTGAAGACATCCATCGCTTCCTTTCGAATCGGGCCGCGACAGATGATCAAGGGCCTGATGTGCGTACAGTCGAACTGCCGCTCCCATTCGGTGGCGCCCTGCCCCAGTTTGCGATCGCGATGGATAAGCGGGTTACTCAGGTAAAATTCGTTGGACACGCCTGTCTTCCTTTAAAGTAATTTTGCCGTGATTCGGTCTAGTGGAATTCGCGCTGCACTGACTGCAGCGGCTCGGGCCGATACCTGCGCAGGTAGAACGCCATGTTCTCGGTCAGCACCTGACGCAGGTCCGAGGGCATAACGATCTGCGATATCGAACCGAGACTGAGTGCCTCGTTCGGGTTCATAAGCTCACGCGCATAACGCTCTGCCAGCAGGGCCTCTTCGGACTTGACCCATGCATCGACCAATTCCTTCGCGGCGCTCTTGGCCTGCGACTCGGACAGACCAGCCGACAGCTGCGCCTTGGTCTCTGCCGCCAGTTTCTCCGGTACGGAACCACGTATTTTACGCAGTTCGGTTTTGTACACATACTCTACACCGGCCGGTCCCATCACCGCGACACGCGTGGTCGGCAGCGCAACAACAAAATCAGCACCCACCGAGAAGCTGTTAAACGCTGCATAGGCGCCGCCGAAGGCATTGCGCACCAGTACCAGAAAGCGCGGTGTACGCAGGTCCACAATGGCGTCCAGCATGGCCCGACCGGCCTGGATAATACCCCGAGTCTCCTGATCCTTGCCGGGCAGGAAACCGGTGGTGTCTTCCAGGAAGACGACCGGGATATTGTACAAGTTACAAAAGCGGATGAAGCGCGCATTCTTGTAAGCTGCGTCGATGTCGATCTGGCCGGAGGCGACGGCCGAGTTGTTGGCCACAAAGCCAATCACATTGCCGCCCATACGACCGAGTGCGGTGATGGTATTGCGCGCGCGATCAGGCTGTATTTCAAGAAAGTCGCCATGATCACACAGTTGCTGAATCATAATGGTGATGTCGATGGGCGTATTGAATCCCGTGGGTGAGTTCAGCGCCTTTTTCAGCAGGATATCAATATCCCAGGTTTTGCGATCCACCGGGTCTGAGCTGTGCTGGAAGGGTGCAAGCTCACCGTTGTGATCTGGCAGGTAGTTAAGCAGGGCTCGCACCTTGCGCAGTGCTTCTACTTCATCCCTGACCACAAAATCGGTGACGCCGGATTGGCTGTGCACTCCGGGACCACCCAACTCGTCCGGCGTAACGTCTTCGCCGAGCACAGATTTGACCACGCCCGGACCGGTCAGGCCAAAAAACGTCTCGTTGGGCTGAATCAGGAAGCTACCCTGACGCGGCAGATAGGACCCGCCGCCGGCATTGAAACCAAACATACACATGATACTCGGCACGATACCGCTGATGCGGCGCAGCGCGGCAAACGCTTCCGAGTAGCCGTCGAGACCGCCAACACCGGCCGGGATAAAAGCACCGGCACTGTCGTTGATGCCCACCACCGGAATGCGCTGCTTTGCCGCGAGTTCAAACAGCCGGGCGAGTTTGGCACCGTTGGTGGCGTCCATCGAGCCGGCGCGAACAGTGAAGTCGTGCCCGTACAGTGCGACGTCCCTGCCGTTGATTTTGATGATTGCAGTAACCAGCGAGGCGCCGTCGAGATTGGGTCCCCAGTTCTGGTACAGAATCGTCGGCGGCTCATCGCTGAGGTAGCGAATACGCTCCCAGATCGTCATCCGGTTTTTCTGGTGCTGGCGCTGGATATTCTTGACGCCGGCCGCCAGTTGCGGTCTTTGCTGCAGGTCCCAACCTGCTTTGAGGGACTCCTCATACAGGCCGGGCGCCGAGGCCACCTGGCCGGGCACCCGAAACTCACGCTCTTTGCTTTCGGCGAACGGGTTGTCCAGCGATGCGATCAGGGTATTGCTGTTCTTGTTCGTCATATTCCTTGGTCCAAAGGTTTCCCACGGGGTGATGGAGTATTCGAATTACGCTTGCAAAAAGACACGCCGGTTGCAAGTCGTGGCAGTCAGGCTTACGATGCAAACCTGCCAAAATTTCGGGCTGTTACAGTAATTTGCCGGGGCCGCAAAGTCAATTGAGATGGTGCGACATTTCAGGCTTTTTCAGCGTAGATGACCGTCAATTCACTGCAAATTGCGGCATTACACTCCACTTGGTATACCGTTATCAACAGAAGATTACGCACTATGCGCGGCCCTGACAACGCGGGCAATCCAGCCTCACACAGTGACGCTCGCGCAGCGGGTATTGCGCGGTGAGCAAGTCTGTCCATCTTGAGGAAATTCCCTACTTCGCGGATAGCTGTGAGCTGTTTGACAGAATCCGGGACCTGCCCCGAGCCGCGCTCTTGGACAGCAGTTTTCCGCACGCCCGCGGCGGCCGCTTCGATATCATCACAGCCCAACCTCGCTGCACCGATACCCCGCGCCTGGCTCCGGGTGCCAGCGAGCGGGAATGCCAGGCATTCTTCAGTGCGCTTCACCAGTTTCACAGCGAGTATTACCCATCCATTCAACCGGTATCCGCGGAAATACCCTTCTGTGGTGGGTTACTTGGCTACCTCGGTTACGAGGTCGGCAAGGGGCTGCACAGTATCCGCGACGCAACGTCCCCAAGCAGCTTTCCCGCTGCGCAACTATGTGCATATGACTGGAGTATTGTGCAGGACCACTTGCTGCAGCGCGCCGCGCTGGTGTTACAGCCGCGCGTCGGGGCGACTGAACGCAGTGATTTGCGAGCGAGACTGCGCCAGCCACCTGCTCACGACAGCACAGATTTCACGCTGACCACACGCTTCACCTCCAACCTGACTTCGGTACAGTACCGTGAGGCCTTCGATCGGATTCAACACTATATCGAGGCTGGCGACTGCTACCAGGTCAACTTTAGCCAGTGTTTCAGTGCCGGCTATAGCGGCGATCCCTGGCACGCCTATCGCGCGCTGAGAGCCGTCGCGGCAGCGCCCTTCTCCGCGTATCTGGATATCGCCCGGGACACAGCGCTGATGTGCCTGTCCCCGGAGCGCTTCCTGTCGCTGCACGGCCATCGCGTGGAAACCTCACCGATCAAGGGCACCAGGCCGCGACATCGCGATCCGCAACTGGACGAACTGGCGCAACAGGAATTGCGCGCCTCACAAAAGGACAGAGCGGAGAACCTGATGATTGTGGACTTGCTCCGCAATGACCTTGGCCGCAGTTGTACGCCGGGCAGTATCCACGTTGACCGATTGTTTGAAATACAGAGCTATCCCACGGTGCACCATCTGGTCAGCACCATCAGCGGTGAACTGCGAGCCGATTGCAGCGTCTGGGATTTGCTGCGCGACAGTTTCCCCGGCGGTTCGATCACCGGAGCACCAAAACGACGCGCGATGCAAATCATTGCCGAGTTGGAGCCCCATAACCGCGATGTGTACTGTGGTTCGGTCCTCTATGTCAGCGCGGATGGTCGCATGGACAGTAATATCGCCATCCGCAGCCTGCTCTGTGACAATGGCTCCGTGCGCTGCTGGGGCGGTGGGGGAATCGTCGCCGACTCCGGCTGGCAACAGGAATACCAGGAGTCCTATGACAAGGTGGGAAAGTTTCTGGCCGCGCTGGAGAAAACCGCGCT
>CAXBLZ010000016.1:0-57223 GCA_963976735.1 uncultured Halioglobus sp.
CCCGACATCCTGCTCCCAAAGCAGGCGCGCTACCAGACTGCGCTATACCCCGATTGATTCACTATGGCGTTGCCGCCATGCCCTGTTTTTCAGGAGGGCGCATGATACTCAGCCCTCCGACAAGCGTCAACGCTAAAAAGCATCAATCAGTACCGGCAAAATGACGCCTGGTCTTTCGCTGACACAAGCTCTCATGGGACAATACGCCCCCTGAAGGGGCCAGGCAATAGTGTGCCAGGCTCTCTGGAACCGCTGATCTGCTGGCTATGCGCGGGCGATAGCCAGGTCACCTTGAGCAAAAAGGAACACATCGCATGTCTGCACTCGTCCTGGACGGTAAATCCCTGGCAGCGCAATCCGAGGCCGAACTACTGGCCCGGGTGGAGCACATTAAATCCCGATCCGGCGGCAAAACGCCGATCCTCGCCACCATTCTGGTCGGCGACGACCCCGCTTCGGCCACCTACGTCAAAATGAAGGGCAATGCCTGCCGCAGAGTGGGAATGGAGTCCCTTGCCGTGGAGATGCCCTCCTCGACCACCACCGGGCAATTGCTGGAAAAAATTGATGCGCTTAACAAGGATCCCAATGTGCACGGCATCCTGCTGCAGCATCCGGTGCCAGAGCAAATCGATGAACGCGCCTGCTTCGACGCAATTGCCCTGAGCAAGGATGTCGACGGCGTAACCTGCCTGGGTTTTGGCCGAATGGCGATGGGAGAAGACGCCTATGGGTGCGCCACGCCACAGGGCATCATGCGCATACTGGACCATTACGGCATTGAGATCGAAGGCAGACATGCCGTCGTCGTCGGCCGCAGCCCTATTCTCGGCAAGCCGATGGCAATGATGCTACTGCAAAAAAATGCAACCGTGACAATCTGCCATTCGCGCACCCGCGATCTGCCCGGGATAATTGCGCAGGCAGATATTCTGGTGGGCGCGGTCGGCAGGCCGGAGTTCATCAAGGCGGACTGGGTAAAGCCGGGGGCTGTCGTGATCGATGCCGGTTATCACCCCGGCGGTGTAGGCGATATCGAACTTTCCGCACTGGTGGATAAAGCCGCCGCGTACACGCCTGTCCCCGGAGGGGTCGGGCCGATGACCATCAACACATTGATTCTGCAAAGCGTCATATCGGGCGAGAAAAGCCTAGGTTAACGACACCGCCAACCGCAGGCGTAGGCCCTCAATCGGACTTGCGCTTCCATTTCGTGCCCTCGCGGGAATCCTCAAGCACCACGCCCTGGGCGAGCAAATCCTCGCGCACCGCGTCTGCCCGCGCATAGTCCTTCGCCAGTTTGGCCGTCTGGCGCTCCTCTATCAGCGCCTCGATAGCTGCCGCTGAAATAGCGTCAGAGGACGCCGCGCCCTGCAACCACTCCACCGCATCCTGCTCCAGAATGCCGAGCAGGTTGCCCGCCGCCAGGATACGCCCTTTCAGTGCCGACTTTTCGCTTGCAGCGGCTTTGTGAAGCTGCTTGGCGAGTGCGTGGATTTCAGCAATGGCAACCGGGGTATTCAGGTCGTCGTTGAGTGCGGCGTAGAAAGGCTCATCCGCGAGATTGACTTCCATATCGACATCGACATCCTGTACCTCGCGCAGCGTACTGTAGAGGCTGTCCAGTGTCGCCTGCGCCTGGTCCAGCAATTCGGCGGAAAAATTCAGTGGCGAGCGGTACTGCGCCGAGAGCAGCGCGAAGCGAAGTACTTCACCGCGGTAGCTCTGCAGCAAATCGCGCACGGTACGAAAATTCCCCAGTGACTTGGACATCTTCTCCCCGTCGATGTCCAGATAGGCATTGTGCATCCAGTAACGCACGTAATCGCCACCGTGTGCACAGCGACTCTGGGCGATTTCATTCTCGTGATGAGGAAAAATCAGGTCGCGACCACCACCGTGGATATCGATGGTATCGCCCAGGTGCGCACGAATCATCGCAGAGCACTCCAAATGCCACCCCGGCCGACCTCGGCCCCAGGGACTGTCCCAGCCTGGATCTTCAGCGGCAGCGGGTTTCCACAGCACAAAATCGCCCGGGTGGCGCTTGTACTCGGCGACTTCTACCCTGGCCCCGGCCAGCATGTCATCCAGAGAGCGCCCCGACAGCCGCCCGTAATCGGCCATCGACTCGACAGCAAACAGCACATGCCCCTGCGCCTCATAGGCATGGCCTTTTTCCAGCAGCGTCGTGGTCAGCGCAATCATCGCGTCAATGTTATGGGTGGCGTGCGGCTCCAGCGTGGGCGGCAGGGCGTTAAGCTGGGCCATATCCTCGCGGTACTTGGCAGTGAACTCCTCGGTAACCAACTCGATACTGCGCTGCCCCTCGCGCGCGGCGGCAATGATCTTGTCGTCCACATCGGTGATATTTCGCGCATAGGTGACGTTATCGTAGTGCGTCTGCAGCAACCGAAACAGGGTATCGAACACCACCACCGGGCGGGCGTTGCCGATATGCGCAAGGTTGTACACCGTGGGCCCACAGACATACATGGTCACGGTATCCGGCAGCAGCGGCTCAAAGACTTCCTTACGGCCGCTCAGCGTATTGTACAGTTTGAGAGTCATACGATGGCCTCAGCTATCAATCCAGGAATCGCGCAGCCCGATCGTCCTGTTGAATACGGGTTTGTCCTGGCTGTGGTCAAAGCGGTCGGCCACGAAATACCCCTCGCGCTCAAACTGGAACTTTTGTTCCGGCTCGGCATTCGCCAGCGCCGGCTCTATCCAGGCGCGGGTGACGACGCTCAGTGAGTCCGGGTTGATATGCGCCATAAAGTCGTTGTCGCCCTTGTCCGGTGCCTCGTGGTTGAACAAGCGCTCGTACAGGCGCACCTCGGCGGGTTTACCCTCAGGCACAGACACCCAATGGATCACACCTTTGGGCTTTATCCCATCGGCGGGATTCTCACCCAGCGTGCCGGGGATCGTATGCGCACGGACTTCGATTATCTCGCCCTTGTCATCCTTCACCACTTCGTCGGCCTCGATCACGTAGGCGTTGCGCAACCGCACCCGCTTGCCAAGCACCAGCCGCTTGTACTTCTTGTTGGCCTCCTCGCGAAAATCATCGGCGTCGATGTAAATCTCGCGGGTAAAAGGCAGCGCTCGCTCGCCAAGGTCTTCGCGGTTGGGATGCCGCGCAGCGCTGAGTATTTCCACTTTATCCGCTGGATAGTCGGTGAGCACGATCTTCAGTGGATTGAGCACACACATACCGCGGCCAGCGTTTTCGTTCAGGTCCTCCCGGATGGCGAATTCCAGCATCGCCACATCCACCACGCCATCGCTGCGAGTGGTGCCAATCATGTCACAGAAACGCCGGATTGCGGCGGGCGTGTAACCGCGCCGGCGCATACCGGAAATCGTCGGCATACGAGGATCATCCCAGCCGGCGACCACCGCCTCATCCACCAGCTGTTTGAGCTTGCGTTTACTGGTGATGGTGTAACTGGGATTCAATCGACCGAACTCATACTGCCGGGGCCGCGCCGGCACCGGCAGGTGGTCGAGAAACCAGTCATACAGCGGGCGGTGATCTTCAAACTCCAGTGTACAGATTGAATGCGTGACGCCCTCAATTGCGTCTTCCTGGCCGTGGGCAAAATCGTAGGTGGGATAAATCACCCAGTCGTTACCAGTCTGGTGGTGAGCCACCTTGCGAATGCGATACAGGATCGGATCTCGCATGTTCATATTCGGCGAACTCATATCGATTTTGGCACGCAGCACCCTGGCGCCCTCGGCAAACTCGCCCGCTTTCATCCGGCCGAGTAAGTCGAGATTCTCCTCGACACTGCGATCCCGGTAAGGACTGTTACGCCCTGGCGCCGTCAACGTACCGCGATATTCCCTGGCCTCATCAGGGTTGAGATCACACACGTAGGCATCCCCCTGCTCCACCAGGCAGACAGCCCAGTCGTAGAGTTGCTGGAAGTAGGACGAGGCAAAGCGGACGTCCCCGTCCCACTCGTAACCCAGCCAGCGAACGTCAGCTTCAATCGCCTCGATAAACGCCGGGGTTTCCTTCTCAGGATTGGTATCGTCAAAACGCAAGTTGCAACGGCCGCCGTTGGCCTGCGCCAACCCAAAATTGACGCTGATGGACTTCGCGTGGCCAATATGTAGATAACCATTGGGTTCGGGAGGGAAGCGGGTTACGACGGTAGTGACCCGGCCGCTGGCGATATCCTCGGCGATAATGGTTTGCAGGAAGTTGTTGGCTGGAGTTTCGTCCATAAGTCGTATGCTACGCCCGTAAAAAAGTCGCGTATTATAGCGGCTCCCACGCCGGGCTTATAGCCAATTCATCGCCGCGTGCTGGGCAATCTCGCATTTCTGCGCATCTTTCCCTCCGTAAATGTTTTACTGCGCGCTAAAAGTCCGTATTATTGGCCGGCTTGCTACAGACACCTCCAAGGAAGAAAACATGGTCATCATTCGCACGACATTTGGCGAAATCAAACTCGAACTGGACGCTGAAAAAGCGCCAAAAACAGTCGCTAATTTCCTCAATTATGCCCGTGACGGCTTCTACGATGGCACCATTTTCCACCGTGTGATCGATAATTTTATGATTCAGGGTGGTGGTTTCGACACGGACATGCAGCAAAAGGCCAGCGGGGAGCCCATCGAGAATGAAGCTGACAACGGGCTGAAAAATGACTTTGGCACGATCGCAATGGCCAGGACCTCAGACCCTCACTCTGCCACAGCTCAATTTTTCATCAATGTGAAAGACAACGACTTCCTGAACCACAGCGGCAAGAATATGCAGGGCTGGGGCTACACTGTCTTTGGTAAAGTCGTAGAGGGCACTGAAGTCCTGGATAAAATCCGCGCGGTGCCCACATCCAGCCGCAAAGGTCATCAGGACGTGCCTTCCGATCCCGTCATTATCGAGTCGGTTGTCGTCGTCGAAGATTAAATAGGCGTTGTGCCGGTCGTCAATGCAGGCCGGCAACCCCCCTTTCGCGCATACACGCTGTTTCCGCAGCAAGAGACATCCCCGAGCTGGCAGCCCGACCCCTGACTAATTTACTTTTTATTATATTTCAGTAAATTACCGGTCTTTCCTGATGTAGTTTGTAGGTTTAGGCAGGCGCTTCCGGGACGCCTGGCACACCGCTGTGAAAACGAAACTCGGTGTCAGGCTGTTCGACCAGCGCGCGCTCACACGCAAGCAACTCTGGCAGTCTTGCAGCCACCTCCTCTTTCGACCCCAAGTCCTCCGCCAACTTCAGGTAATCCATAAAGTGCCTGGATTCGGACTTGAGTAACGACCGATAGAAGTCACCCAGTTCACTGTCCAGTTCCGGCGCGAGCACCGAGAAGCGCTCACAGGAGCGAGCCTCAATAATTGCCCCGACCAGCAGCGTGTCGACCAGACGCGCTGGTTCCTGCGACCTCACCTGCTCACGCAGCGCACCGGCATAGCGGGAGGCGGTTATCTGGCGATAGTCAATCTGGCGCGCGCGCATGATGGCGATCACCTGCTCAAAGTGACGCAGCTCCTCTCGAGCCAGACGTGACAGCTGGTTCAGCAGCTTGAAGTGATCGACATAGCGGTACATCAGGTTCAGCGCGGTGGAGGCAGCCTTTTTCTCACAATTGGCGTGATCTATCAGCAGGATATCGGGGTTTTGCAACGCCCATTCGACCCATACTACAGGAGTGGCACAGTGCAGGAAGGCCCGGATCGCGGCCAGGTCTGCTGCGGTCGTCACCGGGATTGCTCGCGGAACAGGTCCGGGGCCATCATATACCGCTCATAGTGCGCCTCTGAAAGAATATAGAACTCCTGGTCTATCTGCTCACGCAACGCTGTCAGCGACAATTCACGGTAGCGCAAATCGACCTCAAATCCGAATTCGCGCGTGTCGTTGATCTGGCCGGCACCCGCTTTCAATAAACTGAACACCCAGCAGTACTCATCATGGTGTGCGACAAACCGCACCTGCTGGACACCCAACTGCCATTTCAGAAGAGCCGCATCGGTGATCCGCAACTTGTTGCTGACGCACTGCGAGAGAAACCCTGACAGCCTGGAATCGACAGCCTGCTTTTGCGGTGCCGTATAGCTATTCCAGTCGATCACCTCATGGCTGAACCGCTTGCAACCGCGGCACACGCTGTCCCCGATACCGGTCGAACAGACTCCGATACAAGGGGTTTTTACCGCGCGTTCCAGCATTTCGTAGGCGTGTTCCGGAGCTTGAGAATTCATCGCGAGTGTATGATATCACCCGAGTGAATGCGAGATATAAGCGCTCGATTCGTTTATCTCGATGTTACTCTGGGCTATAATCGCCGCCTGCTTTCACCTCTTCCAAACTCGCGCACCGGGCTTTACCCGGGGCGCCACAGGCAATGCAAAGGAGCTCTACCGTGCTAGAAGCATATCGCATCCATGTGGCTGAACGTGCCGCTCTGAATATCCCACCGAAGCCACTCAAGGCTGAACAGGTGGCTGAGTTGGTCGAGCTGCTGAAGAATCCGCCCGCGGGTGAAGCGGACTACCTGCTTGACCTGATCAGCAACCGTGTGCCCCCGGGGGTCGATGAGGCGGCCTATGTCAAAGCCGGTTTCCTGTCTGCGATCGTCACCGGTGAGGCGAGCAGCCCGCTGATCGACAAGCTCAGCGCCATCAAGCTACTGGGCAATATGCACGGCGGCTACAATATCGAGACGCTGGTGAGCCAGTTGACTGACGCCGAGTTGGGTGCAGCGGCGGCCACCGAACTCAAGCATACACTGCTGGTCTTTGAAGCATTTCACGATGTCGCCGAACTGGCCAAATCCGGCAATAAGAACGCAAAGGACGTGATGCAGTCCTGGGCCGAGGGCGAGTGGTTTACCAGCCAGCCCGAGGTACCCGAATCGATCAAGGTTTCCGTGTTCAAAGTGACCGGTGAAACCAACACCGATGACCTCTCCCCCGCTCCCGACGCATGGTCGCGTCCTGACATCCCTCTCCACGCGCTGGCCATGTACAAAATGACACGCGATGGACTGCAGCCAAAGGAGCACGGCGTCACTGGCCCGATGGATCAAATCCTGGCGCTGCAGGAGAAAGGCCTGCCGGTCGCACTGGTTGGCGATGTCGTTGGCACCGGCTCCTCGCGCAAATCCGCGACCAACTCCGTGCTCTGGTATTTCGGCGAGGATATGGAAGGTGTCCCGAATAAAAAAAGCGGTGGCATCTGTATCGGTGGCAACGTGGCCCCCATTTTTTACAACACCATGGAGGATGCCGGAGCGCTGGTATTTGAAGCGCCAGTCGAGCAACTGGGCATGGGCGACGTGATCGAAATCAGGCCCTACGATGGCAAAATCCTGTCCGAGTCCGGTGAAGTGTTGAGCGAGTTCGAACTGAAGTCCGATGTACTGCTCGATGAGGTGCGCGCCGGCGGAAGAATTAACCTGATCATCGGTCGCGGTTTGACCACTCGCGCACGAGAGGCGCTCGGCCTGCCCCCCTCAGGCCTGTTTCGCAAGCCAGAGCAACCGGGCGATACCGGCAAGGGCTTTACGCTCGCGCAAAAAATGGTCGGCAGAGCCTGCGGTACCGACGGTATTCGCCCCGGCACCTACTGCGAACCTCGGATGACCACCGTGGGGTCACAGGACACCACCGGCCCGATGACTCGCGATGAGCTGAAAGACCTGGCCTGTCTGGGCTTTTCCGCTGACCTGACCATGCAGTCTTTCTGCCATACAGCGGCCTACCCCAAACCGGTCGATATTGAGACGCAACACTCCCTGCCCGACTTCATCATGACACGCGGCGGCGTCTCTTTGCGCCCCGGCGACGGCATCATTCACTCGTGGCTCAACCGTATGCTGCTGCCCGATACGGTCGGTACCGGCGGCGACTCCCACACACGGTTCCCGATGGGTATTTCTTTCCCGGCCGGTTCTGGACTGGTGGCGTTTGCCGCCGCTACCGGCGTTATGCCGCTGGATATGCCGGAGTCTGTACTCGTGCGGTTCAAGGGCAAGATGCAGCCCGGCATAACACTGCGCGACCTGGTCCATGCGATCCCCTATTACGCCATCCAGCAGGGGCTGTTGACTGTCGACAAGAAAGGCAAGAAAAACATCTTCTCGGGCCGTATCCTGGAAATTGAGGGGCTGGGTGATCTCACTGTTGAACAGGCGTTTGAGCTCTCCGACGCCTCTGCAGAGCGCTCTGCAGCCGGCTGTACCATCGCGCTGGACGAGGACACCGTGGCCGAGTATCTGCGCTCCAATATCGTGCTGCTGCGCACCATGATCGCCGAGGGTTACGGTGATTCGAGAACACTCGAACGGCGCGCCCGCAAAATGGAAGACTGGCTCGCCGACCCCAGCCTGATGAAAGCCGATGCGGATGCCGAGTACAAGGCGGTGATCGAGATCGACCTGGCCGACGTCAAAGAGCCGATTGTCTGCGCCCCCAACGATCCCGATGATGCAAGACTGTTGTCCGAAGTCGCGGGTGACAGCGTGGATGAAGTATTCATCGGCAGCTGTATGACCAACATCGGGCATTTTCGCGCCGCCGGAAAACTGCTGGAGCAGTTCAAGGGCACTATCGCGACCCGCATGTGGATTGTGCCACCCACCCGCATGGACGAGCACCAACTGATGGAGGAAGGCTACTACAACATTTTTGGCGCCGCTGGTGCGCGCACCGAGATGCCGGGGTGTTCACTGTGTATGGGTAACCAGGCACGGGTAGCCGCCAACTCGACAGTGCTGTCCACGTCGACACGCAACTTCCCGAACCGCCTCGGGGACGGTGCCAACGTCTATCTGACATCTGCAGAGCTGGCCTCCGTGGGCGCCATTCTGGGTAGGCTGCCGACTCCTGCCGAGTATATGGACTTCGCGAAAAACATCGATTCCATGGCCGATGACATTTACCGTTATCTCAACTTCGATCGCATTGCCGAGTTCCAGAAGAGTGCCGAGGAAGGCGCTCGCATTGCAGCGGTAGAGATACAGGAGATACGCGCCTGATCCAACTAGAACGGCAGTAAGAAGCAGCCTACAGACGACTTCGCGGCTACCAGCAACAAAGCCCAGCTGAATTCAGTTGGGCTTTGTTGTTTGTGCAGCACTCCCCTGCTCTTATCGCCGCACCGCCGGCGGAATAATGTTCATCAACCGCGCGCACCGTTTACCATCGGTTTAGGATTCAGTTCCGCCTCAAAAACATATGGTTCAATGCTTTCAGCACGAAGCCTGGCCGGAAATAAAACCTTACCATCGACCGGTCCTGGTAATAAGTGATTTGCTCTGGTGTTGCCTTGTTCGCGGTGAACACCGAGTGGTAATTATCATAATGATTCAGGTTGAAATCGTA
Organism: uncultured Halioglobus sp.; assembly: GCA_963976735.1. Lineage (GTDB taxonomy): Bacteria > Pseudomonadota > Gammaproteobacteria > Pseudomonadales > Halieaceae > Marimicrobium. The sequence continues at coordinate 9,353 of CAXBLZ010000016.1, forward strand.
TATCCTGTCTTTCACCTGCTCGTAAAACTCTGTTCCCGGCAACGGGGTACACAGGTTAAAGTTGGCAAAACTGGGGTTCAGACGAATCGCGTCCTTCAGGGTCTGCTCCATTGTCTCAACGGTATCATCCAATAGCCCAACTATATAAAAGGCGGCAACTGCTATGCCTTTTTTCTCAGCGTAGTGAATCATTCTGTCCTGGTGTTCAATCGCAGGCGGTTTGCGTTTCAAATTCCTGAGAATCTCTTCATCTGACGACTCAATCCCCACCTTCATCGCACGCAGACCCGCCTCATACATGACATCAATCATTTCCTCATCCAATCTGTCGGTGCGCGTTTCACAGGCCCAGGGCATGTCGATCTTTTCCTGAACCATGAGCTTGCAAAGCTCCAACGCCCAGGGTTTTTTAATGCCAAAAACCGGATCCCGAAACAAGATGGACTTTGCACCATAGGTCGATTTCATGTGTTTGATTTCAGCAATCACATTTTCAGGGGATCGCGTCTTGTAGTTTTTCGTGGGTGTAATATAGGGACAATAATTACATTTGTAAGGACAACTGCGGCTACCCTGAATCATGACGACAGGGTTTTTCTTAAGCAGCGGAAACTGGGTGAACTTTCTGTAGTCGTAGATGCTCCAATCAGGAAAAGGCAATTCGTCCAAATTCTCGATGGCAGCAGCATGCACCCGCCCTCTGGGCAATTGGTCCAGTGTGTTGAAGTTGGCTAATACAGTTTCCGCATCACCAATAATGACCAAATCCGCAATCAGGTCAAACAAATGCGGCCACTCTGAGCCGAGTGGACCAATCACGCATATGGGTGTTCCCTGCTCCCGCCGGATGCGCTCCAGCATCTCAATCTCTTCGGTGTGGCGGATCAACGAGGCGTGCAGAATAACCAGATCATAACCAACCGGTAGCTCGTTCATTACCAGTTGCACTTCATGACCATTGCGCTTTAGAACGGCGGAGGTGTACCCATAGTTCAGCAACGGCAGGTACTCATTGGATGAACGCAGTCTCGCCAACACCCTTGCCAGGAATGAGTCTCCGGGCGTAAATGTCGTCCCATAGCCACTATTGAAGTCCTTCTTATCGCCAGGCTTCCAAATATCCAGCAGCGCAATTTTCATAATCTATTTCTCAAAACCTGAGATAATTAATCGGTAATGAAGGAACCATAGCATGTACGGCCCAACTTCCAAATAGCGCGCAGGCGCGGCGCCAGTTTCACAAGCCGCGCAAGCGTTTCTCGCTCCGCCGCTCCCTGAATACCAGCAGGCTCATAAACATTGCACTCAGCAGCGTAATCCCCGCCCCCCAATACAGACCGCTCGGCAGATAATAAAATCGGATCAAATGACTGCCCGGAGGGACCTCCACCGCTTTGAACAGGTAATTTGCGGGATAGATGGCTGCTTCCTTGCCATCAATCTCCGCTCTCCATCCAGGAAAGTATGCATCGGTGAATACCAGTATTGCTGGATCTACAAGATCTACCGAGACCTCGACTTCGTTGGTCCCAAGCCAGGCGAGACTGGCGCTACCATAGCCGTTCGCACCCTCCACTGGCTGAAAGGAAGGCACTGCATTTTCCAGCACAACCAGTTCTCCCAGCGAATCCAGGTTGTCCTTGACTGCGGCGAGGCTGTCCAGTTCACCATTCACACTAATGAACTGACTAACCGTATACACCCTGGGCAATGCTTGCAAATTCTCAACTGTGCCGTTCTCAGACACAATGTAGCGCAATGACAATGGGCTCAGAACATCGGGCGCTTTCAGCAGGCGTTTTGCCAGCGGTATTGAAATCTCACCGTAAAAGCGCTGCAGGATCGACTGCGCGATTATCGCATCAAAATTCTTCGCACCCATCATGTGACGGAGATAGTTCTCCCACCTGGCCAAAGTGAGACTACTGTATGAACTGATACTGGCAATTCCATACTTGTGGCCCAAGTTGGCATACTCGGCGGAGTCCTCCAGTTCAAGCGGCACAAACAGCGCGCGATAATCGCCTGATAAGGCTTTCATGCGTGGCACATTTTCCGCGATAACATCACTTTCGTGGGTGATAAATGCCGGCACAAGGAAGCGATTACTTCTGTGAACACTGACATCGAGAATAATGACTAACGCTATGACCCAGGCGATGTGTCCTGGTCGCAAACCCATACCGCCGGGCAAAAGCACGAGCGCTATCAGAACAGCGCAAGCGATAAAACCGAAGAGCAAGCCATTGTTGTCGGGAATCGAATAGGCCGCCGCAATGAGCATCGCCAAATACAGGGGATATAAAACCCACGCCAATCTCATCGCCCTTGAAATATGCACAGCGCTCGCCTGTTTTACGCCTTTATAGATAACCGATAGCCCCACCGCAGATAGAACAATGAGCAAGAACTGCGCATATACTATTGCCCTTCCATTGATCCGCAGTGCGCTGGCCCCCGGCATACCTTGAATAAAGGATAGCCCTGGAACTTGATTGGACAGCATAAATAGACAGAGGAAAATGAACGCAACAGTTAGTGCAATACTGATATTGCGGTATTCCTTGAGCAGAAAGGGAAAGGGCAGCACGAGCAACAGTGCCCCTCCTAAATAGTAAAGGCCAGAATCGAGCTCGAGTAGATTATTGCCATATATATACGCAGAATTTGCCAGCATGAAATTCTTGAGCATGAATCCGAGCGAAAATACCTCCCAAAATGAAGTACTCAAATAGGCGGGCGCGGAGTCGACATTTCGAACTGAAAGCATGAGCAATTCATACATTGGTAATAACTGCACAGCGACCAGGCCCAGCACTGACACCAGCGACACAGCCAGTATCATCGTTCGCGTTACCGAACCTTGCACTCCATATCGTGGAGATGACAGCAAAAATAGAACCAGAAAGTAGGCACCTAGAGTCAAACAGGTGTAGTAAAAGAAGTTAGGGAATCCGCCGAGAAAACACAGCGAAAGCGCAATGGCAATATAGGTTCCATTACGGTAACTGGGTTCATCAAAAAAACGGTGGGTCAGCCACAACAGCAGTGGCAGCCAACAAAACACCGAGCCCAACGCCGGGTGCATTGCTTCAGTGAACACTGAGTATGCAAAAACAACGACGGCAAGAATGCGCGCAGGCCATACCAATCCGATATATCGCGTATACAGATACATTCCTGCCATACCGATCAAGACCGTTAGATACAAGATAACCAGCAGCGCTGATGGAACGTCCAGTATCAGGATAATCCAGTTGATTGGGTACAATAGCCCCATAATGCCATCTGCAAAAAGAGGAGCGCCGATCCCGGAATACGGATTCCAGAGTGGCAAATTCCCCGATTCAATACTTGTCTTGGCGAACTCGTAAGCTGGCCAAATCAGGTTAATGGAATCATTGGCAAGATTGGGACTGAGACTGTCGCTGGCACCGCGGAACAGGTCGTAAGTCAATTTGAAAAACAACAGCAGAATGCCCGATAGTAGTAGAAAAATCTTTGCGGAACGGTTCATTCAGACTTCTCTCAACACAATCGGAAACCGGGGCTTTTCGTGGTCACTGTACTAAATAAGGCATTACGATCCTAACGCTTGAACCGCTTGGTAAGCAGCTCAAACCAGCTGTCCGGCAACCAGCGCAGAAAAGTAAACACGGCAAATATATACAACGGGAAATAGAAGTTATTATGATTTCGGCTCATCATATTGACGATATATCCGGCGGTTTTGTTCGCACTTGCGACAATAGGTGACGGCGGCTTTTCTGATGGCGTAAACCGCGGGTTAATGGGGGTATCCACCGGGCCCAGGTAAAGCACCTTGAACTGCAGGTTGCTAGTGGAATAGCGCAGGCGGAGCCCCCGCATTATCATTGTAAGCGCGGCCTTGGAGGACGCATAGGAAACACTTGCGGAATCCGGCCAGTGTGCAAATAATGACGAGACCGCTATGAACTGCCCCGAACCACGAGCGACAAACGCATCGATAAATTTGGTTATCCAGAAGTAGGCACCATCGACATTGGTACGCATCATCTGGCAACCCTGGGAGTAATCCAGGCCGGGAAATTCATCGTCCAGGTCTACCGCCGCATTCAGAATCACAACGTCAGGCAAAAATCCCTGGGACACCATTTTCGCATGTGCTTTTTCCATGGCGGCACTGTCGCTGATATCGCACTCGTCAAACCTGAAAGAACGACATAGCAATTCGTCGGGTAGTTCATCCAACACAGGGGTGCGTCTGGCGATCGCCCAGACCTCGTGCCCTGCCTCAAGAAGTTTAATCGCGAGTTCCCGACCAATCCCAGACGACACTCCTGTAACAAACACTCGCACTGACTACCCCTCACTATCCCTTTCCACTGCGGAATGAATTGCCGGTTCTCCATTTGGGAAAGAAGATGTGCTCTGCTCTATTGAGGAAATTCCCAATGATTGCTTGATAATATAGGGGGGGCGCTTCTTCACTTCATCATAGATCCGACCAATATACTGCCCCAGCACACCCACAGAGAGTAACTGGACGCCACCGATGAACAGAATAATGACCGCTATCGAGGACCAACCTGGAACATCGGGCAACAATCCCATCAACTTGGCAATGAAAAACCATAGGCCCAGCATGAAGCTTACCAGCGATATAAAAAATCCCAGATAGGTACTTAACATCAGCGGCACCTGCGAGAAGGAAAAAATACCGTCAAGCGCAAATCGGATGTATCGCACCAGGTTAAATCCGGATTGTCCGGAGAGACGATCATCCCTGTCATACTCAATTCCGGTCTGTCGGAATCCAGCCCAGGACCTCAAGCCCCTGACATAACGATGGCTTTCGGGCATGGCATTAAGTACATCCACGACGGGACGACGCATGAGGCAGTAGTCTCCAACATTCTCAGGCACGTCAAAATTTGAGAGTTTGCTGAAGATTTTATAATAAAGCTTGAACGCACCATTTCGTAACCAGGAAATATTGCGTTTCTTCCTCATCGCATATACGACATCGAAACCTTCATTCGCCTTGTCTATCAAACTAAGGATGAGTTCGGGAGGGTCTTCGAGATCATCATCAATCACAACCACGGTATCACCTGTGCTGAAGCGCAGCCCGGCAGTAATCGCCATCTGGTTGCCAAAATTGCGTGAAAATTCGATCATCTTCACTCTGGAATCACGAGCGTTGACCTCACTAATCACCGCAGCTGAATTGTCAGTACAGCCATCCACCACCGCGATAATCTCAAAAGAAGCAGTGACTTTTTCCAGTGTATTTACCAGCCGTTCGTATAGCACAGGGAAAATCTGTGCGGAGTAAAACACCGGAACAACAACTGATATATCGACCTTTCCAGACGCCATCATCGATTAAAGACCCACAGCTTTTGCAACACAAAACCAACCAGAGGAATAATCACTGCAACCATCAATATGCCGGTGTAAGGAGGTAATCGCAGCAGGTTTACAGCATTGGAAATCAATACAATCAAGGTCAGAGTCACTGAACTGGCAACCGCGAATTTACCCAGGGAGACAAGTTCACCCTTGGTCTCGAAGCTCCACAGTGCATTGCCAAAATACGATACGAATATCGCGACGGAAAACGCACCCAGGTTAGACGCCAGGAGCGAAACACCGAATAGATTCAGGAGAAGGAATGCCACTGCAACGTGAACACCGGTGGAAACAATGCCAACCAATCCGTACCTGACAAACTGTCGCTGCCACAATTTCACAACAATAACTCACCGACGACCATAGGAGAGAGAACACCAGTGCAATATAGCGCCCTGCGTGCGTATCGGCACCTTTCTATTGAACACTGAACGGACATACAGCTACGTTAAGACCTCTACCATCATTTTATTGTTTGTTTATTCTGGCCGGCACAACCGACAACTACAATCACATAGTACATAGAACCGAACCTGATTTCCCGCCGGCGAGTGAATCTCTTTCACTGCCACACTTTGAGTTACAGTTCAGCTTGATGACCGCCTTGAACGGCGTAACCTCAGCGACGATACCACTGTTGTCGCACAGCGGGCAGAAGAAATCATCGGCGAACAGTCTTAGCTCCCTGTTCCGCCGATAATCTCGGCAGCGGTTTTCTGGTGTCGGAGGGTCGCAGTCTGCGTAGCGATTCGTTTAAATTGTGTTGTCCTCCTCCACCAGCGCCCTGCGCCTGTTTGGCTTGAAGTGCTTTACAGCACGGGCGAATTGCGCCAGCCCCGCCTTGTCCATCTCGCCCGCGTAAGCCAGCGTATTGTACAACCCAGTGATTTGCTGCAACTGCTCGCCGCAAGCCGGCAGTTCCGTCATCGTGCGCTGTGCGAATTGGCCGGGTGTTTCACCCGGAGACCGCACCAGACCCAGACCGGCCATACGGTCACAGAACATCCGGTAGTATCTATCGAGCGGACTACCGGGGTGAGTATCCCGCCTCAGGAACAGCGAAATCGCAACCGGCACCAGCACCAACGCCCAACTGCCCAGCAGCAGCGTGGCGAATACACGGGTGCTGATCTCCCCGAACATACTATGCAATAAATCAAACTGCTGATCACTATCAAAACCCACTACCCAGCTTTGCCAGCGGTAAGTGAGCGCGTCGTAGCGCAGCCGCAACTGATTCAATAGCGGAATACCGCGGTACCGCAGTGGCGAGAGTGGCTCTGCGGCCAGAAAGCTGCCCTCGGATGCCATTGCCTCTTCCAGCCCCATTTGTATGCGCAGTGGCGAGACCGCGGAGGTCGGGTCGACCCGCACCCACCCCTTGTTCTCCAGCCAGACCTCAGCCCAGGCATGCGCATCGAACTGGTGCACGATGACCGTCTTGTTCAGCGGGTTTATCTCGCCTCCCTGATAGCCCGCTACTACCCGGGCTGGCACGCCTGCAGCACGCATCATGAAGACAAATGCGGACGCGTAGTGCTCGCAAAATCCGCGCTGTGCCTGGAACAGGAACTGGTCGATCTGGTTGCCGCCTGACAGCGTTCCGGGCCGTAACGTGTAGATGTAGTTCTCGCGGTTGAATTTGTCGAGGACCTCCTGCACGAAACGCTCATCGCTGCCCGCCTCTGCGCGCATCTCTTTGGCCAGTTGGCGGGTGCGAGGATTGCCCTGGGGCGGCAGTTTGGTTTCGGTCCTGTATCGCCAGTCGGACAGCTCCGGCTCTACCGGCACGTTGGTCCAACTCTCCACCCGGTACATGTACTCGGTTTCCAGCGGCGCCGGCGACATCATTCTGTAGTCAGACGAATGCAGCACACCGGCTGACCTGGCGCGGGCATAATGGAGGCCGTACAGCCAGTTTTGCTGTGTTGACTCCATAATGACGCTATACCGTATTGGCCTGCCGCTGGTGGCGACTGGTTCGGGCCGCTGTTCGGATAGTGGCACATCGTAGTACCCCAGGCCCGACCACACATCCTGCTCCAGCCGACTGAACACCAGCCCGCGCCAGTACAGCGAGGATTTTTCCGGGATTTCGCCTTCGAACTTCACTCTGAAAGCCACATCGGCAGACTGGCTGAGGCTGGCCACATCACCGGGTTTCATAAAGTCACTCATACCGGTTTTGGCAGTATGACTCTTTAATGGCACTGTCCATAACGGGCCGAAACGCGGAAATACAAAAAACAGCACAACCATCAGCGGCACGGCCTGTAGCAACATCACACCGGCAAGTCGAATGGTGCCGCGATTAAATTGGTTCTGTCCGGGCTGATGCAATGCCACCAGCGCCGTGGTAACCAGCAGCACATTAAGAATGGAATAAAGGGTAATCAGCAGGTCCTGACTGAACAGGAACTCCGTGATGCAGATAAAATATCCCAAAAACAGCAGAACATAGGCGTCCTTGCGCTGCGATAACTCGATAAACTTCAGCGCGAATGCCGTCAGCAGCAAAGCGACAGTGGGCTCCAGCCCCACCAGCGTGCCATAGCTCGCATAGATCCCGGCGAAGCCACTTACCGTCATCGCCACTTTTACCCAGCGACCCGGAAATGACCAGAGGCCACGGTGCACCTGCAAGCGCCAGACGACCGCTATTACGTAGACAGCGAGTACCCATACCGGGAGCCGACCAACGTGGGGCGCTACCAGTGCAAACAGACTGATAATAATCCACATCAACGCATTGCGCGGTACCTGTTGCAGCACATTCACCGGTTTCTGTCCCCCATACCGAAAAGGGCCAGTTCCTTGAGTACCTGCTCGCGGTGTTTTTCTCCTACCGCGGGGGCTATCGTCACGCCGGGCAGGCGCAAGCCGTACTCCTCCCTGCGTTCATCGAAGGCAAGGACCCAGTAGCACAGGTGTGACAGCCGCTGCTCAACGCCCATACCGGCAAACAGTTCCCAATCCAGCCAGACACTGCGGTCGGCATAGGCAGTGTACTGTTTGGTCTGCAGCGCCTGCCCTTTGGCGAAACCCTTCCAGTGTGCCTGGCGCAGGGAATCTCCCTTGCGATAATCGCGGAAACCGTAAAAGTCGTCATTGCCAACGACCATCGCCGCAGCACCATCGGGCGTATCCGTGGCCAGACCTGGCAGCTCCGCCGAGGACAGCGGCCTCGGGTAAACCAGCGCGTACAGATCCAGGTCTATCCAGGTCCAACAGCGCAGCAGACCCAGTGGGTAGGTGGATTCAACCAGCAGGCGCCCGGGGTGGAACCATCCGCGCTTGTCGACCGGCATATGGAGCTGGACTTTGACGCTGTCGGCATCAACAAGGTTAACCATCGCCTCGCTGCTTGTCGGCCATTTCAGGTACAGAGCGTAGTGATCGCGCTGCTTGCTGCGCTCCACCATCACCAGGAATTCAGACTGCTGCCCGGGGAACGCAGCCTGGGCCCGCACCGCCCGTATGGTCAAACCCGACAGATTGGCATAGGTATGCAGGGTCGCCACGACAAACAACGTGGCGAGCAGGAACGTCAATGCATAGCTGAGGTTGTTTTCAAAGTTGATCGCTGCTATCAGCATCACCAGCAAGCTACAGCCAAAAAAGAAGCCCGCTCGACTGGGGAAAATGAAAATCCGCCGCTGGTCCAGGGTGACTTCTCGGGCTGGCGGTATTCGCCGATTTACCCATTTGCCGAAGCGGCTTCGAACCCACTTGCGCACACTGTTACCGTGCCGCTCAACGCTGTTCTGGACGCTGTCCACAGGCGCTTGCCGCTCAGCGTCCTATAACGTCCACTTCGCGCCGCAGCAGGTCTACCAGCGCATCGCCGTCGCCGGCATAGTCCCCGCTGGGGACCAGCCGGTGCGCTGCCACAGCGGGAAGCACCGCTTGCAGGTCCTCCGGCACAACGTGACCGCGATTGTGCATCGCCGCCCAGGTCTTGGCACAATCAAGCAGCGCCAACGCACCCCTGGGCGAGAGCCCAACTTCAAACTCAGGCGACTGGCGAGTGTGAGCTACCAGGCGTTGCAGGTAGTCGAGCAGGTTTTCGGAGGCATGCACTTTACTCACTGCGATGCGAATCATCTCCAGTTGATCCATGTCGATACACTGACGCGGATTGCTGATCTCCATGGCCCCGCTGTGCCGGCGCTCAAACATCTGTCGCTCTGCCTGCGGGTGCGGATAACCCAGTTCCAGACGCATCAGGAAGCGGTCCAACTGGGACTCTGGCAGCGGGTAAGTACCGGATTGATGCACCGGGTTTTGCGTGGCAATGACAAAAAAAGGCTGCGGCAGAGGTCGTGTTTCACCTTCCACAGTCACCTGTCCTTCAGCCATCGCTTCCAGCAACGCACTCTGGGTACGCGGTGTCGTCCTGTTGATTTCATCCGCCAACAATAGCTGAGTGAAAATCGGGCCGGCGTGAAAGGTAAAAGTAGCCTCATTCGCATCGAACACGGAGACGCCGAGAATATCTGCTGGCAACAGATCGCTGGTAAACTGCACGCGTTTCCACGACAGACCCAGCACAGACGCCAGCGCGTGGGACAACGTGGTTTTACCCATTCCGGGAAGATCCTCGAGCAGCAGGTGCCCGCGCGCAAACAGACAGCACAACGCGAGCCTGATCTGCGGTTCCTTACCCAGGAGAATATTCCCCACTTCTTTAACGGCAGCTTCAACCAGGCCTTGTACTTGCATTGTATTACCCCGTAATTCTCTTTTATTGTCAGCTGATGCCAGCAAAACCACGCTGCATATCCGCTTTTAAGTCTTCCACGTTTTCCAGTCCCACTGCGATACGGATAAGACCATCCCGAATACCCGCTTCCTCGCGCTGCGTCGGGGTTAGCCTGCCGTGAGTGGTTGTCGCAGGATGCACGATGGTGGTTTTCGCATCGCCCAGGTTGGCGGTGAGCGACATCAGACTGGTGGCATCGATAAACTGCCAGGCCTGCTCGCGACCACCTTTTACAAGAAACGAAAGCACCCCCCCGTAGGCAGATTGTTGCTGCGCGGCCAGCGAGTGACCGGGGTGATTCGGCAACCCGGCATAGTACACCCGCTCAACGGCTGGCTGTTGTTGCAGCCAATGCGCTATCTCCAGCGCGGCAGCGCTATGCGCCTCCATCCGCAGCCGCAGCGTCTCCATCCCTTTTAGAAACACCCACGCATTGAATGGACTCATGGTAGGACCACAGGTGCGCAAAAACGTCAGCACCTCATTCATCTGTTCAGCCCGGCCTACAACCGCACCACCGACACAACGACCCTGCCCATCCAGATATTTGGTGGCTGAATGCACAACAATATCCGCGCCCAGCGAGAGCGGACGCTGCAGCGCCGGTGTACAGAAACAGTTGTCCACTACCAGCAGGCACTCGTTCTCCCGCGCCAGACGCGACATCGCAGCAAGGTCGGCGACCTCACACAGCGGGTTGGACGGCGTCTCCAGAAACAGCATGGCGGTTTCAGGCCGCACCGCCGCGCGCCATCCCGCCAGGTCCAGCAGCGGTACAAATGTCACCTCAACACCAAACTTAGCCATGTATTTGCCGAACAGATTGACGCTGGTACCGAACACATCGCGGGAGCACACCACATGATCACCGGACTTGAGCAGTGCCATGCAGGTGCTGAGAATGGCCGCCATACCCGACGCTGTCGCTACCGCCTGCTCTGCACCCTCAAGTGCAGCCAGACGCTGTTCAAACGCGCGAACGGTGGGATTGGTGTAGCGCGAGTAGACATTGCCGGATTGCTCCCCTGAAAACCGCGCTGCTGCCTGTGCGGCACTCTCGAAGACATAACTGGAGGTGACGAAGATAGGCTCGGCGTGCTCCCCCTCATGTGTGCGATGGATGCCGCTGCGCACGGCCAGCGTATCGAGGTGAGCACCGGCCAGTGGATCTTGATCACTCATGGTTGAATCCTAGGCATCGTTGTACAGGCCGACGACAGCGCCGTCCGTCTGCAATTGCACACGGCGTTCATGCTGCGCCTCATCGTTGCGCAGTAATTCCACCCTATCAAGGTAGTGTTGATCGATATCGCCGGTGATATATTCGCCATTGAACACCGAGCAATCAAATCCGTCTACATGCGGATTACCTTCCAGCGAACAGTGCACCAGATCATCGAGATCCTGGTATACCAGCCAATCGGCACCGATCAGCTCGCAGACCTCATCCACGGTGCGGTTGTGCGCGATCAACTCCGACGCAGAGGGCATGTCGATACCGTACACGTTGGGATAACGCACCGGTGGCGCAGCGGACGCGAAATACACGTTGGCAGCGCCGGCTTCCCGCGCCATTTCGATGATCTGGCGGCAAGTGGTTCCGCGCACTATTGAGTCATCCACCAGCATCACATTCTTTCCGGAAAATTCCAGTGGTACCGGATTGAGCTTCTGGCGCACGGATTTCTTGCGCTGGTTTTGGCCGGGCATTATAAATGTGCGGCCGATATAGCGATTCTTCATCAGGCCTTCGCGAAACTTGATATTCAGCTCAAAGGCCATCGACTGCGCCGCGATGCGACTGGTGTCAGGGATCGGAATAATGACATCGATATCCAGTTCCGGGCGCAGGCGGCGAATTTTCCTGGCCAGCGTCTCACCCTGGCGCATTCTTGTCTTGTAGATGGATATGCCATCCATCAATGAGTCGGGGCGAGCAAAATAGACATGCTCGAAGATACAGGGGCGCAGACTCGCATGCGCAGCGCAGCGGCGCCGGTGCAGTTGCCCGTCTTCATCGATGAAAACAGCCTCACCGGGGGCCACATCGTCAAGCAGGGTAAAACCCAGTACATCAAGCGCGACACTCTCCGAGGCTATCATGTACTCCTGCCCGGCCTCGGTCTGGCGTGTACCAATCACCAGCGGCCGAATACCAGACGGGTCACGGAAGCCGAAAACGCCATAATTCACCAGTAGGCCTACAACGGCGTAACCGCCGCGACAGCGCCTGTGCACTGCCTCCACCGCGGTAAAGATATCATCAGCACAGGGATTGAGCTTGCCCAGCGATTGCAACTCGTGTGCAAAAATATTGAGCAGTACTTCTGAATCGGAATCCGTATTCAGGTGGCGCAGGTCATCCTGGAAAATTTCCTGCGTCAGTTGCTCGGAGTTGGTGAGGTTGCCGTTGTGCGCCAGCGCAATGCCGTAGGGTGAGTTGACATAAAAAGGCTGCGCGAGAGCAATTCCCGAGCTACCGGCAGTGGGGTAACGCACGTGCCCAATGCCGATCGGACCTTTAAGCCGCTGCATGTGATCCTGCCGAAAGACATCGCGCACCAGTCCTTCCGCCTTGCGTTGACTAAACCTGCCGCCACCACAGGTTACGATGCCCGCTGCGTCCTGCCCACGGTGCTGCAGGACCGTCAGGGCATCGTATATCTCAGGCGCGACATCAGATTTCGCTACCATTCCTACAAGGCCACACATACAGCATCTACCTCACTACGCACTATTAAGTTGAAATACCCGGACTCTGCCCGGACTGATAACTGGAAAAAAGCTGCCGCACCCATTGTCCCAACATGTCCACATGAGGCATCAGCTGCGCCTGGTCCAACCACACCAGGTTTTGGGGAGGCGCCAGTTGCCGCAGCAAATACACCATCACCAGCACAATAATGACACCTCGCGCGAACCCAAAGGCCGTTCCCAATACCCTGTCCAGCAGGGTCAGGCCGGTAGCTCTTACCAGTGACGTCGCGATTTTCCCGAGCACCCCGACCATCATCAGCGTACCGGCGAACAATACGGCATACGCTGCGATATAACGACCGGTGGTGTTGACAATCCACTGCGACAGCAGCGCAGCCATCTCAACAACAAACATATTGGCGATGACAAACGCCGCAATCCAGCCCGCCAGCGACACCGCCTCCCGGATAAACCCGCGCCATAAACTGAGCAGCACAGACAGGCCAATAATGACAATAATCGCCCAGTCAGCTGAATTAAATTGCAACCAATCGACCATCGGGGCTCAGACCGCCTTGCCATACATCAGGGTAAATACCTGACCAGCAACGTTTTGACGCCAAACTCCGCATTAATACTCGCCTGTATGCGCTCCAGTTCCTGGCGCTCGAACTTGGGACCGACAGACACCCGGTAGAGCTGCTTACCACCACTGGACACGGTTGTGATGTACGCTTTTTCATTTTTCGCCAGCAGGCGCTTGCGCAAGGCCTCTGCTTTATCGGCGCTGCTGACCGTAGCGACCTGCAGGGTCCAGGCCACCGGCACCCCGTCAGCATCAACAGCAAGCTGCTCTGGCGCCTCTGAACGCACCTCTGGCACGGCCGGGCTGGTCGCGGCGGCGCTGCTGCCCGCCACTGCCTCCGGCTCTATCGTCGAGGCCATCGCGTCGCCCTCTTCATCGTAGACGATGGCATCAACGGCAGGACTCTCCAACCGCTGCGCGTCGTCGGCCGCCGTCAGCACCGGCGACCCCCTCAGAGCGCCCTGTGCGGGCTCATCCAAAGGCTCCGTAGAAACCACCGGGGCCTGGGGAATAGACTGCGGGGCCGCGGTATTTTTCTGCTCTGGCTGCACAAACACTATCGGCCAGAAAACCACACCCAGTGCCAGCAGGATAAGCGCACCTACCAGCCGCTGCTTGAGGATATCGTTCACCTATGCCTCCCCATACTCGACGCAGGCTTTATCGGCCAACGCGTCCAGCGACGGCAGTACACCCGCCACCGTGGTAAATGAACCGAACACCACCAGCCTGTCGCCCTCGTTCATCACGCTGCGAGCGCGCGCAAATGCCTGGCGCAGGTTCTTGCTGATACTGATCATGGATTGCCCTGCATCACCCAGGACTGCGGCAACGGCAGCCGCACTGGCCGCGCGCTCGTTATTCGGTTGATCAGCCAGAAACCATGCCTCGAACTGTCCTGCTGCCAGTTCAACAATACTGCGTATATCCTTGTCCGCCATCACTGAAAATAATCCAATGGTTTTGCCCTCACAGGGAGTCACGCGCAAAAAATCGAGCAATCTGCTCACAGCAGCCGGGTTGTGCGCCACATCCAGCACATAATCCCGCCCGGCCACACTGCGCAATTGACGCCTTCCCACAGGTGCAGCGTTCGCCAGCGCGCGCGATAAACCTTCATCGCTGACAGTGGCACCCAGCAGCAGAGCGGCCTGGATACCGGCGCAAATATTCTCAGGCAGCAAGGCTCCCCACTTCTGCGGCGGCAGTGCCCTCGGTTCACCATTGGCCTGCCGAACGACAGCCTGCCACTGCTGCCGACCCGGCACCAGTGTAAACTCCTTTCCCAGAAAGAGCGCAGGACGAGCGCCCACTTCCGTGATGCAGTGCAACAATTCAGGCGGCGGATTGGCATCTGCAATGACAACGGGTATCGATGCTCGCAATATACCAGCCTTTTCGCGGGCAATCTCTGCGCGGGTATTCCCCAGCCATTCCTGGTGATCCAGATCGATACTGGTAATGACCGCAACGCTGGCATCAACCATGTTCACCGCGTCCAGACGACCACCCAGCCCCACCTCCAGCACCAGAATATCAACGCCAACGGCCTTGAAGATTATCAGTGCCGCCAGCGCGGCGAACTCAAAATACGTGAGTGAGACATCACCCCTCGTACTATCGATAGCGATAAATGCGGCGACAATAACCTCATCGCTGACCTCGATACCATCGACCCGAATACGCTCATTGAAGTGCAGGACATGCGGCGAGGTAAAAACGCCTGTGCGGTACCCGGCTTCCAGCAGCACGGCCTCCAGAACCGCTACTGTAGAGCCTTTTCCGTTGGTACCAGCTACAGTGACCACAGGCCGGGCCACAGGGAGCAAATCGAGTGCACGGGCCACGGTCGTAATACGCTCGAGACCAAGCTCCACCTCTCGCGGATGGAGTGTTTCCAGGCGCTGCAGCCACTGCTCGAGAGATGTCTTACTCATCTCCAGCCGCGACCGCCTTCTGGGCATTGTCGCTGTCTTCAGGCTCATCGGGCGGCGCATCTTCTTCTGCGGCCAGGGGACGTCCAGTCAATTTCGAAAGCAAACGCGCAATGGTGTCCCTCATCTGGGTTCGGTGTACGATCATGTCGATGGCACCGTGCTCAAGCAGGAATTCGCTGCGCTGGAATCCTTTGGGAAGCTTTTGCCTGATGGTCTGTTCAATAATATTGGGGCCGGCAAATCCTGCCCTGGCGTCGGGCTCGGCAATATTGATGTCGCCCAGCAGGGCCAGCGAGGCGGAGACGCCACCGTAGATCGGGTCGGTCATCACAGAGATGTAGGGCACACCTGACCGTTTCATGCGCTCGATCACCGCACTGGTCTTGGCCATCTGCATCAGTGAGATCAAGGCCTCCTGCATACGCGCGCCGCCCGAGGCGGAGAAACACACCAGTGGCACGTTCTCCTCCAGTGCCAGATGGGCCGCGCGGGTAAATTTCTCTCCTACCGCGTAGCCCATGGAGCCGCCGTGAAATTCAAATTCGAATGCCACTGCGACCACCGACAGGCCGCGCAGCGAGCCTCGCATGGCAATCAAGGCATCTTTTTCACCGGTCGATTTCTGCGCGGCACTCAAGCGATCGCGGTAGCGTTTCTTGTCCTTGAATTTGAGCCGGTCTACCGGCTCGATCTCGGAGAGGATTTCCTCGCTGCTGCCTTCATCAAGGAAACGGGACAGGCGTTTCCGAGCGCCAATGCGCATATGATGATCACACTTGGGGCACACATCATCATTGCGTTCGACATCGGGACGATAGAGTACCGCCTCACATTTGACACACTTCTTCCACAGACCTTCCGGAACGCTGCTGGAGCTTTTGCCCCCACTGTCGCTGCGTACACCGGCCGGGAGAATTTTGTCTATCCAACTCATGCTCTTCCTCGCCACCCCAAAGAAGAAGGCATTATAGACGAGGTGGGGCTGAACTAGTATTCCTTCATTGAGATATTGCGATAACGATGACCTAGGCTGGCTGGTCAACTCCTCTGCGGATATCACCCAATAATGCAGCGGCGGCGTCTATGGCGGCAGCAGATGTTCCGCCCTGCTCAATCACCTCAGCCATTGCATTCACCAATGCGCTGCCGACGACCACACCATCCGCCGTCTCAGCCACAGCCCTGGCCGATGCGGCATCCTTGATGCCAAAACCCACTGCCACCGGCAGATCACTGTAGCGGCGAATGGTCGCAAGCCTACCCGCGACTTCAGCGGTGTCGAGATGACCAGCGCCGGTCACACCCTTGAGCGAAACATAGTAAATGAAACCACTGGCGCTGCCGGCGATGCGCGCTATCCGCTCTTCTGGCGTGGTCGGTGCGACTAGCAGGATGTTGTCTATGCCTACCCGCTGCAACTCGCTGTTGATGGCGCCCACTTCCTCCGGTGGAATGTCCACCGTCAACAATGCGTCCAGGCCCACCTCGGCTGCAGCATCTGCAAACCGGGCGTAGCCCATGTGCATCACGGGATTGGCATAGCCCATCAACAGCACCGGTGTCGTGTTGTCGGTCTGCCGAAATTCGCGCACCATATCGAGCGCACAGGATAAACTGGTGCCATTGGCTAACGCGCGTTCATGCGCCAGTTGAATGACCGGGCCTTCGGCCATCGGATCGGAAAACGGCACACCGAGCTCCAGGATATCGGCGCCACTGTCGACCAGTTTGTGCATCAGCGGCACGGTGTTCGACTGGCCGGGATCGCCCGCCACAACATAGGGTATCAGGGCTGTGCGGCCCTGCTCTGCCAGTTTTTGGAAACGTCCCGCAATTCGACTCACTACATACTCTCCAAATCAGGCTGAATCAAAACTCTATACCATCGAGCTGCGCCACCGTATGGATATCCTTGTCCCCACGGCCCGAAAGATTGATGATGATCATCTGCTGCGGCGTCATCTGCGCCGCAAGTTTTTCCGCGTATGCCAGCGCGTGGCTGCTCTCCAGCGCGGGCATGATGCCCTCTATCCGGGTCAGGGTATGGAATGCGCGCAGCGCCTCGTCGTCGTTGGCCGTTACATAGTTCACCCTGCCGATGTCTTTCAACCAGGCATGCTCAGGGCCGACGCCAGGATAGTCGAGACCGGCTGATATAGAGTGCGTATGCATAATCTGGCCGTCGCTGTCCTGCATCAAGTACGTCAGGTTGCCGTGTAAAACGCCGGGGGTACCGGCGTTCAGTGGTGCAGCATGCTGATTGGTAGACAGCCCATGTCCACCGGCCTCGACACCGTACATCGCGACAGACTCATCATTCAGGAAGGGATGAAACAGGCCGATGGCATTGGAGCCGCCGCCGACGCAGGCAACAAGGGCATCCGGCAAACGTCCGGCCTGCGCCAGTGACTGCTCCCGGGCCTCGCGCCCGATCACGCACTGAAAATCCCTTACCAGTAGCGGATAGGGATGCGGGCCCGCCACCGTTCCGATGATATAAAACGTATTATCGACATTGGTCACCCAGTCGCGCATCGCCTCGTTCATCGCATCCTTCAACGTGCGCGAACCGGAAGTAACGGAGACCACTTCCGCGCCCAGCAGTTTCATACGATAGACATTCAGCGCCTGGCGACGAATATCCTCCTCTCCCATAAAGACATGGCATTCCAGCCCCAGTCGGGCGGCAATCGTCGCAGTAGCGACACCGTGCTGGCCTGCCCCGGTCTCGGCGATGACGCGTTTTTTGCCCATGTGTTTGGCAAGCAAGGCTTGTCCCACGGTGTTGTTGACCTTGTGCGCACCGGTGTGGTTCAAATCCTCACGCTTGAGGAAAATGCGGGCACCCCCGATATTGTCGGACCAGCGCTTGGCTTCGTACAACGGTGAAGGCCGCCCCACATAATGTCTCAGGTCGTCATCGAGTTCCTGCTGAAACTTTGGGTCCGCGGACAATTCGCGATACACCGCCTCGAGCTCTGCCAGTGCCGCCATCAGTGTCTCGGAGACATATTTGCCGCCGTAATCACCAAAACGCCCCTGCGCATCAGGCACCGCGGCAAAGAGATCCTTATTCGTGCTAGTCGCCATGTACTACTCCGTCCAACTGCTGTTCTGCAGCTCTAACAGCTGCGACAAATCGGTGTATCCTGCCTGCGTCCTTGATCCCCGCAGAGCTCTCAACACCGCCACTGACATCCACTGCCGCCGGACGCAGCGTTCGAATCGCATCGCCAACGTTCTCCTCATGCAATCCACCCGCCAGTACGACAGGCAGTGACAGATTCGAGGGGGCGAGTTGCCAGTCAAAAGACTTGCCAGTCCCCCCCGGGACACCCGCCTGAAAGCTGTCCAGCAAGACGCCACGCGCCCGGTGGTATCTATCGCATTCAGCCGCGATATCTAGTCCCGGTTTTACACGCAGCGCTTTGATCCAGGGTCTTTCAAACTGCTGGCAGACTTGCGGAGACTCTGTGCCGTGAAATTGTATGAGGTCAATAGGTACTGTGCTGAGTATACGTTCAATACTGGCAACCGGTTCATCGACAAACAATGCGACCACCGTGACAAATGGCGGCAGCACCGAAGTGATGGCCAGCGCCTGTTCCACGGAGACAGCTCGAGGGCTGGCGCTGTAAAAAACCAGCCCAAGGGCATCCGCACCGCTGCCGGCGACAACCAGCGCATCCTGTGGTCGGGTGATTCCGCATATTTTGATACGCGTTGCGGCCATTTCGCCTGCGAACCTGTAAAAATGAGGGCGGCATGATAGCAGATCACCCGCGACACTGTCTTTAAGCGGTAGCCTCGGAATGCGGATTTGTACCCAGCAACATTGGCCCGTAAGGCGTGGCCGGTAGTCGAAAATGCGGGGGGTACCCTACATCGACCAGATATAGCCCACTGGCGGGTGCAGTCTCCGCGCCCACGGTGCGATCCCGCCCTACCAGCAACTGGGCTATCCACGACTGTGGCTTGCGCCCATCACCGACGGCCAGCAGTGCGCCGACGATATTTCTCACCATATGGTGGAGAAATGCGTTGGCTTTGATCTCCACCACGACCAGTTCACCAACGCGTCGCACCTCGACAAACTGCACCTCTCTCATCGGCGTGCTGGACTGGCACGACGCCGCGCGAAACGCACTAAAATCCTGTTCACCGAGCAGCGCCTGCGCGGCCGAGTGCATGGCCGACGCATCCAGCGGACGCCGATGCCACGTCACCTGCCCCAGCATCAGGGCCGGGCGAATCAGGGTGTTGGCGATAACATAGCGATAGCTGCGAGATTGCGCGGAAAATCGGGCATGAAAATCACTGGCAACCGGCACCGCCCAATGCACGCGGATATCGCGGGGTAAACAGGCGTTGCCGCCGATTACCCACGCTTTGCTACTGCGCGCGACAGGGCTCTCAAAATGAATTACCTGGCAATGAGCATGGACACCCGTATCCGTGCGGCCGGCACAATGCACGCGAAACGGCGCATTCGCAATTTCGCAGAGCGCCCGCTCAAGTTGATCCTGTACTGTTACGACACCGATGTGGGGTTGCGACTGCCACCCATTGTATGCGCTGCCATCATATTCAATGCGACAGGCGAATCGTGTACCGGCCGGAACTGGTGCAGACGAAAACAGGCTGTCAGTCAATGCGATCCAGCAGCGCCTGAGCCTCGGCTTTAAGGTCGTCGGAGCCCTCTGCTACCACCTCCTCGAGGATCTGCCGGGCACCGTCGTCATCTCCCATATCCAGATACGCGCGAGCGAGATCCAGCTTGGTCGACAGCGCATTGCTGTCATCGGCAATGACAAGCTCTTCATCGTCAAATACATCGGGAGCATTGACCGCGAAGTCACTGGACAGGTCGAGGTCGTCCTCTTCCTCACCGAGGTCAGACTGCTCCTCGATCTCCAGACCGCTGAACACCTCCTCCAGCGTTTCATCCGAATCCGGGAAGATTTCCAGCGGATTGGGAGGCAGGCCGGGGCCGCGGTCCACGGCTTTCGCGGCGGGCTCGGTCGCGACCTCAGGCGCTTCGAGTTCACTGTCATCGGCACCGAGATCGGCGATCAGGGCTTCGGCGCGCGCAATACTGTCGGCGTCGCCTATCTCCATAATTTTCTGCAGCTCGGCCATCGCGGCCGCCTGGTTGTCGAGTTCGGCGTAAATTTGCAACAGCTTGAGGCGGTACACCGGGTTGCCGGGCTCGAACTCGAGTGCATTGTTGAGCAGATCAATGGCCTGGGGATGCCGTCCGTAAGCGATGTAGATATCCGCCTCCGCGAGGGCATCAGCAGCATCGACATCGGACGCGTATTCATCGTGCTTGCGTTCACCGTAACCGCGGTTACCTGATGTGGTTAGCGTCTCTGCTTTTTCCACCGCCGGCTCTTCGACGGCAGCTTCCACTTCTAGATTCTGGTCCTGCAGACGCACGTCAGCGAATACATCATCAACGGGCGCGGGCGGCACCGGCCGTTCCAGCGGCAGCTCTTCCTCGATGTCCTCCGCGTTGCGGCGGCGGACAAATACAAAAGCTGCAATGGCAAGCACCAGTGCGCCCAGCAGGTACAACAGGTAACTGGCCCAGTTTTCATCCGCAGCAGACGCCGGCGACGGCGGGGTTTTCGCGGCAGGTGGCTCAGAGGCAGCAGCGGGCTGCTGTTTTTCCGCGTCGGTACTGTCGTCTTCGGCGCCGGAGACTGCAGCAGCTACAGGCTCATCGCTGGCCTCTTCTAACGGTGGTACATCCTCTATCTGCGCCTCTTCGACAACCGACGGCGCTTCGGTCACCGCGGGGATAATCTCGGCCACTTCGCCACCGGGAGCTACATCCGCTACCACACCGCCGGCATCCTTCAGCGCGCTTTGCAGCGCGGCGATCTGGTCATCCTTGAGGCTGACTATACGCTGCAAGGTCTCGAGTTGTTGTTCCAGAGCCGCCAGTCGCTCCAGCGTATCCGCAGAGGCAGCACCGGCCCCTGCTGTCGGTGCAACGGCGGCCGGCTGCGCAGTAGCATCCTGTGTCGCTCCACTGCCGGCAACACCCTGCGTCGATACCGCCTCCTCTGGCTCTGCAGAAATTCTGAGCGACGGACCAGAGCTGGCATACGCAGCATCGTCGCGACCGTCTCGCCAGGCCGCATTTTGCTCTCGCACTTCCGCCAGCGCCGAGGGTAAATCAGCCGAACTTATGTCCTCGGCGGTGGGCAGGTAGATGATGTAGCCTGCCTTGATACGATTGATATTGCCGTTGATAAACGCGTCGGGGTTCAAACGCTGGATATCCAGCATCGTCTGGTGTACGGATGCGCCTGCGGGCTTTGCCATACTGGCAATTTGCCAGAGCGTCTGGTCGCGGCTGATCATATAGCGACTGCCAGGGGTCGGGGTGCTCTGGGTCGCGGCGTTGTAGGGCCGCTCCGGCATCGCGCCTGGCGCCAAATCGGAACCGCCGACGTTTAACCGCCTTTCCTCGTAGTTGTAGGAGAACGACTCACTCTTTTCTGGCGCCGGTGCTGCAATGCCCTCTGTCGCTTCGACACGCTCACTGGCAGAGACAACAGGCGTCGCCTGCGAAAACACTGGCGGATCAATCAGAACCGTATACTCGCGCAACAATCGCCCTGAGGGCCATCGCGCTTCTACAATAAAATCCAGATAGGGTTCCAGCACAGGTTCTTCTGACCGGATGAGTATACGCGCTCCGCCGCGCTCGTCGGACACTACCTCAAACGTGATATTGGTGAGGAAGTACGCCCGGTCGAGGCCCAGCTTGTCAAAATCTTCGCTAGTCGCCAGGCGAACCCTGATCTCGTCCTCGTGCAACCCGTCCAGATTGAGCAGATCGACACTGGCTCGCAGCGGTTCATTAAGGAAGGATTCCAGCTGCATTTCACCGAGGCCGAGCGCCATCAATGGACTCGCGTGGAAACAGCCCAACGAGAACGCCACAGCAGCTAACTTACGAGCCATACCAGCCCCTTATTATTGTACCCGCGAATGTTAAACCGACTCCCCTGATATCGGTCACAGCTTCCGGAAGCCACTGGTGCCGCACCTGACAGGTCACACCGGCTCAGGTGTGACCAATCGTTCGGCACTTGCACTTCGAGTGCACGCAGGCACTTATTGCAACCCGAATTTCGGCTCAAGTATCAGTGAATTACGAGCATTAATCAAGGTAGGTTGACACCAAGCTCTCGGCAATTTGCACACTATTGAGGGCTGCCCCCTTCCTGACATTGTCAGACACAATCCACAGGTTCAAACCCCGCGGGTGCGAGAGGTCCTCGCGGATTCTGCCGACGAAAACAGCATCCTTGCCGGCGGAGTCAGTCACAGCTGTCGGGTATCCGCCGTCGGCGTGCTCATCTATCACCGTCACACCCGGCGCCTGCTCCAGCAGCGCCCTCGCCTGTTGCGCGGTGATTTTGTCCACCGTTTCGATATGCACGGCTTCAGAATGCCCAAAGAAAACCGGTACGCGCACACACGTCGGATTCACCAGTATCCCCGGATCGGCAAATATTTTCTGTGTCTCCCATACCATTTTCATCTCTTCGCGCGTGTAGCCGTTGTCCTGAAAGGTGTCGATATGCGGCAGCACGTTAAATGCGATCTGCTTGGGATAGACCTCAGGAGTGATTTCCTGCCCATTCAGCAGTTTCGCAGTCTGCCCCGCCAACTCCTCGATTGCTTCCTTGCCGGTGCCGGAAACCGCCTGGTAGGTCGCCACATTGATGCGTTGAATACCCACCGCATCATAAATCGGCTTCAACGCCACCAACATCTGGATGGTCGAGCAATTGGGGTTGGCAATGATATTGCGTGTGGTGTAACCCGCCAGCGCCTCCATGTTCACTTCCGGTACAATGAGAGGGATATCATGATCGCGACGAAACTGTGAGGTGTTGTCGATCACGACACAGCCGGCCGCGGCCGCTTTAGGCGCAAACTCCTCGGAAATACTGCCGCCGGCCGAGAACAGGCCGATCTGCGCCTTGCTGAAATCGAACTCGGCCAGATCTGTCACTCGAACCGCCTTACCCCTGAATTGGATGCTCTTGCCCGCCGAGCGACTACTGGCCAGGGGATACAGGTTGCGCACCGGAAAATTGCGCTCCTCCAGCACACTGATCATCACCTCACCAACGGCACCTGTGGCACCCACTACCGCTACATCGTATTCTTTACTCATGCTATCTCCTCTGCTGCTTTTGGCGTTGCCGGCTTAACTGACATTCCCGATCACATCAAACAACCACGGCGATTGCTTGCGCCACTTCTGCTCAAACGCGGTGATGGCATCACCGCTCTCCAGAGTGAGGGCGATATCGTCCAGGCCATTGATCAGGCAATGTTTACGAAACGCATCGATTTCAAAACCGATGCATTCTCCCGCTGGTGTTTGCACTAGTTGCTCAGCCAAATCGATTTTCAGCTCGTAACCTTCGCTGGCGTACATCTCCTGAAACAGGCGATCGACCACAGCTGCATCCAGCACTATGGGTAGAATGCCGTTCTTGAAACAGTTGTTGTAGAAGATATCGGCAAAACTTGGCGCGATGATGCAGCGAAAGCCATAGTCATCCAGCGCCCAGGGCGCGTGCTCACGACTTGACCCGCAACCGAAGTTGTCGCGCGCGAGCAATACACACGCACCCTGGTAACGCGGCTGGTTCAGCGGAAAGTCCTTGTTAACAGGCCGCCCACTGCAATCTTGTCCGGGCTCGCCCTGATCCAGATAGCGCATCTCGTCAAACAGGTTGGGGCCGAAGCCACTGCGCTTGATCGATTTCAGGAACTGTTTCGGGATGATCAGATCGGTGTCCACATTGGCTCGATCCATTGGCGCTGCGATGCCTTTTAACACAGTAAAACTTTTCATAATTCTCTACTCCTGCCAGTTCCTGACATCGACAAAGTGTCCGGCCACTGCGGCGGCCGCCGCCATCGCAGGGCTCACCAGGTGTGTCCGGCCGCCAAAACCCTGGCGCCCTTCGAAGTTGCGATTGGACGTCGAAGCGCAATGCTCCCCGGCGCCCAGTTTGTCCGAATTCATCGCCAGGCACATGGAGCAGCCCGGCTCTCTCCACTCGAGGCCAGCATCGGTGAATATCTTGTCCAGGCCTTCGGCTTCAGCCTGTTTCTTGACCTGGCCTGAACCCGGCACCACCAGTGCACGCTTGACGGTTGTTGCGACTTTTTTCCCCTTCACCACGGCGGCGGCCGCACGTAAATCCTCAATCCGCGAATTGGTACAGGAGCCTATGAAGATGGTATCGAGCTTGATATCCGTGATAGACATACCCGCTTTCAAACCCATGTAGTGCAAGGCACGCTCAGTGGACTCGCGCTGTGCCGCATTGGTCATTCTGGCGGGATCGGGGATAACGCCATCGACCGGCAGCACCATCTCCGGCGATGTGCCCCAGGTGACCTGGGGCTTGATGTCCTCACCCCGCAACTCCACCACGCGGTCAAAATGTGCGTCGGCGTCGCTGTGCAACTGCCGCCAGGCGGTCACAGCGGCTTCCCAATGCTGCTCGCGAGGTGCGTAGGGCTTGCCTTTCACATAGTCGATGGTCGTCTCATCGACAGCGATCAGACCGGCGCGTGCACCTGCCTCGATAGCCATGTTGCAGATCGTCATGCGGCCTTCAATGCTCAGGCTGCGCACCACTTCCCCGCCAAATTCTATGGCGTAACCGGTGCCGCCGGCGGTACCAATTTCACCGATAATCGCCAGCACAACATCTTTCGACGTGACACCGGCCGGCAACGTACCATCGACCCTCACCAGCATATTCTTCATCTTCTGCTGCACCAGGCACTGTGTGGCCATCACATGCTCCACCTCAGAGGTACCGATGCCATGTGCCAGCGCACCGAGTGCACCGTGCGTGGACGTGTGCGAGTCGCCGCAGACAATGGTCATACCAGGCAATGTGACGCCTTGCTCTGGCCCCACCACATGCACAATGCCCTGGCGCACGTCATTGACCTGAAACTCGAGAATTTCAAAGTCGCGACAGTTGTCATCCAGAGTTTGCACCTGCAGGCGAGAGATGGGGTCCAGAATACCGGCGACACCACCGCTTCGCTCGTTGCGCTCGGTCGGCACATTGTGATCAGGTACCGCAAAATTGGCATCGACACGCCAGGGTGCCCGCCCGGACAAGCGCAGCCCTTCAAACGCCTGCGGCGACGTGACTTCATGAATCAACTGGCGATCAATGTAGATCAACGCACTGCCGTCTTCGCGCTGTTCTACCAGATGGCTCTGCCACAATTTATCGTAAAGGGTTTGTCCGCTCATGGGGCACCTCTTCAATTAATGGATACAAACAGTTTGTACCGGGCGAATTATGGGCTTGTCATTTAGATAACTCAAATTTATTATTTTCATCTTACGGATTCCCATTTGGAATAGATAAAATGGACACACAAAATCTCAGGGCCTTCCTGCTGGTTGCGGAAACGGGCTCTTTCTCCCTCGCAGCACAAAAGCTGCACCTGACCCAACCGGCTGTCAGCAAACGCGTGGCGCAGCTTGAGGAGCAGCTGAATGTGACCCTGTTCGACAGAATTGGCAGAACCATCAATACCACCGAGGCCGGCGAGGCCCTGCTACCCCACGCACGCGCCGTGCAGGCGGAACTGCAGGCTGCGGAACAGTCAGTTCGCGATTTGACCGGTGAGGTGCGCGGACGGCTGCGCCTGGCCACCAGCCACCACATCGGCCTGCACCGCCTGCCGCCGGTTCTGAGTGACTTCAGTCGATCCTTCCCGAATGTGCACCTGGACATCGACTTCATGGACTCGGAGCAGGCGTATGAACTGACCCTTCGCGGCGAGGCGGAACTGGCCGTTGTCACGCTCGCGCCCGCCGCTGTCAGTAACATCGTCACGCACGTGATCTGGGATGACCCGCTGGATTTCATGGTGCAGAAAGAGCATGAACTCGCGCACAAGCAGAGGATGGA
The DNA here is from genome assembly GCA_963976735.1 of uncultured Halioglobus sp. Taxonomy (GTDB): domain Bacteria; phylum Pseudomonadota; class Gammaproteobacteria; order Pseudomonadales; family Halieaceae; genus Marimicrobium. The sequence goes on from CAXBLZ010000016.1 coordinate 35,723, forward strand.
TCTCAGGGAGTTGAGCAAGTATCCCGCGATTCTTCCTGGCCTGAATACGTACACCGGGCAAATCGTCAAGAACCTGTTCGACCGGCGCAACCTGCCTATGCAGGTAGCCATCGCCACCAATTACCTGGAGACGATCCGCATGATGGCCTCGGTCGGGCTGGGTTGGACAGTGCTGCCGCGCAGTATGCTTGATGCGTCGCTGGCGACACTGCCCATTCGCGATGCACAGATCGCGCGTTCACTTGGCGTGGTGCACCATGAAAGTCGCAGCCTGTCGCGCGCAGCGCGCGCCTTTATCGATGCGCTGGAGTCGTTTAGCGATGTACGCGCCAGTTAATCTGGCTGCTTGTGCAGCACGCCATCCCCGCGTCGACCGTCTTTCCACATACCACTGTGATCCGGAAAATAAAACGTGCCGCTGAAGCGCGCCACGACACCGGCACTGTTGTAGATGCCGCCACTGCAAAAACCAAAACGACGCTTGATGCTGACCTGCTCCACATCGGCCTGCACCCATTGGCCGTGGCGCGCGGAAGAAATGAATTCCATGCTCAGGTGGACGGTCGGACTACCCGCGGTGACACCACGCGCCAGGTTGACACCGGTGGCCGCCGTTATATCCGCCAGCGTCATCAGCACGCCACCGTGACAAATGCCCATCGTGTTACTGTGCTGCGCCTGCACTACCAGACCGAAACTCGCTTTACCATCGGCGATACGCCGATATGACGGTTGCAAACTGTCAGTAAATCCCAAACCCGAAGGCAACTGCTCAAACTCTGCGGGCACTCTCTGCGCATCAGCTTCACTCACACCGCGCTCCTCATTAAAAAATACCCATCGACAAGCCGGCAGCAAAGGCCTGCCCCATTTCCTCACTCGCCTGTTCGTGCCCGGCACACCACTCGCCGCGCAGAATCAGTGGCTCGGCAGCTGCCGGAAACGGGTACCCCGACAGAATGCGCTCCGCCTGCCGCTGTGCACCGCGCCCGTCGTTTCCAGCACTGAGTAACAGGGAGTAGGGCAATACCAGTTCCCGGGCAATGGCCGGGTAAAAAGTCCGATCCAGAAAATCCTTCATGGTACCGCACAGAGCGCCGGAGTTTTCCGCCATCACCAACAACAGTCCATCTGCAGCGGCGAGCTGCGCGGTATCGGCATCCCACGCGCGCAGTACCGTCGTCTCCAGCCCCGATTCCTGTTGTGCCCCGCGCCAGGCCGCCCTGGCCAGTTGCGCACAGGTACCGCTCTGGGTGTGATAAACGATCAACAGGGATTTCATACTCGACTCCCATGCACCATCAGCTGCATTTATTGGAACACAGTGCGACCGCAGTGTCATGTGCCCTCCCCTTTGTGCCGCACCTGTTCATTCACGGACACAGGTGATCTAATACGCCACCTGAGATGACACCAATGTCACATCCGCATGCGATCGTTTTCTGGAGGAGTACACCATGGACAGCGTAAACAGACAGTGGTTATTGCGAGAGCGCCCCCAGGGGGTGGTGGGCCCCCAACACTTTGAGCAGGTGCAATCGCCGATGCCAAAACCCGATCTGGCTGCTGGCCAGGTCCTTCTGAAAACGCTGATGCTGGGGTTCGACCCGGCGATGCGCGGCTGGCTGGAGGATGCACCCAGTTACCTGCCGCCAGTGGCTATTGGTGCACCGATGCGCGCCAGTGGTGTCGGCCAGGTCATCGAATCTGACAATCCTGCCCTGCCGGTGGGAACGCTGGTGCAGGGGTTGATGAACTGGCAGGAGTATAGTGTCGGCGATCCCGACAGCCAGATACCACCGACCGCACTGCCAGCAGGTACACCACCCAATCTCGCGCTCAGTGTCTTCGGCAGCACCAGTCTCACCGCGTATTTCGGATTGCTTGACGTCGGCCAGCCACAGCCGGGCGAAACCGTGCTGGTGTCAGGCGCAGCCGGCGCCACCGGCTCAGTCGTCGCCCAGATCGCCAGGCTCAAGGGTTGCCGTGTTATCGGCCTCGCCGGTGGTGAGGAGAAGTGCGAATGGTTGCGCACTGCCTGTAAGGTCGACGCCGTAATCGATTACAAGAACGAGCCACTCCAACAGCGCATCGGCGAACTCTGCCCCGAGGGCGTAAATGTATTCTTTGACAACGTCGGAGGAGAAACGCTCGAGGCCGGCATTGCGCATATGGCCGACTTCGGTCGCATCGTCCTGTGTGGAGCGATATCAGGCTACAACGACGTGACGCCCAAGCCAGGGCCACACAACCTGATGCTGCTGATCAGCCGTCGGGTGCGAATGCAGGGGTTCATCGTACTCGACTACCTGGACCGGGCCGGCGAGGCGATCGACGCCCTCACAGGCTGGGTCATGGCCGGCGAGATCGTATGGCGCGAAGATATCCAGGAGGGTTTTGACAATATCCCCAGTACCCTGCAGCGCCTTTTTATCGGCAGTAACACGGGTAAACAGCTATTGAAACTGGCTGACCCGATGTAGTTATCCACAGGATATTCTGTGGATAACATTGGGGACAGTGCAGAACCTGTCCCCGATATGCCCTTCCCTGCGGCCTCAGTGAACACTAACCTTAATCCACATAAAAACAACTTTATTTCTTTATATTCAATTGCTTACGATATATTTATAATGCTTTACCTTGCGCTACACTGAAATAACGCGGGGTTATCAACCATTTGTGGATATCGTGTACTACAAAAAGTTGGCAAATACTAGCGGTATAGCCCGCTAAATATCGGGGATTTAACAACAGCGCTGCCGTCTCACGGGCACTGAATACGCGTCGAAAGCGCCGGCGAGTATACGCCCGGGTCGCATACTCCTGCCAATTGCGGGTAGCGGTGCCAGCTAACGTTTTCCCAGTTTTCGGATATTGCTGGGTGAGAAATAGGCCGGGCCCTTCACCTCGCTGACGTCATACAGCATCGGCGCGCTGTCGTTGACCAGGCGCTCTGCGATATAGGCGCCGGCGCGCAGGTCGTGATACATCTCCACCCGTCGATCGTAGGCCTGCCCACCGTATTCATACATATTGCTGGTAAGCGCGACTTTCCACAGTTCTCCGCGACCATCGTAGTTTTCAGTGATGGCAGTCAGACCGGTGTCCTCGTCGATGTACAGGCGACGTTTGGCGTAGATGTGGCGCTCGCCCGGTTTCAGTGTCGCCTCTGCAATCCACACGCGCTTGAGTTCGTAGCGCATGTAATCCGGATTGATATGGTACTTGGTCAGGAGGTCATCGTAATCGACATCGGGGTCATCCAAATCGTAATTGTGATAGGGAATAAATATCTCCTTGCGGCCGAGTAACTCCCAGTCGAAACGCTCCATCGAGCCATTAAATCCGCGCACCTCGTCTACTGTCTTCAGACCGCCGGGGCCGTCCGGGGTATCAAAACCGACCGTCGGCGCGCGTCGAACCCGACGCGAGCCCGGCAGGTAACGCCACACCTCACGATCGGTCTGCGAGTAATCGAAAGGTTCCAGTACCGCTGTGATCAGCCCTTTATCGCGGGCGGGTTGAGTGACGTACGTCATGATGTAGCCCGCATACTCACCGAGCTTGGGATACTCATACTCTGCGGTAACAGGATTGTTGCGGCTGGCGTAAGGGGACTCCTGCAGGAATTCAGTCCTGCGCACCGAGCGGGTGCCGTTGGGGAAAACAGCGATATCACTGTATTCACCGTCCACCACTTCGTAGGCGCCGGTGGTGCGGGTGAACCACACCGCCTCGGGGCCGGTAGCGGGCACAGGGAAGGTCGCGCCGCCGATGAAACCGGTGATTCCTTCATTGTCATTGATCAGTTCGCTGTGCTCGGCGTTGTAGCGCACCTTCTCGTAATACTTCGGGTAGTAGGCAAACTCCCTGTGCCCGGGGTAAACCGGCATACGAAAGGTCTCCGGATAGGTTTCAAACATTGCAACCTGTCCAGGGCTGAGACGGTCCCGGTACTGGTCCAGATTGTCGCTGGTGATCACAAAAAGGGGTTTCTCATCTGGCCAGGGATTCGGGTAGCGCGTGCCGGGGCCATCCCACGCCAATCCGGGAGGCAAACCGACAACGCTGCCCGTCCACTCAGGGATCAGGCCATCCTCATTGCCGGCCTTGATCGCCCCCATCGGAGTCAGGTCCTTGCCCAGGCGAGCCACGTCCTGTTCCGTCATTTTGGCGCTCGCGCCAACGGAGAAAAGCGAGACTGCCAGGGCTATTGCTGTGCTCTTGGTGATACGCATATTGTTCATCCTCAAGTAGGGCTCAGAAGCTGTACGACATACTTAATGAGATGTTGTCGCGGTCATTGATGTAGGTATTTTCACCGCCATCAAAAAAATTGGTGTAGCCAAACGACGTGATGAAATTATTCAGGTAGATAAACTGGAAGGTGATATTGACGGCAGATGAGTCTTCCACCATTTCGCTCTCCAGGATATTGCCATCGAGGCCGCGGCGGATAAAGATCGGCACCTTCAGGTCCAGCCCCTGCATCAGGTTCAGGTAAGCTGGCTCAAAGCGCAGGTTGATCACTGTACCGTGATCATCGTAGAGCAGTTCAGCACTATCCTCCGACGTCACGTAAGCGCCGGACAACTCAAATACAAGGCTGGCGTCATCCCAGAATCGGGTCGGTTCAAACACGTAGGAGCCACCGAGTTGATAGGAGGCCAGGTTACCTTCCACCGGGTCGCCACTTGCAAGCACCACAGGGACATCGGTCTTGTAAGAGACTTCTCCCTGGATATTGGTGTCTCCCAACACCGTGGTGAAGCTCGCTGCGTAGCCCTGGATATCCTCGAAGTACCTGATGGTATAGGACTCAGGGAGTCCTCCGCCCGTTGGAAAGTTGACCTGGTAAGCGGGAGCCTTGCTGTGTGCCTTGATGTAATACAGGCCGATATCGGTGTCGCCAAGCACGATCCAGTGCAGGGCGGCGCCCCACTGGCCACTGTCGGACGCCGCTTCGTCAGCAGTTCTTGGAATCGCGGTAATGTTGTTCGGGCCGACCGGAATCAGGAAATTGACGGCACCTGGCCCGAGAAAGTCGCGGTCACTGAAATAGCTGCCGACGCCGTTGAGTTCTGTTTTTTTCCACTCGTACTGGTAATAGGCTTCGAGGGTGAGATCCTCCACGATATCAACCTGTCCGTACAGGGCGCCTGTCGGCAACAGAATCTCCTTTACTTCCACGCCCGGTGTGTTGCGGGCAATCAGGTCGGCGCGATTCTGCAGGCCATTGATTCCGGCAGTAAAGGTCGCCTCACCCCAGTTAATGACCTGGCTGCCAAGCCTGACGTTGAGCAGGCGCCCACCCGGTAAGGAGCTGCTGCCGTACAGAAAGTAATCAAGCATTTCAAGGCGATCGCGGTGCTCCTTGACGGTACCCGGCGGAAATTCCCTGAAGTCGGCATCGCCATTGGGAAACACTTTGCTGTTGTTGTAGGTGAGGTAGTCCTCTTTACTTTGCTGGGTATTCTGGTCATACACGTCGTCATAGTAGCCGCGCGCGCGGGCAAACAGGCCGAAATTGCCATGGCTCAGATCCAACTCCGTCACGAACGACACCTTGTTCTGCGTTGCGCTACCCCGCTTGAAGTTGTTGTCCCCGTCGTTGGCATTGATCAGCACCGCGTAGGCGCGACTGTCGGCTTCCAGGTTGCCGGTGTCCCGATAGCGAAACTGGTCGCTGTCTGGCTTCGCAACCCGAACTTGCGCGGTATAGGCGACATTGGTATCCCAGTCCAGGGTCCATGTATCGTCCTCACCAAAATCGAAAGACAGCGCCTGTACCAGCGCGGCATCCGCGGCAAGCGCAGCGCCGATGACAGTATGTGCGCAGAGTATTCCGAGCTTTCTATAGTGCCTATTCATAGAGCTACCTTTTTTGGCCGTGAATAAACGAATGCTATACACATGGCATTTCATTTCGCGGAAACGATGTTCGCCGTAGCATCTGGCTCACCTGCACTCCCTGCGGGCTTGGCCAGGAAGCAGGCCAGCGCCGGCAGCAACCACAACGCTCCGACCATATTCCAGACAAACATGAAGGTCAGCAGGATTCCCATATCCGCCTGAAACTTGATCGGCGACCAGATCCACGTACCGACACCCACAGCCAACATGGTCGCGGTCAGGCTGACGGCCTCGCCGGTAGTGGTGAGCGTGTTGTAGTACGCCTGCTGCACCGACATGCCGCGACGCAGGAAGGACGTCATCTTGCTATAGATATAGATGCCATAATCAACGCCCACACCTACCCCCAGCGCGATCACAGGGAGGGTGGCGACTTTGACGCCGATTCCAAGATAGGCCATCAGCGCCTCGGCGAGGAATGATGTCAGCGCGAGTGGCACCATAATGCACACGACGGCGCGCCACGATGCGAAACTGATAAACAGCAGCACACCGACTACGCCGTATATGAGCATCAGCATGCGTGTCTGTGCCACGGCTATCTCCTGGTTCGTCGCCACTTCGATACCGGCATTGCCTGCTGCCAGTGCAAAGTGAATGCCGTCCCGCTTGTGCTGCATGGAAAATTGTTGTGCAGCGTCGACCACGCGCTGCAGCGTTTGTGCCTTGTGGTCACTGAGGAATAGCACGACCGGCAACAGGCTGCAGCGAGTATTCATCAGCGCAGCGGGCATAGGGTCAAAAGTGGAGCCAAGCAGGCGTTGGTTGCGACTGATCGTGGCCCATTTGAGGTTGCCCTCGTTGTAGCCGGCGGCGACAAGCTTGGAGACCTCGGATGCGCCGACAGCGGAATTGACACCCGGCACGTTTTTCATGTGCCATACAAACCGATCAACCAACTCGACATTCTCGTACTGCGCACACGCCTCCTCCTCGGTCTCCACCATGACAATGAAAATATCAGAGCTGGTGGCGTAGTTGTCAGTGATATAGGCATTGTCGAGGTTGTAGCGCGAATCCGTATGCAACTCCGGTGCACCCTGGTCCAGGTCGCCAATCTGCAGATTCTGCCGGCCGTGGAAACCGACGCCAAATCCGATAGCAGCGATAATGATCGATACCCAGGCAACACGGGGATTGGCGAAATTTGATAGCAGACGCCATACAGAGCCACGGTTTGAATCCTGCCTGTTTCCCATGTGGTAGCGCAGTGTCTTTTTCGTTATGCCCAGATAGGACATCAGAATGGGCAGCAGCACCAGGTTGGTGAGAATCACAACGCCTACCCCGACACTGGCCGCAATACCGAGATCCTTGATCACCTCGATCGGGATCAACAACATGGTGAGAAAGCCAATGGCATCGGTCACCAGCGCCGTCATGCCCGGCACATACAGCGAGCGAAACGCATGCCTGGAACTGGTAACCCTGTCATTGCCAGCGAGACTTTCCTCGAGTGTCGCATTGACAAGCTGCACGCCGTGGCTCACGCCAATCGCGAAAATCAGGAAGGGAATCAGAATGGAGTAGGCATTGAGCCCATAGCCCAGCGTAGTCAGCAGTCCCAGCTGCCAGATAACCGCAGTCACTGAGCAAAGCAATGGTGACAGAGTACCGCGCACGCTGCGCGTATACAGGAACAGAAGAATGGAAGTAATCACCAGCGTGATGACCGCGAAAAGCAAAATCGCGGTAATACCATCCAGCAGGTCGCCAATCATCTTGGCGAAACCGATGATATGAATCCTGACCGTTGGCTGCCCACTGCTGTCAACCGACAGCTGTTCATACTTATCCCGCACGTCGGTTTCCAGCGCTTTTGACAGCGCCCAGTAGTCGAGCGGTTCACCGGATGTCGGGTCGATATCGATCAGCGGCGCCTGCACGATACTCGAGCGATAGTCATCAGCAACCAGGCGCCCTACCTCGCCGGAGCGGAGGATATTGCGTCGCAGTTCCTGCATCGCCTGTTCTGAGCCGTCATACCCGGAGTCGATGACCTTGTCGCCCTCGAAACCTTTTTCAGTCACTTCTATCCAGCGTACATTGGGCGTCCACAGCGACCGCATCCGGTTGCGATCGACGCCTGGCAGGTAGAACACCTCGTCGTTCACCTTCTGCAGCAGATCCAGGTACTGCGGATCGAAAATATCACCGGACGTGTTTTCCACCGCCACCTGTATCGTGGTGCCCGCCGCACCGAGATCAGACATATGTTTCATGAATGACCGGATGAACGGATGCTCCATGGGAATCATTTTTTCGAAACTGGCATCCGGCCTCAGCTGTGTAACCTGGTACGCGAAGAATGCAGTCGCAAGCAAAAATACAATTAGCAGTAGTGGCCTGTGCGAAAAAATTAACCGCTCCAGTAACGGTTCCTCCTCACCGTACTGCCAGGTATGAAGTTGATCGCCGTTCTGTGCGGATGAATCACTCATGGCCAATCCCGTCCGTGCTGGTCTTGACGCCGCCCTGCCCGACCAGGATCAGTTTGTCCGCCTGAATGAGGCCGGAGGTGAGGGCAAGGTGATCGTCCAGCGAATGCTCCCGATAAGTCTGCCCCCCATCGGTACTGTACAGTACGGTGGCATCCCCCCCTACCAGCACAATGGCGCCGTCTGCGGACCAGTTTCCGCCGGCCAGCGTATTGCTGTTATGCGTGGTGACAGGCAACCAGGTGCTACCGAAGTCGGCGGAACGGTAGAGATGGCCGCGCAAGCCGAATACCAGAAGGGCGTCGTACTGTGGGTCAAAAACAGCGCCGAACCAACTGCCATCGTAGAACGATTCCAGTGCCTCCCAGCTGCGGCCGCTGTCCAGCGAGCGGAACATGAGTCCGCCTTCACCCGCGATAAATACCCGCCCCTTGCCGTCACCAGTTACCGTGTTCAAATGGAACTGATCGGGATTACTCAGCGCGGTGTCTGCGTTGACCCAGTGTCGCCCACCATCTGTGGTATGAATGAATGTTCCGAAGGCGCCTACCGCCCAGCCCAGGCTGGCATCCTGAAACCAGATATCCATCAGTGGCGAGGTGAAGACCGGTTCTTCCAGGGTTAATTCAGCGTCCTCGAGATCAAGTTGTGCGTCTTCCAGCCTCGCTTCGAGTTGCGCCCTGCTCACTTCGTCTGCTGACGCCAGGCGCTGTGCCAGTTCCTCCACACGTTGGTGGGCGCTTTCGCGCTGCTCCAGGTTTATCTGGTGTTGCATCGCCAGGCCATCCCGCTGCACACGCCAGGTTTCACCGCCGTCGTCACTGACCAGAATCAGTCCGTCGTGGCCTACCGCCCAGCCTTTGCGCGCATTGACAAAGTGGATAGCCGTCAACATCCGGGTTGTCGGCACCACAGCCTGCTGCCAGTGGCCGCCGTTATCGTCGGAGTACAGTACAATCCCATGCTCGCCGGCGACGACCAGCCGTTTTTCCGCGACAGCAACATCCAGCAGCAGGGCTTTGTGCGCAAGCGGCATGATGACCGCTGCTGCCTGTGCATGAACGGGCGACGCCAGCGCGTACAAGACAGGTAGCAGCGCCAGCAGCGCGACCACAGGGTACATTGGGGACATACCTAACCACACCTTGTTATAAATTACGTGTGTACAGCATGTATTATGTCCCGGGCGGAAAACGCCAGACATGACTCGTGTCAATTTTTCAGTAGTTATTGCCCGAGACCTGCCTGCACAGCGACGTCATCGAGACACCACCGGATAACGCTGTGCGTCGGCTACAGCGCGGGGCAGTGTTCCCCTATCCGCTGTGCGCGGTATGCCGGACTCGCACTGCCAGCCCGGTTATTTATGGCGGATCGCCCAGCAACAATGGATTTTCCGGTTGCGCTGAAAATCAGGGGGCAATGTCGACGCGGTAATATCCTCGCACACGAATTCTTCCTGTAGCGACGGGTCGAGCGTGAAGCCACGCCGGTTGTTGGAAAAATACAACAACCCTTTCTGCCGCAAAACTGCCATCGTCTTGCGCACCAGGTCGCCGTGATCACGCTGTACATCAAAGCTGTCAGACATGGCCCTGGAGTTGGAAAACGATGGCGGGTCCAACAGGATCAGGTCGTAGCGGCTGCGCGCCCTGCCCAGCCAGGACTGACAGTCCTCGCGGATCACGGTATGTCGCACCGACTGCAGGTCATTCTGTGCGAGGTTATTGCTCAGCCAGTTCAGGTAGGTATTGGACAAGTCGACGCTGGTGGTCGAGTGCGCGCCCCCCAATGCAGCGTGAATGGTGGCGGCACCGGTATAGCAAAAAAGGTTGAGGAAATCCTTCCCCTTCGCCTCGCGGCCAATTCGCAGCCGCAGTGGGCGATGATCGAGAAACAAGCCGGTATCGAGATAGTCGTTCAGGTTGACCAAAAACTTCGCCTCACCCTCGCACACTGTCAACATCTCGCCCCGGTTGTCCTGCCGCTTGTATTGCTCCTTGCCGCGTTGGCGACTGCGCTGCTTGTAGACAATGTTGTCGGCCGCCACACCCAGAGTGACGGGCAGTGCAGAGCGCACCTCATCGAGCCGGTGTTCCGCCACTTCAGGCGAGATCGATTTGGGGGCCTGGTATTCGGCAACGTGGACGTAGTCGCCGTAAATATCCACGGCCACTGAATACTCCGGCATATCGGCATCGTACAGTCGGTAGCACTGGATCTGTTCGCGCTTCACCCAGGAGGATAGGCGTTTGCGATTCTTCACAATACGATTGGCGAACATGGTCGCGCCTTCAGACAGCACGGGGCTGGGGTCCGCTGGCGCTGTTGCCGCATCACGCAATGTGTTGTCGGCCAGATCAAACAGCAACAGGCTGGTGGCGAGTTTGCCATTGAAGAGCGCGTAGCGTTTATGACTGCGCAGCCCCGTCGCCTTGCCCAGATCAAGGTCTGAGGTCAGTACTGCGGCGCGCCAGCCAGGAAACTCCCGAATCATCGCCTCACCCAACTGGCGGTAGAGACCCATCAGGCTTTCCTTCTCACCGATGCGTTCACCGTAAGGCGGGTTGCACACTAGCAGACCAAACGGCAGAGGACGGTGATCGGGCTTTTGCAACTCGGAGACCGGTTTGCAACTGACCCGCACGACTTTCTCCAGACCGATACGCGCGATATTTTCCTGTGCGCGGCGGATCACGGCGGGGTCCCAGTCATACCCTCGTATTTCGGGCAACTGCGCTGCCCTGCCGCGCTCGGCCCGACTGCGTGCATCACTGGCTATGGCCTGCCATTGAGCGGCGTCGTGTATCAGCAGGTGCTCAAACCCGAAGTGCTTGCGTTGCAGCCCCGGCGCGATGTCTGCCGCCATCATCGCCGCCTCCAGCAACAGCGTGGCGGAACCACACAGGGGATCAATCAACGCGCCACCGCGCGCAGCGACACCCGGCCAGTCGGCGCGCAACAGCACCGCCGCGGCAAGGTTCTCCTTCAGTGGTGCAACGCCGGCCTGCAACCGGTATCCCCGCTGGTGCAGGCTACCACCGGAGATATCGATCGACAGGTGCGCCCGGTCGCGCACAAGCCGAACGTTCAGGCGCACCTGGGGATTGACACGATCGACCGAGGGGCGGGTCGCCGTGGCACTGACAAACCAGTCGACGATGGCATCTTTGCTGCGCTGGGCTCCAAACTGCGTATTGCGAATACCGCGGTTCTCGCCGGAAAAGTCGATTGCGATTGTTTTGTCCGGCGTGAACAAACGACCCCAGTCTATGTCCTTCATGTTGTGGTAGAGCATATCCCCATCCACGGCATCGAATTGGGCCAACGGCCACAATACGCGATTGGCCAGGCGCGACCACAGGCAGGCGCGATAGGCCAGTGCTCGAGGGCCGGAAAAATGCACACCCGCCACAGTCTCTCGCGTGGTTTCAGCGCCGAGTGTGGTCAGCTCGCTCGCCAGCAGTGACTCAACACCCTTGGGGCAGGTGGCAAACCATGCTTCTGTGTCTGTCGTCATCAGGGACAATCGTTAAATCCTGTATAGAAAGCAAATGGGAGATTAAACAGGTGGCTGGAACCGCTCGCAGGGGCAGGGGCGTGAACCCGTGGTTTCAATCTGTGCGTTTGGCAGGTGCGCGCCTGGTCGCTCGCGGCGCTGCCTTTTTGCGGGAAGACTTCGGTCTGGCTTTTGGCTTGGGCTTGTCACTGGCCGTCAAACTCTTCACAGAGGCGTTCGCCTCCTTCTCTTTGCGCATGACATCCAGCACCAGATTGCTGGAACTTCCCATGTAGTGGATATAGCGATCGTATTCGTCATCCGACAGGCGCCGCAGCACGTCGTGCTGCCGCATCAGGTTGACGAAACGACGCTCGCGCTCATACTGTTTGGGCAGCGCCAGCACCCCCCACTGCTCCAGCGCTTTTTCCAGTGCCGGATTGTAGGTGCGCATAAACTTGATCAGGAAGGGGATCGGATCGTGCCGTGCGAGCAGCGCAGCGCTGCGCAGCATCAACTCCAGCGGCATGATAGTCTCGCCACTCTCAATGTCTTCCAGCATCGCCCTGTCGGACAGGCCGAGGCTTTCCGATAGGTCCTTCAGCGACATGCCGGCCGTCTCGCGCGCATCCCGCAGGAAACGACCGGCTTCGGCCATTGCCTCGAGCCGCTCGGGTTCCAGTTTGTTGAGCAGCGCATTCCGCAGCCAACTCTCACCGAACATCGCTGTCAGGGTGGCAGTATTGCGGGCGAAATCAAACGTACCCCCCGCGACCTGTTCAGTCAGTTTGCGCAGGGAGTACAGAAGCGATTCGTTGTCTTTCTCTTTACCAGCCATGGCCACAGCATAGCAGAATTCAGGCCGCTGGCGGCAAGCCTGTCTCGAGCGCAAAAATACGCTGCAATATTTCACGCCATTCGGTGTACTGGGTGTCCAGGCTGCCCGTCAGCTTGAATACCGTACCACTCACTTCCATTACCGTGGGAGCGACCTCATTGTTGAAGCCCAGTGCCAGCTCATCGAGGTCCTGCTCGTGAATTTTCGACCATTTATACGCGTTGTAGGTCTGCTCCAGGGCGACAAAGGAACCGCGCCGGCCCTGGCTGTCCCTGCTGTTCACTCGCGCCTGGTACTCGTCCCGGTACTCGGCCTGTTCCGCCCCGTACTGACGCCACAGATTATAGGTCGGTGCCATCTCCTCGGCCAGTTGGGCGTACTGCTCGTCCACCGTATCGATGAACAGGTATTCCTGGTTGCGGATTCGTATCACGCGAGCGAGCATCGGATCGTCCTCGGCGGGCAGGCGCACCAGCGTATACCCGCCTTCAGGGGTAGCGGCCAGGTAGGAGCCAAACACCTCCGGTGCGAGTGCACTGGCGTAGCGCATCAACGCGATCTGTCGCAGGTTCGCCAGCTGCCTGGCACTCATCTGCTGGCGCACTGCCAACAGATCTGCCGCAATTTCCTGATAAACCTCCATAAAAGGGTCGCCGGGCACTTTCACGGGATAGTCGGCCGGTGTTGTGGTTCCCGTGTACGCTCTGTCCAGCCATTGCATGCCCGCTGCGTCCCGCGCCGCTATGTGCAATTCCAGCCGCTGTCCGTCGGAGTGCTGTATGGTGCCGGTGACCAGTAGTTCGGAAGATTCGAGCGGTTCTGGCAGTACCCGCACCACACCCCAGTCACCGGAATTGATCAGGATCTCGCGCAAAATCACCGGCATATACTTAGCCTCGGCTTTGCGAATCTCGGGAAAGACACCCAATTTGCTGTGCGTGGATTCATCGGCGGGAATGCCAGCGTCGAAGATGACCAGGCCGACGTCGACAAAATCCTGCTCAGTGGCGCTGTGCACCACCGCCACCGGCAGCGCCAGACAGGCGGCCATAGCCAGTAACAGCGCGGCCCGTGTGCGGCGCAGCAACGCTATTGTTTTTCGGTGGTACATACCGTGCCTCTGGTCAATGTCACCTCACATTTATAGCCGCTCTCCCCGGGTTCGAACCGGTTGTAAACACGGTTCAGCAGAAATGGGAAAGACACCTGGTCGGTGACCACGGTGGTCGCGATGTTGAGCTTCTGACCGGCCGCGCCCATGGTCATCACATGCTGGATACTGAGGCCATCCGGCAGCAGCAACTTGAACACCAGCTGGTGCCCGTTCCAGCCGCAGATCTCCGTTCCGAAAGGCGTCTCAACCCTGCTCAGTTCACCGGGGTAGAACTCACAGGTCAGGTCAAAATCATCTTCCCGTTTGACGCGAATTTTGTGCGTATCCTGCGAAATTTCCAGCAGCGGTGACTGTGTGACCAGATCGGCCATACGCACGAGGCCCAGTATCGAGGAACCGCTGTTACCGCCGGAACTATTGATAACCATGCCACCGCCAAACGAACCCTGCTGCATACCCTGCTGGGCACGCCGCTGCGCCTCCCGGTTCAACTCCCGCACCATGGAGTCGAGTTTCTGCTGCGTATTGTCACTCTGGCCGTAATCCATTTCCCAGGAGCCACTGAAGTCCACAGCCTGGACATTGTCACCCTTCAGCACGGCGCGTTTCGGTGCCGGGCTACTACACGCGCACAACAGCACACACAGCGTCAGCAGCGTGGCGACAACAAGGCGCGGGGATCGATGGAAGGTAGGCATATTGGCGTGGAGTTTACCTCAAGGCAATCCCCGGCGGCGAGTGCCGTGCGAATATTTACAACGCAGGGCCAGCGGCGACCTCAAGCCCGCGGACAGCGCCATCTCAGATCGGAACAGTACAGTATGCTGAACAGCCGAAAAAGCGAAGTGGGCTACTATATGCACTGGTCCACTACATTCACGCATACAAGGGGAATTTCAAGCGATGGCGTCCAATATGAAAATCGGTGTGTGCCTGCCCTACATGAAAGCGGGGCTCAGCCGCGAGGACTATCTGGCCTGGTTCAAGGCTATCGATGAAGGCCCCTACCACGCCCTGTCCTGTGGCGAGCGCGTCCACGGGCCCACTTATGACATGCGGGTGGTGCTGGCAGCCGCTGCCATGGCCACCACGCGCATCGAAATCACACCGACGCTGTATGTCCTGCCCATGCACAGTGCCACACGCGTCGCCAAGGAAGTGGCCACGCTGGATATACTTTCCGGCGGCAGGGTCAACAGCGTCGCACTCGGCTACGGTGGCCGGCCCAAGGATTACGAGGCAGTGGGCGCGCGCTTCGAGGGCCGCTACGGAAGAATGGATCGCCAGGTAGAGGAGATGCGCAAAGTCTGGCGCGGTGAGGAGATCGTCGCCGGCGGCGGCCAGATCGGCCCGGCAATGGACAGGCCCGGGGGGCCGCGCCTGCTGGCCGGGGCGATGGGACCTAAAAGCATCGAACGCTGCGCACAGTGGGCAGACGGGCTGTACGCCTGGTCCGGCAATGGCGAGGAGGCGGAGTTGAGCCGTACCTTTGCGATGGCCGAGGCGGCATGGGAGCGCGCGAAACGTGAACGAGCCCCGTATCGCATGGGCGGTTTCTGGTACACGCTGGCCGATGACGGCCAGCAGAAGCTGTACGATTACGTCTACGAGTATCTGGCAATTGCCGGCGCTGATATTGCCACGATGATGGCAGAATCCGTGCACCGAAGCTCAGTGGATGCTATCAGGGAGGCGCTGGACAATGCCGAGGCCGCTGGCTGCGAGGAGCTCTTTGTGGTGCCGGCGACGGCGGAACTGTCGGAGATCGATCGACTCAACGAGTTGCTGGCGCGGCGCTGACCATCCCGCTTGAGTCAGGAATAGAGGCGCGGCGCACACACAGCGACGCGCCCTCTGAAGGTGTCGTCAGGAGCAAGCGTCAAAATCTCGATCACCCCGGATTACGTGCCGCAGTGCCCATTCCCGCGATTCGCACTCCCACTAAACGCGGCACAAGGCTATACTCGCAGCCTCAATCACTGAAGATTCAGGCAGCAATCCATGGCAAAACGCGTATACCTGTTCGATGAAGGCAGCAAGGACGACCGGGACCTGCTGGGAGGCAAAGGGGCGAACCTGTGCGAAATGACCAGCCTCGGCCTGCCCGTCCCCTATGGTTTTATCATCACCACCGCCACCTGCCGCGAATATTTCCTGGCCGGTAACAAATTGCCCTCACTGCTGGAGCAGGAATACCGCGTCGCGCTGGATCTGGTAGAGAAAAAGATGGGCGCCCGATTTGGCGATCCGGAGAACCCGCTGCTATTTTCAGTGCGCTCAGGCGCCCCGGTATCAATGCCCGGCATGATGAATACCATTCTCAATCTCGGTCTCAACGATGAGATCACCGAGGGCCTCGCCGCCAAAACAGGTAATCCGCGTTTCGCCTATGACTCCTATCGTCGCTTCATCCAGATGTTTGCCGATGTGGTGATGGATGTGGATGGCAACAAGTTCGAGGAGGTACTGGAGCGCTACAAGCACAGCAACAAAAAAGCGCAGGACGTCGATATGACCGCCGACGACTGGCGCGAAATTGTCGCCATCTACAAGACCCTGGTGAAACTGCCTGAAGACCCGTTCGTACAGTTGAAAATGGCGGTGGAAGCCGTTTTTCGTTCCTGGCACACGCCGCGCGCGATTGTGTACCGCGAGATGAACAATATCGACGACAGCCTGGGCACCGCCGTCGGTGTGCAGGCGATGGTATTTGGCAACTTTGGCGACGAATCCGGCTCCGGCGTGGCCTTCACCCGCAATCCTGCCACTGGTGAGCACCTGTTTTTTGGCGAGTACCTGTTCAATGCCGCAGGCGAAGATGTCGTCGCAGGTATACGAACCCCCCTGCCCGTCTCGGCCTTGAAGGACCGTATGCCGGCGGTGTACGACGAACTGTACACAACCCAGTCACTGCTGGAAAAACACTACCGGGATATGCAGGACATCGAATTCACGGTACAGGACGGCAAGTTTTACATGCTGCAGACGCGCAGCGGCAAGCGCACAGGAAGGGCCTCAATAAAAATCGCGGTGGATATGGTGAAGGAAGGGCTGATCACCGAGCGCGAAGCCCTGATGCGCGTTTCGCCCGAGCATGTCGAGGCCTTTCTACACCCGATGGTCGACCCGGCTGCAAAACAGGACATTATCGCGACCGGTTTGCCGGCCAGCCCCGGTGGCGCTACCGGCAAAGTCGTGTTCTCCGCCGAGGAAGCCGAGTCAGAGAACAGCGCAGGCCATAGCGTTATCCTGCTGCGCCGGGAGACGACCCCGGAAGATATCCACGGCATGCGTGTCGCTGCAGGGGTGCTCACTGAATTGGGTGGCATGACCTCCCACGCCGCTGTGGTCGCTCGCGGCATGGGTGTCTGCGCGATCACCGGCTGTGGCGCGCTGAGTATCGACACAGCAGCGGGGGTCGCAACCACGACAGAGGGCGTGACGGTTCGTCGCGGCGACATTATCACCCTCGATGGCACATCCGGCGAGGTCATGCTGGGCGACATCGCCAAGATCGAGGCGAGTTCCAGCGAGGACTTCCAGGAGTTGCTGAAGTGGGCGGACAAGCATCGACGCCTGCGGGTGCGCGCTAACGCAGAGACACCTGAAGACGCTGCGAAAGCGCGCGAACTGGGCGCCGAAGGTATCGGCCTGTGCCGGACCGAACATATGTTTTTCGCCGCTGAGCGCATCGGTGTGATGCGCGCGATGATACTGTCCGAGACAGACGAAGAGCGGCAAACGTTCCTGGATCAGCTACAGGTATTCCAGCACGATGACATTCTGGAGTTGTTCAAGGTCATGGACGGACTGCCCGTGACCATCCGGCTGCTGGATCCCCCGCTGCACGAATTCCTGCCACAAAGCGGCGACGATATCGAAGCGCTGGCAGCCCAGATCGGCAAGCCGGTAAAACAGATCCGGGAGATCGCCCATCGCCTGGCGGAGGTTAACCCGATGCTGGGCTTCCGCGGCTGCCGCCTCTCGGTGGTGTATCCGAAGATCACCGAGATGCAGGTCAAGGCAATTATCAGCGCAGCGGCCGAGGCCATGGATGCCGGCTACCGCCCACTGCCTGAAATCATGATTCCACTGGTGATCAATGTGCGGGAGATTCGCCTGATTACCGAGATTATTGATAAATGTATCCGCGAGATAGCCACCGCCAGGCCGCTGTCCATTCGCTACAAGATTGGCACCATGATGGAAACACCTCGCGCCACCCTGGGAGCTGATCGCCTTGCACCGGAAGTCGAATTTATGAGTTTCGGCACCAACGATCTCACGCAGATGACCTACGGTTTTTCGCGCGATGACGCCGGCAAATTCATACCGAAGTACCTGAAGGAAAAACTGATCGATGTCGACCCCTTTGTGTCACTGGATCAACGCGCAGTCGGCAGGTTGATGGAGATCGCGATCACCGAGAGCCGCGGCAAAAAGAAAGGGATCAAGTACGGCATCTGCGGTGAACACGGTGGCGATCCCCGCTCCATCCAGTTCTGTCATGACATCGGGCTGGACTACGTTTCCTGCAGCCCGTTTCGGGTACCGATAGCGCGTATCGCCGCTGCACAGGCAAATGTCGGCGATGAAAAGAGCTAGGTCAGGACTGTGAACCTGCAGTCCCGGGTGGCGCCGGGTTGCGCAACAGCAGTGCCGCGGGAATCGCCACCAGTGCCATCAGCATGATCAACTGGAAGTCATCCGCATAGGCCAGCTGCAGGGCCTGCCTGGTCACTTCGCCTTCCAGCAAGGTCAAGCCACGGGCGCTGTGTATATCCCAAATTTGCGCAATCGCGGATTGCTGTAATAGTGGATTGAATGCCGTTACATGCTCGGTAAGTATCGCGTGTTCGCGCTGCAGGTGGCTCGCCAACTGGGCCATCACAATTGAGATACCAATGCTGCTGCCGATCGTCCTTACGAGGCCAAATATCGCGGTTGCTTCGGTGCGCAGCACCGGATCAAGCGTGGCAAACGCCAGCGTAGTGAGCGGCACGAATATCAAGCCCAGCCCGAATCCCTGGAAAAAGCCCGTCCAGGTAATCATCGATTGCGTGACATCGACAGTGAACCGCGTCATTTGCGCCATAGTAATGACAATCATCATCAGGCCCGCGACGATCAGTAAACGCGGCGACACCAGAGCGCGTTCCATTATCCAGCTGCACACCAACATGGCGAGCATGGTACCCCCGCCCCGCGGGGCCAGAATCAATCCCGCATCAAACACCGGATACCCCAGTAGCGTTTGCAGATACGGCGGAAACAGCGCCATGGTCGCCAACATAATCACACCGAGCAGGAACATGAACACCAGGCCGAGTGAGAAGTTTCTGTCCCTGAACAACTGCGGATTTACATAGGCATTCTTGTGCGTGAACATATGCACAATGAATAAATACAGCGCCAACAGCGCCAGGATGCATTCAAACACGATCTCGCCGGAGTCAAACCAGTACTGCGACTGGCCGCGATCCAGCGTCAATTGCAAGCTGACGATCGCCAGGCTGAGCAGGAAAAAGCCGAACAGGTCGAACGGTCGCTCCCTGTCTAATGGGGACTCCTTCGCCAGCGCAATCACGCCCAGCAGTGACAGGATGCCAAACGGCACGTTGATGTAAAATACCCATCGCCAACTGTAGTACTCGGTCAGCCAACCTCCCACCGTGGGACCGAGTATCGGCGCCAACATCACGCCCACGCCCCAGATACTCATGGCTCTGGCATGCTTTTGCACCGGAAAAGTATCCAACAGCAACGCCTGCGATATGGGCACCAGACTGGCTCCGAACACGCCCTGCAGTATCCGGAACACAATGATTTCCTGCAGCGAGAACGAGGCGCCACAGGCCATTGACGCAAGGGTGAAGCCGGAAACCGAGATGACCAGCAGGCGCTTTCGGCCGATGCGGCCAGCCACCCAACCGGTGAGGGGCATCGCGATCGCCGTCGCCATAATATAGGAGGTGAGGACCCAGGAGATCTTGTCCTGGCTGGCGGACATACTGCCCTGCATGTGCGGCAGTGCTACGTTGGCAATCGTTGTGTCGATGATCTGGATAATCGCCGCCATCATCACGGCGGTAATCAACAGTATATGCCTGGTTCCGTCTGGGAGCCCCTGCAATTTTCGCAGCAAAGTATTCAAGGGCCAGTGCCTCAGAGCACCGAAGCTCGCGTATCAATCTCAACATAGGCGCTCATACCTGCGCGCAGGGCAGGATCCGACGGTGTTGTCTGCAATCTGATTCGGATAGGCACACGCTGCACCACCTTGATCCAGTTCCCCGTCGCATTCTGAGGCGGCAACACGGAATACTCTGCCCCGGTCGCGGCACTGAGGCTTTCGACACTGCCCTTCCAACTGCGCTCGGGATAAGCGTCGACTGCAATATCGACTGTCTGGTCGACATGCAGGTTCACCAGATCCGTTTCCTTGAAGTTCGCCTCGATCCAGACATGTTTATCCGAGACCAGGCTGAGTACCGGGCTTCCCGGATCAAGATGCTGGCCCAGCTTTGGTAAATGGCTGACATACCCGTCAAAGGGTGCCATCACCTTCGTGTGTTGCAGGTTGATGTTGGCCAGGTCGAGATCTGCCTGCGCCTCCATTACCTCGGAGTATTCGCTCAGCGGCGCATCGGCGCGTCCATTCAGGTTAGCCAACAGTTGCGCCCGCTCCTTTTCGATGATGACCCTGTTTTCGCTGGCAACATCGAGAGTGTGTTTTCTATCATCGATCAACGCCTGCGACGTCAGGTTTTTTCTGAACAGATTCAGTTCCCGCTGGTATTCCTTCTGGGCAAACGCCAGGTTGCTCATCGCCAGAGCCAATTGCGCTTCCTTGGTTCGATAACTGGCCTGCAGTGACCTGATCCCGGACTCGGCCTGTTTCAAACGCGCCTGTGCCTTTTCGCGGGCAACCCTGTACATGGAATCGTCCACGGTCACCAGCAGTTCACCGCGCGCCACCGTCTGATTCTCGGCAACGAGTACAGCGGTGATTTTGCCGGTTACTTCGGAACTCAGCGTCACCTTGTCAAACTTCAGATAGGCATTATCCGTACTGATGAAACGGCTATCCATGACATACCAGTACGCCCCGGTGGCAATGGCGATGATAAGACCCAGTGAAAACAACAGCGAACGTAAATTAATCATTTTTCGGTACTTGAGTGTGCAGTGATATCGGAGGCGGACTGGGGAGCAACACTGAGTAAGTTGGCCTTCAGTCGTGACAACACCGAATTCAACTTCTCCAGGTCGGACGCCGGGATGTCCGTATAGGCATCCGCCCTTACGGTGAGCCCGATATCCAGGATGTTTTTCACCACTGAGTGTGCGTTTGAGGTTAGGTAAAGGCGAAAAGCCCTGCGATCATCAGGATTGCGATGCCGTTCGATCAGGCCGCCCTCCTCCAACTTGTCCAGCAAGCGAGCCAGTGTGATTGGCTTGATTTCGAGCAAATCGGCCAGCGCAACCTGCTGTATTCCCTCATGGCGCGACAAGTGCAAGATAACGCGACACTGCTCCTGGGTCATGCCGAGCCCCTGCACGCGCTGATTGAAATTCCTGCGCAGCAACCGCGCAACATCGTGAATCAGGAATCCAAACGTGTCGGGACCTTCCGGGGCTTTCGGCATTGGACGAGCCAACCTTGTATTTACCATGTAATGCTTATTATAGGTAA
>CAXBLZ010000017.1:0-53979 GCA_963976735.1 uncultured Halioglobus sp.
CCACCCTTTCAAAAAGCGTGCGAAGCTTAAGAAATCCCGCAGTCTGCATTTCGCTCGGGGAGTTGTCTGATAGCTTTCACTTTGGTCCCCCATCGGCTACGCTTCGACTCAGCAATTACACAGTAATAACACAGCAATAACACAGGTGAGAGCAGTTCGATGAGTCGCTGGGACGGGATTGACGAATTCATGCATGTGGTGGATACCGGCAGTTTTACCGGCGCCGCCGAGCGCCTGGGTATGTCCAAATCCTATGTCAGCAAGCAGATCAGCCAGTTGGAAGATAGACTGCAAGCGCGACTGCTGCAGCGCACTACCCGCAAGTTAACGCTGACCGAGGTCGGCGAGATCTTTTACCGCGAATGCCTGCCCATGGCGGAGCAGTTCGATGTCGCCGAGTCCGCCGTCGCCGACGTGCAGCAGAAGCCGCAGGGGACACTGAAGCTGGCCCTGAACAGTCGCTTCGGCGTACAGCACATGGCGCGAGCGGTTGCGGCTTTTTCCCGATCGCATCCGGAGCTGTCGGTGGAAGTACACTCCAGTTTTCGCGATGTCGATCTGGTGGCGGAGGGTTATGACCTGACCATCCGCTACGGCAAGCTGGAGGACTCGTCGCTGATCGCGCGCTCCATCGGCGGGCATACGCTGTGCCTGTGCGCGGCGCCGGAGTACTGGAAGCGTAACGGCCAGCCACAGACGCCGGAAGACCTCGACGACCACAACTGCCTGACAGGCCCCGAGCGCTACTGGATGCTGAATACAGGTGAGCGCGAGGCGACCAAGGTCAAGGTCTCCGGCAGCTGGCTCAGCGAGGACGGCGCGACCATCAAGGCGGCGGCGCTGTCCGGCATCGGCATCGCCCAGCTACCGGATTTCTATGTTCGCGCGTCCGTGGAGTCCGGCAGGCTGGTCAAGCTGCACCAGCCCTGGAGTAGCTATCACCGCGATACCTGGGCGGTGTACCCGCACAGTAAACACCTGTCCACGAAAGTGCGGTTCTTTATGGATTTTATGGTGAGCTATTTCGCCACCGAGTTCGATTGGGATATGGATGACTAGCGCTGTATGATTTCGATCCGGTAACCGTCCGGGTCGAGAATCATCGCAATCGTCACCGGCCATTCCGTCAATGCTGTGGGCGGGGTCTCGCACACGCAGCCATAGTCCACGGCCGCCTGGTAAACCGATTCGATATCGTCTGTGTACAGGTAGAATTTCCACAGCGCTTCATCGCCGTGGTCGATGGCGCCCTGCTGGGCTGTCTTCTGCGCCAGTTGCAGCTTGCCGTCGGAATCAGGCGCACCCAGCACAATCTCTTTCGCCTGCGGAATCTCGATCCGCTGCTGTACCTCCAGCCCCAGGATGCGGGTGTAGAAATCCTCCGAGCGCGCCAGGTCGGTGACACTGATACAGAACTGTCCCAAACGTGACGCCATGCCGTTTACCCCTGTAATTCCGGATTCTGGCGGCGCAGGATGCTTTCGGTGCGCTGGCTCAGCTGCTTGTCGTTGTGTGTGCTGGGCGGCAGTATCCAGAACTGCCCGGCGCTGATCCCGGCGAGGCAGGTCTCGGCGACCTCCTCCGGCTCCGTCAGTTTCATATTGGCGATGCCACTCGCCTTGGCGAGGTCCGCCATGCTGGTGTAGGCCACCGGTTCGTCATTGTCGCGCAGCTCCTGAGGGCGGTTGCGCATCGAGCTGAGGATATTGGTGTTCACCAGATGCGGCCCGGGGAACAGCACGTGGGCCTGCAGTGCGGCGCCGTCCATCAGGAACTGGTAGTGCAGCACTTCACTCATACTGGTCACTGCCGCTTTAGTGGCGGAATAAATCGGTGTGGTCGGCATCGAGTGGAGCCCGCCATTGGTCGATGAGGTGTTGACCACATGGCCGGGCTCGCCGTGCGCCAGCATACCGGGTACAAATGCGCGAATACCGTTCGCCACCCCCATCACATTGACACCGAAACCCCACTCCCAGTCCTTGGGTGTGAGCGTCCAGATACGGCGCTGCGCCTCCTTGATGCCGACGCCGGCGTTGTTACACAGGATATGAATGTTGCCAAAAGTCTCGCGGCTCTTGCGTTCGAGGTTTTCCATGGATTCGGGGCTGGTGACATCCGCCTGCACCCAGGCGATGTTCAGGCCCTCTGCCTTCAGTGCCGATCCGGCGGCCTCCAGCGCTGCCAGCTCGATATCGGCCATGATCACGTTCATGCCGCTGCGCGCGAACAGCTCGCACAGGCAGCGGCCGACGCCGGATGCACCGCCGGTCACCACCGCTGTCTTGCCGATGAATCCTTCCTCTGCTTGTTGCTGTGAGCTCAAGAAACCGCCTCCAGGGTTGTCGAAATATTATCAGCGCCAGGGTAGGGGCCATCGACGTAGAATTGTGAAAAGTATTTGCGAAAGCGCATTACCGGGCCGTCACCGTCACACAGTATCGGGTTGCGCAGATGAAACTTGTGGTGCCAGATCGGGATGTCGCCCTCGAGGCCGCTCTGCCCATTGGTGAGGGCGATGGCGGCCTGTACGGCCTGGTGTTTGAACGAGTCCTGCGGGTAGTTCTCGTGGGTGTAGGCGAAGCGCACTTCGACCGTTTTCTCGTTTACCGGCGTCACCAGCGTCTGCAGCAGGTAGTCCACCAGGCCCGAGGAGCGCACCCATTTCTGCCCGGCGCCGTTCTGCACCACCTTGATCGTGGATTCGATCTCCAACTCACTGCCGCTCTCATCGACGACCTTGCGCATACCGCTGACCCGGGTGCGTCGGATATGGCCCTCGTAGCTGGTCTCGCCCAGCGGCACCGCCTCCATTTTGTGGACATACTTGAAATGCGCGACATCGACGCCGTTTTCGGCAATTTCCTGCGGGCAGGAGTCGAACGTCCACTGGAAGCGGATCTGCTCGACCCACTCAGGATTGTCGATCTCCTCAAGCGCGATGACCTCGTGATCCGGCGCGGCATCCTCAGGGTGATACCAGGCCCATATCACGGCGTTCTTCTCGCAGGTGGGGTAAGTTTTAAGGCAGGGTTTGCCGGCCACTTTCGGCGGAATCCTTTTTGCGTAGGGAATATCGGTGATGACGCCCTGTGTATCGTACTGCCAGTGATGGAACGGGCAGCGGATGGATTCACCCTGCACGGTACCCCCGTGGCCGAGGTGCGCGCCCAGATGAGGGCAGGCGGGATCTGTGAGCCCGACTTTCCCCGATTCCGTGCGGAACAACACCATATCGCGGCCGAAATAATGGATATTGCGAACGTCCCCCACCGCCAGTTCATCGCTGTAGCCGATACAGAACCAGCCGAATGGTATGGGCATTACAAATTGGTTCGACATGCCTGACCTCCCTTTTTATTGTGAAGCCTGTTGATCATTTGAAATCGGACTTCAGTGGACCAATGCGCTCTGCGATACCTCGCAGTGCGTCCCCGTCGAGGTTATAACATTCCAGCGCATTGGTGCCGAGTATTGCCGTGAGTTCCGGCTCCGGGATGCCGCTCATATAGGCCAGCAATTTCTCTTTGGTCTTGGGCCAGGAGCCTTCGGGATGAGGGTAGTCCGTGCCCCACATGATGTTCTGGATACCAATCTCGTGGCGCACCGCGGTGGAGCCCTCGTCAAACAGTGCGGAGGCGCCGACCCAGCAATTGCGCTTGAAATACTCGCTCGGTGCCATGGTCAGGTTACTGCGAAAATCGCCCAGTTTGCCCGAGGTGTGTTTGACAGAGGCGCGCACGTCCATCATCTCCAGCATATGCGGAATCCAGAATTCGCTGACTTCCGTGATGACGAACTTGAGTTTGGGAAACAGTTCAAAGACACCGCCGAAGATCAGGTGCCAGAGGGGGCGGCTGGTCCACCAGGCGAACTCGGTGAGGTAGATGCCGACGGCGCCCGGCAGTGAGAAGTTGTAATCCGGTGACGGCCCCGAGTGCGTGTGCACCACCATATGATGCTCTTCGCAGAAGGCCCAGATAGGATAGTATTTGGGGTGATTGTAGGCGTCCTTGTCACCCATCAGCGCCGGAATCAGGATGCCCTTCAGGCCATTCTCATGCGCCCATTTCACCTCTGCCAGTGCCTCGTCCACATCGTACAGCATCAGCACAATCGCCAGGCCGATACGACGCAGCGGCTCCTCTTTGCAAAACTCGGCCATCCAGCGGTTGTGCGCCCTGGCCCCGGCCCATTGCAGTTCCGGCTCGATACCCCAGGGTTTCAGGGCCAGCCCGGCGCCAAAGGGCGGCGCATTCATCTCGGTAATGCCGTCCGGAAACAACACCTCGGCGGCGACACCGTCGCCATCGATGACCCTGTTGCGCACCGCACCGTCCCACGCGCCGGTCAAGCCGTCGGTGATACTTTCGCGCCACTTGTCATTGAAATCGGAGATCAGAAAACTCTCCTCGGCCTTGCGGGTTTTCCGTTGTTGTTCCGGTAGCGCCTCGTCGAACGCCCTGTGGTATTTGCTGTCGAGGTAGTCTCGATAGCCCTCCATAGGCAGACCTGCGTGGCCATCGGTTGAGACAATTAGGTAACGATCCATGAATGATGCTCCTGGTGACATCGTGTCGTGTCACGTGCTGTTGTAATCAGGCTGGAATTGGTCCGCCGTTTTTTCCGGGCCAGCGGCTGCCGGATATCACGTCCACATGCGGCCAGAATCCCTCCGGGTCCAGTGCGCCGGCAAGCGTGATTTCCCGGCTCAGGTACTCTGGCCACCACAAATGTGCCGATACCTGCTCCAGCATCGGCAGCCGCTTGGCAATCGGGTCCCACGGGCTCTCGCGCAGGGTGAGGGTGCCGTTCAGTGCGATGCGGTGGCCGGGGCCGTACTTGCCCTTGACGTGCACCACATGTGGCGGAAAATCGTAGCCCTTGCCGCCGCCGACCTGGCGCGACACTTTCACCCACCACTCGTTGCGCTCCAGGCCGCCGTCGAGCGGGTCTTCCCCGTCGAGCGTGCCCTCGAACTCTACGAAGGTGTAGTGCTGGTGCGCACAGCGTGCAGAGACCTTGTCCTGCAGGCGGAAGTAATCCGTGTGGCAGGGGAATTTCGGCTGCCCATTGGTGAACTGGCTGATGAAAATTGCCGACTCCTGGTCGATACCATAGCCGAGCGCGTACTCGCCGGGAGTGCCCTGGTAGCTGGCGTCAGCGGTGATCAGGATGCCGTACTCCGGCTCCCCGCCCACCGGCAGATTGTAGATAGTGAGGGTGACATTGGAGGTTGCGCTGGGGTCGATTCCCGGTGGCAGCAGCGCGGCGATGCTATCCGGATCGGTGCGGTAGACGATTTTCAACATCGGCCACTGGCTGATCTCTCCCGGACTGGTTGTCGGCTCTTGCGTTGGGTCGGACATCGGCGCTTCCTCAGTGTTATAGGTATCGGATGATGGGCTCAATCTACACGCGGCCCGGATGCGGAAAAACCCCGATATCGTGATAAGAGCGTTTCCAACGGGCAGCTAATACCGGGCTGCGCCGGGTGATGCTGCACGGGGTCATTTTTGTTTCAGCTGGGTGCGCTGGAACTCGCCCATACTTCTCACGGCGGCACGTCGCGATTTCAGGTAGCGATGCTTGAAGGCGCTCCATTTGTTACGCCAGCCCGGAATGACGCTCGGCTGTCGGCCCAGCGCCGCCAGCGCCGCTCGCACCACCGGCGTCGGCGCCATACCATAGCTGACGCGCCGCGATCGGGTGGCGCCCGGAGAGAGCGTGAGGAAGTCGATTCGGTGATCCTTCAGTTCGTAGTGCAGTGCCTCGCCAAGGGTCAGCTGGTAGGCTTTGCTGGCCGAATACTCCGCCATAAACGGCAGTGCCATGTGCCCGGCGATTGAGCTGACCTGGATGATGGCACCGCCGTTCGCTGCGGCCATGCGTGTAGCGAAATGCTGGATCAGCCGCAGCTGCACCGTGGTATTCAGATGCAGGCAGTCCTCCATGTCCTGCACGCTGCGATCGAGAAACGGGCCGTGGTAACTGGCGGCGCCGGCATTGTTGACAAAAAACGCTATGGGCAGCGTGTCGGTCGCCGCTGCAATCACGGACAGGTAGGCTGCATCGCCCAGGTCGCAGGGGATAGCGACGGCCTCTATCTGCCAGTCCTGTGCCAGCTCACGGCACTGTGCCTGCAGCTGGTCGGCATCGCGGGCCAGCAGCGCGACATTGAAGCCTGCCTCTGCCAGTTGGCTCGCAAACTCGCGGCCAATGCCCGCGGTACTGCCCGTCACCAGCGCCCAGCTGCCGTACCGCAATAACGCACTGCCTGGACCGGTGCCGGGCATCACTAAGGCTACAGCGAGAACTTGTGGCCCCAGATACTGGGCAGCGTGGTCTTGGTCGGTGTGTAGTCGCTCCAGTCCATTTTCAGGCCGTCGCAGCCAAACTCCAGTTCAAACCCGCCCGGCGTGCGCATATAGAACGACAGCATGCGGTCGTTGGTGTGGCGGCCGAGCGTCGATGTAACGGGAATCTCGCGCTGCAGCACACGGTCCAGGCAGTAGCCGACCTCGTCGATATTTTTGACTTCCAGCATCAGGTGAATACAGCCACTGGGATGCTCGCCTTCAAACAGGGCGATGGTGTGGTGGCGGGGGTTCTCGACATGCATGAAGTTCAGGCCGAACCCCGGATCATCGGGGTCCTCGGAAAACTTGAAGTGCATGAAGTCGGCATCGCCAAAGCCGAGCACGTCGGTGTAAAACGCGTGTGTTTCGATACGGTTCGGTGCCGGCAACACGGCGTGGCCGAAACCGGCATTGCCGTTGAAGCCGGTTTCAAACTCTGCGATACCCAGCGGGGAGATGAACTTCGCGTAGTCGAGGTCGGCGCCGTGGTACAGCTCCAGTGTGTTGCCCGCCGGGTCGTCGAAACGAATCAGCTCGCGCACTCGCCGTTGCGCCGCTTCGGCGGCGGTGCCATGGGTGATCTCAACACCTGCGGCGAGCAGCTCTTCACAGGCGGTGTGGAAATTCGCCTCGTCCAGCAACTCCAGCCCGCAGAGCTGCAGGCGGTCGGCATCGCCGGGGACAATGGCCAGACGGAACGGGCGCTCATCCATCTTGAAGTAGATGACGCCGTCGTCCGGCATACCCGGCGCGACCATCAGGCCCAGAACCTCAGTGCCGAACGACAGCCACTGTTGAATATCAGTGGTTTCGATCAGCACATAACCCAAACTGCGTATGTTCATGCAAAGCCTCGCTAACAGAAATCAGGCTGTTTCCAGGAATGACAACACTTCCCGGTTGAACAGCTCAGTGTGTTCCACCATCACCCAGTGGCCACACTCGGACAGGATAATGAATTTGAGATTGGCGCAGTTTTTGGCCAGCGCCAGAATCCCGCTGTCGGGCATCATGCGATCATCGGTGCCCCAGAAGGCCAGCACCGGGCAGGACAGTTCCGGCAGCCGCTCAGCCAGATACGGGATCGCCATCGTCCACATCACATGGCCGTTCATGATGGCCATAATCTGCGAGCGCTCCGCGACCAGTTCGTCAGTGGCGTGCACGGGATCGTGTGTCAAACCGAAGGCGAACAGCTCTTTCATAACCGCGTGCGAGATGGGCTCGCCGGAGCCGTACACCTCGAACATTTTCTGCATGCCAGGCATCTGCAGGTACTCTTCGTGCTGGCTCATGCCGCCGGGCGCCATCAGCACCAGTTGGTTCACCAGCGCCGGGTATTCCAGTGCCAGCCCCAGCGCCACGGCGCCGCCCAGCGAGTTGCCGACCACGCAGCAGCTCTCAACCCCGATCACATCCAGCGTTTGTTTCACGCATTCGACAAAGAATGACAGCGGGTGATCGACGTCATCGGGCTTGTCGGAAAAGCCGAAGCCGACCAGGTCGGGGACAATGCAGCGGTACCCGCGCTCGGCCAGCCACGGATAGTTGGCCTTGAAGTTACTGTGGCCGCTGGCGCCGGGCCCGGAGCCGTGCAGGAAGACCACCACAGGCCCCTCGCCGCTATCGAGATAGTGCATGCGATAGCCGTTGGCGCAACTGGCGTAATGTTGCTCCGGTAACACTCCATTCAGAGCCATGGATTATTCCTTATAGATTAACGAGATGTGTTCAGAGGCTGGCGTCGGTGCTGTCCTGCTCGAACAGCATGCCGCCGAGATTCACTGCAAAGGGCTCACTGATATTGGCGATATGCGCCTGGCTGGCGAGAATATCCTGGTGCCGAGCCAGCATCGCGCTGCCGTTCCGTATCGCCCCGGAACCGGCGGCTTTCAGCATCCTGGAGGAGATGGCCAGGCATTGATCGGCGACCATGGACGTTTCATACCGGAACAGCGCGCGGTCCAGCAGTGGCACTTCCGCGCCTGATCGCGCCGCGTCCATTAAGCGATCGAAACTTATGAACATCATCATCTTCATGTGCTCGATTGCCGATTTGGCGTCCGCTGCGATTTTCTTGGCGCTGGGTTCGTCCCGCATCGGTACCGGGCCGGCGACACGGGTTTTAGCGACCTCGATATAATCCTCTAGGACGCCTTCCACTGCGCCGAGGGAGGCGTTGCACACCGCCCTGGAGAACACCTGCATGAATGGCAAACGGTACAGTGGTGCTTTCGCGCGATGCTTTTCGCCGCCGCGATCCTCGCGCATTTTGTGCACCCGGTGCTCCGGTACGAAGACGTTGTCGACAACAATATCGTGGCTGCCGGTGCCCTGCAGGCCAACGACATCCCAGTTTTCCTCGATGGTATAGTCGGCGCGCGGGAGCAGGAACGTACTGTAGTTCTGCATATCCCAGGGCGCATCCTCAGTCGGGATGACGGCGCCGAGAAATACCCACTGGCAGTGTTCACAGCCACTGGAGAAGCTCCAGCGCCCGCTCAGCATAAATCCGCCGTCGACCGGTGTCACCCTGCCCATCGGCGCATAAGACGAAGAGACCAGTACGGTGGGATCGTCGCCCCAGACGTCCTCCGAGGCCTGTGGATCAAACAGGTTCATCTGCCAGTTGTGCACCGCGACCACGCCCAGCACCCAGGCGCTGGACATGCAGGCTTTTGCCAACTCCAGGCCGACGGCGTAAAACACCTGCGGGTCCATTTCAAACCCGCCGTACTGTTGCGACTGCAGGATCTTGAAAAAGCCCGCGTTCTGAAAATCAGCGATGGTCTCGTCGGGTACCCTGCGCAGCGCTTTGCATTGCGCTGCCCGCTCAAGCAGTACCGGTTGTAAATCCCTGGCCGCGTCCAGCAACGCCAGAGCGCGTGGAGAACCCATGCTGAATGGCGACGCCTGAAAGCCTGATTCCGCTAGATTGTTCACCGTATCTCCTTACCTGCATTATCGTTCTGATGGCGCTAACGATAGCTTGCGCATGTAGGGAAAATAAGGCGCTGCCGGTAAATTTACTGTCCACGAAAAGACGGTAATGCCGGCCGTTCAGGCTTTGCGTACACCCTTGTAGATCATTTTGCGCACCGCCAGTGGGAACAACAGGGTGCGAACGCTCCATCGGGGGAAGCGAAAACTGCGGCCGTCAGGCTGGAACACGCGAAGGCCGTCGCGCTGCACGCCGAAGATTGAGCCCCAGCGGTAGCGCGGTGGCTGGTAGGGCTTCAGTTCACTATCGCGGTTTTCGAGGTGGGCGCGAATATTGTGACCGAGCAGGCGGTAACCCCAGTTGCGCGCTGAACTGCGGTGGGGGTCGGACGCGGCGATATCGCCGACCGCAAAAACATTCTTATACCCCGCGACGCGCAGGAACTGATCCGTGTTGACAAAGCCGTTGGCATCCAGCATGTCGGGTGGAATGAAGCGGTTGTTGGGTGCCGTGTTCCCGACCGCCCACAGCGTCAGGTCGGCATCGAACGCCTGCTGTCCGCCGCTCCATTCGACGGGCCCGGTGGTGAACCGGTCGCACTGGAAACCCTGCGGAATAACCGCCCGGTGGCCGGGGTGCAGCACCACCCCGATCTCCCGCAGGTGCTGCTCCACGCGGTCGCGAACCCTGGGGTGGTAGCCCGGCAGGGGCTGGGGCTCACTGAAGAAGAAATGAATGGCTTTATCCCGGTGGCGGGCTGCCAGGTTAGTGGCGACGCTGACACCGGTGGCACCGCCGCCGACAATGGCCAGTGTCTGTGCCTGCAGCAGTTGCTGCGACGCAGTGTCGATCGACCGGTTGATGGTGTCCATGTCCTCCAGCGCGCTATTGCGCCAGAAACCGTTGCTGACACCGGAGGCAATCACCAGTACATCGTAGGGTTCAGTGTGCGAACTGCCGTCTTTCAGAGCCACGGTGACGGTGGAATTGCCGGGATCAATCGCGGTAACCAGGCCCTGCAGCGTGCGCACCCCGTCCAGCTTCTGGTAGCGCGAAAAGGGCATCAGGTAATCCTGTTTCCAGCGCTGCGGTTGCGTCAGTCGCATGCCCAGTTCCTGGCCGCTGACCAGGCAGGGCTTGGGGGTAATGCCCAGGATGTCGAAATCCTCACCCAGGTAGATGGCCACGAGCAGGCCGGTATCGCCAAAGCCGGCGATCACCACTCGTTTTTTTGTCGGCAGGTGTTCGATGCGTGCGCGCGACTAGCGCATTCCCAACACGTTTTTCATGAAGTGGGTGCCAAAGCGACTGATGCGCTGCGCCGCGACGGCCAGCGGACTCTGGTCGAGGTAATTGATCTGCACCATGCGACGCTCGCCGACGAAACGCGTGTGGCCGTGCCAGGAGTGGTCGGTGCGTCGAAACGCGATCATCGAGCCACCCAGCGGCGGTACCTGGGCCGCGTAGTCCTCGATATCGTCTTTCGAACGCAGCAGGCGCAATTGTCCCTCGGGGTGATCCCACTGCTCGTTGAAATAAACCAGCATGGTGATGACCTTGCTCTTGTGATCGGTGTGAATATTGCCGTCAGTGCGTTCACAGAATTTGCGCACAGTCACCGTGGTCGGCAGGGAGGCCAGGTCCATGTCAAACTTCTCGCCCAGCACGGTGGCCAGCTCGGTGCTGCAAAGCGCTTCCATCAGCGCTTCGAATGCAGGGCCATAGCTGAGGTTTTCGAGGGCGTGATTGGCGGCGGTGTCAATTGCGGGATAATCGCGATTCACCTGCTGTAGCGCATCGGCGCTGAGAAACCCCGGCACCACGAGATAGTCGTAGGGGTCGGTTTGCAGTGGTGTGGCGCGAAGCGCTTCGATATTGATCAGTGACATCCGGGCATTTTAGTACGCCGGATGTTTGTCCGGCAAGGCGGTGCAACGGTTCAGGATGTTAATAGTGCGGTAAATCAGCGCTTGTTCGATTAGTGCGGGAAAAGCGGTTTTACGGTACCATTTGCCGCCTTTTTAGTCTGTTATTGAGGATATTCCCGCAGATGGCCGATAAGGCACGCGTTGTGTTACGCCACATTATCCTGGCGCTTTGTTTCTGGTTGCCAGCGGGGCGTCGCAAGGCAGTGGAGCGCTGGCTGCGCGGTCGCGAGGAGTTCAAGAAGCTGCAGCGCAGCGACTGGGTTCTGATGAGCTGGGGCAAATCCGGCAGGACCTGGTTGCGCGTCATGCTGTCGCGGGCGTACCAGCTCAAGGGCAATCTCGACGCCAGTGAGCTGCTGGATTTCGACAACCTCAAGCGGCGCGACCCGCAACTGCCCGCCGTGTTTTTCACCCACAACAACTACCTGCGTGACTACACCGGCAACCCGCATTCCAAGCGCCATTTCCAGGGCAAGCGCATTGTATTGCTGGTGCGCGACCCGCGCGATGTGGCGGTGTCCCAGTTCTTCCAGTGGCAATTTCGTATGCGGCCGAATAAAAAGTTTATCAATGACTACCCGCCGCACGGTGCCGATATCGATGTCTGGGATTTTGTGCTGGACAAGGAGGCGGGCGTGCCGCGCATCGTCGACTACTTCAACGGCTGGGCGCAGGCGATCCCCGAACTGCGCGATGTACTGGTGGTGCGCTACGAGGACATGCGCAAGGACCCCGGCGCGGTGCTGGCCGACATCCTGGCGTTTACCGGCACAGCGGTCACGCCCGAGCAGGTGCAGGAAGCGGTGGATTTTGCCGCCTATGACAATATGAAGAAAATGGAACAGGATAAATTCTTCAAGGGCAGTGGCGCGCGCGTCAAGCCGGGCGACAAGGACAACCCCCAGTCGTTCAAGGTGCGCAAGGCCAAGGTGGGCGGCTACCGCGACTACTTCACCGACGAGCAGTGTGCGCAGCTTGAGCAGATGGTGGCGCAGCTCGACCCGGTGTTTGGCTACGGTGGGCAACAGGCATGAACCTGGCGATCCAGAATATCCGCCAGCTGTGGCAGACCGGCCGCAAGAAACTGTCGCGCCGCGTTCTGCACTGGCAAATGCGCGGCCAGCCGGAGGCAGAGATTCTCGCCGCCGAACGCAAGCTGCGCGGCGTCGAGCAGTTCGACAAACTGCAGCGCGCCGACATCGTCGTGGTGTCCTTCGGCAAGAGCGGGCGCACCTGGCTGCGCGTGATGATCTCGCACCTGTTTCGCGTGATGTACGGCCTGCCGGAAAACGCTGTGCTCGGCTTCGACAACTTCCACAATCTCAACAAGTCCGTCCCCAAAACCTTTTTCACCCACGACAACTACATCAAGGATTACACGGGCGATCCGTACACCAAAAAGCCTTTCTACAACAAGCGCGTGATACTGCTGGCCCGCGATCCTCGCGATGTCGCCGTGTCGCAGTTTTTCCAGTGGAAATTTCGTATCAAGTCGACCAAGGTGGCGATCAACAACTACCCACCGCAGGGCAGCGATATCAGCCTGTTCGATTTTGTGATGGGCGATAACGGCGGCAGTATGAAGGCCGTGACCGACTACCTGAACCTGTGGGCGCAGGAAGTCAGCAACATGCAGCACTTCCACCTGCTGCGCTACGAGGACTTGCGCGCCAGACCCCGCGAGGAACTGCGTCAACTGCTGGACTTCATGCACGTGCACGCTACCGACGCTCACGTCAATGCGGCGGTGGATTACTCCTCCTATGAAAACATGAAGAAAATGGAAAGCACGCAGCAGTTCCGCCTCGCCGGCGGACGCATGATGCCGCGCGACAAGGACAACCCCAACAGCTTCAAAGTGCGCCGCGCCAAGGTCGGCGGCTACCGCGATTACTTCACCGATGAGGAAGTCGCGGCGATTGACCAGCGCCTTGCCGAGACGCTGGATCCGTTGTTTAACTACAAATAGGTCTGAGTATCGTGCCGGTGGGCCGTCCCTAAGGGGAGCAGACCTGATCGCTCAGAGGGCTGAGATATTCGCGCTCAGGCCTGCTCCCCTTAGGGACTCTGGTGCATTGCGCGCTTCCAAGCTCTCTCCCGACTGCAACTAAACCTTCGAGAACAAACCTGTTAAACCCAGCCTCACCTGCGATACCAGGCGAGCGGCAGTGGGAATGCTCCGCGGCGAATATCTCAGCCTTCTGAGCAAGCGGGGCATTCCCGCTGCCGCTCGCCGTGACACCGTACCGAAGCATGTATTTTTTTGCCTTCCCTGCCATATCGCCGTCCCTCGGGGGCGCAGGCCTGATCGCTCAGAGGGCTGAGATACTCGCGCTCAGGCCTGCGCCCCTGAGGGACTGGTCTCCAGTCACTTCAAGCGCCGACCAGCTGCATCGCATCCGGCCGCAAATGCCCCTGCGCAATCTCATCCTGCAATACAGATTCGGACAGCTCGCCGTCTTCCAGCGCCTCGCGCACCAGGTTGAAAAAGAACGACTCCTGGTTCGGGTCCGGGTGGGCGTCGTAGGTGCCGGCAAACTTGTAGTCGCCGAACAGCGCGCGGCGACCGCGTCGCAACCAGTGTCTTGGCGGGAATAGCTGGAAGGTGTCGGCCGGGCGGTAGTCGATCTTGAGGCCGGTTTTCCAGGGCTGGGTCTTGCGCTTGGTGTTGTGCAGCAGTTTGGTGTTGTCGTCGAGGTGGTCGAAATCGTTCCACTGGTTTTCGAGCGCGCCGATGCTGCCGGGCCGTTCCAGCTTCAGTGAAATCCAGTCCATGTAATCGCGCTTCACCGGCTCGAACATCTCGGCGAAGTTGCTCTCGAACTGCCAGTGTTTGAGTTGGGCGCAGTCCAGCAGCATGACGCTGCTGGCGAACGCGCCCTGGCGCCCCTTGCGGCCTGTTTTGGGCCGGCACACGATGGCGGCACCGGCCATATCGCGCTGCAACAGCTCCCAGATATCGCCGATGGCGAAGATGTCCGGATCCATGATCACCGCGCGGCCCTCGTAGCCCATCAGCTGTGGCGGCGTGAAGCGCAGCGGGGTGAAGGACTGCAGGTCATCGTTGAGCCAGGGGCGCATCTCACCGTCGCGGCGGTACAGCTGGCCCTCGCGCTCCAGCATGCACGGGTAGTCTTTTACCTCAACCAGCTTCACATCGAACTGGTCGGCGTGCGCGGAGCGCTTGCGCAGTGAGTAGCGGCTCACCAGTGCGCCGAGCATTTGTTTGTGGTTGGTGTGTATAAAGACTGTGGGTTTCAAACTGTTTCTTCTCGCGAGTAATCTGTAGGATAGTTTACCGCCAGCACGGTGATCCATAAACGACTGGCTTTGGCAATTTTTGGAGCGATGCTCCCGGGGCGGCGCGCCATATTCCGCGCTAAAACTGACGAGGAAGCCGCGTGGGCGACGGAACGATCACAGTCTGGTGCCTGCTCGGCAAAAAAGCCGGGGACAATACCCAGGTGCGGGCGCTGGCCGAGGAGCTGGGCTGGGGCTTCGTGGAGAAGCACATCACAGCCCGCGCCTGGGAGTTGCTGGTGCATTTCGGCGCCGGCACCTCCCTGGCCGGTATCGATCGCGCCCAATCCAGTGAGCTGGTGGCGCCGTGGCCGGATATTGTCATCAGCGCCGGGCGGCGCAATGAACCGGTGGCGCGATGGATTCAGCGGCAGTCCGGCGGGCACACGCGCCTGGTGCATATCGGCCGCCCCTGGGCACCCCTGTCCGCCTGGGACCTTATCGTGACCACGCCGCAGTATTTCCTGCCGCAGCGGGCCAATATCGTGCACAACAAGTTGCCCCTGCATCGCTTTACCGCAGAGGACCTGTCCCGTGCCGAGCAGTTTCGGCCGCAGTGGCAACACTTACCGCGACCCTGGGTGGCAGTGCTGATGGGCGGTGACAGCGGCCGTTTTGTGATGACGCCTGGCAAGGGTCGGCGCCTGGGAGCGCTGGCGCAGGCGCTGGCAGCGGGCGCTGGCGGTTCGGTGCTGGCCACCGATAGCCCGCGCACGCCGCGCGCCGCCGGCGATGCCATGCAGTCGCAGCTGCGGCAGCCATTCTTTTGCTACCGCTGGGGCGATCCCGGTGACAACCCCTACCACGGGCTGCTGGCTCTGGCGGATGCCTTTGTCGTGACCGGGGAGTCCATGTCCATGCTCGGCGAGGCGGTGCATACCGGTAAGCCACTGTTCATCTTTGATGTCGGCGACGCGCAGAGCTGGTGGCGTCTGCCGCACAACTACACGTACAAATCGCTCACGCACCGGCTGGCGATGCGTGTTGGCCCGCAGCGCATGCGGCGCGATATCGGCAATATCCAGCAGGTGCTGGTCGGTTCAGGCAGGGCGCAGTGGCTGGCGCAGCAGACGCTGGCACCGGCGGTGCAGGCATTGCAGGCGCGGATACAGGCAGCACCCACCCTGGAGGAAGAGAAAGAGGACTCTATCGTGCGCGCCGATTTGCAGCGCGCGACGCAGGCGGTCAGGCAGCTTGTGACAGCGCGGTAAGCGGGTGCAGGGGTGCCGGCGGCAGGTCCGGTGTCTGCGCCAGGATCTCCAGCGCGTCGTGGCGCACATGGTTCTGCGCCATTTCGTTGCGCAGGAATTCCTCTGTGATTTTGCCCTGCTCGACACACTCTTTCAGCAGCCCGAAGAAGAACACTTCCTGGTTGCGGTCGGGGTGCTGTTTGTAATTGCCGAGAAACGCGTACTCGCCAAACAGTTTGCGCCGTGCGCGCATCACCCATGCGGCGGGGGGGAACAGGCGAAAACGCTCTGCCGGCCGCCAGTCAGTGGGCAGGCCGGTTTTCCATGGCTGCGTTTTGCGCCGCGTGGTGTGCAGCATTTTGGTCTGCAGCGTGAACTTGTCGAAATCGTTCCACTCGGGTTCGAAGAAGTCCAGGCTGTCGCGCGGCTCTTCTTTCAGGCAGATCCAGGGCTGGTAATCCTGGGTGAAATCAAACATCGCCTCAAATTTCTTCTCGGCGTCCCAGTGCGTGAGCTGGGCGCAGTCGAGCAGCATCACGCTGCTGGCCATGCATTTGTCCACCAGCCCCTTCGGGCCCGAGCGCATGCGGCACATGATGGCCTTGCCGTGCATGTCGCGGCTGAGCAGTTCCCAGATATCGGTGACGGCGAAAATATCGGGATCGATGACCACGGCGCGGCCCTCGTAGCCCATCAGCTTGGGCGGCATGAAGCGGGTCGGCGTAAAGGACTGCAAATCCTCGTTCATCCACGTGCGTTTGACGCCATCGCGCAGGTATTCCTGGCCCTCGCGAGCGGCGAAAAAGGGGTAGTCCCGGGTGTCCATGATCTGCACGTCGAATTTGTCGTTATTGGTGGAATAACGACGCAACGCGTGTTCGGCAACGATGGCACCGGTGATCTGCTTGTGGTTGGTCTGGATGAATACGCACGCTTTCATGGGGTCGCCAAGGCTGTCAGAAGTGGCTTTATTGGGCGCAAACTATAAAGGAATACGGCGTATTTTTCCATTTTGCGGGGCCCGGATTCAGCGTAAATAGTACGCGCTACAGGGGTGTTTACTTGAATATCCCGCGGCGATACAGGCCCCAGAAAAAGGCCCACAGGTGGATCAGTGGCGCGCGCCTGACTTTGTCGGGGATGTGGATTTCCTCGCCGGAATGGCGCTCCAGCTTCCAGGCGATGTAATCGAGCCCGCCCTCAAAGGTAAACAGGCCCTTGACCACCCTGGCTACCGACAGCAGTTTGCCCTGGGCGCGGCGCAGCCCCCAGGCCAGCGTAGTCGCCCGGCGTTTGAGCGGGCCGATATGACAGTGGTAGTGCCATTCGCCGTCGCGCTCGGCCAGCGTAAAGCCGTAACCGAGGTCACCGGCGTGGTGGCGCGTCAGCGCGGTGTAGAAATCCCGCGCCGACTCGGCCAGCTCCTGTGCCCGCCCGCTGCGCTCGGTGCGCAGTTCCGTCGCATAGCTCAGGCCGAGCGCCTGCTCCCACAGCGCGGTGATGCTGCCCTCGGGGGGCAGTGCCGGCAGCGCATTGCGCAGCAGCGTTTGCGCGGCTTGTGTCAGCGCCGCTTCTACCCGCCGCCGCAGTGGTTCATCGCGGGCGTACAGCACGCGTGTAGGCTGTGCGAAACGGCCCCAGATATAGGACTCGAACCACGCCGGTGAACAGCCGCGCTGGAAGTCGTGCAGGGAAATCACGGTGACCTTGCTGCGCAGTGTGCGGCCCGCCGCCGCGTCGCCGATCGCGGCTTGTTCCGCGTAGAACACATTGGGTGGCAGCAGCCAGTTGGCGGTGGCCAGCAGCGGCCGCTGGTAGGCCGCGCGATAGTTGTCGCAGATCAGGTACAGGTCCAGCAGGCCGTCGTAGATATCGCCGCTGCGCAGGCAGGAGCCGTATACCAGGGTGCAACACACCGCGCCGTGATGGCGTTCCTGCAGCTTCGCCAGCAGCGCGGCCAGGGTCGGGTCGCTGGCGACATCGGGGCCGGCGACAGGCGGGTAGGCGTTCACAGGCGCAGGAACTCCAGTGGCACGCTGGCGCTGATCTGCGCTGCCTCGGTGACATCGACCAACTCGCCATCGAGGTTGATTTTGCCGGTCATGGCCAGTCCAATGCGGTTGGCGTTATGGCTGCGGTAGCCACTGGTGGGCACCGCATTGCGGCTGGGGCGGCCGCGGACGATGGAGAAAAAAGTGCGGGCAAACCGCGTACAGCCCTGTTCCATCAGTGTCAGTCGAATCGCCCCTGGCTGCTGGCTCCAGAACGGTCGCATGCCAAACGACAGCCGCTGCAGGGTGCTCACGGCGAGGATCAGGGTGTCGTACCGCGTCGGCTCCCCGTCATCCAGGGTCAGTGTAATCTCGACATGGCGGTTGAAGGCGGGGTCGTTTCGCACCACGCCCCACACCGTGCGCAGCGTGCCCAGGGCGAGGCTGAAATCGTCGCGCAGGCCGCGGGAATGGATCTCCTGGTGCGCGTATTCGGTACCGTGGATCACCGCGCCGCCGCCGAGGAACATGCAATAGCGCGGCGTCGGCTCGCTGTCAGCCAGCACACGCATCAGGGCGCGGCGCTGCACCCTTCCCGTGGTGTCGCGCTCGCCCTCGCTCCACTGGCAAAACCGTGTTACCGCCCTGGGCAGTGAGCCGCGCACACCGATATCGCCCGCGTTCATATTCGCGGTACCGCCAGGCAATAGTGCGATCAGCGGTGGGCGCGGGAACAGGCCGGATTCCAGCAGTTGCCCCAGAATCGCCGATACCGTGCCGTCGCCACCATTGATTGCCAGCACGCCGATGTCGAGGGCGGCCAGTTCCCGCAGCGCCGGCGCGATATCCGCCGGGCTGTGGGTGATTCGATGGTGGATGCCGGGCTGCCCGTCGATACGCGCGCGGATGCGCTCAAACTGATCGCGGTTGTGGCCGCTGGCGGGGTTGCTGATCAAGCCTACCGGACGGGCCGGTAGATCCACTAGCGCGCCGCCCTCATGGTCACGGATTTCAGGTTGATTTCAGTGCCGCCAATGCGCGGCGCGTCACCGCGTATTTGCAGCGGCAGGCCCGTTGCTTTGTCGAACAGCAAAATGATCTCACCGTCCAGTCCGAGCACGGTGAAATCATCGTCATCCTCCAGCTTCCCTTCCGGGCTGGCGGTGATTGCCACTGCCAGCGTCTCGAATTTGCCGCTGACGTCCTCCTTGCCGGTCACTTTGTAGTCGGCCTCGACAGGAAAGCCACTGCCGCTGGTCAGCTTCACGCGGTAGAAGTTGATATCGGTATTCACGATCACTTCCATGGAGTGATTTGGCCCCTGCGCCTGCAACTGTGCGGCCAGCAATACCAGCATATAAGGGGTAGTGACAACAGTGGTGCCGCGCGAGGCCGGGTAGTTAACGTATTTAGTGTTGGTGACGGGCCACTCGCCGGGCGGTATGGTGCTGTTTTCGGGCGCATTACGACGCTCCCGGAGTATGAAATCCGCCTCGTATTGATAGGACTTCATGCGTTGCTCTTTGCCGCTGCTGATACGCGAACGATAATTGACACCGCCGGTCGCGGGATCAAAGTTGACGGTCAGCTTCTCGGAGTTGTCCACCACTGAACTGAGGACATCGAGCACCCACTCGTCAGGCTTGCCGGCGACCGGCAGAACCTCGATGCGCGACCGCGCGGTGGCCCAGAACGCTTTCTGTTCGTATTCCAGTACCTGCCAGCTCGGTAGCCGTGCAATGGAATTCTCGGCGGCCTGGGCAAAGCTCGCCAGGGAAAAGGACAACGCCACAAGGATAAGTGTGGGTAGCTTGGTCTTGAATAGCTCAGTCATGGGGGCAACCATAGTGATTAAACAGGGTGAATTCAGGTCAGGGCCGCAGGCGCAGGATACTCGCCAAACACTGCATACCGGCCTGACGAAGACCGATTATACACGTTTGATATCGATTCGCCCGGAGGCCTGAGAGACCAGTATTTCTTTTGCAAATCAATTGCTTGCGCAGATAAAGCGAAAGCCGTTAAAAATACCACACGATCTTGAGAATAGCCTGATCATCCTATACCCTTCGCCGCTTATATCTGCCCTGACCAGGGGAATTCTACATGCATATGATTATCAAGCGGCTAATCAAATGGTTAGTTCGCGCGATTTCGGTATTTTTACCAGAGGCCAAGGCACACGAGCTACAGCGTTGGCGCCGTGGTAAAGAAGAATTCTGGAAGTACAACCACTGTGAGTATATTTTCGCCTCCTACGGCAAGAGTGGGCGTACCTGGGTGCGGGTGATGATCTCGCGCTACTACCAGTTGGTGTACAAATTACCCGACAATATTTTGATGGGCTTCGATAACTTTACGCGGATGAACAAGAATATTCCGAAAATATTCTTCACCCACGATAACTACCTGCGCGGTTACACGGGCAACGTCGATTCCAAGAAAGATTTTTACCACAAGAAGACGGTATTGTTGGTGCGCAACCCCATCGATGTCGCTGTGTCGCAGTTCTTCCAGTGGAAATACCGCATGCGGCCTGAGAAAAAGGCGATGAACAAGTATCCACCGCACGAGGCGGATATTTCGGTCTACGATTTTGTGAAGGGACAGGATCAGGGTCTCGCGCACATTATCGAATTTTTGAACAACTGGGCGCGGGAGCTTCCCAATATTGAAAATGTGCTGGTGGTGCGCTACGAGGACTTGCGGGCCCACCCGGAGCAGGAGATGGCGCGCATCGTTGAGTTTCTGGGTATGGAGCCCAACGCAGACTACCTGCGCGACACCGCGGAATTCGCGTCTGTCGAAAACCTGCGCAAGAAAGAGCAGGACAACTACTTCTGGCGCAGCGGCAGCCGAGTGCAGGCCAAGGATGTCAACGATCCCAATACATTTAAAGTCCGCAAGGCCAAGGTCGGTGGCTACCGCGACTATTTTGACGACGATCAAGTCGCGGAGCTGAACGCTATGGTAGATTCCAGACTGTTGCCGGTATTTGGCTATACGAGCGCTGAAGCGGGGTAGTACACCTTCATGATGAGCGACAAATGCGTCTTCATTCACACCAATGAACGGCAGTGGCTGGGTGCGTTGGTGTCCGAGTATTCGTTTCGCCGCAATTCGGCGAACGCGGATAAGTTTGATGTGCAATTCATTCACACGCGCGACTATCCCTACCTGCAAGAGAAGGAAGGGCAGAGCTTCCTGCGCGGTGGCACCAGCCGGGTATGGCATATGGAGGATTTGCAGTCCTTCACGCCGCTGCGCTTTCTGCCGCCGAAGCTGATGGACTGGCAGGGGCGGGCCGTTGTCACTGATCCTGATGTGTTTGCCGTCGGCGATGTGTACGAACTACTGGACATGGATATGAAAGGCGCTGCCGTGATGGGGCGCCACCGCTCCGGCAAGGAAGACAAGCGCGCCCAGGTGGCGACCAGCGTGATGCTGCTGGACTGCGCGCGCCTGCGACACTGGGATGCCGAGAAGGAGTTTGACCAGCTGTTTCGCAACGAGAAGGATTACAAGGAGTGGATGGTGTTGGGCTACGAGGATCCGGCCAATATCGGCTACCTGCCGGATTGCTGGAATGACTTCGACCATCTGGATAGCAACACGCGGTTGCTGCACAACACCAAGCGCAAGACACAGCCGTGGAAAACCGGTTTGCCGGTGGACTATACCCCTGCGGATAAATTCAAGGACAAGCCGCTGTTGGCGACGGCCAATAAGTTGCGGGCGAAGGTGTTCGGAGATTACGGCCTGCTGGGGCGCTACCGGGAGCATCCGGATCGCGCCCAGCAGGACTTTTTCTTTGGGCTGCTGAAGGAGTGCCTGAAGAACGGGCATGTCTCAGAGCAACTGGTGCGGGACGAAATGCGTAAGAATCATGTGCGACACGATGCCTTTGAGGTATTGGATCGCACTCCCGATTTGCAAGCGAGGGCGGCATGAAATACCTGAACATTGAAAAACTGCGCAACCTGCGCACAGAGGATTTTGTCGCGACCAGGCCCTATCCGTATTATAACGATGAAGGTGTGCTGACAGAGTCGGGGTTCCAGGAACTGCTGGCCAATATGCCGCCGCTGGAAATGTTTGAGCAGAAGTTTGGCTATGAGCGCCGTGCCGGACAGGCGCCGCACGATCGTTATTCACTGGAATACACGCCGCATATGCCGGTGCCAAAGCCGTGGCAGGAGTTCATCGGTGAACTGTGTTCCGATGCCTATCGCGGTGAAATTGAACGACTGCTGGGCGCGAAAAAAGTGGAGTTTCGCTTTCACTGGCATTACACGCCCCGCGGTGCCGACGTGTCGCCGCATTGTGATTCCAGTCGCGAGCACGGCTCTCACCTGTTTTACTTCAATTCAGAAGCTGACTGGGACCCCGCCTGGGGCGGCGCGACGCTGATACTGGATGACGGCGGCAAGCTGGACTACAACTCAGCGCCCCCGCTGGACGCATTCGACGGTATTACCGAATGCAAATCCATCGGCAATTACAGCGCCCTGATAAAGCGGA
This sequence comes from uncultured Halioglobus sp., assembly GCA_963976735.1. Lineage (GTDB taxonomy): Bacteria > Pseudomonadota > Gammaproteobacteria > Pseudomonadales > Halieaceae > Marimicrobium. Next base: position 22,231 of record CAXBLZ010000017.1, read on the forward strand.
CTGATCACGCCTGGCATGCCGTGCGACCGATCGAGAGCCCCGAGGACCAGTTGCGACGCGTTTTTATCATTGTGGTCAATCCTGACAATCTGTTCTGGAAAGTGCGTGACAAGATTATCGGCAAGACCATTCAGCGATTCTGATCCGCACACCTTCGGGGGACGGGCGCGGTCATTTGGTCTCAACGCGCACAGCGTGCATGTGTGGCTCGGCTCGCGGCAGCAGTATGCCAGCTCCGACAGCTTCAAGCGCCGCGTGTTGTCGCAGTACGCCGCAGTAGAACCTGCCGACTGGCAGTTCGGCCTCGGCGAACAGGGCAAGCCGCATTTGGTCGACACCGCAGAGGCACTGGATTTCAATCTCAGTCACAGTGGTAACTGGCTGGCCTGTGCGGTGACCGCCGGCGTCCCGGTGGGTGTCGATATCGAGCAGTGCAAGCCGACGCGCGATGTGATGACACTGGCGCGACGCTTTTTTCGCGAGGAGGAGGTGGCGGCACTGCAGGCCTGTAGCGAGGCTGGCCAGCGGGATCATTTTTACGATTTGTGGACGCTGAAGGAGGCCGCCGTGAAAGCCAGGGGCGCGGTGCTGGTGTCGGGTCTTGATGCCCGTGGCTTTGCCTTGACGCACAGTGGAGGCTCTGCCAGCGCACGCGTGTCGCTGACGACGGCTGACGATTTCGCCACGGCGCAGTACTGCCTGCTCGATCCGCTGCCCGGCTATCGGTTGGCGGTCTGCTGGTTGCCCGCTGCTCCGCTGCTGCCAGCGGTACAGATCTACGAACTCGGGGCGGCGGGTGTTAGCGGGCCGCGCAAACAGCCACTGCGAGCCAGTAGCTGGCCGCATTGAGTTGCAGCACGCTACAATTTTCCTGCTAGACTGCGCGCAATGGCGGTGTGCGCCACAACTACCATCGAAGGCGAATTCAACTCACGATGATCATCGATCAGTATTATAGCGAGCCCAACGGGCGTATCAGTTTTACGCGTGAACAGGGCAGTAACTTTGCCAAGCAGATGGCGAATGACTTCAACCCCCTGCACGATGCCGACGCCAAGCGTTTTTGTATCCCCGGCGACCTGCTGTTTGCGATCATCCTGGCAAGGTACGGTCTCAGCCAGCACATGGAATTTGTGTTCTCCGGGATGGTGACAGCCGGTGTGGAGCTGGTGTTGCCGGAGCCATCGGCTGAGCTGCATATCAACGACACAGAGGGACGTGAGTATCTGCGCGTAAAGCGCGCGGGCGATACTGTCCGCACCGAGTCCCTGATCCAGAACCTGACACAAAGCTATGTGCAGTTCTCCGGGCAGACCTTTCCGCATATCCTGGTGCCGCTGCTCGCGGAACAACAGATGATGATCAACCCCAATCGCCCGATGGTAATTTACCAGAGTATGACGATCGATCTCGACCGACTCGATGTCGTCAATCCCCTGCTGAAGGGCGATTACAACAAGCTGGAGATCAACGGCAAGCGCGGCAGCGTCGAGCTGGCGTTCCACCTCGAGGACAGCGGTGAAGTGGTCGGGCGCGGCAAAAAACACATGCTGCTGAGTGGTCTGCTCGAGTACGATGAGGCGCTCGTGGCGGGCGCGATAACGACATACAACGCCGGCAAGACCGCGTTCGCCACGCGCTAGGTTTTATTCGGTGTCCGTGGGGCACCTGCACCCGCGTCGCATTGTTGTTATCAGTTCCAGCCTCTTTTATTGTTTTTCATCTCCTGCTGCTTGGCCTCGAAGGCGGCCCGTAACTGCGTCAGTTTCTCGCTGTTGTGATCAGATATATCGTAGGATTCGCGCGGGTCTCCCACCAGGTCGAACAGCCACTCCTTTTGCGGCACCGCTGCGCCCACGGGCGCCTGGTCCGTGCCGTACATCACACCGGCCGGGCCGCGGTACTTGAAGTGTTGGTCGCGCACGGCAAACAGCTTCTCCCCATCATAGTAGTAAAGGTAGTCGTGGGGGGAGCGGCCGCCCTGTGTCAGCAACGTGAGAATACTGTGGCCATCCAGTTTGCGGTCCGATGGTGCGGGCAGTTGCAGTATGTCCAGTACCGTGGGAAGCAGGTCGATGCCCATGGCCATCGCCTGTTCGGTCCGACCCGGGTCGATGGCAGCGGGCCAGTGCGCGATGAAAGGGACGCGCATGCCGCCCTCGAATGTGTTGCCCTTGCGGCCGCGCTGGTCACCGGCATCGCCAAGGAACCATGGGCCGTTGTCCGAGGTGATTATGATCAGGGTGTCGTCGAGGTTGTCGGTACGCTCGAGTGCGGCGACGATCGCGCCGACGCTATCGTCAATCTCCTCCAGTACATCCCCGTACAAGCCGGCCCTGGATTTACCACTGCGTTCCTCGCGCACCGATAGCGGGTCGTGGGGAAAATTGTGGGGGAAATACAGGAAGAAGGGTTGCCGCGCGTGTTGTTCGATAAACGAGACGGCGGCCTCGGTATAGCGCTCGGTCAGGAAGCGCTGGTCGGCTGGAGCTTGCACGGCAATCTCGCGGTTGGCATACAGCGCAAAGGGTTCCATGTCGTTGCTGTACAGTGCGCCGTAGTAGCTGTCGAATCCCATATCATTGGGCAGCGAGGGGCTGCGATCACCGAGGTGCCATTTGCCCACCATTCCGGTGGCGTAACCGGCGGCCTGCAGCAGGTCTGCCAGTGTAATTTCCTCGGCGGGCAAGCGCACATTGGCGCCGGGCGCGGCGACGGTGCTGAACAAGAGACCTTTGGTGCTGCCAGAGGGAAACACCACATTGGGGAGACCGGCGCGTGGCGCCAGTCTGCCGGTGAGGTAGCCCGCGCGGGACGGGGTGCAGACGGGTGAGGGCGAGTGGAAGTCTGACAGCGTCACGCCGTCGGACGCCAGTTGGTCAATATGGGGCGTGGCAATCATCGAGCTGTTTGCGGCACCCGCGCCGATGTCGCCGTATCCCATGTCGTCATAGAGGATAAAAACAATATTGGGTGCCGTCCTGCCGTCGACCTTGTGCTCGGCAATCTGTGCCAGGTAGTCCCGCTTGTTCTGCAGCCGGCCCTCGTCGTCGACCTGTTCAGCGGTTATCAATCGGTAGCTGATCACCATCGCGATAATCACGACCAGCAGTAATACTGTGCTGAGCGCGGCGGTGATTCTGCGCCAGATAAATCCGAGGATTTTCATCATCATCCAGTTCTCATTGTGTGTCTCGTTGGTGTGAAGCGAGGAGATTGCCGCGACCGGTATGGATACTTGCACATCCGTCCTGTCCACTCAAATTCCCTTATGTGTACCATGAAGGAAATACGACAAGAGTACATACTATTATGAAAAACCTGCACGGCAAGGCCATACTGGTCTGTGGTGGCGCTACCGGCATCGGCGCGGCGACGGTGCGCCGTCTGTGCGCCGAGGGCGCCAGCGTGGGGATTGGAGATTTCAATATCGAGGGCGCGCAGGCGCTGGCCGCTGAACTTAAGGCCGCTGGCAGTAATGTCGTGGCCTGGGAGTTCGACCAGGCGCAGGAGGCGAGCATCAACAGCCTGGTTGAGTCTGCGCTGGCGCATTTTGGTCGCCTCGACGGCCTGTTCGCCAATGTGGCGGACTTGCAAACGATTCATGTGGACGGGGATATTCTCAGCAATGACGTTGCCGTGTGGGAGCGCACCCTGCGGGTCAACCTGATCGGCACGGTATTGCTGATACGCGCGGTACTGCCGACAATGTTACAGCAGGGTCGCGGCGCTATTGTGCTGACATCCTCGGACGCGGCCATTGCTGGAGAACCGGAGCGTCCCGCCTATGCGGCGTCCAAGGCCGGTATCAACTCGCTGTGCCGTCATGTCGCATCGAAATGGGGTCGTGATGGCATTCGTTGCAATGTTGTGTCCCCCGGCTTTGTGCTGACGGAACAGTTGGACGCCAATATGCCGCAGGAGATGAAAGACTGGATGCTCAAGGGTGCCCGCAGCCCCCGGCATGGTAACTCGCAGGACATCGCGGGTGCCGTCAGTTTCCTGTTGTCGGACGACGGTGAATGGGTCAATGGCCAGGCGTGGCGGGTTAACGGCGGAGTCAGTTACGGCAACTGACCGACATTGATTGTGGTTAAAGGAGTGAGGCAATGATTACCGAAAATAGCGTCTCCAGCGAGGAGATACTGATTAACGCACCAGCCCGCATCGTCTGGGATGTGATTCTGGATTTTGACAACTACGGCCTGTGGAATACGTTCTGCCCCGGTATGAAAGGCGAACCCGTCATCGGGTCGCCGCTGGAAATGCAGGTCGATATGGGCAATGGGCCACAGTTACAGGTGGAGTATGTGACCAAAATCGAACCCATTCACACGATCGTCTGGTCGATGGAGAACAAGCCCGGTGACCCGGTTCACGCCGATCGCACCCAGCGCATTACCCCTGTCGATGACAGCAGTTGCCTGTATGTGACCATCGACGAGTTCGGCGGTGAATTCGCCGGCCCCATGCTTGAGCAGATGGGCAAGGTTGTGGAAAAAGGGTTTAACGACTGTGCCGCGGGGCTCAAAAAGCGGGCTGAAGCGCTGTATCGGGAACAGGCCGGATAATATGGAAAAAAGTATCTATCTACTGGAAAAGCCAGCCGCTGTGTCGATTGAGGCGTTCAGGGATGTGCTGCTCTCCAGCGTTGTGCCGCAGTTACGATCACTGGGCGCATCGCAACTGACCGTCAACGTTGCGGATTTGAATGCGACTATCGAGGAGCAGGCGCCGGGCCGGTTGATTGGGCCGTGGCAGGGGCTCTCTGCCGCTGTAGCCTTCTGGCACGACTGCCTGGATGAGCGCGCGCCTATCGAGGCGGCGCTGCGCGAGGTGTGTGCATCGGTTGAAGGCTATCTGGTGACAGAGTCTGTTCCCCAGCGTTTCGACCCGGTGTGGGAGGGGGGTGAGCGGCGTCCCGGCGTCACCCAGTTTGGGGCCAACGGTAAGCCTGACAATGTGACGGACGAGCAGTTTTACCACAATTGGCAGGTTGTCCACTCGGCGGCATCTTTCGATTTGCACCCCCTGCGGTGGTCCTATGTGCGAAATGCGGTAGCGCGCCCGTTGACGGACACTGCGCCAGCTTACCGGGCCATCGTGTGTGAGCATTTTCGGGAACTGGCAGATTTTACCGATGATGAGCGCTACTTTGGCTCAGCCGAGGCCGTTGCCGGGATGCTGGAAGAACTGCCCGGGTTCTGCGACTTCAACAACATGGTCTCGGTGCCGATGAGCGAGTACTACTTCAGGTAGTGAGCGCTCATCACGTCAGGACGGGAATACCAGGGGGTTGAGCTTGTCAAACGACTCCTGCATCAACTGGTTCCACGATTGGCGGAGCGCGTGCAGGTAGTTATCCTCCTCCTGGAAAATCAGGTAGCGCCCCGGCTGCAGTGTTCCCGCGTCCAGAAGATAGATCTCGACGGGTGGCCCCACCCCGAGATTGCTGCGAATTGTAGCCTCCATGGATACGAGCCCACAGAGTGCGGCGCGCTCGATCGGTGTATCCGGCTGAATCACACGGTCGAGAATGGGCTTACCATACTTGGTTTCACCAATCTGCAGAAAAGGCACCTGCTCTGAACTGGCGATGAAGTTGCCCAGGGAGTAGATCATATAGAGCCCGTTGCTTGCACCGGCGATCTCCCCGCCGAGCAGGAATGTGGTTTCGAACATCGCGCCGCCACCGGTATTCTGTTGTTGGCTCTTGACGTTGACCCGGCCAATGTACTCTGACGCCTCGTTCATATCCCGCACCGTCAGCAGGCTCTGGGGGGCCTTGTCCCTGATGTCCCGTTCGAGTGTGGCGGTAACGGTTTGTGTGGTCGCAAGATTGCCCGCGCTGCACAGCACGAACTGCCTCTGGCCCGGGACACCGAATTTCCACATTTTGCTGTAAGTGCTGATGTTGTCGACACCGGCGCTGGTACGCGAGTCCGATACCATCGCGATGCCCTGGTTCACCTTGATTCCCAAACAGTATGTCACTTGAAACTCCTGGCTAATATTGAGGCTCGCACCCTGATGAATCAGTGGCGAAGCGGGCGAGCATGGTAGCAAATACTGTTGAAAGCAGGCACCCGTTTTCCCGGACCGGTTGGCGAGCAGTCCCGCTATTTCTTTGCCGCACACTCCAGCTTGGTGCCGAACCAGTCGATGCTCACCTGCCCCTGGTGCTCCCAGAATTCCACGCCATCGGCGGTATACCGGGCACCGGAGCCGCTGCGGGCGACAAAAGCCACGACCTGGTCCCGCCCCCGTGTGAGCACCGCGGCGGGGGGTGACGTGTCGTTGTAAAACGCGGCGAGGAACGGCGTCTGTTCACTGCTGCCGCACTCGAGGCTGATGGTGTTGGGCGCTGTCAGTTGGCCGGAAATGATTTGCAGCTCAACGATTCGGGTCTGGTAGGACAAGGCCGCGCAGTCCTTGACGTTGTCGTCCTTCCAGCAATCATCGCGCCCTTTAATCCATCCGCGCTGCTCTTGCCTGGTACGCGGCAGGTCATCGGGCGGCAGGTTCTGCAGCGCCGTTTGATAGACATCGTTCAATCTGCGATCCAGGCCGGCAAGCTCGCTATCGCTGCAGACCAACTGCTGCACCTGGCCGGTCGCCTCGGCACAGTCGAAAGCCGGTTCAGTGGCCCGCGCCTGTAGCGGCAACGTAAAAACGGTTGAGATGAGCGCCAGCCGCAGGGTCTGTAGTGTCGATCGTTCTGTAACCATAGGGCTCAAGACCTGCTCAGTAAATCCCTGGCGATCGCCACGATCTGCATCTCATCGGTACCCGCGTAGATCTGCAGGATCTTCGCATCGCGCATCAACTGCTCCACGCGTGTCGCGCGCATATAGCCGGCGCCGCCGAAAATCTGTACCGCCTCGGTAGTGACTTCCATGGCGGCCTGTGCGGCATACAGCTTCATCGCCGACCCCTCGGCAAACGAAAAATCCTTGCCTGCAGCACTTGTTTCGATAAAGCGAAATACCATGTTTTCCAGGTTCAGTCGCGCCACTTCCATTTTTGCCAGTTTCAACTGGATCAGCTGGTAGCTGCCGATGGGCTGGCCAAATTGTACGCGTGTTTTGGCGTATTCCACCGACATTTCCAGTGAGCGCTCCACCAGGCCCAGTGCCATCGCGGCGACGCCCGAGCGCTCTGTGCTGAAGGTGGATTTCGCGCCGGAGCGACCGTAACCGTCCTCGGATTCCCCCATCAGTCGCTCCGGGCCGGCGTGGACATCAGAGAGAAACAGTTCGCCCGTCGGGGAGGCGCCAATCCCCATTTTCTTGAAGGCGGGACTCTGCTCCAGCCCCGGCATGCCGGAGTCGAGGATAAAGGAGACGATCTTTCTGTCCGCTGGTGCTACGCCGGGCTCGTCGAGGCGACAGATAAATACGATGGTATCGGCATGCGGCCCGTTGGTGATGAAGGTCTTGTTGCCGTTGAGGATGTAGCCGCCCTTGCCGTCGCGTCGTGCGGTGGATTTCATCGCCCCGAAAGCATCCGAACCGGAGTTGGGTTCAGTGATCGCCCAGGCGCCGATTTTCTCGAGTGTCATCAGTTCGCCGGCGTATTTCTTCTTCTGTGCCAGGCTACCCTTGGACATGATAGCGCCGGCAGTGAGACCGACCGATACGCCCATCGCGGTAATCAGGCCCTGGCAGTGACGGCTGATTTCAATGATGGGGAGTATGCCCATGGCTGCAGCGTCCAGCGCCTCCTCGGACACCGGTCCGTTGGTTACCTGCTTTTTGGCGGGCTTTTCGACGTCCTCGCCACGGGCAATCGCTTCCGCTTTTGCAATTTGCTTGTCAAAGTTGGCGCGGGCCAGCTCGTCCATGCCGAAGGTTTTGAACAGCTTGCGCAGGATGTCGTAGGGCGGCAGGCCATTGTATTCCAGATCGTCAATGTGCGGCACGATTTCCTTTTCCACAAAATCGCGCACCATGCTCCTGATCATCTGTTGCTGTTCAGTCCAGGCTATCATCGGGGTCTTCCTTATCTTCGGTTTATCGGTTCACTGCGGTGGTGATTATTGCACGGCAGCGCGGGTAACCCAAAGCCGCGGGAATTGCGGGAAGTCGGTGCACACCTTAGACTTGCAAAAGCCAAAGGAGAGATACCATGATTGACGTCATCCCCTCAGGCCAGGCTTGCGGTGCAACTGTCACCGGGGTGGATTTGTCCGGCGCGTTGGATGCGGCGACGATTCGCGCGGTGCGCGAGGCCTGGTTGCAACACCATGTGCTGGCATTTCCCGACCAGGATTTGGCCGATGTCGATCTGGAGCGGTTTGTGCAAAGCTTCGGTGTGTTCGGCAGTGAACCCTTTTTCCGACCGATGCCCGGCAGTGAACATATTGTCGCGCTGACACGCAAGGCCGACGAAAAAGCGCCGCTGTTCGCCGAGAACTGGCATTCCGACTGGAGTTTTCTGCAACAGCCGCCTATCGGCACCTGCCTTTACAGTCTCGTGATACCGCCGGTGGGCGGCAATACCGGGTTCAGCAACCAGCAGAAAGCGCTGGCGGAAATGCCCGCGGCGCTGCGCGCGCGGCTGGAAGGCCGCACAGCGCTGCACTCCGCAGGCGCAGCCTACGCGCCGGACGGCATGTATGGGGAGAAGGACAGGGCGGCCGGTCGCAGTATGGCCATTCACTTCTCCGAGGAGGCGCGGGAGGTGCGCGGCCACCCCTTCATTCTGCGCCATCCGGAAACTGGCCGCGAGACCTTGCTCGGGTGTCTCGGTTATATTACCGGAGTGCAGGACATGCCAGACAACGAGGCGCTGGAGCTGCTGCTGGAGCTGCACGCCTGGCAGACACGCGAGGAGTTCCAGTACACCCACCAGTGGCGCGAGAATATGTTTGTGCTGTGGGATAATCGCAGCGTACTGCACCGCGCCTACGGCGGCTACGACGGTTACGACCGGGTATTACACCGGATTACGGTCGGCGGCGATGCAGCTAAATTCATCACTGTGCACGCCGCCTGAGGGCCATGCTTACCGCCGCCGCTGGTGCCTCTCATCTGGCGTGACCCGGCGCGAAACTTTTGCCATACTGCCGCTCGTTATCACCCGACAAAGACCAACCCGGTAAACCAGGACGCAAAGACTATGAGAACTCGCACGCTTTCCATATTGGCCACAACACTGGTAGCTACGCTTGCAGGTTGCGCCAGCACCGATCCGATGACCGGTTCCACGCGCAACGAACTGATATCAGTCCAGTACGGCAGGGTGGAGAATATCCAGAAAGTGGATATGTCGCCCGATTACGGCGCCGGCTCGGTGATCGGGGGTGCGCTGGGGCTGCTGGCCACCATGGGGCACTCGGGGGCATCGCAGGTCGGTGGTGCCGCGGTGGGCGCTGGCCTGGGCGCACTGGTCGCAAAAGAGACTGCGGGCTCCGGCGAGAAATTCACCGTGCGCCTGGTCAATAACAACACCATTGATATCGTGACGGAAAACCAGGACATCCAGTTGGGTGACTGTGTCTCCATCGAGCAGGGACAGCACGCGAATATCCGTCGTGTCTCTTCGGTGATGTGTACAACCCCGCAATCCCACCCCGCCTACAGCGCCATGAACGCGGCGAACAAGCAGGAGTCGCAGGAGTGCCAGGATGTGAAGCGCGAGTTGTTGAATGCGACCACCGAGCAGCAGACCAATATCGCCTACAAGAAAATGCGGGCTTTCTGCGAGAGCTGATAGCGCTCCGGCGGCGCGCTGACATCGGTGCGCCGGATCCCCGCCATGGAGAAAATTGCCCACGCCATTGTCAATCCCATCAAGTCCCTGAACCTGCTGTCCAGGGCGGATATAGAGGGGCTGACGAGCAGCGGGGGCGATTTGTTCGCACTGTTTCGCCACTGTGCCCTCGCCATTCTGAATACAGACAGTGACAAGGACGATACGGCCGAAATTTGTGCCGACTATTCGGATTTCGATATCCGCATAATCCCGCAGCCAAGGGGTCTGAGACTGGAGCTGTTTAACGCGCCGCCGCAGTCGTTCGTCGACGGCAAGATGATACGCGGTATACAGGAGCACCTGTTCTCCGCACTGCGTGATATTGTCTATACCGATTTCAAGATCACCTCGCCGCTGGTCGAGCCGCCGACGTCTGCACAGCTGACCAATATGGTTTTTCGCATCCTGCGCAATGCCGCGGTCGTGCGGCCCGACCAGCCGCCACAGCTGGTGGTCTGCTGGGGCGGGCACTCGATCCCGCGCGAGGAGTACGACTACGCTAAAAACGTGGGCTACCACCTGGGGCTGCGCGGTCTGGATATCGTTACCGGTTGCGGTATTGGTGCGATGAAAGGCCCGATGAAGGGCGCGGCCGTCGGACATGCCAAGCAGCAGATCAAGACCGGCCGCTACATCGGCATCAGTGAGCCGGGGATTATCGCCTCCGAGTCACCCAATGCCATCGTCAATGAACTGGTTATCATGCCCGATATCGAGAAGCGCCTTGAGGCCTTCGTGCGGCTCGCGCATACCATCATCGTGTTTCCCGGCGGTGTCGGCACGGTAGAGGAAATTCTCTACCTGCTGAGTATCCTGATGCATCCGGATAACGAGGAGGCGATACCGCTGGTGCTGGCGGGGCCGGAGTCCTGCCGCCGGTACTTCCAGGAACTGGAGCGCTTCCTGGTGGATTGTCTGGGCGCCAGTGTGAAGAATTACTACCGCATTATCGTCGGCGCACCCGATGAGGTGGGTCGCATGGTCAAGCTGGCAACAGACGGCGTGCACGCGCTTCGCCGCAGTACCGAGCAGGCGTACTACTTTAATTGGGAGTTGCAAATACCGGCTGATCTGCAGGAGCCCTTTGTGCCGACGCATGCGGCAATGGCCGCGCTGGACCTGCATGCCGGGTTGCCGAAACACACACTTGCCAGTAACCTGCGCCGGGTTTTTTCGGGCCTGGTGTCGGGTAATGTGAAGTCGTTCGGTATTGAACAGGTGCGTCTGCATGGGCCCTATAAACTGTCGGGCGATCGCAAGTTCCTGGCCAGTATGGACAGGTTGTTGCAGGTGTTGGTGCGAGAGAAGCGGATGAAGCTGGTGGCGGACGCTGATGATTACCAGCCGTGTTATCAGCTGGTGGACTGAGGTCTCTCTCTCTGGCGACGCAGGTGTTTGAACAGCCCGATCAGGGAGGCAAAGATCCAGAATATTTCAATCACAAAGCTCGCAAGATTGAAGTGAAAGCACAGGCTGGTCAACAGCAGCACAGCGCCGACCAGATTGATCATATTGTAGGCCAGGCCCCTGGGGTCAGTGCGCTCCAATTGCAGCAGATAGTAAGCCAGCACGACCAGCGCCGTGCCCAGCATACCGATGGTATCTATAATCCATGTGTCCATTTCGCAATCCCGCGCATGCTGACCGATGACAGCGGAGGCTACCACAGTTAAATTCCGGCCTGAACCAATAGCGTCCGCTGTCGCCAGCACCTGCGGTAATATGTCCTGTCGGCGTCCTGTGTATGCAGGATAACGATTCCGGGTACGATGTTATTGTCCTCGGCGCGGGTGCCGCCGGGTTGTTTTGCGCTGCGGTCGCCGGTGCCCGAGGCCGCCGTGTGCTGGTGTTGGAAAAAGCCAATAAGGTGGGCAAGAAAATACTCATGTCGGGTGGCGGACGCTGCAATTTCACCAATTATTTTGTAACGGCCGATAACTTTATTTCCGGCAACCCGCATTTCGCCAAGTCTGCCTTGAGCCGCTATACGCAGTGGGATTTCATCGCATTGGTGGAGCGCTATGGCATTGCCTATGAAGAGCGCAAGCACGGGCAGTTGTTCTGTAGAGATTCCGCGGCGGATATCGTCGCGATGCTGCTGGCCGAGTGCGAGCACGCCGGCGTCAACATCGCGACCCGCTGTGAGGTCCGCTCTGTTGAGGCGCGCTCGGGCCAGCCCGGCTCATACGCGGTGGCATACACAATGAACGGCAAAGGCGACGGTGTACTGCACCGCGCACGCTGCTCGTCGCTGGTGGTGGCGACAGGTGCGTTATCCATTCCCACGCTGGGCGGCAGCGGGCTGGGTTATGAACTCGCCGCACAGTTCTCCCTGCCTGTTACGGAGCGCCGTGCGGGTCTGGTGCCGTTCATGTTCAGCGATGCGATGAAATCCGTGTGTGAGCGCCTGTCCGGGATTGCGCTGGAAGTCGAGGTGAGTTGCAACGGGCATTCCTTTACCGAGAATCTACTGTTCACTCACCGCGGTATCAGCGGCCCGGTGATTCTGCAGGTATCGAACTACTGGTATCCCGGCGACGCCATTGCGGTCAATTTACTACCCGCGATGGATGCCGCCGGGTGGCTGCTGGATAGCAAGCGTGCCCACGGCAATATCCTGCTGCGAACGCTGCTGCAGCAGCAACTCCCGAAGGCCCTGGTGAGTGAATTGCAGGCGCTGTGGTGGCCTCGGGAGGCGGAGCGCAAGCTCGCAGATTTCACTGACCAGCGCCTGCGTGAACTGGCGGCACGGTTAGGCAACTGGCGGCTGAAGCCATCTGGCACCGAGGGCTACCGCACCGCGGAGGTGACGCTGGGTGGGGTAGATACCGCCGCAATCAGCTCCAGGACGATGGAGGCCAGTGCCTGCAAGGGTCTGTACTTTATTGGTGAGGTGCTGGATGTGAGCGGTCATCTGGGTGGCTATAACTTCCAGTGGGCCTGGTCCTCGGCGTTCAGCGCTGGGCAGGTAGTCTAGTGTTCCCCGCGCCTGCGATGGGCAATCCATGTCTTTGTGCATGTCGCACGACCGGATATACTCTGCACAGAGGTGCTGTTGACATACTAAACGGCGTCCGGGTCGTTCGGGAATCGCACTCCCGGGCAAACCAACGCACTCAATTACCAGGAGAAGACAATGTCGAATGAAGGTTACCACGAGCCAATTGATGAGCTCAGTGACGAAACGCGGGACATGCATCGGGCAATCGTGTCGCTGATGGAAGAGCTGGAAGCCGTCGATTGGTATAACCAGCGGGTTGATGCCTGCAAGGACAGTGAGTTGAAAGCGATTCTTGAGCACAACCGCGATGAAGAAAAAGAGCATGCGGCCATGGTGCTGGAATGGATTCGAAGAAAAGATCCCACCATGGACAGTGAATTGAAAGACTACCTCTTTACTGACAAGCCGATTGCCCACAAGTAGGTCGGCCCCGCCCGAGGGTCGTGCAGGCAACCGGTGGCACTGGTTCCATCATGCTGCGACTGAGTGAAATCCAACTGCCTCTCGATCACGATGACGACGCGCTGGCGGCGGCCGTGGTGGAACGCCTGGGTATCGATGCCAGTGACGTACTGGGTATTACAGTTTTCAAGCGCAGTTATGATGCCCGCCAGAAATCCCGGATCCTGCTGATCTACCAGCTGGACGTCGAGGTCGCTGCTGAACTGGAACAGCGATTGCTCGCGCAGTTTGCAGGGAGTACCCGTGTGGGTCCAAGCCCTGACACCCGCTATCGCTATGTCGCCCGGGCCGCTGCGGATTTTCCTGCCGCGGGGCAGCAGCGCCCGATCGTCATCGGTTTTGGCCCCTGCGGTATTCTGGCGGCGTTGCTGTTGGCGCAGATGGGCCTTAAACCGCTGGTGCTGGAGCGCGGCCAGGCCGTGCGACAGCGCACACAGGACACCTGGGGGTTGTGGCGCAGACGCCAGCTGAATCCGGAATCCAACGTACAGTACGGCGAGGGCGGAGCGGGCACTTTCTCGGACGGAAAGTTGTATAGCCAGGTGAAGGACAAGCGACACCTCGGCCGCAAGGTGCTGGCCGAGTTCGTCGCGGCCGGCGCCCCCGAGGAAATTCTCTACGCGAGCAAACCGCATATCGGCACCTTCAAACTGGTGACCATGGTGGAGAAATTGCGCGCCCAGATCATTCGCCTCGGTGGCGAAATACGCTTTGGCCAGAAGGTGGACGCGCTGTTGCGTGATGTCGACAGTGAGGGTGTGGCACGGGTCAGGGGCGTCATCACCAGCGATGGCGAGACGATACCGGGTGACCATATCGTACTGGCGATCGGTCACAGCGCCCGCGATACCTTCCAGATGCTGCTGGATACCGGCGTTTTTATCGAGCCGAAGCCTTTTTCGATAGGCTTTCGCATCGAACATCCGCAGTCGGTTATCGACAGCGCGCGTTTTGGTGAGAACGCCGGCCACCCGCTACTGGGCGCGGCAGACTATAAACTTGTTCACCACTGCAAGAACGGACGCAGCGTTTACAGCTTCTGTATGTGTCCGGGCGGCACCGTGGTGGCGGCGACGTCTGAGGCGGGGCGGGTAGTGACCAATGGTATGTCACAGTATTCACGCAATGAGCGCAATGCCAACTCCGCAATCGTTGTCGGTATCAATCCCGAGCAGGATTACCCGGGCCATGCGCTGGCGGGGATCGATTTGCAGCGGCAACTGGAATCCCTGGCCTACCGTATGGGCGGTGAGAGTTACAACGCGCCGGCGCAACTGGTGGGGGATTTTCTCAGCGGTCGTGCCTCAACCGCACTGGGTGCAGTCGAGCCCTCCTATCAGCCGGGCGTGACGCTGACTGATTTATCCGCTGCCCTGCCCGCCTACGCCATCGCAGCGATCCGTGAGGCGCTGCCGGCATTCGATAAACAAATCAAGGGCTTTGCGATGCCCGATGCGGTACTCACCGGCATCGAGACGCGCAGTTCATCGCCCATCTGCATTCGCCGCGACGGTAATTTCCAAAGCGTGAATACACGGGGCCTGTATCCGGCCGGGGAAGGGGCGGGATATGCGGGCGGTATACTGTCCGCCGCAATCGACGGTATCAAGGTGGCGGAGGCGGTGGCGCAGTCGATGCTGGGACAACCGCCAGACTGAGTGGGCGACAGCGCTGGCGTCACGGCTTGTCAGTCGGGGGAGTGTTCGCCTTGCAGTCTCGCCTCAAGAATCGCGCGCACCCGCCGCTTGGAATCCTCGCGCGCCTGTGGCGACCACACCCGCGCCACGGTTTGCAGCATGACGCGCACATCCAGCAGCGGGTGCCAGTGTTGCAGGTAGTCCAGTTGCACCTTCGCTTTGGCTGGAATCAATATGTCGAGATACTCTGCGTCTGCGTTAGGCCGCCCCGCCAATACCGCATCCTCAGCGAAAAACAATATGGAGGCGGGATCGGTGACCCCAGGTCGCACCGACAGCACCGCCCTGCGGGTGGCATCGTCCAGCGCGTCGGCATGGCGCTGCACCATGGGCCTCGGCCCCACCAGGCTCATATCGCCGACCAGGACATTGATCAACTGGGGCAGTTCGTCGAGGCGTGAGCGCCGCAGCGGCAGGCCGACTGCCGTGATGCGCGGGTCGTCTTCGGGTGCGATACTTCCCAGTGTTGTGCTGCCCGGGTAAAGCGTGCGGAACTTTAGCAGAGTGAACGGATGACCGCTGCGGCCGACGCGCGGCTCCCTGTATAACACTGGCCTGCCGCTGCGCGCCGCCACCAGTACCGCGATCACCAGCATTACCGGAGTCAGCAATAGCAGCCCTGTGAGAGCGCCGATAATATCTATCGTGCGTTTGCAGGCGCTGTCCACCACAGCCAGCGGCGCGTTCACGATGACAGCAGGATGCCGCTGGAGATACCGGCAGACAGCAGCACAAAGGCCAGCAGCGCCAGCGGTTGGGCCGGTCGATGCCGGTAGAAAGTGTGTGGGTCCTGCCAGGTCCACCACGCGGCGACGGCGGCGGGGATGGCGCCGGCCAGGCCAAGCAGCGCGAGGCGCGGCAGCACGGCACACCAGACGGCCAGCGCCAGTGCCGCCAGCGCCAGCAGGTAGATCAGCGGGAACACGCGGCTGGCGCGCTGCCTGCCCAGTTTCACCACCAGGTTGTTTTTGCCCACGCTGCGATCGGCATCATAGTCCGGGAATTCGTTTACCCACAGGAACGCGGCAATAAACAGGCCCAGCGGTAGCGATGCCCAGATGACATCCACGGAGTAGCTGTGAGTGAGCAGGGCATAGGTGGCGAGCGCAATCAGCGGGCCGTAGCACAGTACGACATCGAGTTCGCCCAGGCCGCGATAGGCCAACTGCAGCGGTGGGCCGTGGTAGGACCAGCCCAGCACCAGCGCGACAGTGCCGAGCCAGAAAATCGACGGCTCGCGCAGGAATACCATCATCGCACCCAGCGCGACACCGGTGGCGCCGAACAGCAGGGCGATGGCCCAGGTCTGGCCGCGTGTCAGGATATTGTCGACCAGTACGCGCTTGCCGCCGGAGAAACCCGTGCGATCTTCTGGCTTTACGGCCTGGTCGGTGCCCGAGTCATAGTCGTATACATCGCCCCAGGCATTTTTGGCGACCTCCATGCAGAACATGGCCAGCCCCATCACCAGTAGCCAAAACCAGGAGAAGCTGCCGTCGCGGGCGGCCAGGGACGCGCCGATTGCCATGGAGGCAACCGAGGTAATGCTTATTTTGGGATCGGCCAGGCGCCAGAATCCCTCGCTGAATTTACTCGCCATAGTGCGGTGGCGTCAGGCAGACACCGCCAGTGCCTGCACCGTCACCGGCTGCAGTTTGGCCGCGTGTTCTTCTTTGCTACTGGTGCGCTCGGCATGAATCCACACGCCGCCGTCGGGATCCTTGATGATATCGCCGACACCGCCGGGAATATGGATGCTGACTTCAGTGGGGATCTCGGCAAAGAGCTGCGGTGCCGGCATTTCCATACTCTCCAGTGTATCGATGACGGCATTTGCATCGAAACCGAATTTGACAACCACCTCCCGTGTCGCGCCGACATGGGGTGCAAACGCCTGATCCAGCTCCAGCAACTGCAGCACGCGGTGTTTCAGTGCCGCCGCGTCGAGCTGGTTGTCCATGTGATCGCCAATCCATTGCAAAGCCACGCGCCTGACGCAGGCGTAAGTGCGCTCCGGGTAGGTGTAGGAGGTGACGAACAACTCCTCGCGGAATTCGTACACGCCCATTCTTTGCGCGGCGTCGAGGCCGGGAATCTCGGCGCTAAATTCGATGCACAGCGCGTGCAGGATTGCGCGCATCATGCCAGCCACGGGCACGGTCTCGCTCAGTGCCAGATAGCGCAGCGTCAGCGGCATCATGTAGCCGCGGCTCATTAACAGGTGTGCGGTGATGAGGAAGTAGCCCTCCAGCCCCTCCTCAACCGGGAAGCTCATACAGCCGACGACATATTCGCCCTTGGCCTTGCCGTATCCGGCCACCGGCAGGGTCTCGATTTTGTACTCATCGCGTTTATCGTAAAACTCGGTGCCGGGCAGCAGGGTGTAGCCAAAGATATTGATGGTGGGAAAGACCGCAAACAGACGATCGAGGTTTTTCTCAAAACTGGGAAGGTTGTCGCCGACCAGGCCCCAGATCAACTCGCAGGCGATGGGAACCCTGGCTTTCGCCATTTCGCGCGCAATCGGTTCGTACTTGTTGGCGTCCATGTTAGTCCGGTGACACAGTTCAAGCGCCAGTGGTGTCAACGTCTGGAGTGCGAGATGGTAGTGTGGCAGCAGGTTGTTCTGGTGCAGTAGCAATACGATTTCCTGCGAGCGCGAACCGTGCTTCTTGGACCAGGAGGTGGCAAATGTATGGGGCAGGCCTGTGCGCTGTTTGATTTCGCAGAGTACTCTCGCCTTCTCCACGTCCTCTTTCAGGGCTCCGAAGTTGGAATCAGTCAGCCAGATGTTCTTGATGCCGGCATCGACGATATAGTTCCAGTCGTGGCGAATCCGCTCCACGGAGAACGACAGCATCTTGGTGCCGATGGCACCCGTACCCCACTCACAGAAGGCGCACTTGTAGGGGCAGCCGCGGCTGGTTTCGTAGGCGATGCAATCGTAGGGCTTGCCATCTTCGTCCAGCAGGCTGATGACGTTCAGCGGTGAAGGCAACAGGTTCAGATTGCGAAAACGCGGCCGCTCGACGGTTTGCACCAGTTCGTCGTTCTCTACAAAGGCGAGACCGGCAACGTCGTGCCACTGCTCGGGGCCGGCAGCATCAAGGAAGTCGGTGAAGGTCGCCTCACCCTCGCCCAGCACGATGATATCGACGGCCTCGGAGAACAGGTAATCGCGGGCTTTTTGTACGTGCGGCCCACCGGCGACGATCAGCAGTTGCGGGCACAGGGCTTTCACCTGACGCATCAGGTCGAGGAATTCCGCAGCGTTCCAGGTGTATACCGAAAAGCCCATCACCGGCTGCAGTCCCGCTGCGATAGCGGCCTCGGCGCGGGGCAGTTCATCGCGCTGCCACTGTTGCAGCCACTGGGGAATCTTCTCCGGGTGATTGACAAAGTGCACCAGCTGGATATCCACCGCGTCCGGATTATTGCCCAGTTCCTGATAATAAGCCTTGAGGCCACCCGTGGTCATCGGGGCTGCGGGGAACGTGTCGGAATCCAGAGATAAAAGCCAGACGGGACGCTGCATATTATGTATGTCCATTGGATAGCATAAACATCGCATTATCCTCAACAATGTGGCCAATGTCAGGGACTTTTTGTTTCCCGGCCCATTGCGCGTTCATTTTCTCCTGTCATCGCGGATCGATACACGGTGTGCCGCCTTGTCAGAAGTAAATCTTGGCTTTCTTGAACCCGATATTTTTCAGCATCAGAACAATATGCTCCAGATCTGGCGATGAGAGCACGGTGTTGTTCTCGTATGCGAGCATGAACGTTTTGCCGTTGTGTGTGTACAGCAGGGCAATATACTCCTCCATATTGGCAGGATTTTTCCTGATCTCCACCTGGCTGAACGCGTTGTCTTCCAGTTGTATCTTTGCCTCCGAGATTTTCATAGGGACCTGTTGTCTCCATTGAGCTGATGGATTGCTCCATCCAGGGTTGAAAAAAACATCGCGACTCCCTGGCGGGGACTGACCTGCGCGCGAGCAAGTGTTTTTAGCGGTTGAAACTGGAGATCCGTCATATAAATCTGTTTGCCTTCGGCGGCGCTGTGGTCGAGCAATTTGTTCAGCGCCGAGACCCCGCCGGCATCGAGTAGCGTGACGCCATCCATATAGAGAATGACACCATCCAATGTCGTCAGTTTGGCAGCGATTTCGCCGAACACCCGGTCAGCCGCGGCAAAAAACAGCGGCCCGTTGATCTTCAGCACCGCCCAGCGGTCCGGGAGGGGGGCGTCTATGAGTTTTTTGTCGCCGCTGATGTCGGTGATTCTGGTCATGGCCGCCATGTCACTGACAAAGAGAATACAGGCCAGCAGCACGCCGACGGTGATCGCGATCACCATGTCGAAAAAGACCGTCAGCGACAGGCAGGTTAACAGCACCACGATGTCAGGAACAGGTGCTCTCTTCACCAGATGCAGCGCTTTGGGGGCCTCGCTCATATTCCAGGCGACCACGATCAGCAGGGCCGCCATCGCGGGCATTGGCAGGTAGGCCAGTACCGGCGCAAAGCTGACCAGTGCAAGCAAAACAACCAGTGAGTGGACCATGGCCGCAACGGGCGACTGCGCGCCCGCCCTCAGGTTTGCCGTCGATCGCGCGATGGCCGCGGTAGCGGTGATGCCACCAAAGAATGGCGCGACAATGTTGCCCAGTCCCTGGCCCAGTAACTCGCTGTTGGCACTGTGACGTTTGCCGCTCATGCCATCCAGCACCACGGCGCACAACAGGGATTCAATTGCACCCAGCATCGCGATGGCAAATGCCGACGGTATCAATGCCGTCACCATCGACCAGCTGATCCGCGCCGTTTCACCGCCCGGCCCGGGTTGCAGCCAGGGCCACATGAACCCGGGTAAATACGGCGGAATCCCCTCGCCCAGTGAACCATCTGGCGCCAGATAGCTGAACCGGCTGCCAATGGTGTCGACCTCGTAACCGGAATGCGCGAGCACGACCCCCAACAGGCTTGCCACAATGACTGCGGGCAAATGTTGCGGGATGGGTGTCCTGAGTTTCGGCCAGTACAGCATCGTGGCCAGGGTCACCAGCGCGATAAACACACTGGTGGAGTCAAACTGGTCCAGCGAGCGGGCAAGTAGCAGGATTTTGTCGAGATAGTGCTCTGGCATGTCCTGCAGGGGCAGGCCGAAAAAATCTTTTAGCTGCAGGGTGACCAGGACGATTGCGATGCCGCCGGTGAACCCCAGTGTTACCGATTGCGGAATGTATTCTATGAAGCGACCCAGGCGGGCGTAGGCCATGGCGACCAGAATGACGCCGCCCATTACACTCGCAAGCAGCAGTCCGGCGAGGCCGTATGTCTGCGCTATCGGGTACAGAATGACCACGAATGCCGCGGTCGGGCCGGAGACACTGTAGCGGCTGCCGCCTGTCAGCGCGACGACAAATCCGCCAATGATTGCGGTGTAGAGGCCGTACTGGGGCGCGACGCCACTGGCAATCGCCAGCGCCATCGCCAGCGGGATAGCGATGATGCCGACACTGATGCCCGCCAGCAGATCGCCCTGCAGCCGAGACAGCGTGTAGCGTTCGTTGCCGAAGCACGCATCTCGCAGCGCGTGTCCTATGCGGAGCGAGAATAGATGCGCTCTGTGTGCCATATCCGGGCCGCCGGTTGGGGGTGAAAAGTAATAATTAGATTAACATAGTATGTTAATCTAATTCATACTGTGTGAGAATTCCGTCTAAAATGAATAATGCCGCTGACACTAGACAAGAGCCACGGACATGGAAAAACGCACCGCACGATTGACGCTGCTGGTTGATCCGAGCAAAAAGCTAGCCTTTGAGAAATTATGTGCACTGGAAGACGTCACGCCGTCCCAGAAAATACGACAGTTTATGCGCGACTATATCGAAGAAAAAATGGGTGAGGATTGGCGCAAGGAGGTGTTCGACGGCGATTCAGCTGGCTGATTTGTGGGGTCAGGACAATCGCTCCTTGAAATCCCCATAGCCAAATTCCCGCACAATCTCCAGCGCATCAGTGGTGGAATTCCACAGCGCAATGGCGGGCAACCGGGTGCCGTTGAAAGTGCTGGTCTTGACCATCGTGTAGTGTGCCATGTCACTGAACACCAGGCGCTGGCCCACGTGTAACGGCTGCGCAAAGCTGTAGTCGCCCATCACGTCACCGGCCAGGCAGGTGAGGCCGCCCAACCGGTAGGTATACGCCAGTTCGCCGGGTGCTGCGGCGCCGAGGATATCGGCGCGGTAGGGCATTTCCAGCACATCGGGCATATGACAGGTGGCCGAGCTGTCCAGGATGGCCTGGTCCAAAACATTGTGGCCCAGATCGAGCACTTCTGTCACCAGCACACCGGTGCCGATGGCAACTGCCTCGCCCGGCTCCAGATACACCTGCACGTGGTAACGGCTGGCGAAATCGCGGATACATGCGACCAGCGCATCCGTTTGGTAGTCCGGGCGGGTGATATGGTGGCCGCCGCCAAAATTGACCCATTCCATGCGCCCCAGCAAATCCCCGAATTTTTCCTCCACGGCCTGCAGGGTGCGCTGCAGCGGCGGGAAATCCTGCTCACACAGGGTGTGAAAATGCAGGCCGCTGATATCCTCCAGTGTGCTTTCATCCAGCTGTGCCCGCACCATACCGAGTCGCGAGCCCGGTGCGCAGGGATCGTAGATCGGCACCGTGCCCTCGGAGTGCTCGGGGTTGATGCGCAGGCCGAATTTCAGCCCCGGCCTGCGGTCGCGGGCTGCCAGCGCAAGCGCGCGGAACCGCTGCCACTGTGCACAGCTGTTGAACACCACATGGTCGGCAATCTCAAGAATCTCCCGCAGGTCGCCCTCGGTGTAGGCGGCGCTGAAGACATGGACCTCCTTGCCGTAACACTCGCGACCGAGGCGGGCCTCGTGCAGCCCGCTGGCGCAGGTGCCGCTCAGGTAGCTGGATACCAGCGGTGCCAGACGCCACATTGAAAAGGCTTTCAGTGCCGCCAGGACTTTGGCACCACTGGCCTCCGCCACCTGCTGGAGAATCCTGAGGTTGCGCTCCACGGCGACTTCATCGACGACGAAACAGGGCGTGGGCAGGCGAGCCAGATCGAGCTTTTCAAAATCCGTAAACTGCATGTGCGCTTTCCCGTTGCGTCAGTCCTGGAGGATATCCAGATGGAAGCCGGGGTTCAGCTCGATCACTTTCCAGGGCAGGCCGTAGCGATTCATATCGTCCATGAAAGGATCGGGGTCACACTGCTCCACATTCCACACACCGGGCTGGCGCCACTTCCCCTCGAGGATCATTTTGGCACCGATCATCGCCGGTACGCCGGTGGTGTAGGAAATCGCCTGCGATTGCACTTCCTGGTAACAGGCCTCGTGGTCACAGACATTGTAGAGGTACATCACTTTTTCCCGGCCATCCTTGACGCCGCGAACGATACAGCCAATGCAGGTCCGCCCCTTGGTGCGCGGGCCCAGTGTGGATGGGTCGGGCAGCAGGTGGGCCAGGAACTGGATCGGCACAATGGATTGCCCCTGGTACTCAACCGGCTCGATGCCGGTCATGCCGACGTTTTCCAGCACTTCGAGATGTTTGAGGTAGTTGTCGGAAAAACTCATCCAGAACTGGGCGCGCCGCAACGTGGGGAAGTTCACACTGAGTGATTCCAGTTCCTCGTGGTACATACGATAGATATTGAATGTGCCGACATCCTCGGGACAGGTGTACTGCGCCTTCATGGACATCGCAGGGGTGGTGACGAATTCACCGTTTTCCCAGTGTCGGCACTCGGCGCTGACTTCGCGGATGTTGATTTCCGGGTTGAAATTGGTCGCGAAGGGGTAGCCGTGGTCGCCGCCGTTGACGTCGATGATATCCAGCTCATGGATTTCGTCAAAGTAGTGTTTGGCGAGGTAGGCTGTGAACAGGTTGGTGGCACCCGGATCGAAGCCGCTACCCAGAATGGCCGTCAACCCGGCATCGAGAAAGCGCTGCCGGTAGGCCCACTGCCAGTGGTATTCAAATTTGGCGGTGTCCTGCGGTTCGTAGTTGGCGGTATCAAGGTAGTGGACTCCGGCCTCCAGGCAGGCATCCATGATCGTCAGATCCTGGTACGGTAGCGCCACATTGATAACCAGCTCCGGTTGTTCCTTTTGCAGCAGGCTCACCAGTTCGGGCACGTTGTCCGCATCGACCTGTGCGGTGCGGATGGGGCGGCCCAATTGGGCGGCGATTGCCTGGCATTTGGATTCCGTGCGACTGGCCAGCACGATCTCTGTAAACACCTCGCTCAACTGGGCGCATTTGTGTGCCACCACTGCACCAACGCCGCCTGCGCCGATAATCATCACCTTGGACATGGGTTCTCCTCCTGTATCACTCGTGCTCGAAATACGTGTAACCGTGCAGGCTTTCCTTGAACGCCTGCAGGATCGCCTGGCGCTGCGGAATACTGATCTTGCCGCTGCGCACTGCTTCTTCAGCGATCAGTCTAAACTGTTCCTGCATTTTTTTGGGTTCGTATTCCACATATTTGAGCACATCAAAAATGCTGTCGCCGTGGAATTCGCGCACGAACTCGAAGCTGCCATCGCGATTCACCGCCACGTTCACCACGTTGGTATCGCCGAACAGGTTGTGCAAATCGCCGAGGGTTTCCTGGTAGGCCCCCACCAGGAACACGCCCAGATAATAATCCTCGTCCGGCTTCAAGTCGTGCAGGTTGAGCGTGGAGCTGATTCCTTCCGGGGTGGAAAAGTGATCGATTTTACCGTCGCAGTCACAGGTCAGGTCCGCCAGCACTGCGGAGCGGGTAGGCTCCTCTGTCAGCCGGTGAATCGGCATGATCGGGAATACCTGGTCTATCGCCCACATATCCGGCAGTGACTGGAACAGGCTGAAATTGCCGTAGTAGATGTCGGACAACAGCTCCGGCAGGTTCTCCAGCTCGGGCGGCACCCGGTTCAAATGCGGCAGCATGGCTGCGATCCGCTGCATCACCGCCAGATAGAAGTTTTCGCCCATCGCGCGCTCGCGCAGTGTGGCCTGGCCGTGGTGGAACTCCTCGCGCAGTTCGTCGCGATAGAAGAGGGCGTCGTTGTAACACTCCTGGAAATTGTGCTCAGCGACTGTGTCGAGCACAGATTGCAGGTTGTTCAGGTGTTCACTGCAGTCCTCCGGCAACGTCTCTGGCAGCTCCCCGGGCTTGCTGTCGCGGACATCGAGGATGTTGAACAGCAGCATTGACGAGTAGGCCACGGTGGCGCGCCCCGATTCGGTGACAATCACCGGGTGAGGAATCTCCAGCGGGTCGAAGGTTTCACAGATACTCTCGACGATATTGGTGCAGTATTCCTGTAGCCGGTAATTCATGCTGTGGGTACTGTTGGTGCGGGCACCCTCGTAGTCCACCGCCAGGCCGCCGCCGAGATCCAGATACCCCATGGGGGCGCCCTCCTGCACCAGTCCGGCGTAAAACCGGCAGGCGTCGAGTACGCCGCTGCGCACATTGCGGATATTGGGGATCTGGGAACCCAGGTGGCAGTGCAGCAGTTGCAGGCAGTGCAGCATGTCGACAGCGCGCAGTTCATCGACAATCGAGATCAATGCGTCGGTGGACAGCCCGAAGATGGAGCGGTCTCCGCTGTCCTGGCTCCAGTGGCCGTCAACCACCACGCTGTTCTTGATGCGCACGCCGATCAGCGGCTCCACATCCAAAGCCCGGCTGCGTTCGATCAGCAGCGGCAGCTCGTTCAGCGATTCGAGCACGAAGAAACAGGAGATACCCATCTGGCGGGCATAGAGACCGAGGTCGATAAACTCCGCATCCTTGTAGCCGTTGCAGATGATCAGGCTGTCGTGATCGCGCAGCTGCGACAGTGCAATGATCAGCTCCGCTTTGCTGCCCGCCTCCAGGCCGTGGTGGTAGCGACGTCCGTAGTCGGCGATCTCCTCGATGACGTGGCACTGCTGGTTAACCTTGATCGGGAACACGCCGCGATAACTGTTTTGATAGCCACCCTGTTCAATGGCCTGCGCAAACGATTCGTTGAGGACTTTGATACGGTTGTCCAGCAGGTTGCGGATGCGCAGTACTGCTGGCATATGCAATCCCCGTGCCCGCATGCCCAATACGATATCCATAACGGAGACGACGACCTGGTGGTCGCCGAAATCGACATTGACCTGCACCTCGCCCTGTTCGGACAAGTTAAAATATCCCGCCCCCCAGTTATTGATACCGTACATCTCCGCGCTGCGCTCGCTGCTCCAGCCAGCATCGGTGTCCGTGGTGTCGGTCGGCTCTTTGAGCATAATGTCTAACGTCCTCTGCAATGCCCTTGCTGGCAGCTGCAGTCGCGCAGCCCGGGCTATGATGCCGTTGATATCGTTGGAATGGTTTTACGCACAGTAAAACGCTATATGTAAAAGATGACAAATCCGAGTTTTTGGCAGATATGCGCACGGTTGCCCGGTTGCACTGCAAAGGGCGACCTGTGCGATCGACTTGGCCGCGATTTTATGCGCGCTTGACTAGAACGCAAGGACTTTTTGGCACAGCGGCCGTTGTTTCCCGGGGCGGGGGGTTACAGTTTTGGGGAATTCTGCTATAAGTCACCCAACTAACTGATATAAAAGGGGTGTGGGTATGGTCAGGGTGATCTTGTTACTGGTGGTACTGCTGCCCAGCCTGAGTCTCCACGCTTCAAACTTCCCCCGCCCAGTGTCGCTGGAACCCGCTATCCAATTCTGGATCAAGGTGTATACCCAGGTTTCGACCGACCAGGGCTACGTGCACGACGACGAGTCCCTGTCGGTGATCTATGAAGTCGTCAATTTACCTCCCGGCGGCAGCAGGGATGCCAGGAACAAGGTTATCGACGCGGCGAACACACGTGTGCGCAGTGCGTTGTACAGTCTTGGCCAGGGCAAGCGCAGCGGACTCAACGCCACTGAGGCTGCTGTGCTGGCGTCCTGGCCTGCAGGCACCACGTCCCAAACCTTTGCCGAGGCAGCACAGCGCGTCCGTTTCCAGACGGGCCAGTCCGACCGGTTCAGGGAGGGGCTTGTCCGTTCCGGACAGTGGAAGCCGCACATCCGCGCCGTGCTCGCGAAGTATGATTTGCCACCCGAGCTGGAAGTGCTCCCTCATGTGGAGTCATCATTCAATCCCTTCGCCTATTCGAAGGTGGCCGCTGCGGGTATGTGGCAGTTTATGCCGGCGACGGCACGGGAGTATATGCGGGTGGATAATGTCGTCGATGAGCGCATGGACCCATTTATCGCCACCGATGGCGCCGCCAGATTACTCAAGACCAACTACAGGGTAACGGGCACCTGGCCGCTGGCTCTGACCGGGTACAACCACGGCGCCGGTGGCATGACGCGCGCGGCGAAGGCGTTGGGCACCACGGACATTGACGTGATCGTACACAACTACAAGGGCAAGGCATTCGGGTTTGCCTCGCGCAACTTTTACGCCTCGTTCCTGGCGGCGCTGGAAGTCGATCGCAATCCCGGGCGTTATATCGGGCGCGTGCAACTGGATGCTCCCACCGCATACGATGTGGTTACGGTACAGGAGTACGTCTCCGCACAGGCGCTGGCCCGAGAGGCAGGAATCAGCCTCGACGAGTTGAAACAGCATAATCCGGCCTTATTGGCACCGGTGTGGCAGGGTGAAAAGTATATCCCACGCGGCTATCCGGTTCGCGTGCCTGCCGCGCAACTGTCGCGACCGCTGGATACTACTGTGGCCTCGCTGTCTGCAGACGCGCGCCTCAGTCAACAGAAGCCTGATCGCACTCACCGGATCGCGCAGGGGGATTCCCTGTCATCGATTGCTCGCCGCTACGGTGTCTCGGTTTCGAGCCTGATGACAGCGAACGGCTTGCGCAATCATTCCATCCAGGCCGGTAAAACCCTGATTTTACCGGGGAACCTCGGTCGTGAGCCGCTGTCCGCCGGGCAGGTCGCCAGCGTGCGTGCGCGCCTGTCCGGCCAGCCGCAGGAGTATGTTATCCGCAACGGCGATTCGCTGTGGAGCATCGCGCGGCGCTTCAAGGTGTCCACGCAACAGCTGGTGGCATGGAACGATATCTCCACCAAAAAGCCTATTCAACCGGGCCAGAAACTCAAGATCGCCAGCGCCGGTTGAGCGCGTCGTTCAGTTGCCAGCGGCGTCGGCCTTGACCCGTTCGCGCAGTTGCGCGGCCCGTATGATCCTGTGCAACATCTCGGCGTAGGTCCAGCCGGCCAGCGCTGCCATCTTGTTCAGGTGTCCGTCCCAGCACCAGCCGGGATTGGGGTTGACCTCCAGCAGTCGCGGCGTGCCATTGCTGTCCAGGCGCCAGTCAAAACGGGCATAATCCCGACATCCGAGCCGCTCGAACAGCTTCTGGCAGCTGGCGTGCAGGAACTGCTCAGTAGCGCTGTCCAGCTTCGCCGGTACAGAGCGAATGCAGGCATAGGGTGAATCCGGGTCCCACTTCGCTTCATAGCCACAGATTCTGGGCAGGCCCTCGGGCAGCAGGGAGTAATCCTCCTCAATGATGGGCAGGAACTCAAACTGTCCGGGAGGGTTGCCGATGATGCCCACGCTGATGTCGGCACCGGTCAGGTACTGCTCGATCAGGACGGGCTGGTCATAGCCAAACTTCTGGCGGATGGAAAACAGTGCATTCTCCAGCTGCCTGACATCTTCACAGACATTGTCGGCGGTAATCCCGAAACTGGAATCGCCCATATTGGGTTTGATAATAACCGGGAATTGCACGGCGACCTCGATGAATGTGGTGTCATCGGGGTTCACCATGTAGGCCTCCGCCACCGGTATGCCCATCTCATTGGCCATGCCCCGCACCAGGGATTTGTCATAGCAGTAGCTCAGGCACTGCGGGTTGCCACCGGTATAAGGGATATCCATGATTTCCAGCAGCGCCGGTACATGCAGTTCCAGCAGCGCGTCGTTGTTGAAGCCCTCGTCGCAAATATTCAGCGCCAGGTCGAAGTCCTTCTTCCACTTGTAGCAGTCCGTCATAAACTGGTCGTGGTTATCGAAATAGGCGATTTCGTAACCCGGCAGGGACGACAGTGCTTGCTTCATCTCGTTGATGGTGTGCATATCATCTTCGTCCCAGGTCGCGCCCGGTTTGATCTTGTCGCTCTTGCGCGGGTCGCCCATCAGCACGGCGATGCGCGCCGCCCTCTGGGGTTGGCTGGCAGGATTCCGCTCGACGGTTTTGTGGACGCGCCCTGTCAGGATATTGCGCCTGGCCATCATTCCAAGATCCTGGTCGCGCGTGGAACTGGTGTCCAGCGATTCACCAATCGCGACATCCTGGAAACCGTTCTCCTGCAGCAAGTTTTTCAGTTGCTCGCTGCTGTAGAGGCGCTCCGCATAGAACTGGTCAGCCACCACGCCTTTTTTCACATGGGTGATCACTTCCCGCGACACGAGGCGCTGATTGTCGCTGGAGATGGAGCGTTCGCGACAGACGAAATAGGTCTTGTCGATCCATTCCCAGCTGCGCGGCTCGAATGTGGCGCGCATGTGGTCGCCATCGGTGACATCGATCAGCAATTTGCCGTCGGGCTTCAGTATGCGGAAGATCTCACCCAGCACTAACTGGTCATCTTCGGCACTCTCAAAATAGCCGAAGCTGTTGCCGAGAATGGTCACCACGTCGAACTGGTTGTTCTTGTAGGGCAGTTTGCGCGCGTCGCCCTCCTTGAAGGTGGCGCTGAGCCCCTCCTTGCGAGCCTGTCCGCGGGCGCGGCTGATCAGGTAGTGCGAGCGGTCAAACCCCTGTGCGCCGACGTAACCACGGCGGGAAAATTCCATGACATGACGGCCCTGGCCGCAACACAGGTCAAGCATGGCGACATTCTTGTCGACTCCCAGGGTTTTCTCGAAGACGTCCACCTCGGCCTGTGTGATGGCTGCGTCGTTGACGACATCACCATCGGTGCGCAGGTAGTTGGCGTTGAAAATGTGCTTCCACCAGTCCGCCTTGACGTAGCTTTCCAGGTTCTCGACCGGGCCCAGTACGTCTGCCAGCTTACTGTTGCGCGCGCTGCGCCGGGAGGGCGGTTTCGCGGGTTTGTTCATAGACATATTTTCCTTTTCAATAAAAAGCAAATTTGCCTAACATGCGCTCTGACCGGCTGTCGCTGCTCGTTGACAGGCCACGCTGACCTCGTAGTTAGATTGTCGCGGGAACAGGTTTTTCATGCCCTGTGCGCCCGGCGTCCCGCCCCGGGACGGGGTGGGAAAGAAGTCGCGATTTTTGGTGAAGCCCTCCGGCTTGTAAAGAACAACTTTCAGTGAATATTCCGGTTATCATGGCACGCCAGTGATTGATTGGATCTAGGGTTGTTGCGGTGGGCCGATCAGGGGCGCTTTCACCGGCGTGGCCAGGCCGATATACACCACCATCGCATCGCCGACCGGGTCCGGCTGGATCGGCACATCCTTCCAGTTATTGGTCAGCCAGACATTGCCGGAGGAATCGATCTCCACCGCGGTATTCCGGTCCAGCAGATCACTGTGGTAACCGGTGCCGTCCGGGGACAGTGCGTCACCGGTAGCCACGCCCGCTGGGCACGAGCCGTCCCGCGCACCACAAAAATGCGATACGCCGCCGCGGGTGAAGTTCGCCACCCAGACATTGTCGGAGCCATCGACTGCGATACCCCAGGCAATGGTCAGGCCGCCGGGAGCGGTGTAGTTGGGTACCAGCGGGTCGTCCGGCCGCGTATTGAGTTGCACCCCATCGAGGTTGACCATTGCCACACCGGCGTAGGTCGCCGTTGGCTCGTTGACCGGCGGCGGGCAGGGCAGATCGATCTGCCCTGAAAGTGAAACCCAGACGTTACCGAGGCTGTCCGATGCCACACCCATCGGCAGCGATGAGGAACCGAGGTCATAGTCGCGCAGTGCGGTGCCGTCGCTGGCGAAAGCCATGATGTTGCCGCTCAGGGTGCCACTGACCCAGGCGACATCGTTGCTGTCGAACGCGACATCGAACGGCTTGTCAAAATTGTCCTCGGAAATGGCCTGCCAGTTATTCGGATCGCCGTTGCGGTAGATGGTGACATCGACCTGTTCGCCGTCGATCACCTGGCCGTTGCAGTTTGCGATCCAGATATCGCCCTGCGGGTTGGCCACTGTGCCCTGCGCCCAGCCGATTCCGCCCTGGGTCCAGCCACCGTCCTGTGGATTGCGGCTGACGGGGTCGAACTGCTGTGCGTCCGGCGACAGCGGTACGCCGTCTGCAGCGAACTGGGAGACGCTGTTGTTGGCGATATCGATCGGGCAGGTGCTGCCCTTGAAGCCGTAGTTGCCGACCCAGATATCGTTGGTCTGAGGTGCGATCGTGACGCCGTAACCGGCGCCGAGAACACCGCCGCCGGTAAATGTAACGACATCGCCGGTGGCGGGATCCATCCGGAACAGCAGCTGGCTGGCGCAGTCCGGGAGAATATAGGTGTCGCTGGCGACCAGGTTGTTGACGATCCACATTTGTCCGTCCTGATCAAATGCCATATTGCCTGGCCCGGCAAGGTTGGTCGGATTGCCCTTGAACAGCAGGGCCAGTGTCCAGGCCGAGGGTGCGTCGCTGCCGAGATCCGGCTGGTAGATGTCGGCTGTGATCAGCTTGAACAGCGGTACGGGGTCAAGCCATGGCGTTTTGGCCAGGTCGGCCACCGCCCGAAACGTGTCCTGTGCCACAGCGCCGTGCAGCGGTACTGCGAGTTGCAGGATAGACTGGCAGATACTGGCGTTGCCAGCACAACTCGCCAGCAGGTTGCCCAACTCGTTGAAGGTGCGCAGGGCGCTGTACGTGGATTGCGGATTGTTGTCGCTGTTGGTAATCGTCGCACCCGGCTCCCCTGTCTCGACATTGACGAGGTTCCTCAGCAGCCTGGGTGCCATTTGCATGCCAAGGGCATTGCCCTGCAGATTTGGCCCGTCGATAAACTGTGCCAGTGCAAAAGCCGAGGCTACCGTGGTCAATTCATTGATGGTGATGCTGCCAGGCACAGGCGCCGCGCCGAGCACGCTCGCCAGCACGAATGGCGTGGGAACATCCTGTGTATCCGAGGCGAGGCGCCCGCCACTGCTGGTCAGGTAGATAATCCCCGCTGTATCGTCGGGTGCCCGGTAGCGGATGTCAAAGGCGCCGCTGTCGTCCGAACTGCCAGCTCCCAGCGGTTGCGCGCCATTGCTCTCGCTGCTGCTGTAGACGGTGATGGTCGCGGCGACTACCGGTTCGCCGCCGCTGAGCAACACGCCCTGGATGTGTTGTAAGTCACTGTTGTTGCTGCTGTCAGAGGAACTGCAACTCGCCAGCAGGATGCTGAATGCGAGGATCAGTAGTGTGAAGTGCGACGGGGTTGCTGTGCGAGCGGACATCAATTGACTCCTGCGGTGCGGTGATCCGATGGGGCATTTTATACCATCGCAAGTGGAGGGTTTAAAATTCGCCCTTACGTATTGCTGCCACCAGTATAGATTGTCTACCCCGGAAATGGGGGTAGCTATTGTAATCTGGACTGAAATTCGGATTAATCCATAGGTATGGGTAGGCGCCTCCTGAAGGTAGACTGGTACCGGGCACTGGCGGAGCGGTTTGGATGGTAGAGACAAATGCAGGACATGACAGCTGGCTGTCTTCTGCGATACGGGTAATAGCAACCTCGCCGGTGCTCTCCGGTATTAGCTTTGCCGCTATTGGCATTCTGGTCTGGATGCTGCTGGAACGAAGCGCTGCCCAACTCGGAGCGGCTTCCCCCCAGGCGACGCTCGATGGAGTGTTTGTCGTGCTG
>CAXBLZ010000018.1:0-51696 GCA_963976735.1 uncultured Halioglobus sp.
GCGCTAGGTGTTCTCGGCCAGCCAGGTTCGCAGGATTAACTCTGCCGCGAGGCTGTCCACCGGTTGGCGTTTGAAATCGCCGCGGTGACCGCGTTCGCGACTTTCCTGTTTCGCTTCGAAGCTGCTCAGTCTTTCATCGACCATGACCACTTCAAGGCCGAGTCTCCCATGCAGGCGCCGCGCGAACCTGGCGGCCAGCGCACTCAAGTCGCTGGCGCTGCCGTCCATATGCAAGGGGTCTCCCACGACCAGGAGATCGGGACGCCATTCGGCGACCAGGTTTTCCACGATACGCCATTCCGGCGAGCCATCTTTTGCCTTGAGTATCGCCAGCGGCATTGTTGTCCCCAGCAGACAGTTGCCCGTCGCCACTCCTATTTGACGCAGGCCAAAATCAAATGCCATAACCGCGCGGTGGGGCTTTTTCATGCGTGGTAATTGTGCCGTATGTGCACTCAGGCGTGGCCGACCTGGGCGGAGATCAGGTTCATATCGATACCCAGGCGAGCGGCCGCCGCCTCCAGTCGCTGGTCGCACGGTGTGGAGAAAATAATATCACTGCTGCCCGGCAGGGTTAGCCAGCTATTGTCCGCCAGCTCTTGCTCGAGCTGGCCAGCACCCCAGCCGGCGTAGCCCAGCGCAATCAGGTGATCGCGGGGGCCGTCGCCGACGGCGATGGCTCGCAGAATGTCGCGAGAGGTTGTCAGCGTTATCTCGGGTGTGATTTTCAGGCTGGCTTCCCAGCTTCTGTCGCTATAGCGGTGCAGAACGAATCCGTGATCCATCTGCACCGGTCCTCCCGCCATCACAGGCTCTGATGAGAAGTTGCCGCTAGTAGCGATTTGCAGGTGTTCAAATATTTCGCTCACCGACAGATCCAGCGGGCGGTTGATGACAATACCCATCGCGCCGCTCTCGCCGTGTTCGCAGATGTAAGTGATGCTCTGCGAGAAAATACCTTCCGTGAGACAGGGCATGGCCAGCAGGAAATGATCCCGCAGGCAGTCGCTGCTTTTTGCTGTGCTCACGGAATGTTTTGCGGACATAAATGCACGGTTCTCCGGCGTGGATAGTGGAATGCAAAAACTCGCCGACGCTTAAGGTGAGCTTAGCTGGTTTTCCTGAAAATGCCACGTTCTCACGATTTCCAGTTTGTCGGTTGTGGCTCTCAACTCCGGCGGAAATGGGGAGTACGGCGCAGCCATCCGCACGATCTTGATCGCGGCCTCGTCGAGCACCGCATAGCCGGATGAGGATAGAATCTGTATGTCTTCCAGGCTGCCGTCATTGCGAATGACCACCAGCATCCGCAAATCCCCATAGAGGCCGTAGCGGATGGATGCCTGGGGATAGTACTGGTTGCCCACTGCCTCCAGGCGCCGGCGCCAGTCCAGCAGGTATGCTGCGTCAACAGACTGCTTGGCAGAGGCTGCGGTCAGCCGCCTGACCCGGGGCTGATCGGCATAGGTGCGGGTTTCATCATCCAGTTCCGCCTGCAGGCTGGCAATTTCCCGGTTGATTCTGTCCACCTCAGGGCTGATACCGTCCGTATCGAGTTGCTGTTTCCGCGCATCGGCCTCTTGCGTGGTCACACTGCGCTCCGCTGCGGCAGTGGTCACCAGCGTATCGTGCTGCACTGCCTTATGTTGCTGTGACATTTGCATCGTGGCCTGTTGCTCTGAGGGGCTCTCCGTTTGCAGCGGGTTGCGTGTACTGAGCTGGTTCATCGGGGCGTCGTTGCCGCTGCCGACCTGATTGGCCTGTGCGATGTTCGTGGCATCGTCGGGCGCGACAGCACTCGGTCGGGTGGCGAGCGTGACCTCGATTTGCGTGCTGGTTTGCGGTGTCGAAAGGCTGGTTTTGAAGGAGACTGCTAGAATCAGGGTCGCGTGCGCCGCGATCGCCACGAGCATGGCATTTCGAAATCGTGTGTCTCTATCGTTGCCTGTTTCCAGGTAGTACATGGATTGGCTAGCGCCTGTTATTCAACTCCCCGCTGATACAATCCATCAGTTGTCCACCAATGTCCAGATCATAAGCTGCGTCAATTTCCCGAACACATGTGGGGCTGGTGACGTTGATCTCGGTGAGGTAATCGCCGATCACGTCGAGGCCGACGAATAACAGGCCTTTCTCTCGCAAACTGGGTCCGACCTGCGCGGCGATCCACTGATCCCGTTCGCTCAGCGGTTGCGGCTGTCCGGTGCCGCCAGCAGCGAGGTTGCCGCGGGTTTCACCGGCCAGGGGTACGCGCGCCAAACAGTAGGGTACGGGCTCGCCGTTGATCATCAGTATGCGCTTATCGCCCTTCTCAATCTGCGGGATAAACTGCTGTGCCATGATGGTCCGGGTGCCGTGGTTAGTCAGCATCTCCATTATCACGCTGATATTCGAATCTCCCGGTTTGACTCTGAAAATCGCACTGCCACCCATGCCGTCGAGTGGCTTGAAGATCGCATCGCCGTGCTGCAGGTGGAACGCCTTCAGGCGCGCCATGTCGGCGCTGACCAGTACCGGTGGGCAACACTGCGGGAATTGCGTGGCAAACACCTTTTCGTTGCAGTCGCGCAAGCTCTGGCAGCGATTTACGATTAACGTGCCCAGGCGTTCTGCCGCCTCCAGAATATAGGTGCAGTAAATGTATTCGTTGTCGAACGGGGGGTCCTTGCGCATCAGGATAACGTCGAGCTGCGCGAGATCCTGGTCCTGTGCTGCCGCCATCGAGAACCAGTTCTGCGGATCTCGTGCAACCGTCAACGGCGCCATGCGGGCGCGCGCGACGCCCTGTTCGAGGTAGAGGTCGGCCTGCTCCATATAGAACAGCTGCCAGCCCCGGTCCTGTGCGGCCCAGAGCATCGCCAGCGTGGTGTCCTTTTTGTAGTTGATATTGGCGATGGGATCCATCACCACGCCCAGCTTGATGGTCATTCTGCTTCTACTCCTGCCTCGACGGCCTGCTAACTTACGCAAAGGCGATCACCGGCGCAAGCGCGCGGGTATTGATCGCCGGTGACATCAAGGCCGCAGAGTATTCTGGAACAGTCGTTCGACAGCTGCATCGAAAATAACGATACGGCAGTGCGGCCGTCCTTTGACTAGTATCCGCTAGCAAAAAAAACGCATTTACTCCAGTTTTTTGCGGCGAATGATTGGACTAGGTGCGAATCTGTGACTAACATCACACTATTCATGCCTCTCTGGTCAAAAAAGAGGCCATTGGAAATTGCAGAGTCAGCTTGTCACTGATACGACTCCATTCGTGAGTCTCCTGCAGGCTCCCCGAAAATATTCTCTGGCATCCCGGTCGTACGCGGTAACGCGGCGGCAAGATATCTTTCACCCGACGATCGGGTGATCGAGCTATCAAGGAGGTGGATGGCATGATTGAAGCTAAAGTGAATTCCTCGCACCGGCGCTCTGTCAAAGAGACTGTGTTGCTACTGCTCGGCGGTTTTATGGCGATTGCCGTTACGCTGCTGGCCTATATTCGCCTGCTGGACAAGAGCTGGACGATGGCCTTGGGCGATATGGGTCCGGTCGTCATCATGCTGCTACTTTTTCTCTTTGTTTGTGTCAGTCGCAATGCGCGAACCGGCGGTATTCTTATGGCGCTGGGTTTTATCGGTGCCGCACTGATGTCCACGCTGCTGTTGGGTGTCAGTGAACTTTTCTGGGCGTTTCCGGCGTTGATGGTGGCGTACTTTATGCTGGATACCCGGCAGGCAACCATTCTTACGGTCGGGTTTGTCGGCTGCTTTCTCGCGGTTTTATGGGATGATTTGTCGGCGACGGCCCTGACCACAATCTGTTTGACAGTGGTCACTACCGTGTTGCTCGCCAATGCATTTGCGCTGACCAACCGGCGGCAACTGGAAGAGCTGCGTCGCATGGTGCACGTGGATCCGCTGACGGGGGCCGGCAACCGGCGCGCGCAGAATATAAAGCTCGATGCGGTCAGTGCGATCTTTCGGCGCAACAAGAGTCCGGTCAGTCTGCTGATTCTGGATATTGATCATTTCAAACGGATTAATGATACCTACGGGCATATTGTAGGTGATCAGATACTGGTTGATCTGAGCAAGTTGTTGCGCGGCACGACGCGGCCGACCGAGAGTGTCTACCGTTACGGTGGTGAGGAATTCGTGTTGGTTGCGGAACAGACTGCGCTGGACGCCGCTGCCAACCTGGCCGAGAACCTGCGCCGTAGAATTGAGTGCCAACTGTTTACTGCCGACATCCGCTTGACGGTGTCTATCGGCGTCGCCCAACTGCATATCAAGGAGGACTGGGAGGCCTGCTTGAACCGTGCGGACAAGGCGCTGTACGGGGCCAAGCAACACGGGCGCAATCAGGTGATGACTGCGCGGGAACTGACAGCGCTTTCGGTACTGCATATGCCTGGCACCCGTGACAGCAATGCAGTCGCGCGCACTATAAATGCGGCGTAATCCCTGCCCCGTTGGATCGGCGTGTGCCTGATTCGTGCTCCAGTCTGCGACACAGGTTGGCCGGCCTATTGCGCAAGCTGTGCGGGCTGTTGTAGCGTTCCGCTACACTGACGCAGGGGTGTTGCACATGAGTTTATCGCCGCAAGCGGCTGAATTGCTGTTTGAAAATATTGTCGCCAGCTTCCAGCAGGGGCAGCGAGAGGAGGCGATGCGGCTGTCGGTCTCTGCACTGGAGCAGGGTTTGGACGAACCGTTGGTGCTGCTGTTGGCCGGTGAATCGCTGGAGCAGGACGGGCGGGGGCCAGAGGGCATCGCACTGCTTCGCGAAGCCGCAGAGATCGCGCCCGAAGAAGCGGAGGTCTGGTTCTGCCTGGGCACCATGAGAATCCGGCAGGGCCTGGAGGAGGAGGGGCTTGCCGATCTCAAAACAGCGTTATCACTGCAAGCGAACCTATTGCCCGCACTCACTAGCGCCGCGGCTGCCAGCTACCGCCTCGGGCACCTGACAGACGCGCAGTCCTACTATCGACAGATAGTGGCACTCGATCCAAATAGCGCGGACTCGCTCGCGGCACTGGCGGCTATCGCGGCGCGTCAGCGCAACGCGGGCGAGGCGCGCAAAATGGCCTCCCGGGCCCTCGCACTGCACCCTGGCAACTTCAGTGCCGAGATGGCCATCGGTCGCGCGGACCTGCTCGACGGTGATCCCGACAGCACGTGCGCGCGAATGAATCAATTGCTGGCCCGCCCTGAGCTGGACAACGATGCGCGTGTAGCGATTCTTGACCTGCGGGCTGAAGCGCTCGATACGCTTGATCAGACAGACGCGGCTTTCCTCGATTACGCCTCCCGCAATGCCCTTTTGACGCAAAAATTCGCCCCGCGCATGGCGCGCGAGGTCTCCGAGCGTTATGTGGACAGGGCGCGCCGACTGGCTAACTCGCTATCTCACCAGGCCCCGCAGGCGTGGCAGGACACCGCGGGTCCCGACACGGCCGCGGCCGCTGCGGGATGCCGTCACATCTTTCTGCTCAGCTTTCCCCGCTCGGGTACCACCCTGCTGGAAAAGGTGCTGAGCAGCCACAGCGCGATGTTGACGCTGGAGGAGGTGGATCTGTTGAGTGATATCGCCAGTGAGTGGCTCGATAGCGATGCGCAGATCAGTGCCCTGGCGCAGCTTGCGCCGGAGCAGGCAGCGCAGTATCGCGAGCGTTATTGGCAGCGGGTGCGAGAGGCGACCGGTGCCGGACTTCAGGGCAAGACTGTGCTGGACAAGTTGCCGCTGCACACCTTGTCGCTGCCGGTTATCGCCAAGCTGTTTCCCGGGGCCAGGGTACTGTTCGCGGTGCGCGACCCAAGGGATGTGGTGCTGAGCTGCTTTCGCCGGCGCTTTCAGATCAATCCTGCCATGTTTGAACTGCTCGATATCGAGGGCGCAGCGCGCTTTTACCACGAGGTGATGAACCTCGCGGAGATCTCCCGTGCGCTGCTGCCGCTTGAGGTGCACGAGGTGCGGCACGAGCAGGTTGTCGAGCGCTTCGAGCAGACGATCCGCTCGGTGCTGCAGTTCATTGGCCTGGAGTGGGAGCCGGGGATGCTGCGATTCACTGATGCGCTGCCAGCAGATCCACGCACACCCAGCGACATGCAGCTGCGGCGAGGACTCAATGCGGACGGCCTCGGACAGTGGCGCCGCTACGGTGCGAAAATGACGCCGGTTATGGCGGCACTTGAACCCTGGGTACAGCGCTACGGGTATGCGTAGGGTGGTGGATTGTTGCCGATAGACCGCACAAAAAAACCCCGCCGTAGCGGGGTTTTCTTATTGCGTACGGCGCTTACTTTTTGCGACGACGCATTTTTGCCAGGCCGACAAGGCCGAGACCTACGATACCCAGCGTACCCGGTACCGGCACCTCGCCGGGGGTGGATGAGCCAAAAGTCACGTCATCAAACACAACCTGGTTGGCTACGCCGCCCCAGTTCACTGATTTGGCAGTACCGGCGAAATTAACGCCCGCCGCCACAAACGGACAGAAGGTCGCGCCAAAGCCACTGCAGGAGCTGGCTGTGGTGCCCAGGTTCAGGGTAGCCAATAAGTTGCCGGTGCCATCGACGTCATCGAATACCTGCACAGAACCGCCCTGGTTGGGAGCTGTATAAAAGAATGAGAAGCCGGTGTCAAAACCCGAGGCAAAATTCATCGTTGTCTCGCTACCGGCTGTGAAGAACAGGCCGCCGCGCTGTGAATTGGGGTCGCCGAGTCCACCGCGAGAGGTATTGGAGCAGCCGCTTGTATTGCCCAGAGTATTCAGGCAGATAGCGCGTGCATTGTCCTCAAAGCTCACACCAAAGTTGGTACCACTGGTGCCCTGGCTGCTGGTGCCGCCGTTGTAGAACTCCTGGATATTGGCGTAATTCGTCGTCGGATACGAGGTATTGATGTTTTCGAAGTCCAGTACAATCACCGAGGCCTGTGCGGAGGCCAAGGGTAATGCGGTTGCGACTGCCGCAAACAGTAAGTTTCTCTTCATTGTTTTCATTTCGTGCCCCTCCCTAGGGTGCAACTGACCAAAGTAGATGATCGCCTGCGTCAGTAAAGTGTCTGAAGTAGGGTTCGGTGTTTGATAAGCAGTAATTGTGCCAATATTTTTAGTCCTTAATAATCAATAACTTATAAATATTGGTAGCGGTAATCGTAAAGTTTAGTGACAGCTCGACACCGCAGTGAGGGCCCCCGGCCACTTTGCAGGGCGATTCCGGGTTCAAGCGGCGGGGGAATGGCCCGGCGATGTAATTGCCCGCGTTGGGGCTACCCCCGGGCGCTGGAATAGGGCAACATTGGGCAATGTCTTCGATACAGCCCCAGGGCGGCAGTGGTATCCAATATGGCAGCATATGTTTCAAGAATTGTGAGTGATTTCAAGGGTGTAAAGCCATTGCAGGCGTTGCGCTCGGTGCGTGCACTGATTGCCAATCCGGATGATACCGGGGAGGTGTTCAAGATAATCCAGGCCCTGAAGGGCGGCAGCCTGAGCCGGGCTGTGGAGCGGCTGAGGTCCACGCCCGAGGGGCGTGAGTTGCTGCGTACCAAGCCGGATATCCTCTCCGTGCTGAATGATCGCGAGGCGCTGCGGGCCATGCCCGAGGGCAGCGTCGGCCGCGCGTATCTCAGGTTTGTCGAGTCGCAGTCCCTCAGTGCAGACGGCCTGGTAGCGGCGAGTGAGGAGGCGCCTCGTGGAGAAGGGCTAAGCCCGGACGAGAGCTGGCTGGGCAATCGCCTGCGCGATATTCACGATCTGCAACACGTGATGTGTGGCTACGGCCGTGACCAACTCGGTGAGCTGTGCCTGCTGTCGTTTATGGTGACGCAGACACCCAACCGCGGTATCGCATTTATCATTTTCATGGCGCGGCGCAAGGCTCGGCAAGGGACACAGTTATTTTCCGTGGACGACTGTATCGAGGAAGGCCGCCGGATCGGCGAGGGCGCGACATGGTTTGCCACCGTTAACTGGGAACAGCGACTCGCCGAGCCGCTGGACACAATGCGCGCAGAATTGGGTATTGGGAAGCCCACTCTTTACCGCGATGCAATCCGCGCCTTCGCCGGCATCGAAGCAGCGGCATAGCGCGCTGGCCCGGGGCTAATCCGTGCAGGGCCAGCGTGCCCCCAATGCGCGAAACACGGCATCGATGGATGCTTCAGACGCGTACTGTGGGTTTTCCTGGATATAGTCGGTAAACACTTCGACGCCCTGCTGTCGCGTCGTACCTTCTGGTGCACATACCAGGTGTCGATTCAGGTCTGTTCCGGCAAGGGCCTGGTGATAGCGAATTGCCCCCTCAAAAAAACCGTAGCAGAAGCCGAGTGAGGCCGCGTAGTCGCTCCGCGTCGGCTCGACGGTACAGATATCCACCAGGGCGCCGGCTGAGCCGAGCCTGATATCTTGCGGCGCAGGATCACCCGCGGTAGCGGAAGCCTGTACCGGTATCATCCCGAGGCTGCCCCAGATCATTACACCCAAAATGCCAATCAATCGCTGTGCTGTCATTGCTGTTACTCCTGTGTGTCCACTGCTCTTTAACGTGCGAAAAATGGAGGTGTGAGACAGGCTATTCACCAGAACTGTCTGCCGCTTCCTGTTTCAATCGCTCGTTTTCCTGTCGCAGTCGGGCGTTCTCCGCATCCGCATCCTCGCGCTTATTGTACTGGTCGTAGAGATAGCCGCCCGCGGCCCCTACCGCAGCACCAATCGCGGCACTTTCCCTGCTGGTGCCGAGCAGTGCGCCACCCAGTGCACCGATCGCCGCGCCGGCACCCGTGCGCTGCTCCGTCTGGTTCATGGCGCACCCTGTGGCGAGTAGCGGGACCAGAACAGAGAACGCTGCGATTCGAAACCCTGCACCGTTGACCGGTCGAAGGGCTAAACGTGTGTGATGTCTGCGCATGGTAGTGATCTCCGTTGACTGTGGGGTTGGGCGTTATTTTTACTGCAAGTTTAGCAAAGTGCCAGTGCAGACACATCCCGCAGTGAGCACAGTACACAGAGTCCTCGACGCGATCCAGTGTACAGAACTCTTTACCCGCAGTGCCTGTTGTCGTTGCTAGCGTCAAACAGCGGGTGTGGATGTGCGCACGCACTGTGACGAAGTGTCCGGTTTTTTTACACAGTGCGCTTATCAGGTATACGGTTGGGAGTGGGAATCGCGCCCTGGTGAGCGACACGCAATAGCCAAGTATCCTAGAATAGCGGTCCTGAGCCGTATCTGTGTATTGGAGAATAATGTGAGTGTTGCAGGTATCTATTTTGCGCTGGCGCTGGTGAGCGTCATTTGCGTCATTACTGCCATCGTGCAGGCGCGGCGTCTGTACTGGGCGGTGCCGGTGTATTTCCTGCTCGCCTGGCTGTGCGGCGAACTGGCGATGGTACACCTGATATGGCAGGTGGCGCTGACCGCGTTGCTCGGCTTATTCGGCGCCTTGTCGGATCCGCTGGCGCAATGCGGCCTTGGCCTGTTTGCGCTGTCCTGGTTGGGGCTGATCTACCTCCATGTCCAGTCC
The DNA here is from genome assembly GCA_963976735.1 of uncultured Halioglobus sp. Lineage (GTDB taxonomy): Bacteria > Pseudomonadota > Gammaproteobacteria > Pseudomonadales > Halieaceae > Marimicrobium. Next base: position 9,514 of record CAXBLZ010000018.1, read on the forward strand.
ATGGATGCGCCTTTTCACCTGCGACCGGCATTGCAGAGCGCGCTGGGGGACGATTACCGGTCCGACATCCCCGCCGAACGACGGCACCTGCTCTGCGACGACATTCGCACCCGTGACTGGCTGCGACCGTTTCATTTCAAACGCGACGGGGTGCAGCATCTCCGCAACATGGCCTACTCCGATGCCGGTGTGCGCAACCTGCTTGATATCTATCTGCCCGATGAGCCGCGAGAGGGCGGTTACCCCGTGTTGTTGCAGGTCCACGGCGGCGCCTGGCTGATCGGGGAGAAGGAGCAGCAGGCCAAGCCACTGATGTATCACATGGCCCAGCGCGGCTGGCTGTGCGTGGCGATCAACTACCGCCTCAGCCCCATGGTCGCTTTTCCGGAGCATATTGTTGATGTGAAAAAATCCATCGCTTGGATTCGCGAGCACATTAAAGAGTACGGTGGCAATCCGGATTTCATCGCCATCACTGGCGGCTCTGCCGGTGGTCACCTCAGCTCGCTGGCCGCATTGACCCCCAATCGCGCCGAGTGGCAGCCCGGGTTTGAGGATGTCGACACAGCCGTGCAGGCGGCAGTGCCCATCTACGGTGTCTATGACTTGCGCGATCGCCATCGCATTCGCGCTGAGATGTCCATGAGCGACATGATTGCGGATAAGGTTTTGCAGTGCAAGCCGGAGGACAACCCGGACTTATGGGATGTGGGTTCTCCGCTGAGCCATGTCTGTGCGGATGCTCCGCCAACCTTTGTGATACAGGGCACACACGATTCACTGGTGTGGGTAGAGGAGGCGAGAGTGTTTGTCGATGCACTGCAAGCAGTGTCGACCAGCCCTGTTGCCTACGCTGAACTGCCGGGTGCACAGCATGCGTTTGAAATTTTCCATTCGGTGCGAACAGACCACACGGTCAACGCGATCGGGCATTTCCTGGAGTGGGCGCACGCGCGGTGGCTGCGCAAGTAGTGCAGATCAGGCCAGTGACATATCACCCCAGTGGGCCTGCAGCAGCGCGATAGCCACGATCGGGGCCGTCTCTGTGCGCAACACGCGCGGCCCCAGTCTCAACGCGGCGAACCCGGCCTGCTCCGCCGCCGCGATCTCCGCCTCACTGAGGCCGCCCTCCGGGCCCACCAGTAGCGCAATACTGCCCGGTGTTTCGCTCGGCACAGCGAGCGCATCCGCCCGGTGGTGCAGGACAAATTTTTGCTCGGCAGTAGTGGATGCCAGCCACTGTGCCTGCGACTGCAGCGGGTAGACCACCGGCGGACGGTTGCGTCCGCACTGCTCACAGGCACTGATTGCAATCTGTTGCCAGTGCTGGATTTTTTTGTTGGCCCGCTCCCCGGCCAACTTCACCCCGGTGTGCTCTGTCAGCAGGGGCGTCAGCGCGGTCACACCCAGCTCGGTGGATTTTTGTACCACCCAGTCCATGCGCTCACCGCGGGAGACAGCGATACCCAGGTGGATATCCAGCGTGGATTCACGCTCACAGGAGAGGTGTTCACCAGTCACTACCTGCACATATTTTTTATCGACGCCGATGATCTCGGCGGGGTATTCACCGCCGTGGCCGTCGAACAGGGTCAGGGTGTCACCCACGCCCAGGCGCAGTGCGCGCGCCAGATGGCGGCTTGGCTCCGGTTCCAGTTGTACGACGGCACCGGTGCTCAGCCTCTGGGTGGTGTAGATGCGGGTTGTGCGCATGGCGCTGCAGCCGGGCAGGTGGCCCCGGATCAGAGGCCCAGGTTGTTATAGATTTCTCGCGTTGGCTCTACCTGGTTCATCGTGTAAAAATGAATGCCGGGTGCGCCGCTGTCGAGCAGGGTCTGGCACAGTTGCGTGACCACCTCCACGCCGAATGCCTTGATGCTGTCCTGGTCGTCGCCGAAAGCCTCTATCCGCTGGCAAATCCAGCGCGGAATTTCAGCACCGCTGTTGCGCGAGAATCGCTGCAGGTTGGCGAAGTTGGTAATCGGCATGATGCCGGCATAAATCGGCTTGTCGATCCCGATCGCGGCGCACTGGTCCAAAAAGTAGAAATAGGCTTCCACATTGTAAAAATACTGCGTGATCGCGCTATTGGCCCCGGCATCAAGCTTGGCTTTCAGGAAACGAATATCGCTGTCGTAGCTTTTTGCCTCCGGGTGGGTCTCCGGGTACGCCGCGACCTCGATTTCGAAGTGATCACCAGTGCGCTTGCGGACAAATTCCACCAGCTCATTGGCATACACCATGTGCGCAGCACCGCCCGTTCCCGAGGGAACATCGCCGCGCAGTGCTACCAGGCGCTTGATACCCTTGCTCTGGTAGGTCTCGAGCAGTGACGCCACGGCGCCCTCATCATCGCCGCCAAAACTGAGGTGGGGCGCAACGTCGATACCCGCTTCCCTGATCGCCGACACAACACCCAGCGTTGTCTCCCGGGTGCTGCCGCCGGCGCCATAGGTCACCGAGAAAAACTCGGGACCCAGGGCATTCAACGCCGGTGCGACCTCGTCCAGCAACTTGCTGGTGCCTGCTTCTGTCTTGGGCGGGAAAAACTCGCAGCTGATGCGCTGTTTTTGCGCTGCCATTGCTGATAGTTCCCTAGTACTTGTAGCTGTCGGGCTTGTAGGGGCCATCTGCGCTGACCTTGATGTAGTCAGCCTGCTCCGGAGTGAGGCGAGTCAGTACCGCGCCGAAACCACCGATCATGTGAGCCGCGACTTCCTCGTCCAGCTTCTTGGGCAGGACTTCTACAGACAGAGCCGCCGCCTTCATGTTCGGTTCCAGATCAGCGAACCGGCGTTCGTACAGATAGATCTGGGCCAGTACCTGGTTGGCGAATGAACCGTCCATGATGCGTGACGGGTGGCCGGTCGCGTTCCCAAGATTGACCAGCCGGCCCTCGGACAACAGGATCAGGTAGTCGTTGGCGGCTTTGTCGCGGTAGACCTTGTGCACCTGCGGCTTGACCTCTTCCCACTCCCAGTTGCGGCGCATGAATGCTGTATCAATCTCATTGTCGAAGTGGCCAATGTTACACACCACGGAATTGGCTTTCAGTGCCTTCAGCATGTTTGAGTCGCAAACCTTGTAGTTGCCGGTTGTGGTCACCAGGAGGTCCGTGTTCGATAACAGATCGCGATTGATACAGGCTTCAGTACCGTCATTCACGCCGTCAATGAAAGGTGATACCACCTCAAAGCCATCCATACAGGCCTGCATCGCACAAATCGGGTCGATTTCGGATATTTTGACGATCATGCCTTCCTGGCGCAGCGACTGTGCAGAACCTTTGCCCACATCACCGTAGCCGATAACCAGGGCTTTTTTGCCGGCCATCAGGTGATCGGTGCCGCGCTTGATGGCATCGTTAAGACTGTGGCGACAGCCGTACTTGTTGTCGTTCTTGGACTTGGTTACCGAGTCGTTGACGTTGATTGCCGGTACTTTCAGCGTGCCGTGCTCCAACATCTCCTGCAGGCGGTGTACGCCAGTGGTGGTCTCCTCGGTGATACCGTGGATTTTATCCAGCATTTCGGGGTACTTGTCGTGCAGCATGCCGGTCAGGTCGCCGCCGTCATCCAGCACCATGTTGGCGTCCCAGGGCTTGCCGTCCTTGAGGATAGTCTGCTCAAGACACCAGTCGTACTCCTCTTCGGTCTCTCCTTTCCACGCATACACTGGAATGCCCGCGGCGGCGATAGCGGCGGCGGCGTGATCCTGTGTCGAGAAAATATTGCAGGAGGACCAGCGGACTTCTGCGCCCAGCTGAACCAGTGTTTCAATCAGCACCCCTGTCTGGATGGTCATGTGGATGCAGCCTAGAATTTTTGCACCCTTGAGTGGCTTGCTGGAAGAATAGGTTTCGCGCATCGCCATCAAAGCGGGCATTTCGCTTTCGGCGATGTCCAGTTCGCGCCGGCCCCACTGTGCCAGCCCGATATCAGCGACTTTAAAATCTTCGTTTTGCGGTAACTTTTCTGCTTTGCTCATTGTGCATTCCTCTGGGCTGTTGCCCTGTGTTTACTGTTGGCCGGAACCGTAAGGTAGCGGCCTGATATTACAAATTGCGGGCTGCTTTTTTCAGCGCGCCAGCCTTGTTTTTCTTCTCCCAGGTGAAATCCTTGTCCTCTCGCCCGAAGTGTCCGTAAGCAGCCGTTTTACGGTAGATAGGACGTTTCAGATTAAGCATTGCAATCAGGCCCTTGGGACGCAGGTCAAAATGCTCGCGCACCAGTGTCGCAATATTCTCATCAGAAATTTTGCCGGTGCCAAACGTGTCGATGGATATCGACGTCGGCTCGGCGACGCCAATGGCGTAAGACACCTGGATCTCGCAGCGATCTGCAAGGCCTGCAGCGACGATATTTTTCGCTACATAGCGGCCCGCATAGGCGGCGGAGCGGTCAACCTTGGACGGGTCCTTGCCGGAAAATGCACCACCGCCGTGGCGCGCCATGCCGCCGTAGGTATCCACGATGATCTTGCGGCCGGTCAGCCCACAGTCGCCCACAGGGCCGCCGATGATGAACTGGCCGGTGGGGTTGATGTGGTATTTGGTGTTCTTGTGCAGCCACTCCTCGGGCAGTACATCCTTGATCACATGCTTGAGGACCTGTTTGTGGATCTCTTTCTGGCTGACGTTTTCATCGTGCTGGGTGGACAGAACCACGGCATCAATGGCCACCGGTTTGCCGTTTTCGTAGCGCAGTGTCACCTGGCTTTTGGCGTCGGGGCGCAGCCAGGGCAGTGAGCCGTTCTTGCGCAGTTCAGCCTGGCGTTCCACCAGGCGGTGTGAGTAGTAGATAGGTGCCGGCATCAGCACGTCGGTCTCATTGGTTGCATAGCCAAACATCAGGCCCTGGTCGCCAGCGCCCTGCTCGCGGTCCTTGCTCTCGTCCACGCCCATGGCGATGTCCGGCGACTGCCTGCCAATGGCGTTGAGCACGGCACACGACGCGCCGTCGAAACCTACCTCTGAGCTGTCATAGCCGATGTCGAGGATGGTCTGGCGGATGGTGTCCTCCAGATCCATAGTGGCGGTGGTGGTCACTTCCCCGGCTACGATCGCCATCCCGGTTTTAACCATGGTCTCAACTGCGACACGCGCGTTTTTGTCCCTCTTCAGGAGGTAATCCAGCACGGCATCGGAAATCTGATCCGCCATTTTGTCGGGGTGCCCCTCGGACACGGATTCTGAGGTGAAAACTTTGTACTCGCTCATAGCTCTACCATCCTTAATCACTGTACTTAAAATTATCAGGCGCGGCCAAACAGCCGCACCTGTACTTGAAACCCATTGCGCTGCGCCAGATATTCACTGGCCATTTCCGTCAGCCCCGCAGCCTGCGCCCACTGCGCCAGCTCCTGGGGATCGAAACCCAACCACAAATCACCGCAGTTTTCCCGCGCCCAGCCCTGATCGTGGCTGCATAGCTCGGTGACCAGTACCACGCCGCTGGGCGCGAGACAGGCAGCGACGTCCCGCAGCACGTCGCCGGGGGCGGGTGTGTGGTGCAATACCATATTGATGACCACGCAATCGACTTGCAGGTTCCGCAATTGCTCACTGCGGGTATCATCGAGAATAAAATCCACATTCTGTAATTCGGCGACCGCGACTTTCTCGCGTGCCTGCTGCAGCATGCCAGGTGCGTTGTCCAGCGCCACGACATGGTCGAACAGCGATGCCAGTTCCAGCAGAAACGATCCGTCGCCCGGCCCTACTTCAAGTACGGTGCGGCGCTGCTTCAGCGGTGCGTCGGCCAGTACCTGTGCGACCACATCGGCATACTGCCCATAGCTGGCGATCAGGTCCTGTTGCTGGCGAAACTTGTGTGCATTGAGTCGGAAAAAATTATTGGAGTTTTCCTCGCGCTGGCGGTGCAGGGTCGCCAGCCGGCTCTGGATGTCCTGCGGCAGCTCGATGGCATCGACGGCTTCAAAAAGACTGTGCTGCAAAGCCTCCAGACCGGGCTGCTGCCCCAGTTCGCTGCGTCGATAAAAAATGGAGTTGGCCTCGCGCCGCGCGGCTACCAGGCCGGCATTGGACAGTACCTTGAGATGATGGCTGAGTGCGGGTTGGCGGATGTTAAAGATGGAACACAGCTCGGATACGCCGAAAGAATCCTTGCGCAATACCCGCAGGACCAGCAGGCGCAGCGTATCCGCACTGGCTTTGCACAGGTTGGTGAGCGCCGTCAGCGATTGGCCTGATGGCGGCGGGTCCGGTATTGGCGTCACCAGATTGGCTGTGTTGGGCGAAGACATGGGCGGCAGTCTAGCAGGCCCGAATATCTATATCAAAATATTTTGATATAGAGCTGCGACCCCCGTCACAACAATAAAATCAGGGTGTGAGGCCAAATTTCTGCCTATTTGTTTGCCCATCGCGCGCGCTTACGCGAAAATAGCGGCCCATTTTGGCCCCACCTGATTTCCGCCCTGGAGAACCCGATGTCGTCCTCACGCACCAGACTTGCCAATGCTATCCGCGCCCTGAGCATGGATGCTGTCCAGAAGGCCAAAAGTGGCCACCCCGGCGCCCCGATGGGTATGGCTGATATCGCCGAGGTACTGTGGAACGATTATCTCAGGCACAACCCGGCAAATCCGGCGTGGCCGGGACGCGACCGCTTTGTGCTGTCCAACGGTCACGGCTCCATGCTGATCTACTCGCTGTTGCACCTGACCGGCTACGATCTGCCCATGTCTGAAATCCAGAATTTCCGCCAGCTGCACTCCAAAACCCCCGGCCATCCGGAGTATGGCTATACCCCGGGCGTGGAGACAACGACCGGCCCACTGGGCCAGGGCTTGGCCAATGCGGTGGGGATGGCACTGGCGGAAAAGGTGCTGGCGGCACAGTTCAACCGGCCCGGCCACGCGGTGGTTGATCACAACACCTATGTATTTGTCGGCGATGGCTGTCTGATGGAGGGGATTTCCCACGAGGCCAGCTCGCTGGCGGGTACGCTGGGACTGGGCAAACTGGTCGCGTTTTATGACGATAATGGTATTTCTATCGACGGCGAGGTGGCTGGCTGGTTTACCGATGACACTCCGGCCCGGTTTCGCGCCTACGGCTGGCAGGTGATCAGCGACGTGGACGGCCACAATTCCGATGCGGTGAAGGCGGCCATCGAAACCGCCCGCAGTGACAGCGACAGGCCCACCCTGATCTGTTGCAAGACCGTCATCGGCAAGGGTGCGCCCAACAAGCAGGGTACGGAATCAGTACACGGTGCCGCACTGGGCGAAGAAGAGGTCGCCGCGACCCGCGAAGCCCTCGGTTGGGAATACGCGCCGTTCGAAATCCCCGATGACATCTATGCCGGCTGGGATGCCCGTGAGCGCGGCAGTGCGCTGGAGGCTGCCTGGGAGCAGGCCATGGCAGGCTACGCCACCGACCATCCGGAGCTGGCGGCAGAGCTGCGCAGGCGCCTGGCCGGTGACTTACCGGAAGACTTCTCCGCGCAGGCCACTGCCTACATCGCGCGCTGCCAGCAGGAAGGCTCGAGCATCGCCTCTCGCAAGGCCTCTGAGAACTGTCTCAACAACTACGGCCCGCTGCTGCCGGAACTGCTCGGTGGTTCGGCCGATCTGGCCGCTTCCAACCTGACCCTCTGGAGTGGCTCCAAGGGCGTCAGTGCCGATGACGCCAGCGGTAACTATATCTACTACGGCGTGCGTGAGTTTGCGATGGCGGCGATGATGAACGGCATCGCGTTGCACGGTGGTTTCATCAATTACGGCGCCACGTTCCTGATTTTCATGGAGTATGCCCGCAACGCGGTACGCATGGCCGCGCTGATGAGGCAGCAATCGATTTTTGTTTTCACCCACGATTCCATCGGCCTCGGCGAAGACGGCCCCACCCACCAGCCGGTCGAGCAGCTGACCGCGCTGCGCTCCACACCGAATATGCAAACGTGGCGACCGTGCGACACGGTTGAGTCTGCGGTCGCGTGGAAGGCCGCGATCGAGCGCCGCGATGGCCCCTCGTCGTTGATCTTTTCCCGCCAGGGCTTGCCGCACCAGGCGCGCAGCGATCAGCAGTTGGCGGCGATCGAACGCGGCGCTTATGTGCTCAGGGACTGTGACGGGGCGCCGGATGCCATCCTGATCGCCACTGGCTCCGAGGTGCAGCTGGCGATGGCGGCAGCGGAGGAACTGGCAGGCAAAGGCAGGCAGATCCGGGTCGTATCCATGCCCTGCGCCGAGTTGTTTGAGCAGCAGGATGCCAGCTATCGCGAGGCCGTATTGCCCAGCGATGTGCTGGCCCGCGTGGCGGTTGAGGCACTGCATGCGGATTTCTGGTACAAGTACGTCGGTCTGGACGGGCGAGTGGTCGGCATGACGTCTTTCGGTGAGTCCGCGCCGGCGGGAGATCTGATGAAATACTTTGGCTTCACCACCGAGAATGTCGTGGCGACCGTCGAAGACGTGCTGTCGTAGAGCCCATTCCGGTGCTGCGTCTGGCTATCAATGGCTATGGCCGAATTGGTCGCAGCATTCTGCGTGCGCTGTACGAAAGCCCGCTGCGTGACGAGATGGCCATCGTTGCGATAAACGAAATCGCGGACGCCGGCACGGTATTGCACCTGACCCGCTACGATTCCACCCACGGTCGTTTCGCGTTGCCGCTGGCGGGAGACGCGACACAGTTGCGTGTGGACGGCGATGCAATCGCGCTGTTGAATCACGAGCGGATTGACGCCCTGCCCTGGCGAGACCTCGGGGTGGACATCGTGCTCGAATGCACCGGCGCATTCTCCGACCGCGCGACCGCTGAGCAGCACCTGCGCCAGGGGGCGGCCAGAGTCCTGTTTTCCCAGCCGGCCCAGCCCGATGTTGACCAGACAGTGGTCTACGGGGTCAACCACCACGAACTGCTGCGGGAGCACCGTATCGCCTCCAATGGCTCCTGCACCACCAATGGCATACTGCCGGTTATCAAGGCGCTGGACGATGCCGTGGGCATCGAGAGCGGCACGATCACCACCATTCACTCGGCCATGAATGACCAACCGGTGCTGGATGCCTACCACCATACGGATCTGCGCAAGACGCGGGCCGCTTCCCAGTCGATCATCCCGGTGGATACAGAGCTGGCCAAGGGTATCGAGCGCATCCTGCCCTATATGGCCGGGCGCTTTACAGCGCAGGCGCTGCGAGTGCCGACGCTCAACGTGTCGGCACTGGATTTGACCGTACAGACACGCCAGGACACCGATGTGTCGGCAATCAATCGTATTCTGCGAGAGGCATCACACTCTGACTTCGACGGCGTGCTTGGCTATACCGAGGAGCTTCTGGCATCCTGTGATTTTAATCACGATCCGCGTTCCAGCATTGTCGATGCCAGCCAAACACGCGTGAGCGGCAAGCGGCTGGTAAAAGTGCTGACCTGGTTTGACAACGAGTGGGGTTACGGCAATCGCATGCTGGACGTAGCGAAAGTGTGGGGCAGTTTATAGCCCGGTGTCGGGATCTGCAGTTGGCGGTATTGAGCGCGACCCGGTGGGACAATATTGAATGAGTGGGGAATTGACGAGTATGACGTCCAAAGTTCATCTGATGCAGGATCTGGATCTGCGCGGCCAGCGAGTACTGATCCGGGAAGATCTCAACGTACCAATCAAGGAGGGAGCCGTCACCAGCGATGCCCGCATTCGCGCGGCCCTGCCCACCATCGAGACCGCGCTGGCGGCCGGTGCCAAGGTCATTCTGATGTCTCACCTGGGTCGACCGGTAGAGGGTGAGTTCGATGCGGCTTTCTCGCTGGCCCCGGTGGCAGAGCATTTGTCCGGACTACTCGGCAAGCCCGTTGCACTGGTATCGGAGTGGCGTGATGGCGTGGCGCTGGCCGACGGTGAGGTAGCGCTGCTGGAGAACGTGCGCTTTAATCCGGGGGAGAAAAAAGACGATGAGGCGCTGTCCCGTGCCTATGCGTCGCTGTGCGACATTTTCGTGATGGACGCCTTCGGCACCGCGCACAGGGCGCAGGCTTCCACCCACGGAGTCGCGAAGTTTGCGCCGGTAGCCTGCGCCGGACCGCTGCTCGCGGAGGAACTGCGTGCGCTGTCGCAGGCGCTGTCGGATCCGGCACGCCCCCTGGTCGCCATTGTCGGTGGCTCGAAAGTCTCGACCAAGCTCGAGGTTCTGGAGGCGCTGTCTGAAAAAGTGGATCAGTTGGTCGTCGGCGGTGGTATCGCCAATACGTTTCTCGCCGCCAGTGGCAGCCCGGTGGGCAAATCCCTGTGTGAGCACGATCTGATTCCCACTGCGCAGGCCCTGATGCAGAAAACCAAAATTCCGCTGCCGGTAGACGTTGTCACTGGCAAGGCGTTTGCCGAGGACGCGCCGGCGAGTGTGAAACTTGCCAGCGAGGTGGCTGAGGACGATATGATTTTTGATATCGGGCCACAGGCCGCGCTGGAGATCGCCAGTATACTCAAAAACGCCGGTACCATTTTGTGGAACGGACCAGTGGGTGTATTCGAGTTCGACCAGTTTGCCCAGGGCACCAAAATCCTGGCCCGCGCAATTGCGGACAGCCCGGCTTTCTCACTGGCGGGCGGTGGCGATACCCTGGCCGCGATAGACAAATTTGAAATCGCAGATAAAGTTTCGTATATCTCCACCGGCGGCGGCGCATTCCTGGAGTATGTGGAGGGCAAAACGCTGCCAGCAGTTGCTATGCTGGAGCAACGCGCCGGCGACAAACCGAAGTAAACCGGGCTTCAACACATTTTACGATTGAAAGGATTACTATCATGGCATTAATCAGTTTGCGTCAGTTGCTGGATCACGCCGCCGAACACAATTACGGTGTACCGGCTTTCAACGTCAACAATCTGGAGCAGACCCGCGCTATTATGGAGGCGGCCGACGCCACCAATTCCCCGGTGATCATGCAGGCCAGTGCGGGTGCCCGCAAATACGCCGGTGCGCCCTTTTTGCGCGCAATGATGGAAGCGGCGATGAATGAATTTCCGCATATCCCGGTGGTGGTGCATCAGGATCACGGTGTCTCCGCTGCCGTATGCCAGCGGTCTATCCAGCTGGGCTTCAGCTCCGTGATGATGGATGGTTCGCTGGGCGAGGATGGCAAAACGCCGATGGACTACGACTACAATGTCGCGGTGACGCGCACAGCGGTAGAGATGGCGCACGCCTGCGGTGTGTCGGTAGAGGGCGAGCTGGGTTGCCTGGGCTCGCTGGAAACGGGCGAGGCCGGCGAAGAGGACGGCATCGGTGCGGCAGGTATTCTGACCCACGACCAGATGCTGACGGACCCGGAGGAAGCCGCCCGCTTTGTGCAGGCCACCGGTGTGGACGCTCTGGCTATCGCCTGCGGCACCAGCCACGGCGCCTACAAGTTTACGCGTCCCCCGACCGGCGATATTCTCGCCATCGATCGCATCAAGGAGATTCATGCGCGCATTCCCAATACCCACCTGGTGATGCATGGCTCCTCTGCGGTGCCGCAGGACTGGCTGGCGATCATCAATGAATACGGCGGTGAAATCCCCGAGACTTACGGGGTGCCGGTAGAGCAGGTGCAGGAAGGGATTCGCCACGGCGTGCGCAAGGTCAACATCGATACCGATCTGCGGCTGGCGTCCACCGGCGCGATCCGCCGTTTTCTGGCGCAGAACCCGGCCGAGTTTGATCCGCGCAAGTACCTGGCGCAAACCATCACCGCGATGCGAGACATCTGTATCGCGCGCTACGAGGCGTTTGGTACCGCGGGCAATGCCGACAAGATCAAGGTGCGCTCGCTGGGCGAGATGCAACTGGCCTATGAATCCGGAGCATTGACGCCCGCTGTGAATTGACAGTTAGTGTGGCGTTGACACCACAGCAGCTGCAGCAACTTCGCGAGCAGCTGCCACCCTTTGCAGACGGCGTTGCGCCGTCTCCCGCACTGGACGCTTTTTGCGGCGTCTACGGGCTCGACTTCAGCGCGCGTTATCCGCATGTGTCCCATATCGCTGGCCGTGTCAGCTGCGGCCACTACACCCTCGCTGCACACCAGTGGAGTCAGCCGGATGCGTGCGCCAATCTACTGTTGCTGCACGGGTATTTCGATCACGCCGGGTTGTTTGACAAGCTGGTGGACTGGGGGCTGGGGCACCACTGCAATGTACTGATCTTCGACCTGCCCGGGCACGGGCTGTCCAGCGGCGAGCCCGCCGTGATTGATGACTTTGCAGATTACAGTCGTGCGATTCACGATGTATTGGCGACGGCGAATCTGCCAGCGTTGCCGTTGTGGGTGATGGCGCAGAGTACCGGCTGCGCGGCGCTGATCGACTACGCGCGGAAATATGACTGGCCGTTTGCGGCGACGGTTCTGTTGGCGCCGCTGGTGCGCCCCTCAGGGTGGTTTGGCGTGAGCACCGCACAGCGTATCTTGAGCCCGTTTATAACCAGTGTACCGCGCACCTTTGTGAACAATTCCTCTGATCGCGATTTTCTCGCGTTTGTCAAACGCGACCCCCTGCAGTGCCGCCGCACATCGCTGCGCTGGGTGGGTGCCTTGCGCCGTTGGCTGGATGATCTGCAGCCGCGCGATCTGGGGGTGGGCCCGGCGCTCGTGGTACAGGGCGATGCCGACGGCACCGTGGACTGGCGCTATAACGTGCCGTTTGTCTGTCACCTGTTTCCCGGCAGTCGAGTGGAGTATCTACACGGTGCGGGGCACCAGCTGGCCAATGAATCGGCGGCGATCCGCGCAGGGTATTTGCAATACGTGCAAGCCTGGCTGACGCGACGCGGCATTGCGCTGGAGGATTCGTCAGCTGTAAAAGCCGGCAGACCTGAGTAGCTCGTACAGCGGCTGCATGGCGTCGCCGTATCGCTGCCAGCGGTTCACCGAGCTGGTATAGATCTGTTGTTTTACCTGCAGTGCACTCGGCGTCGCCACGCTGGTTTTGCGCTGATGGAAGTTGAGGCACTGGTCTTCCCAGGGCAAGCCGCAGTGCAGCAGCAACTCGTGGGTAACCGGCTCGGGATCCGCCACCAGGGCCTCGTAACTCACTTCATGTACAGCGCCTGGCATCACCTCACTCCAGTGTCGCATCAGTTGATCAAACAGAATGAAGTAGCGCCCGCAGTCGAGCAGGTTGTAGTTGTAGTGATAGGGTTTGAAATCAACTGCAAACAGTTGGCGGAAATTGCTCAGGCAAGTATCCATGGGATCGCGGCGCAGACAGACCAGTTTCGCGTTGGGCAGCGCCATGCGGATCAATCCCAACCACAGGAAATTGAGCGGTAGTTTGTCGATGAAGTGTGGTGTGTGTCCAGTTCTTGGCCGGGTGCTGTCAATATAGCCCGAACCCAATTCGGTCAGGTTGGCTTCAAGCGCCCTGTTCAGGCTCGTAATGTCGAGGAGATCACCGGCCTTTGCGCCAGTAGCTCGTGCTACCTGCAACGGAAAATTTTGCAGCTCGCCAGCAGCGAATACCTGTGAATGGCTGGATAGAATCTGTTCAACCAGGGTGGTGCCGGTGCGGGGCATGCCGACGATAAATATGGGTTCGCGGTTGTCACAGCCGGAGCGGGATGTGCTGATCAGCTTGTGGTTGAAGAGCCGCATGATATCGGTGAAATACGTTGACTCTGCGTCCGCACTGTAGCGCGTGTTTGCTGCCTGCCCCTGCTTCGCCCATTGCAGGCTGGCGAATGCATCCTGGTACTGCCCGAGGTCTTCCAGTTCCTTGGCGATGGCGTGGCCAAGGTGCAATTGATCACGTGAGTTTGTTACCTCGCGGCGCAAGGCATTCAGCCGCTCGAGATGGTTATTTTCAGGCGTTTGGCGCCGCAAGGTAGAAAGGGCCGAGTGCGCCCTGAGCATTTTCGGCTGCAGCTTTATGGCTTTTTCGTAGGCTTGTTCCGCGGCGGATAAACGACCTGCAAACTGCAGCGAGGCGCCGTAGTTGAAATAGAAGCTGGCCTGCCATTGTGCGGTGAGGCCGCCCGCCTCTTGCGGTCGTTTCTGCAGCAGCGTTTCAGCTTTATCGAAACAGCGCAGCGCTTTTTCATGCTCGCCGGTGTGGCTGAACACGGTACCCAGGGTGCTCAATACTGGCGGCGCCTGAGGATTCAGCGTGAGTGCTATTTCGGCTTCCCGTAACGCCCTTTCAGGTTGGTCGAGAGCAAGCAGCTGCTTGCCCAGCTCCGTGTGATACTCCGGATTATGCGGGGCAAGTTCGACGGATTTTTCCAGGATATCCTTCGCCTTGGCCACTTGCCCATTGTGGGCGGCGATAACGCCGCACAGGAACCAGGCATCCGCAAATGACGCGTCAATTTTGAGGATGGCCAGACAGTGTTGATGCACTGCCCGCAGCTGTCCCGCCTGCAGCGCTTTCTGGGCGGCGGCGTGATGTTCGGCAATGCGCTGCGCGTCGGAATGCATGGTTATATCATTTTACTCTCGGGCAAAAAAAAGGGCGCTAGCAAGCGCCCTTTCCCTGTAGCGGTATCGCTTAACCGTCAAAATTGTACCTCAAGCGCATCCCAAACTGTCGTGGCCTTACGACATTGTGATAATAATATCTCGAATCAAAACCCTCGACATTTTCGATGTCTTCGAAATCACCTCGAACACCTGTTTCTCCATATTCATCAAACACATTGTCCGCATACAGAGCCACTGACCAGCTATCTTTGAACCATGTGGCGGAAATGTTATGCAACGCAAATCCCGAGAGACTCTCGCCATTATCGCGCTTACCCACTTTGGTGATAACGTTGCTCTGGTACGTCATCGACCAGTCGAAGTCCACATAGGAGCCGTCGCTTAGGGGCAGCGCGTAGTTTGTTCCGAGATACAGCTGGTTCTCGGGCGTCCCTGGCAAGCGATCACCGCTGTAAGCGTTGACATCGCCCGCGCTATCAGCACAGGCCTGCTCCCGATTCGGGTTGTCCGGATCATCAGGCCCGCCTAACAGGCAAGGGGCGTCGTCGGTTAACTCGGCCTTGTTGTATGAGTAGGCAGCCGTCACCGACAGCCGTGGCGTGACAAGCCACTGGCTCTGCAGCTCTATGCCTGTGCTTTCGGCCGAGCCGCCGTTTGAAAAGATATCAATACTGGAGTTCTGTGCGTCCGCGACGATGCGTACATCATCCCACTTGATATAGTAAACGGAGGCATTGAGCAGCAGCGTGTTGTCAAATAACTCAGAGTGCACACCGAGTTCATAGTTGGTCGTCGTATCGGGCTTGATCAACTGCTCCTCCGCTGAAAGGCATTCGCCCTGCGGCGGATTTTCACACAGCGGTCGTGGATTCAGCCCGCCGAGCCTGTAGCCCTGACTGACGGTTAAGTAACCCATGATGTCATCGCTGAACGTGTAGGAGGTATTGAACTTGTAAATGACATCATCGTCATCGACATCGTAATCGTCTTTCAAGATGTCAACCGGGTTCGGATCTCCGAGTGGAAATGCAGTGCCAGTGGTCGAATCCAGCTCGAATTTGAACCAGCGCGCGCCCACCGTGACCTGCCAGGCATCGGTTATCTCATAGCCGAGTTCACCAAACGCGGCAGTTTCAGTCGTTTTCTCTTTTAGGCTACTTACGAAGCCCAGCGGATAGTCACTGAGCCCTGGATAAAACTCCTGACTCATAGCATCAATTTTGAAATGGCTGTAGAAACCGCCCACGATCCAGTTGAACGGGCCATCCCCGTTAGAAACAAGCCGTAATTCCTGAGTGAACGTGTCTTCGTCAGCGTCCTCGCGCGTGTAGGCGACAAAACTCGGAAAGAACTCATATCCGTATCTGGCCCTGAGCAGGAAGTCGGTTTGATCGCGCTGGCCATTCTCGGTGTATTCGTTATAGCCGGTGGCGGAGGTGAGGTCTGCGAAACCCAAATCCACCACCGTCTCCAGTGCGAGCAATTCGTTCTTGCGTTTGTTGGGCTCCTCGAAGCGGGCGGCGGATTCGTATTTACCGGTACCAAACGAATCTCTGTAGTTGACCTGGCGGCCGCCAATATCCATATCCTGGTAGTAATAAGTCAAGGTGCTGTCCAGCCTGTCGCCGGTGTAGCGCAGACCCAGACGGCCGGACCAGGTCTGCTGCGTATTGGCATCCTTCTGGCTTTTCAGGTTCTCGTCGCTGAGGGCGGGGAGAGGTTGTGGATTGGATACCCCGGGGTTGCGAACCAGATAGTTGTAATCAATGAAACCTGGATCATCAAGATAATCCAGTGAGGCACGTAGCGCCAGTTTATCGTCGATGATGGGGACATTAATGGTACCCCCCGCTTCATAGCCGGTGCCATCAGAGTGGCTGAGTCCGTAGAGGTCTCCGCGCAGTTCATAACTCAGGGCATCGGATTGTGGCTTGTTCGGGATATACCGCACTGCGCCTGCCAGTGTTCCCGCGCCGTATAGCGTGCCCTGCGGGCCCAGCAACACTTCCACTCTGTCGATGTCGTTGAGCTTGAGATCAACATAAATCGGAACCTCACCGACATAGGTCGCTACTGAGCCACCACCATTGTTGTTGGTGTCGGGCGCGGCGATTGAATCCACTGTCAGGCCGCGCACCGTGAGCGTATTGCCGCTGCGAGGGCCTTGATCCACTACAGTCAGTCCCGGCACTTGTCGCGCGATATCGGCGAGGTTTTCGATACGCTCTCGCTCGATCAGGGCACTGCTCAGGGAGGTGATATTGAGCGGAATATCCTGGATGGGCTGAGCGCGGCGGGTGGCAGTCACGACGACCTCCTCCAACCGGGTCTCCTGTGCCGTCCCGGGCACTGAGAGGAGTGTGGAGGCGACAGCCGCCGATAGCGTACTAATCTGAAACGTCTTGCTTTTACGCATGTTTGCCCCTACTTGCGTTGTTAACTCATTGTTCCCACTGAGTTTCGCTAGATATAAGGCTCTTCCCTGTCGCCCGGTAAGTCCGTGTCGATTCTTATCTCGTGGATAGCGCTGATATCGAAACGCTGATTTTTTATATTTACAGTGTCTAAGGTAACACTACACACACGCGCCTTAAAATGCTCTATAAGGCGGAAAATTACCGTTTATGGTCAATATGTTAAGACAACTACTTGGAGAGCTTTATGAGCCTTGATTGTGCAACACGGCGGGCGCTCAGAACAGCACCCGGCTGCGGATAGTGCCATCGATGGCCGCCAGCTTCTTCAACGCGATTTCACTGTATTCCGCATCGATGTCGATTACCACGTAGCCCACAGTCTCATTGGTTTGCAGGAACTGTGCAGAGACGTTGATCCTGTTTTCAAAAAACACGTTGTTGATTGCGCTCATCACACCGGGAACGTTGCGGTGTATGTGCAGCAATCGGTGTTTGCCGGTGTGCTCGGGCAGGGCGACTGCCGGAAGATTGATGGACGATGTGGTGGTGCCGTTGTCGCTGTAGCGCGCCAGTTTTTCCGCCACTTCCATACCAATATTTTCCTGCGCCTCAAGCGTGCTGCCGCCGATGTGTGGGGTGAGGAAGGTATTGTCGAAACGGCGCAGCGGTGAGATGAATTCCTCCTCGTTGGAGTGCGGCTCTACCGGGAATACGTCTATCCCGGCGCCACCGAGGGCGCCGCATTCCAGTGCGTTTGCCAGCGCATCGATATCCACGACCGTGCCGCGTGAGGCATTGATCAGGATACTCCCCGGCTGCATCTGCGCCAGTTGTGCGGCGCCGATCATATTTCTCGTGCTATCCGTTTGCGGCACATGCAGGCTGACCACATCAGAGCTGGCCAGCAGGTGATTGAGGCTGGGTACCTGGCGTGCGTTGCCGAGCGGCAACTTGTTGGTCACATCATAAAACTGTACCTGCATACCCAGGCCCTCGGCGATGACACCTAATTGCATACCGATATTGCCGTAGCCAATGATGCCGAGCTTCTTGCCACGAATTTCGAAGGAGTTTGCGGCGCTTTTCTGCCACACGCCGCGGTGTGCGGCGGCATTCTTTTGTGCAATGCCACGCAACAGGAGGATGGCTTCCGCCAGTACCAGTTCCGCCACGCTGCGGGTGTTGGAAAAAGGCGCATTGAAGACCGGAATACCGCGGCGTGTGGCGGCATCGAGGTCCACCTGGTTGGTGCCGATACAGAAGCATCCGACCGCAACCAGCTTGCCGGCTGCCTCAAACACTTCCTCTGTGAGTTGGGTGGCGGAGCGGATACCGACAAAGTGTGCACTGGCAATCGCTTCCTTAAGCTCTGCAACTGGCAGTGCTTTTTTGTGTTGCTCGATAGTGCTGTAACCGGATTTTTGCAAGGTTTCCACAGCCGATGGGTGAACGCCCTCGAGCAACAGAAACTTGATTTTGCTCTTTTCCAGTGATTGCTGCGCCATGATGTTCTGGTCCTCTGCGGTGGGAGCCGGATAGCCCGGCAAGCTTGCCATTGCGGCAAAAAACGGCGCGTATGGTACCATACGCGCCGCTCGAACCAGCGCCCTGTGAAAATTACCGAAGGAGTGTCTCTTGGCTGCAATCGACAACGTCATCCTGAGCTCTCTGGAGCGAATTGTCGGGGTTGGCAGGGTTCTCACCGACGCCGATTCACTGCAGCGTTACGGTCGTGACTGGACCCGTGTCCACACACCCGATCCAGCAGCAGTATTGCTGCCAGACAGTGTCGAGCAGGTGCAGGAGATCGTGCGCATCGCCGCTGCTGAAGGCCTGGCGATTGTGCCTTCCGGTGGCCGCACCGGGCTCAGCGCAGGCGCCGTCGCCTGCAGTGGAGAGCTGGTACTGGCGCTGGATCGACTCAACTACATTGAGGATTTCAACCCGATAGATCGAACGGTCCGCTGCGGTGCCGGTGTGGTGACGGAGCAGTTGCAGCACTACGCCAGTGAGCGCGACCTGTTCTATCCGGTGGATTTTGCCTCCAGCGGTTCCAGCCAGATCGGCGGTAATATCTCCACCAACGCCGGCGGTATCAAGGTCATCCGCTACGGTATGACCCGCGACTGGGTGGCCGGGTTAAAGGTTGTCACTGGCAGCGGCGAACTGCTCGATCTCAATCGCGGCCTGGTTAAAAACAATGCCGGCTACGATTTGCGGCAACTGGTGATCGGCGCCGAGGGTACGCTGGGCGTCGTGGTGGAGGCCACCATGCGTCTCTCCCGTCCGCCCCAGGAACTTGTCGTACTGGTGCTCGGTGCACCGGACATGGCCGCCATCATGAATGTGCTGTGCGCCTACCAGGGTGCGCTGGAGCTCAGCGCTTTCGAGTTTTTCTCGGAACTGGCGCTGCAAAAAGTTATCGCCCACCAGGGCCTGCAACGCCCATTCGAGACCCCGGCGGCGTTCTATGCGCTGCTGGAATTTGAACAGCGCGACGAAAGCACCCTGGAGCTGGCAATGAACCTGTTCGAGCACTGCGTTGAGCAGGGCTGGGCGCTCGACGGGGTGGTCAGCCAGAGCCTCGCGCAGGCGGAATCGCTGTGGCGATTGCGCGAGGACATCTCGGAGACTATTTCCCGCTGGACACCTTACAAGAATGATATCTCGACGCTCACCTCCCGTGTGCCCGCCTTTCTGCAGGAAGTGGAGACGGTAGTGAACAAAAGCTATCCGGAGTTTGAGATCGTCTGGTTCGGCCATATCGGCGACGGCAACGTGCACCTCAATATCCTCAAGCCGGATGATTTGCCCATGATGGAATTCCAGCAGCGCTGTGGCGAGGTGAGTAAGTGGGTTTTCGATATCGTGCAGCGCTATGGCGGCAGTATCTCAGCGGAACACGGTGTTGGTTTGCTGAAGAAGGACTATCTCCACTACAGCCGCTCGGCGTTTGAGGTATCGATTATGCGCCAGATCAAAAAGGCGTTTGATCCCCAGGGAATTATGAATCCCGGGAAGATATTTGATTAGTGGCGTCGAACCCGCTTGGCGACTTGGCCTGAACTAGCCGGCATGGAGGCGGGCTCGGTACGCGATGTAAGGCAAAAACATCACCCAGGCAAGCAACAGTAGCCAAAGGCGCCCCGACAACAGGTTGTAGTCCTGCAGCAACGTGGCCCAGGAGTGGCCGGCAATGTAGTGGCCGAACAGGAACTCAAAACACAGTGTCATTGCCAGCCAGATGCCGCCAATAGTGAGCGCCTGTGCGCCAGACTCCGGGGCGCGCCATTTCGAAAGCAGCCAGACGGCAATGCCAAAAGCGATCATCGCAGTAGCCGTCGAAACCTGGTGCGCTTGCAGCGCTGAAAGATGCTGGCCATAAGTCGTTTCACGCACAGCACCGTTGCCAATCGCCAGCAGCATCAAAAACAGCCAGAACAGTGAGTAAGTTGCGATGGTGGGCATTGTTAGAGGCTATTCAGCGAACAGTGTCTTGACGCCCTCGGCCGTGCCCAGCATAAGCACATCTGCCGGTTTTAGTGCAAACAAGCCATTGGTCACCACGCCCGTGATGTTATTGATCTTCGCTTCCATCGCCAGTGGCTGCGGGATGGAAAAATTGAACACGTCCAGGATCACATTGCCGTTGTCCGTCACCACGCCCTCGCGGTAGATCGGGTCGCCGCCGAGTTTGACCAGTTCACGCGCTACATAGCTGCGCGCCATCGGAATAACCTCCACTGGCAGCGGGAATGCGCCGAGTGTGTGCACCAGCTTGCTTTCATCGGCGATGCAGATGAATTCCTGCGCCACCGCGGTCACGATCTTCTCTCGTGTCAATGCTGCGCCACCTCCCTTGATCAGCTGTAGTGAGTGATTACTTTCATCGGCGCCATCAATGTAAAAGTCCACTCGATCCACCGTATTCAGTTCGTACACGGGAATACCGTGGCTTTTTAGTCGCTGCGCCGAGGCCTCCGAGCTGGCCACGGTGGCATAGATCTGCCCCTTGATGTTGGCCAGCGCGTCGATAAAGAGATTGGCCGTGGAACCGGTGCCGATACCCAGCACGGTGTCGTTCTCGAGCCTCGGTTGGAGGTAGGCCAATGCGGCGTCGGCCACTGCCTGTTTCAGTTCATCCTGGGTCATGGTTGCGTCCTCGGGCATCGGGCTATGAAGACGCCGAGTATAGGGGAGGCCACGGCTGCGATCACGGAAAACCGCATCGCCACTAACGCCGTGTGGGCTGTAATACGGTGCGCGCTCCATTAAGATGGACGGTCTGCCCGACACCACCGGAAACAAACAGTTTATGCCGCAGTCCTACATCAAACGTATTCTCGATGCGCGCGTGTACGACGTCGCCCGCGAAACACCTATCCATGAAGCGAGCCTGATGTCGCGTCGGTTGGAGAATACCGTCTGGCTGAAGCGGGAGGATTTGCAGCCCGTGTTCTCCTTTAAACTGCGCGGAGCCTACTGCAAGATGAGCCGGCTCAGTGAGGCACAGCGCGATCGCGGAGTGATTGCCGCTTCGGCTGGCAATCACGCGCAGGGTGTTGCAATGGCAGCTCGCAAGCTGCGCATGAAGGCGACTATTGTGATGCCGCGCACCACTCCGCTGATAAAAGTAGAGGCGGTTCGCAACCTCGGCGCTCGCGTGGTGTTACACGGCGATTCCTACGATGAGGCCGCGTTGCACGCGCAGGAGCTGATGCAGGCCAGGGGCATGACCTATGTTCATCCCTTTGATGACCCGGATGTGATCGCCGGACAGGGCACGGTGGGGATGGAAATTGTGCGTCAGTGCGCGCGGCCACTGGATGCGCTTTTTGTACCGGTGGGCGGCGGTGGCTTGCTCGCAGGTGTCTCGGCCTATGTGAAGTATGTGTGGCCGCAGACCCGGATCATCGGGGTGGAGCCGGAGGATGCGGCCTGCCTGCAGTTGGCTCTGGCGCGCGGTCGCCGGGACGCGCTCACCGAGGTCGGGCTGTTTGCCGATGGCTGTGCGGTAGCACAGGTGGGAAAGGAACCGTTTCGCATCATCCGCGAGACGGTCTCGGAGGTGATCACCGTTTCTACGGATGAAATGTGCGCGGCGATCAAGGATATCTTTGAGGATACGCGCAGCATTGCCGAGCCGGCGGGCGCGCTGGCGCTGGCAGGTCTGAAGAAATATGTGCAGCGCACCGCTGTGCAGGGCCAGGATTTACTCGCGATTGTCAGTGGCGCCAATACCAACTTCGATCGCCTGCGCTACATCTCGGAGCGCACCGAAATTGGCGAGCACCGCGAGGCGGTCATCAGTGTCACGGTGCCGGAGCGGCCGGGCAGCTTCAGGCAGTTTCTGAGTGCGCTGGGTCGACGCAACATTACCGAGTTCAACTACCGCTACGCCGATGCGAACATCGCGCGGGTCTTTGTCGGTCTCTCGGTAACCCCGGGGGGCGAGGATCTCGCGGCGCTGCTCGCTGACCTGCAAGAGCGCGGCTACACCGCTGAGGACCTGACCGACAACGAGGTCGCCAAGTTACATATCCGCTATATGGTTGGCGGGCATGCCCCGGCCGAGCTGCAGCAGGAGTTGGTGTATCGTGTGGAGTTTCCCGAGCGCCCGGGCGCGCTGCTGAAATTTCTCTCGGGGCTGGGTCAGCGTTGGAATATTTCCATGTTCCACTACCGCAACCACGGTGCCGCCTACGGCCGCATTTTTCTCGGAATCCAGGCGCCGCCAAGCGAGCGCCGGCAGATTGAGCAGGTGCTGGATGCGATTGCATACCCGTATTCAGAGGAGACCGATAATCGCGCGTACCAGCTGTACCTGGCCGGCCTCTCGAAATTGGCCTGAAAACCAGTCACCGCGCGGCTTTCAGGGCTTTCAATTTGTGCAGTGTTGAGCTAAGATCGCCGGCATTCACAGGCGGGCTGATGATGAAAACTGTTTCATCCGGGTCAGGATGTCGGCTGTTGAAGTCTGCCACCTGTCAATTAAAGTTGCGAGAGAGATCGTTGAAGCGTAAACCTGATGTTGTGCTGATGCTGGCAGCGGCCTTTGTGATAGGTGTGTTGCTGACGCTGTTACTGCCATTGACGTCTAATAATTCGGTCGCTGACCCGGCATCCGAACTTCAAGCGGGCGTATTGTTCACGGATTACTAGTTGCTCCTGCAGCAGTGCAGTGCTGAATCTGTGGCAATATAGTCCAGCCTTCTATCCCAGCTCTCCCGAGGGATCTGCGCTACCTGTTGGCTGTCATGCGCCAGCCCGACCAGCACCGGGCCGCTGATGCCTGCAAGTGTTCGGTCGTAGTATCCGCCGCCCATTCCCAGCCGGCCGCCGTGCGTATCCCAGCCGACCACGGGCAGGAAAATGATATCCAGTTCAGTTACCGGGCATTGCTCGGCCCCGCTTGGCGGCTCCGGAATATTGAATCGATTGGCCACTGGCAGGTCGTCCGTGTCCCAGCGCGCAAAATTCAGCTTGTTCTCGCCGCAGATGATGGGTAGGAATAACTGTTTGGCTGCGTCCCGCGCAATACTGGCCAGCGCTGCGGTATCGATTTCACCGTCCCTGGCAAGGTAGAGGGCGATCTTTTGCGCTTCTGTCCAGGCCGGAAGTGTCAGTACAGAGTGCACCACGGCTTGCGCAGCGGTGTGTTGTGCGGCCGGGCTGAGGGATCGTCGCTGTTGTCGCAGAGCGCTGCGCAACGCAGCCTTGCTGGAGTGGATATCAGTCATAGAAAAAAGGGGTTCCCGGAGTACCGCTGACAGAACTGCCCTTGAACCCGATGGTTCAAGGTGGAGACTTCTGCACTGCATAAGGCTTTCCGGATAAAACCGGACATGCACACCAACAGAATCGAGAAGCCCCCGAGTACAAATTATCGGCTCGAGGACTGTAAGTCTGGCGAATACACCAGGGACCCAGCATCAGTATAGCCCAGATACCCGGCTCAGTGACCATCAATTCCGACTATCATGCCGATCAGGTTTTACAATTTGTGATGGGTTAGCCGATTTCGAGTTGCCGCAAGTGATGCAGGGCATCATCCAGCTTGTGGTTCAGGCGTTTGACGGGTTCGCCGCCGAACTGTTCGGATTCCCCGTGGTCAGACGCCTGCAATAGCTCATAACTGATATTGAGTGCGGCCATCACAGCGATGCGTTCCAGCCCGATGACCTTGCCCGAATCGCGAATACCGCGCATTTGCTTGTCGAGGTATTTTGCGGAGACGACCAACTCGGCCTCCTGCTCCTCGGGACAGGCGACCTGGTAGTCCTTGTCGAGAATCCTGACGGTTACCGTGTTGGCGGAGCTCACACGCGTCGCTCCATGGTGCGCAGGCGATCAATCATGGCTTCAACCTTGGAGCGGGCCAGCTCATTTTTATCCAGCAAGTCTTTGCGTTCGTCGCGCCAGCCGGCCAATTCCGCCTTGAGCCCGCTATTTTCACGATTCAGCTCCCGGCACAGCGCGATGAGCTCGTCGATCTTATTTTCCAGGTCTTTGAGTGGGTTGTCAGCCATGCGGGTATACTGGTGCAGTTAGTATTGATGCCACACTATAGTAGTGAGCGTCATTCAGGTCAACGAGACAAAACTTATAGATATCAATAGCCTGCCAATCCTTCCACGGAAGCAGTGCACGGCACCTCGGCAGGTGCCGACGGGGCCACACATGGAGAACGCCGAATGTATGATGATTTTTCGGATGAGATCGGGGTATTTGACTTCGATGAATTTGCCGATCACTTGCTGGACCAGGGGTTACAGGCCTCGCCATCGCAGTTGCACGGCTGCCTCACCGGGATGCTCAGTGCCGGCTCGCCGCCAGAGCCTGAGTACGGTCTGGATGCGCTGGCCCAGACGCTGAATCTCGATCTGCACGGCGAGCTTGCCATTCGCGCCATGCAGCTTTACAGCGTCACGGCCGAAGCGCTGCAGGACGAGGAATTTACCTTCAACCCCCTGCTGCCAGACGATGACGAGGAGCTTGTCTCGCGCACGGCGGCACTGGCGAGCTGGTGTGAAGGTTTTCTGGCGGGCTTTGCCTACCGGCTCGCGGTCGAGGAGGCCACGGACGGGTCGCTGTCCGCAGAGGTCGCAGAGGTGCTGAGGGACATCGCTGCGATGGCGCAGGCAGAGGCGGGACCGGAAGAAACTGAAGACGAGGCCGAAGACAGCTTCAGCGAGCTGGTCGAGTATTTGCGAGTGGCGGTGGTGAACATATTCATGGACAACAGCGCCTCGGTCCGCACAGAGGCTTTGGCGCCTGAAACGCCGCGCCGTCTGCACTAGCGCCTGGCCGATGTGATAATGTCTCCCCGATTGATGATTGCACAACCACCGGAGCAGCGGCTGCGCCGACACAGGCTACTGACACCATGAGTATTAGCAAGAACGAGTTCGCCCGTCGCCGAAAAAATCTCATGGCGCTGATGGACCCGAACAGCATCGCCATCATCCCGTCGGCCCGGGAGCAGGTCAGGAGTCGTGACACCGGTTATCCGTTTCGCCAGGACAGCGATTTCTACTATTTGTCCGGATTTGTCGAGCCGGATGCAGTGCTGGTGTTGCTGCCCGGGCGACGCCACGGCCAGTACGTGATCTTTTGCCGGGAGCGAGACCCGGAGATGGAGTTGTGGCACGGCTACCGGGCAGGCCCTGAGGGCGTCTGCGAAAAGTATGCCGCTGATGACGCCTTTCCGATTGGCGATATCGACGACATTCTTCCGGGCCTGCTGGAGGGGCGTGAGCGAGTCTACTACTCCATGGGCCGCAGTACGGAGTTTGACCGGCAGATCATGGATTGGGTCAACAGCATCCGCGGCAAAGCCGCCTCAGGCGCCGCACCCCCCGGTGAATTTACCGACCTGAACCATATGCTGCACGAGTTGCGCCTGTACAAGAGCGCTGAGGAATTGCGCCTGATGCGCAGTGCTGCGAAGATTACAGCGAACGCGCACCGGCGCGCGATGCAGGCCTGCAGGGCGGGCATGTACGAGTATCAGCTGGAGGCCGAATTGCAGTATGAGTTCACTCACTCTGGCGCGCGTTTTCCCGCCTATCCGAGCATTGTTGGCGGCGGCCAGAACGCCTGTGTGATGCACTATCTTGAAAACAGTGACAAACTCCGCGACGGCGATCTGGTGTTGATCGATGCGGGCTGTGAGCTGGAGTACTACGCATCGGATGTCACACGTACTTTTCCGGTGAACGGCCGTTTCAGTGCCGAGCAGCGGGTGTTGTATGAGCTGGTATTGAAAGCGCAGTTGGCCGCCATTGCCGCGATCAAGCCCGGCAACCACTGGAACCAGCCGCACGACGCCAGCGTCTGGGTTTTCACCGAGGGGCTGGTTGAACTGGGCCTGCTCAAGGGCCGGGTATCGAGTTTGATCAAGCGTGAGGCTTACCGGGCGTTTTACATGCACCGGGTGGGACACTGGCTCGGCCTGGATGTGCACGATGTGGGCGACTACCGGGTGGGAAGCGAATGGCGATTGCTGGAGCCGGGCATGGTGATGACGGTCGAGCCGGGGTTGTATATCCCGGCAGGAAACAGGAAAGTCCCAAAGCAGTGGCGCGGCATCGGTATTCGTATCGAGGATGATGTGGTGGTGACCGACAGCGGCTGTGAAGTGATTTCGTCAGGCGTGCCGAAAACAGTGGCGGAAATAGAGGCGTTGATGGCGGCATGAAGTATGCCTGAATCCTATGACATAGTGATCGCCGGTGGCGGCATGGTGGGGGTCAGCCTGGCACTGCAGTTGGGCGCAGTGCTGCCAGTTGCAACGTCGATCCTGCTGGTGGAGGGGTTTTCGCTGCCCGCACAGGCCCCGGGTCAGGCGCCGGAGTATCACCCTGCCTTTGATGCCCGCTCTACCGCATTGAGCTACAGCTCACGCCTCATCTATGAACAGATGGGTGTATGGGATGACCTGTGCCGGTGGTTGTGCGCAATTGAGAGTATCCATGTGTCGAGTCGCGGCCGCTTCGGCAGTACCCTGCTGCGCGCCAGTGATCACCAGTGGCCCGCGCTGGGCTATGTGGTTGAAAATGCATGGCTGGGCAACACGCTGATTCGGCTATTGCGCCAGCGCGACCGCGTCGAGTTGCGCTGCCCGGCAAGAGTTGTCAGTGCCACGCCGCTGGACGGAGGGGTCAGCCTGCAACTGGAGGGTGCTCCCTCCCCTGTCACCGCCCGGTTGTTGCTGGTCGCCGACGGCGCCAATTCAGGCCTGCGCGACTATCTCGGCGTGGCCGTCACTGAAAAACCCTACCAGCAGCACGCGCTGGTAGCGAACATCGCATTCGCCGAGCCGCATCGGGGCTGTGCGTATGAACGCTTCACCGACGAGGGGCCGCTGGCAATATTGCCGCTGCTGCCGGCCAGCGAGCGTGAACAGCGCGGTGCACTGGTGTGGGCCTTGCCACCAGAGCGGGCACAACAGCTGCGTGATTGCCCGGCCACGGAATTCCTGCACACGCTGCAACAGCGCTTCGGCTATCGCCTTGGCCGGCTGGTGCGGGTGGGTGAGCGCCACGAGTATCCGCTGGCGCTGGTGCAGTCCAATGAACAGGTGCGCCAGGGCATCGTTGTGATGGGTAATGCCGCACACGCGCTGCACCCGGTCGCCGGGCAGGGCTTCAACCTGGCGTTGCGCGATGTGGCGGAGCTGGGTCGCGCACTCAGCCAGGGCGTTGCCGCGGGACAGGCGTTGGGCGACCTTGCGCTGTTGCAGCGTTACCAGCGCCGACAACAGTCGGATCAGCAGCGCACCATTGCCTTTAGCGATCATGTGCCTGCGCTGTTTATGCACGCCGATCCTCTGTTGGGCATGGGCCGTGACCTGGCGCTGGCGGGGCTGGATGTCCTGCCCGCACTGAAGCGGGAGTTTGTGCGTCATGCGGCGGGTGTCGCCGTCGGCACAGGGCAGGCCAGTGGCTGATCCAAGGCATTTTGATGTGGTGATCATCGGCGCCGGTATCGCGGGTGCCTCGCTGGCACTGGCGCTGAGTGGCGCCGGCCTCAGTATCGCGCTGGTTGAGGCGCAGCCGCTGGGCACCAGGGTGTTACCCGAGGCCAATGGCCTGGGAGACTTCGATCCGCGGGTCAGTGCGTTGACGCCGCGCTCGCGCAATATTCTGCAGCAGTCGGGTGCGTGGGATGCGATTGCGGCTTATCGGCACTGCGCCTACCGACATATGACGGTGTGGGATGCCGAGGGCACCGGCCAGATCGAGTTTGACAGGTCCGAGGTCGGAGCGACTGAGCTGGGCTATATCGTGGAAAACCGCGCAATTGTGCACGCGCTGCTCGCCAGGGTAGCGGATGCACCGGATATCGCGGTGATGAGCCCGGTCGCGCTGCAGTCCTGCGCGCGGCTGGCGTCCTCACGCATGTCGCTGGAGTTGGACGGGGGGCAGCAGTTGGAAGCGGATTTACTGGTCGCCGCCGATGGTGCGCTGTCACGCGTGCGGCAGATGATGGGGTTCCGCAGTCGCGAGTGGGATTATGGGCATCGCGCCATCGTCGCCACAATCGAAGTCGAGCGTTCGCACCAGGACACCGCCTGGCAGCGCTTCCTGCCCAGCGGCCCGCTGGCACTGCTGCCGCTGCCGGGAGCTGCCGGGCACCACTACTGTTCCATCGTCTGGTCATTGCAGGAGGAGCTGGTGGACGCGGTACTGGCGCTGGATGACGACGCCTTCTGTGCTGAACTTGAGCGCGCCAGTGAGGCGCGGCTCGGTGCCGTGTATGCGACTTCAAAACGGTTTGCGCATCCGCTGCGCCAGCGCCACGCCGTGGATTATGTGCAGCCAGGGGTGGCGCTGGTCGCGGATGCGGCGCACACCATTCACCCGCTGGCGGGGCAGGGAATCAACCTGGGTCTGCAGGATGTGGCGGTGTTGGCCGAGGAGATTGTGGCGGGGTGCCGCAGTGGTGCCTCTGCGGGCCAGCTGGAGCTGCTGCGCCGTTACCAGCGCCGGCGCAAGGGAGAGAACCTGATGATGATGTCGGCGATGGACGGTTTCAAACGCCTGTTTGAGCAGCAGTCGCTGCCCGTGCGCTGGTTGCGCAATGTCGGTATGCGACGCATCGATAGCTTGCTGCCGCTGAAGCAACAGCTGATGCGTCGCGCCATGGGATTGGGCTGAACAGGCCGCGCGACACCACCGTGGAGATTGTTTTTCACCCTTTTGCCGTTAGAATGGGCCGCTTGATCACACCGTATTGGCGTTGTCGGATGCAGCGCCGCACGTCCCCCCAAGAGGAATTGTTATGAGCCACACGCCGAATGAACTCAAATACGCCAGCACGCATGAGTGGGCTCGCCTGGAAGAGGATGGCACGGTGACGGTCGGGATTACGGACCATGCACAGGCTGCGCTGGGCGATGTGGTGTTCGTGGAGACGCCCGAGGTAGGCGTGGTGCTGGCGGCCGGAGACGAGGCTGGCGTGGTCGAGTCGGTAAAGGCGGCATCTGATATCTATTCGCCGCTGACCGGCGAGGTGCTCGCTATCAATATGTTGCTGGAGGATGACCCCGAGACGGTCAATTCTGATCCCTATAGCGAGGGCTGGTTCTTCAAGCTGCAACCCTCTGACCTCACTGAGCTGGATGCGCTGTTGTCCGCCGGGGATTACCAGCAGCAGTGTGACGCCGAGTAGGGGTTCCCGCACCCCCGCGTAACTCCCTCGTGAAAGACCTGTTCCTGCGCAAGGGCGCCGATCACCGTTTGCGTGGCGGGCACCTGTGGGTGTACTCCAATGAAGTCGACAGCCAGCGCTCGCCACTGGTCGGCTTTGGCGCGGGTGACCTGGTTGTGGTCAGGAACACTAACGGCAGGATTCTCGGCAGTGCCTACATGGAGCCGAATTCCCTGATCTGTGCCCGTGTGTATGCACCGGATGAGCACAGAGTAATGGACGCGGAGCTGTTCGGCGCGCGATTGCGCGCGGCGCTGGCGATCCGGCAGACAGCGTTCGACAAACCCTTTTACCGCCTGGTCTATGGCGACAGTGATTTGCTTCCCGGGCTGGTCATCGACCGTTTCGGCGAAGTACTGGTGGTGCAACTGAACAACAGCGGGGTGGAGCGCTATCGCGAGCCGCTGCTGCAAGCGCTGATCACGACCCTGGCGCCGAGCGGCATTTTGCTGCGGGCGGACAGCCGCAGTCGCCGTGAGCAGGGGCTGCCCACGGACAGCGAAGTGGTCTACGGTGAGGTGCCACAGCAGGTTTCACTGGAAGAAAACGGCGTGCAGTTCCTCGCGCCGGTATACGATGGCCAGAAGACCGGCTGGTTCTACGATCACCGGCTGTCGCGCGCGCGGCTTGCGCCCTGGGTCGCGGGCAAGAGTGTGCTGGATGTCTACAGTTATATCGGCGGCTGGGGTGTTCAGGCCGCGGTGTTCGGTGCCAGCGCAGTCTGCTGTGTGGACGCCTCGGCGCAGGCGCTGGAGGGTGTGGCGGCAAATGCGCGGTTAAATCAACAGCAGGATCGCGTTACCACGCGTCGCGGTTCGGCGCCGGAAGTGATGGCGTCGATGCAGGCTGAAGGCGAGCTTTACGATGTGGTGATTCTCGATCCACCGGCGTTTATCCAGCGTAAGAAGGATATCAAGAAAGGAATTGCGGCCTACCGGCGAATCAATGAGCTGGGCCTGCAATTGCTGCAACCGGGCGGCCTGTTGGTCGCTGCCTCCTGTTCCATGCATCTGTCACGCGCGGAGCTGATGGCTGCCCTGCAGCACGCCGCCGTGCGTGCCGGCTGCCAGGTGCGTGTGATCGAGCAAGGCGCGCAGGGCGCAGACCATCCGATACATCCTGCGATACCTGAAACGGAATACCTGAAGGCCGTATTTGTCCGCAAACTGTAGTCCTGCCGCGTTTCTGGTGCTGTAATTTTGTCTGTCTTTCTTTGACGAGGTGTGTCGAGCTTAGTCGAGTCGTGCCGAGCGGCCATGGTACAGTCTGGCCATCCGGGGGGCGCAAAAGCGCCATCCATGGCAGCTCGGGTTCGGCCATCCTTGGCCTCACACGCCCCCGGATGGCCAGACTGCACCATGGCCGCTCTACCTGAAGCGTTTAGCGCAGTGAAATGACTGGCCACCCCTGCGCAACTGCCCTGGCGCGCAGCGTTTCATCGGGATCAACGGCCACCGGGTTATCCACCAACTCCAGTAGCGGCAGGTCATTGTGCGAATCGCTGTAGAACCACGCGCCGTCCAGGTTGCTATCGTTGTTCTCCAGCCACTGCTGCAGCCGTGTTACCTTGCCGCCCTGGAATGAGGGTATGCCGCTGGGCGCGCCCGTGTAGCGCCCTGCAGCGATCTCCGCGTCACAGGCGATCAGGTTTTCCACGCCCAGCGCGGCCGATATGGGTGCGGTAATGAAGCGGTTGGTGGCGGTGATAATCAGCAGCTCGTGCCCCTGGTTGCGGTGTTTGGCGAGCAGCTCGGTGGCCTTGGGCAGCAGGATGGGCTTGATTTTGCTGTCCATGAAAGCCCGGTGCCATGCCTCCAGTTGCTCGATCGGGTGGCCTTTCAAGGTGCCCAGCGCGAAGCGCAGGTAGGCGTCGATATCCAGGTCGCCGGACTGGTAGTCGGCGTAGAATTTGTCGCTGCGCGCGGCGAAATCAGCGGCATCCACCAGCTTCTCCTCGCAGACGAATTGTCCCCACAGGTGGTCGCTGTCGCCGCCGATGAGTGTGTTGTCCAGGTCAAAAATTGCCAGTGTCACGCCGTGTGCCTCAAAAAACCGCAGGCAAGCATAGCGGTGGTTCCTGCGATAGTAAATTTCTCTGGGCCTGTAAATTGTGGAACAATGGCTCACGATAACAATGAGTGACCTGTGTAACGTGATAGATTCTGACGGCTTTCGGCCCAACGTGGGCATCATGCTGACCAATGAGAGGGGCCAGTTACTGTGGGCCCGGCGGGTCGGTGGCCGCGATGCCTGGCAGTTCCCCCAGGGGGGCATCAGTGCGGGAGAATCGCCGCTGGAGGCTCTCTATCGTGAGCTGTATGAGGAGGTCGGCCTCGCGCCGGGGGCAGTCGAGGTACTGGGCTCGACCAAGGGCTGGCTGCGCTACCGCCTGCCCGCGCGGTTTGTGCGTGAGGGGCAGAAACCCCTGTGTATCGGGCAGAAGCAAAAATGGTATTTACTGCGACTGCTGGAAGATGACACTGCGGTGCAGCTGGATCTGAATGACAAGCCCGAGTTCGATCGCTGGCAGTGGGTCAGTTACTGGTATCCCCTGAACCAGGTGATTTCGTTCAAGCGCGAGGTGTACCGCAAGGCGATGAAGGAACTGGCCCTGTCATTGGGGCGTCACACCGACAAACAGGGAGGCAGGTAAACCGCCATGCTCGAAACCCTGCGACACATTGTTCAGGAGGTCAATGCGGCAGCGGGCCTTGAGGAAGCTCTGCAGATCATTGTGCGCCGGGTGCGCGCCGCGATGAATACCCAGGTGTGCAGCGTCTATCTGCGCGACCCGACCAGTGGTCGCTATGTGTTCAGGGCCACGCAGGGCCTCAATCCCGAGCAGGTGGGTGTGGCCAGCCTCGCCGCCAGTGATGGCCTGGTCGGCCTGGTAGCGGAGCGCGGCGAGCCATTGAATCTGGAGGACGCGGAGAGCCATCCCAGTTTTCGCTATCTGCCTGGAATCGGCGAAGAGCACTTCCACTCATTCCTGGGTGTGCCGATTATCCATCAGCGCGGTGTGCTCGGTGTGCTGGTGGTGCAGCAGGCCGAATCCCGTCGCTTCGATGAGAGCGATGAAGCCTTTCTGGTGACGCTCTCAGCCCAACTCGCCGGGGTGATCGCCCATGCACAGGTGACGGGTGTGCTGGTGACTCAGGCACTGACGGGGACAGCCCCGGCCAAGATTACCGGTGTGCCTGGAGCCCCCGGCGTTGCAATTGGCACCGTGGCGGTGGTGTCTCCGGGCGCTGATCTCTACGCTGTGCAGCCGCGACAGGCCGCCGACAAGCGCAAGGAGGTCCGCGCGTTCAGGGAGGCACTGCAGAGGGTTCAAAAAGATATCAAGATGGTGGCCGAGAACCTGGGCGGGGAGTTGAGCCCGGAGGACCACGCCCTGTTTGATGTCTATGTCAGCATACTGGACGATTCGACGATCGGTGCAGAGGTGGTCGGCCTGATCAAGGATGGGCAGTGGGCACAGGGTGCGCTGAGCCAGGTGATGATCGAGCACATCCGTCACTTCGAACGCATGGAACACAGCTACCTGAAAGAGCGCGCCGTGGATGTCCGCGATCTCGGTACCCGTGTGCTCGCGTATCTGCAGGCTGCGAATCAGGAACCGCGCGTTTACCCCGACCAGACAATACTCGTGGGTGAGGAGTTGACGGCGACATCGCTCGGGGAGATTCCGCGTGAGCAGCTGGTTGGCCTGATCTCCGTGCGGGGTTCCGGTAACTCCCATGTCGCTATTCTCGCCCGTGCCATGGGTGTGCCAACAGTGATGGGTGCTGTCGATTTGCCCTACGCCAAGTTGCAGGATCGTGAGGTCATTATCGATGGCTACAACGGCACTGTGCATATCAACCCGTTGCCCGAGATCAAGCAGCGTTTCCAGCGAGTGCTGGATGAGGACAATGCGCTGTCGCGGGATCTGGAGTCGTTGCGTGATGTACCGTGTGTCACGCTGGATGGCCATCGCATGCCGTTATGGGTCAACACGGGCCTGATGGTGGACGTGACCCGCTCGCTGGGGCAGGGCGCCGAGGGGGTCGGCCTGTACCGTACCGAGGTGCCGTTCCTGCTCAGGGATCGCTTTCCCAGCGAGGAGGAGCAGCGGCAGATTTACCGCGAGCAACTGGAGGCCTTTGCGCCCAAACCGGTGACGATGCGCACCCTGGATATCGGCGGTGACAAGGCGCTGCCGTACTTCCCCATCGATGAGGAAAACCCCTTCCTGGGTTGGCGCGGAATCCGGGTGACGCTGGACCATCCGGAAATCTTCCTCGCCCAGGTGCGCGCTATGCTCAAGGCCAACGAGGGGCTGGGCAATTTGCGCATTATGCTGCCCATGGTATGTAATACCTCGGAGGTGGATGAGGCGCTGGAGTTAATCCACCGCAGTCACCGTGAGCTGCGCCAGGACGGGTTGACAGGAGTATTGCCACCGATCGGCGTGATGGTCGAGGTGCCCGCTGCGGTTTACCAGGCGCGCGCGCTGGCCAGGCGGGTCGATTTTATCTCGGTCGGCAGCAACGACCTGACGCAGTACCTGCTGGCTGTGGATCGCAACAATTCCCGTGTGGCGCACCTGTACCATTCGCTGCACCCGGCGGTATTGCAGGCGCTGGCCTATGTCGCCACCGCCAGCCTGGCCGAGGGTGTCCCTATCAGTATCTGCGGCGAACTTGCGGGCGACCCCGGCGGCGCCGTGCTGCTGCTGGCCATGGGCTACAACTCGCTGTCGATGAATGCGACCAGTCTGCCCAGGGTCAAGAAAGCGCTGCTCAATCTGCGTCGCACAGAAGCGCGCAGCCTGCTTAAGGAAGTGATGGGTCTGGACTGTGCCCAGGAGGTCAACGCCCGCCTGGAGTTGTTCCTGGCCGAACACGGCATGGAAAAATTCATCCATAGCCCGGTGGCCTAGCGCGCTACCCCGCCGTTTGTTGAACGCATTGGCCGCTGGCGTCAAATGCGCTGCCGCTGAAGTGCAAACTGGCGTTCGCCCTGTAATGATCCCCGCGGATCATAGCTCTGCTCTCTCCAGTCGATATCGCCCTGTGCGTCGACCTTCAGCGTGGTGCTGGACCGCGTGCCATAGCTGTCTGTGACAATAAACTGGGCAGACAGAATCGATTCCATCGAGGCATTGTGGCCCAGTTCCGCCAGCTCGCGTTGCGACGCCCGTTGCTGGCTGTTCACGACGGCCGCCAGTGCATCGTGCGATACGTCGCCGTCGTCCAGTAGTGCCTGCAGTCGCGCCTTGCCCAGCGTCACCTTCGGCCATGGCGTGTCCAGCCTGGCGTTGCTCAAACCATAAATACCGGGAGCCAGGCACTGTGGCTCAAGGGTGTCGCTATTGGTGAAATACCACAGGCTGTCGGCGTCGCCTACCAGCACATTAAAACCGGCGTAGGCCTGTGCGCGTCCTGCCAGTTGGCGCAGGTACGCCGGCGGTGCCTGTGTGCCGGTCAGGAAGTGCAACGGGATTTCGCCGCGAGAGCGAGGCGCGCGGGCCGTGCGCGCCGGGTCCCGGTAATTGGTGATCGCGGCAAAGCGGCCGCTGCGCGTGACCCCCATCCAGGTACCGCCCTGCTCCAGGTCTTTTCCCGCCAGCAGGTCGGGGTGTTCGTCCCAGAACCCTGACGCGGCGGTGGGTCGGGCATGAAATTCGTCCCGGTTTGCCGCGACCAGCAGCGGATACTGAGCGGAAACCTGGTGGGCGAAAACTAACAGACACATACGTTCGACCTGCGCTCGCGGGGGAAAGAATTGTGAATCATCACTCAGTGGATGATAATACTGCGTTTGCAGTTCCTTTACTCGTGTTGACCGATTCTGGCCGGCCTTCTCATTGGATTCTTGCTGAGTTGCAACCATGCTGCCTTATCCTGAAATAGACCCGGTTGCCCTGTCGCTGGGCCCCCTGAAAATCCACTGGTACGGGCTGACCTACCTGACTGGCCTTGCGTTCGCATGGTGGCTGGCTGCACGCCACACCCGCAGGCCCTGGTCAGTGGTTAAGCGAGAGCAGGTGGATGACCTGATCTTTTACGCTGCGCTGGGCGTGGTGTTGGGCGGCAGGATTGGGTACGCGCTGTTTTATGGTGGCGACAAGCTGGCCGAGGATCCCGGTTGGTTGCTGCGTATCTGGCAGGGCGGTATGTCGTTCCACGGCGGCTTCCTCGGGGTGCTGTTTGCCATGTGGTTGTTCGCCCGTCGGCATAAAATTGTATTCGGTGCACTGATGGATTTTGTCGCGCCGCTGGTGCCGGTGGGGTTGGCGCTGGGTCGATTGGGCAATTTTATCGGCCAGGAGTTATGGGGCCGCGCCTCCGATGTGCCGTGGGCGATGGTGTTCCCGCGAGATCCGCTGCAACTGGCGCGGCACCCGTCACAGCTGTACCAGTTCGCGCTGGAGGGGGTGCTGCTGTTCGTGATCATGATCTGGTTTTCCTCGCGCGAGCGACCCGTCTGGTCGGTTGCTGGCGTCTTTGCGCTCGGCTATGGTTGCCTGCGGTTTATTGCAGAGTTCTTCAGGGAGCCCGACCAGAATATCGGTTTCCAGGCGCTGGGCTGGGTAACCCGGGGGCAGTTGCTGTCGCTGCCGATGATTGCACTGGGTATTTACCTGATCGTATCGGCCTACCGCAAAGCTGATCGGGCCAGGTCGGGACGTGGAAAAGGTGTGAAATGAAGCAATACCTCGATTTGTTGCAGGATATTCTCGATCACGGTGCGCGCAAGAGTGATCGCACCGGTACTGGCACGCTGTCGGTGTTCGGGCGTCAGTATCGCCATGACCTGGCGGATGGCTTCCCGCTGTTGACCACCAAAAAACTGCATTTTAAAAGCATTGTGAACGAACTCCTGTGGTTTTTGCGGGGCGACACCAATACGCAATGGCTGAAAGAAAACGGGGTCTCCATCTGGGATGAATGGGCCACTGAAGAGGGTGAACTGGGGCCGATATACGGCGCGCAGTGGACGGCCTGGCCCACCCGGGACGGTGGCTCAATCAACCAGATTGACTACGTGATCGATTGCCTGCGCAACAACCCGGACAGCCGTCGTATCCTGTTTCATGCCTGGAATGTGGAGTACCTGCCGGACGAGCGTATGAGTCCCCAGGAGAATGTCAGGGCGGGTCGCATGGCCCTGCCACCGTGCCATTTGTTGTATCAGTTCTACGTGGCGGACCGCAAACTCTCGGCGCAGTTGATGATTCGCTCCAGCGATTCCTTTCTGGGCCTGCCCTACAATACGGCGAGCCTGGCCCTGTTGACGCTGATGCTGGCGCAGCAATGCGACCTTGAACCCGGTGAAATCATCATCTCTACCGGTGATTCCCATATCTACAGTAACCATCTGCAGCAGGTGCGAGAGCAGTTGAGTCGCGAGCCGCGACCGTTGCCGCGCATCAATATCCAGCGGCGCCCGGATACCATCTACGATTATTGCTTCGAGGATTTCGAGCTGTTGGACTACCATCCGCACGCCCATATCTCAGCGCCGGTCGCGGTGTGAGCGGGTTGTAGGCGCTATGACTCGTGTGGCAATCATTGTCGCGGTAGCCGACAACGGCGTTATCGGCAAAGACAATACACTGCCGTGGAAAATCTCCGAGGATATGCAGCACTTCAAGCGTATCACCATGGGCAAGCCCATTGTAATGGGCCGCAAGACGTACGAGTCAATCGGCAAGCCGTTGCCAGGGCGCACGAATGTGGTGATCTCGCGCAATCCGCAGTTTCATGCCGAGGGTGTTGAGGTGGCGCACTCGCTGCAGGAGGCGCTGGCGCTGGCGCGGGAGGTTGCTGCGCGCGATTGCGTCGGTGAGATTATGGTGATGGGCGGGGCCCAGATATACCGTGAGACCCTCCCGGTTGCCGACACCCTGTACATTACCGAAATTCACGCCAGTGTGGAGGGCGATGCCGTGTTATGTGACATTGAGTGGCCGTTGTGGCGGGAAATCAGTCGTGAATATCGCGCAGCCCAACCGCCTAACCCTTATGACTATAGTTTCGTTTGCTACCAACGCCTATCGGCTTAAAACAGCTTACTCCGCAGCCCCAACTGTTACCCTGAAATAATTCCTTCACTAAAAGTGTAACCAAAATACACACAAGAGGCCGGTTCCACAATTGTCTGCCGCCATTGATTGAAAACCTACCCGCACATGGTTTAGATTTGCTTCCTCGGTTTACCGGCACCAGATTTTCATCTCTAGATTAAGTATGGATCTGGGCTATCTTGTAGCCTTGAATCACTCTGTTGGATTATAGGAAGCGCTATTCCCATGACTATGCATCGATTGAAAGAAGTATTGATCGCTGTACTGCTGGTCACAGGCACCCTCGGTGGTGCTGTGTCGGCGGTGCAAGCCAGTACACTGGATTCCATCCTCGCGGTGGGCAAGTCCAAAAATGACGCCGCACGCAGCTCACAGGCGAAAATAGACAAGTTGGCTGATGAAACCCGCGATTTGCTGTCTGACTATAAGACGGTGACCAAGCAGGTTGATGGCTTGAAGGTCTACAACGAGCGTCTGAAAAAGCAGATTGACAGTCAAATGGCCCGTCTCGCAGCGCTTGATGAAAACATCGACAACTCGACCATTATCGCCCGGCAGATGACCCCGCTGGTGATACGTATGCTCGACGGACTCGAGCAGTTTATCCAGTTGGACGTGCCTTTCGAGGAAGAAGAGCGCCTGAAGCGCATCGAGGGCCTGCGCAGCAGCATCGACCGCGCGGACGTGAGTGTGGCAGAGAAGTTTCGCGCGGTACTCGAAGCCTACAACATTGAGCTTCAATACGGTCGCGGCATGGATACCTACAGGGGCACCATTGAAATCGACGGCAGCGAGCGGGAAGTGGATTTCCTGCGCATGGGCCGTATAGCGCTCGCCTACCAGACCACAGACGGTGCCGAGTCCGGTGCATGGGACAACACAACCAGGACCTGGGTGGAACTGCCGCCGGGTGATTATAATTCAGCCATTCGCGAAGGTATTCGAATTTCGAAAAAGCAAGCGTCAATGGAATTGTTGAAAATGCCCGTAGCAGCACCGGAGGCTAACTAATGAGCTTTAAATTTGTAAAAGGCGTTGCTCTCGCACTTTGCGGTACGCTTTCGTTGTCAGCGGGGTCGGCGCTTGCGCAACAGGCCAAGTCCCTCGATGAGTTGCTGGGTTATGTCAAGCAGGGCCAGGCAACAGAGGCCAAAGAAAACCGGGAGCGGGAACAGCGCTTCGCCAACGACAAGGCCAATCAGGCGAGCGCACTGAAGCAGGCGGAGGAAGAGCGCGCGCGGCAGGAGGCGCTCTCCACCGAACTGGAAAACACTTTTGAGGAAAACGAGCGCTTGATTGCTGACAAGCGAGAAGTGTTGAAGGACAAGCTCGGCACGCTCACTGAGCTGTTTGGCCACCTGACCTCGGCTGCCGGCGATCTGGTGTCAAACTTTGAGGTATCCCTGGCATCAGCACAGTACCCCGGTCGGGAAGTATACCTGAAAGAGCTTGTGCAAAAGATGACCAACTCCGATGCCCTGCCCAGTATCGAGGAGATCGAGCGGGTATGGTTCGAACTGTTGCGCGAAATCCGCGAGACGGGCGTGGTAACCACGTTCCCTGCGGACGTTTCCTCACCCGGAGGCGAGCTCGCTGAGCGCCAGGTACTGCGTGTGGGCGCTTTCAACATTGTCGATACCAACGGTAACTACCTTGGCTATCAAAATGACAAGCTCAGTGAACTGCCACGCCAGCCCAGTGGCCCCTATACTGGCTGGGCAGCCGATCTGGCCAACGCTTCCGGCACCGGCCTGTACCCTTTCGGTGTTGATCCTACCGGGCCTTCTGGCGGTTCCTTCCTGGCGGCCATCATCGATACGCCGACACTGGTAGAGCGCTGGCATCAGGGTGGTTACGTTGGCTACGCTATCAGCGCATTGGGTGTTTTTGCCTTACTGCTGGCCGTCTATCGCCTCATAGTATTGACTGCTGTGGGCGGCAAGGTGAGCGCGCAGCTCAAATCCAACAAGGCCAACGAAAACAACCCATTGGGCCGCGTGTTGAAGATACACGAGGACAACCCCGACATGGACACGGAAACCCTGGAGCTGAAACTGTCCGAGGGTGTGTTGAAGGAAACTCCCAGGCTGGAGAGTGGTCTTACTCTTCTGAAGATTATCGCCGCCATTGCGCCGCTAATGGGTCTGTTGGGTACAGTGACCGGTATGATTCTGACCTTCCAGGCCATTACCATCTTTGGTGCAGGCGATCCCAAGGCCATGGCCGGGGGTATTTCCAGCGCATTGATCACCACGGTGCTTGGTCTACTGGTGGCGATTCCGACCGTGCTGATGCACACCATTGTGAATGGTCGCGCGCAACGGATCATCCACATTTTGGACGAGCAGACCACAGGGATGGTTGCGGAGCATACCGAAGCTAGCTTGAGGTCTTGATATGAACGGTATGACTGAGATACTGCTCGCTTTCATGGAGAAGGGTGGTGAGGTCCTATGGCTGATCGCTGCCCTGTTGTTCGTCATGTGGACACTGATCTTCGAGCGTGTGTGGTACCTGAAGTTTGCCTGGAAGAAAGACGCAGCCAATATTATCACCAAGTGGGAAGGGCGCTCGGAGAGAAAATCCTGGGAAGCGGGGCAGATACGCAACATGCTCATCTCCCAGGCCCGCATAGAGATCAACCATTACCTGCCAATGATTAAGACACTGGTTGCCCTTTGTCCGTTGCTCGGGCTGCTGGGAACGGTTTGGGGCATGATTGAAGTGTTCAATATCATGGCGGTAACGGGTGGTGGCGATGCCAAGTCCATGGCCGGCGGTGTCCAGCAGGCCACCATTCCCACCATGGCAGGAATGGTAGCGGCTCTGTCTGGCGTGTTCGCCAATACCTACGTCACGCGGATTGCGCAACGCGAGAGCGAGCTCTTGCGTGACAACCTGACAACGGATCACTGATAGAGCTACATTGATGCGCAAAAGAAATCGACAATCAGATGCCGATGAGGCTCAGATCGACCTGACACCCATGCTGGACGTGGTGTTCATCATGTTGATCTTTTTCATCGTGGTGGCCTCGTTTCTGAAGGAAGCTGGTGTTGAGATGAATCGGCCTGACGCCAACCAGAATCCGCCTGAGACAGATGCTACAAGTATCCTTGTCACCGTAACCGGCGACGACCAGATCTGGATGGAAAATCGGCTCGTGGATATACAGTCGGTGAGGGCGGTAATTGCACAGAAGCTGGCATCGGACCCGGAGCAGTCGTTTACGGTCATAACGAACGCTGGCGCCACCGCTGGCACCGTCATCTCTATCGCCGATGCAGCCCGCGAGGCTGGCGTAAAACAGGTTAATTGGCCAGCGGAGAAAAAGCAGTGAGCAGGCGTAGGATGTCGAAGGGCGCGATGGCGGGACAGGATGGTGCCGGTGAAGGTGAAATCGATTTGACGCCGATGCTCGACGTCGTTTTCATTATGCTTATCTTTTTCATCGTGACATCGTCTTTTGTGAAAGAGCCCGGTGTTGATCTGCGCAAGGTAGAGGCGGTGACCACTAATCCCTGTGCGCGGGGAACCATCATATTCGCGGTTGATGCATTGGGTAAGATCCACTACGACAAGAATGAGGTGCCCCTGGATCGCACCTACCGCCTCGCAGAAGCGGCCAAGAAAGAATCACCCAAGGCAAATTTTGTGATCCAGGCTGATAAGGAAGCACCTACTTCGGTTCTCAGTGAACTGGTATCTGTCGTAAAGCCCCTTTTGGACGCTCCCCTGTGCGTCTCCACTGACGAGAAGGGGTAGCGAAATGCAGAGCGGTCTATTAAGGATAGGTATCTCGATACTGCTGGCTGTGGCAGTGGTTCTTGGTCTGTTTATGATCATGCACAAGCTTATCGATGCAGACTATGTTGACCCGGGGGTGGAGGAGCGCAAGATAGCGGATCTGGTCCAGCCTGACGAGGAGATTGAACTCGAGACGACTACGCCAAAGCCGGACAAGGTGGAAGATCCGGAAGAGCCACCGCCAGAAATGGAGATGGTGCAGATTGAGATGGATATGGACGTAGACATCGAGAATGTCGCGCCAAAAACCCAGGTGGATATCACTATTGACAGTACCGGTATGTCCTCCGGAGATGGTGAGTATTTGCCCATTGTCAAGGTCGCGCCCATTTACCCGAGGCGTGCACAGAGCCGCGGTATCACGGGATATTGTATCGTCGAGTACACGGTTACGGCCTCGGGTGCCATTCGCGATCCACAGCCAGTGGATTGTCAGCCCAGCGGCGTATTTGACTCTGCTTCGGTCAAGGCCGCGGAGAAGTTTAAGTACAAGCCCCGCATGATTGACGGAGAGGCCATTGAGGTTCCGGGCGTGCAGAACAAGTTCACCTACGAGTTGGAAGATTAGACGGTTGTCGCGTTATGAATAGGTCTAAACCCACTACCTGGATACGCGCTTCCTTGCTGGCTGTACCCGTACTGGCCACCCAGGTGGCATTTACGCAATTGCAGATCAGTACCGAATTGCGTCCGATGTCTGCGGCCTTTGCACAGGAGGCCGGCGCCAAGCCGGAACGCGAAACGCG
>CAXBLZ010000019.1:0-50054 GCA_963976735.1 uncultured Halioglobus sp.
CGGAGGTAAACAATGCTACGGACACTATTGATCGCAACACTGGCCGCGCTGCTCACCGCCTGTTCCGGCGTCAAGGTCACTGATTATCGTGATGCCAGGCCTGCGCTGGATATCGAGCAATTCTTCAACGGCGAGTTGACCGCACACGGGGTAGTCAAAAACAGGGGAGGGAAAGTCATCCGCACGTTCAATGCCGATATTTCGGCGCACTGGCGCGATGGCGTCGGCACACTGGTGGAGGACTTCGTGTTTGACGACGGTGAGACCCAGCAGAGAATCTGGACGCTGAGGCCAAATGGCGACGGTTACTACACCGGCACTGCGGGCGACGTGGTGGGAGACGCCCGGCTGCAACAGGCAGGCAACAGCCTGTTTCTGGATTATGTGCTGCGACTGCCCTACCGCGGGGGCGAAATCGATGTCCGGGTCGACGATCGCATGTACCTGGTAGCGCCCGATATCCTGATCAATGAATCAACCCTGAGCAAATTCGGCTGGCGCGTCGGCAACCTGGTGCTGGTCATCGCCCGACGGCCTGCCGGGCAGTGACTTCGGGGCATCGTCGACCAACACCCAGTCACGCGCACTGTGCAGTAACCTCTTCATCCCCGCGGCACTGTCCGGCAGCGACCGTTGCAGTGACGTCGCCAGTGCAGTAGCCAGCAATCTCTGATAATACGGCAGCGTACTGACATAATACGGCAGGTTTTCGCCGACGCTCGCTTGCCCCGCCAGCGTGTCGACAAACCCCTCCACGAACGCCTGAGCACGCTCCACAGCGACTGCATCTGACTCCTCATCTGCGCATCTCTCGATCACCCATGTCATATCGGCACGCAGTCGACACCTACCCAGAAACGCTCCCGGCTCGCGCTGGCCCCATTCGTGGGGTCCTATCAGCGACAGCATCCATTCGCCCTCTCTGGCATAGAGAAAATAATCTTTGCCGGGAACCGGCTTGAAACCAAAACGGGCTGCGAGTACGAGTGAGGAGATACAGTAGTCACGCAGAAATACCGCCGCGTCTTTGCGGACGGGCCCCACCGGTGTCATCGTCGCCCAGTCCCTGAGAACGGGTACTACACCCTTCCCCTGGGGGTTGGGGTTTTTACGGTCCGCTTCGACAGGCCCCCGCTCCGGCTTACTCGCCACGACCCTTCCCGGGGCAGCCCACACGTCCAGTCATACTGGCGCCGCTCATCACGGCAACGTCCCCTCGATCGCCTGTTGCAGCTCGAGGCTATCGGGCGCCACGCTGCTACCAAAGTGCGCTACCACCACACCCGTCCCGTCGACAAGATACTTGTTGAAGTTCCACCCGGGCGCTTCAGACTGACGCGCCAGCTCGACAAACACCGGATTGGCTTCGTCACCGCGCACATGCGTCGGCGCGAGCATGGTGAATGTCACGCCGTAATTGACGTAGCACACCTCGGCAGCCTTCTCCTCATCCTTCGCCTCCTGGCGAAAGTCGTCGCTGGCGAACCCCACTACAGTCAGGCCCTCGCCGCGGTATTTCTGGAACAATGCCTCCAGCCCCTCGAATTGCGGCGTGTAACCGCAGTGACTCGCTGTGTTCACAATCAGCAACGGCTTGCCGGCACTGACCTCACACAGGTTCACCACGTCGCTGGAATGCAACTTGCGCAACTCGTGATCGAGAAACGCGGGGCAGCCTGCGAAGGCCGGACTGGCAGCGCACAAGGCCGCCAGCATGACGCTTTTTCTGAACACACTCTCTCCTTTGCAGGCTGCGAGGCTTACAGGATACTAGCAGATTGTGGTTGAAACCGCGGCATCGCGGCTCTTGTTAGTATCCAGGTCCAGCAGGTACCAGACATAGCAGCGGGAGAAAATGCCGTTGAGAATCAGCGCCAGTGAGACGAAGGTAATGAACCATTCGATTACATTCATCGCCG
This sequence comes from uncultured Halioglobus sp., assembly GCA_963976735.1. GTDB lineage: Bacteria > Pseudomonadota > Gammaproteobacteria > Pseudomonadales > Halieaceae > Marimicrobium. Next base: position 1,920 of record CAXBLZ010000019.1, read on the forward strand.
GTTGCGATAAGGCCCACGCTGCGAAAATCACACCCAGAAAAAACCGAGTGACCCGTTCTATATTGCCCAAATTACGTTCTATCATGGTCTATCTCCCAAGTAATGTTGCTGAATTAACCATAGATACGCAATTGCAAGGGAGTTGGATCACTGCGGCAGTGTGGCGGGCCTGTATTGCGGACCGTGTCGCCCGTCAGTTCCCAACCGGCACCAGTACCGCAAACACCCACCCTTGCGGCGCGTAGCGAGCGATCAGTTTGACCAGTTTTCGCAGTGCGGGTGGCAGAGCGGCGGGCTGGGAGTCAGACAGACGGCCGTCGATGATCATCGCGTGAGCATCTCTGCGTCGACCACCGAGGTAGTAGCTGACCGCCGGCTGTTTCTGCAGGTTTTTCACCCAGAACGAGCGCTGACCGCGCGCCGTACTGATCACGCGGTAACCGCCCAGCCGAACGCTCCACAGGGGGGTCCGGCGCGAGAGACCACTCTTGAATCCCACCGTTTCCAACACAATCAGGCTGGCCGGAGTCAGCGACGGCGAGCCGAGACCGAAGCGCACAGCTGGTTCCACCACGGCATTCAAGTGGCGAAACACCGTTTGCTCAACTTTGGCGAATGTACTGCTCATAAGCATTCTCAAACAAAATAGTCAGTGTTGGCGGCGCCCAGGGATACCGCACCCAGATTGCGCGCAAACGCGGTCGGGTTATTGGCCACATGTGCCCTCGCCGTGTGAATATCCAGGAAGCGCTGCTGGATAGCACTGCCCCGGAACACCGAGGAGCCGCCCGCGGAGGAAAACAGTGAATCCACCACAGCCATCGATTTCTCGATCACCAGCGAGGCCTGGTAACGGTAGAGGATACGGTCTTCCAGAGAAATCGGCTCACCGGCACGCAGCGCTGCCATCATGGCATCAAAATTGGCGAGCAGGACTGTCGTCATCTCCTCGATGGTATTGCGGGCTGCCGCGATCCGCATCTGCGTACCGGTATCCTGGGCCAGTTTGGTGACATCCCCGCTCGCCTTGCCTCGCACCAGTGCCGTGTAGAGTGACAGCGCATCCCTGGCGGCGCCGATGGCGGGCGTGGATACCACGCGAATGAACAGCTGTGCCCAGGGCAAGCGGTACAGAAGGGCACTGTCCTCATCGACACCGGGGTTGGTGCCTTCAAAACCGTCCGACTGTTTATGGGTGCGATAATCCGGCACGAACACGTCATCCACCACAATATCGTTTGATCCGGTACCCTGCAGGCCCATGGAATACCAGGTATCTTCAATGCGGTAATCAGTTCGCGGCACCAGGAACGTCCGATAACTCCCGTCTGGCAGGATGCCGCCCAGCAGTGCCCAGCTGCAATGATCGCAACCACTGCTCCAACCCCAGCGACCACTGAACCGGAACCCGCCGTCTACCGCCTCGACCTTACCCATCGGCGCGTAGGAGGACGATACCCTGGTGTGGATGTCGTCGCCCCAGACGTCGTTCTGGGCGCGCGCGTCCATCAGCGCGATCTGGAACGCATGCACCGCAACAATACCACTGGCCCAGGCGGTGGACATGCAACATTCAGCGATGGCCATCTGCAGGCGAAAGAAATCCTGCGGGTCGAGCTCATATCCGCCCCAGCGCGCCGGTTGCAGCGCCAGGAAAAACCCGGCCTCCTGCAGTGCTGCTATGTTTTCTGCCGGGACGCGACGCTCACTGCGAGCGCGGTCTGCATTGTCCCGCAACAAGGTCTGTAGCCCCTGGATACGCGACAGCATAGCCTCGCCTTCTTCCCGCCGCTGCAGCACATCCATATTCAGCCGATTGTTCATGCTCATTCTCCGTATTACTGCGCACTGCCCACGCATAAAAACCCCGCGGCCGAAACCGCGGGCAAGGGGTCAGGATGGGGACTGACAGCCGCCGGGGCAGCGATTTCGCTCCCCTGCAACCGTCGTACCCGATATACGGGCTGTGGATTCAATCGGATCACCCGCCGGGAAAGAAATTGCTGCCACGATGGATTCAGGGCAGCCCCATTTCCCTCTGCGCCCGCAGCAGGAATTCGCGGCGGGGGCTGCCCGGCGCCCTGCACAGCGGAAGTCTGTCCAGGTTTTACGGCTGTAGCGGGCAATTGCCAGAATAAACAATTGATCATGCAGCCAATACTCCCGATACTATTTGCGATAATCAGGGTAGTTGGAGAAGTAGATGCGCCTGCAGTCAGCGACGCTGGCGATCGCACTGGTAGCCATGTCGCAGGAGGCGATGTCACAGGGCCGCGAAAGTGCGCTTGAAGAGATTCTGGTAACCGCCCAACACCGCACCGAATCCGCCATGTCTACACCGATTTCACTGGTAACAATGAACAGTGGCGAACTGGAAAAACAGCGCATCGGCAGCATTTCCGATCTCAACGGGCTGGTGCCCAACCTGAATATCGATAATTTTCCCTCTAACAACCAGACGCTGCGATTGTTCATTCGCGGTGTCGGCCTCACCGATACCCAGATCACACAGGATCCGGCCGTCGGGGTCTATCTCAATGGCGCCTATATTGCACGGTCGGCCGGCCTCACGTTCGATGTGGCCGACCTGGAGCGCATCGAGGTTTTGCGCGGGCCACAGGGCACGCTCTATGGGCGCAATACCACTGGCGGCGCCATCAAATTGATCACCAGCAAACCCGATACCACCGCGCTGAGTGCCAGCCAGACTCTCAGCGCGGGCAACAATGCGCTGTTCAGTAGCAAGACATCCGTCAATGTGCCATTCAGTGAAAGGTATGCCGCGAAGCTGGCCTATTTCTATGAGGACGTTGACGGATTTACCAACAACGCCGGTCCCGGCGGCGGGTTTGGCGACCGCGAGTCCAGGGGGTTCAGGCTGGATGTTCGCGCTGATTTGCACGACACACTGCGACTGGACTACGGCTTCGACCATTCCAGCATCGAATACTACAACTACACCGCACAGGCGGTAACGCCCAGGACAACGGGCGATGGGCTACTCAGCATCATCGGCGATATCGTGGTCGACAACGGCTATGTCCAATACGGCAGCGATCGCTTTAGTGAACTGGCCACCTCCGTCCCCCTGCTGCCGACAGACACCCGAATAGACGGTCACACGCTAAATCTGGAATGGGCAGTGAACAACACCACGACATTGCACGCGATCACCGCCTGGCGTGATTTGCGCGACAAGACGTATACCGACTTTGCCAGCGGAGCCACCGGGCAGTTTCGCATTGATTTCAACAGCGCTGTCATCGGCGCCAATGCCGGCGACCAGCGCATAGACCTGCCCGCTGTGCGTCCCGACCTGAAGCACGAACAGTTTTCGCAGGAGTTCCAGCTGTTGGGCTCCGCCGGTGAGTCTGTCGACTACCTTGCGGGCGTCTATTACTTCTGGGAGCAAGGCCAGGAAAACGCACAGCCGCTGCACCATATGTTCAATGTCTTCCCTTTTGGGGCCAACGGCACCCTTTACAACCTCAGCGCGGAGACCAACCGGATAGAGAACGATACACTGGCCGTGTTTGCCCAGTTTACCTGGACGCCAGATATCCTGGACCGGCATTTACACCTCACCCTCGGCGGGCGGTATTCGCGAGACTCGCGCAGGGCCACGCGGGACGTGACGGAATCCACCGTACTCGACCTCGATACATCAGTCGTCAACGTTATCGGGCCGTCGGTCTTCGGTGCGAGTCCCGATCAGGATTTCAACGATAGCTCGTTCACATTCATCTCTGAGTACGACATACAGGAACACTTCAACATTTACCTGAAATACGCCGGCGCCTATAAAAGCGGCGGCTTTAATATCCGGGACCCGGAAGAGGCGGGTTTCAGCAATGGCTTCAAGGAAGAAAAGCTCCACGCCGGTGAACTAGGTTTCAAGGGAGAGACGCTGGATCGCCGGGTGCGATTGAACAGCGCGATCTTTTACCAGAAATTTGACGACTACCAGTACAACTTCCAGGTGCCCGGCACCATCTCCGGTACCCGGGTGTTCAATATCGACAACGGCGAGATGTCAGGCGTCGAACTGGAGTTGATGGCGCTGCCCACTGAGGGCTTGCTGCTGCAGGCAAGCTACGCCTATCTCGACAGCAAGCTCGATGACGTCGAGAACCCCTTTACCGGTGAGATCGAGAAAGCCTACTTTGACAACGCACCGAGGCACACGTACAGGGTGATGGCAGGGTACACCTTCGCGCCCACCCGGTTGGGCGTGCTCAATGCCAATGCCAGCTACAACTATGTGGGTGCACGCAATGATAACAGCCCGACCATTTATCGCGACGCCTACGCGCTGATAAACGCCCGTATTGCACTGACCGATATTCCAGGCCCGGGGGGACAGTGGGAGGTGGCGCTATGGGGGAAAAACCTGGCAGACACAGATTATGAGGCCTTCGCACTGAACAATCTGCCGCAGGCCGATCGCGCTGTGATCTGGGGAGACGGTCGCAGTTACGGACTGGATGTCAGCTACCACTATAACTGAGGCTAGCGGCAGGATTCTGGTGCAGGCGAATACTCTTGCAACCGTGCAAAGACAAAGACAGAGCAAGGCTACGCCTGGTCGATACAGGTAAACCGCTGCAGGGTCTCGCCGTCGCGCTCCACCGTTTCCAGAAACATGGCCAGCGGCCGCACCCACAAACCGCCCTCCCCGTACAGGGGGGTGTACACCACCAGTTGCTCCCGCGTCTCGGAGTGGGTGGCGACACCGTGAACCGTGTACTCACCACCCTTGAAATGCCGATAGCGCCCAGGCTTCAGTGACATCGTCAGACCGGGGAAAAAATCAGCACCGGTATATTGCGCACACCCTCCGTGCGCTTGCGGTACTCCTTGTAGTTCGGGTACATCGCTTCCAGTTTGGGCCACAACAGGAGCTCTTCCTCAGCATTGGCCTCGCGCATACGATAGGTTTTTTTCTCGCTTCCGATTTGAATATCTACCGTCTCGGCAGCCACCACATTGTGATACCAGACAGGCAGTTTCGTCATACCGCCCTTTGACGCCGTCATCACCACCTCGTCACCGTGCTTCAGGAACAGCAGCGGCACCTTGCGAACGAGGCCGGATTTGCGCCCCACCGTCGTCAGGATAGCAACCGGCCCTCCCAGAAACGTGTTCCACAGGCGACCCCCTGTCAACTCGTAAACCGTCGTTTGCCAGCGCCCGACCTTGCCAATAATCCAGCTGCCAAATTTTTCCTGTTTGGCCGTATAGGGTTGGAAGTCGTCCGTCATGTTTGCAGCCCCTGAGAGAATTGTGAAGAATGTGTATCGGCCGAGTTGTATACCAGATATGCATTCACAAGGCACGCCGCCGGCGTGTTTATCTACCGGTGTACCAGATAGGCGAACCCGGGCAGCACGGGCGCTTGCTTGCACAACCTGTCACTGCGTATATCATAAGCCACGCCTTGCTATTCAAGTTCCCCGCTGGAAACTATAAAAACATGAAAAAATTCATTGTTGTGCTGCTGTCAATACCACTGGTTCTGGTCATTCTGGTGGCCATCGCAGCGGGCGTCGCCATGCAACAGGGCCTCGCTTCCAAATCCGACATCGAATTCCTGGTTGACCTTGGCAAACGCGATGGCCTGGCCGCCGTGGTTTCCACCATCAGGACAGAGCTGTACGGTGTCGATGAATCTGCGGTCGCCGACCCCTCTTACGGGCGCCAAAAAGTTGCAGGTCGCGGCCACGCGCCCTGGGTGCTGCGCGGCAACCTGGATGGCAGGCCCCGGGTATTGGAGTTTGCACTTGCACCCGGGGTATGGGCGGCCTACGACACGCAACAGCAGTCGCTCTATCAGGTGTGGGAGGGCGAGGTGCTGTTCGAGGGGCCGGTGTACGACTACAAACACGGCCCACAACCCATCAGCCAGGGAGCATGGTATCTGCGCGACACTGAGGGCGCCGAGTGGTTCCTCGAAGTCAATGGCGAGGAGATGCCGGCCACCGTGCAATACCTCGGGCATGAATACAGTGAGGATCGAAAAAACGCCGCGATGCGGTTTACTCTCTCGGCGGGGCCCCACCGCGTGGAACTGACAGAGCGGCCCGAGTTGGTACAAACCGCCACATCGCGCAAACTGCAGCGCCACTTTACTGCCGCCGCGGAACCAACGTCGGCGGATGACAAGCGCGCCGTGCTGTTCGGTGATTTGTCCGCGGAACTCGTTCCCCTACTGGAGAACACCAGGGACATCAAAGCCGGTTTTCGCACCGGCGATGGCGAGCGCTATATCGCCGAGGGCACCATTACCATTCCACTCACATCGACTACCCCGATCCCCTCAGATTCCACCGGTATCGCCACTACCACCGACGCTGGCGACGGCGGGCTCGATGAGGGCAAATCCGTCATCGCCAACAGCGACTGCCTGGGCTGCCACGCCGAGAACCACAAGATCTCCGGCCCGGCCTGGTCGCAAATCGCCGGAAAGTTTCGCGGCAAGACACAGCCCGAAGTGGTCGCAGCCCTCACCCGCAGCGTGCTCGATGGCAGCACGGGCACCTGGGGGCCAGTGCCCATGCCCGCGCACCCGGACCTCACTGAGGCGCAGGCAACTGCTGCCGTAACCTACATCCTCAGCGTCGATGAGCAGGAAGCCAACCTCAACGTCCCCAGGGACAGCGATGGCCAGCCGTATACGGCGACCAGCGCCTACGATGTGCTGCCGCGGCTCCAATCGCTGCACCCCTCGTTTAAACTGGACAATCTCGCACCCGACAACTTCGAGCCAAAAGTGGGGGGCATGGCCTTCCGCGATGATGGCAAGCTGGTTGTGGCCAGTTGGGACCGCGACGGCGCCGTCTTCCTGCTCGATCTCCAGGCACCTCCGGAAAAACGGGTGAAACGCATCGCCGAGGGGCTACACGAGCCACTGGGCATGAGTATTGTTGACAATCGACTGTATGTCTTGCAGAAACAGGAACTGACCGAACTGATCGATACCAACGGCGATGACATTATCGACCAGTATCGTGCCGTCACCTATGACTGGCCCAGCAGCAGTAATTTCCACTCCTTTGCTTTCGGCCTGCTGCCGAGGGATGACAACTTCTACTTCCTGCTGTCAATCTGTGTTCTGCCGGGCGGCGCCAGTTGCCCCGAGCAGTTGCCCACACAGGGAAAACTGCTGCGCGCCGACGCCGAGGGTAACGTGGACATTTACGCCTCCGGCTTTCGCACCCCCAACGGCATCGCTACCGGACCGGACGGGGCTATCTACGTCGCCGATAACCAGGGCGACTGGTTGCCGGCCAGCAAGCTGATCCGCGTCGAAGAGGGCGGATTCTATGGCTCGCGCGCGGTCCCGGGCGAGGGCGTCATGACGCGCGAGGAGGACCCACCTGTGGTATGGCTGCCGCAGGATGAGATTGGCAACTCGCCTACCCAGCCGCTGCTGCTGAACGAGGGCCCGTACGCCGGGCAGATGATTCACGGCGACGTGTACAACGGCGGCGTCAAGCGTGTCTACCTCGAGGAGGTGGACGGACAACAACAGGGGGCGGCCTTTCACTTCAGCGGCGGCTTCCAGGGCGCAGTGAACCGCATGGTGCGAGGCCCCGATGGCGCCATCTACCTCGGCGAACTGGGCAACCCGCCCAACTGGGGCGAGTACGGCAAGCCGTGGTACGGACTGGAACGCATGACCTGGGTGGGCAATGAGGCCTTCGAGATGCTCAGCGTAAAAGCGCAGAGTGACGGCTTTGAAATCGAGCTGACACAGCCGCTGGCCGAGGGTCTGGAACTGACACCCGCCGACGTCCTGATCAAGCAGTGGTTCTACTACCCCAATGAGCAGTACGGTGGCCCCAAGTACGACGAGACAGTACTCACCGCTTCACAGGTGGATATCGCTCCGGATCGCCACAGCATCCGCCTGCGAGTCCCGGGCCTGAAGGCGGGCCATGTCGTCTACCTGCGCCTTGCGGACCACCTGCGTTCAGGCAGCGGCCAGCAGCTTTGGACAGCAGAGGCCTGGTACACGTTGAACCGGATACCGGAGGGACCGGCTGCCGCCAGCGCACAAGCGCCCTCCGATGGCGGCTGGCGCGATCTGTTTGACGGCGAGACCCTGAGCGGCTGGCGCAACGTCGGGGGCGATGAAAACGATGTAAAGAAATGGACGGTGCAGGACGGCACGCTGGCACTGGTCCAGGACGGTGTCTTCCCGGCATGGGATATGATCAAGAGCGTATTACTCGGTGGTGCCAGCGGCGACCTGATGTACTACCGTGAGAAGTTTCGTGACTTCGAACTCAGCCTGCAGTGGAAGATTTCCCCCGGAGGCAACAGCGGGATTTTTTACTTTGTCAAAGATGAAAAAGAAAGCGTCTCCTGGCGCACCGGCCTCGAAATGCAGGTGCTCGACAATGAGGGACACAAGGACGGGAAAATCCGCACTCACCGTGCCGGCGACCTCTACGACCTGATCGCGGCTGATCCGGAAACTGTGCGCCCGCCCGGCGAGTGGAATGAGGTATTGATCCGGGTCAAAGACAACCACATCGAACACTGGTTGAACGGTGTAAAAGTCGTGAGCATCGAGCGCGGCACCGAGGACTGGAATGCGCTGGTCGCAGCCAGTAAATTTGCCGACATGCCCGGCTACGGCAAATCAGAAGCGGGTTATATCGCACTGCAGGACCACGGCGATCCCGTGTGGTTTCGCAATATTCGCGTGCGCGACCTGTAATCACATCCCTGCCGCAGAAACCGCGGGGACAGCGTCACAGCGCACCGCTTGTCAACTTTGCGCGCCGTGAAAAGTCGAGAAAACCGCTGGCTTCTGGCGAGATTCTCGGCAAAATGCGACCCAGATCACACACAACCCCCTGCTACTATGCCTCCCCGGGGCCCTATACTATACTGCGAAACAGGTACGCACCCGAAGACTGCGCACGTTAGAGGGCGCGGCGATTTCGCTCTTTAGAAATTGTGGGCGCGCAAGAAAAGTAAGAGTTCAATCGTGGGCTGGGGCAGAATGAATGGCAGTGCGCAAAAAGCAGGCAACAGGCTACACCCTGATTGAACTGATGGCGGTACTTGCCATTGCCAGTGCGCTGTTGGTTATCGCCATCCCGATGTTTCGCACCCAGGTACAGAACAGCCAAATGTCGGCGGCGGCTACCGACCTGCTGAGCACTTTCATGTCTGCCAAGTCTCAAGCCATTGGTCGCAACTATCCGGTGAAGGTGTGTATCAGCAACAATGCGCCGGACGACAATGATCTAGAGTGTGTCGACAATGGCCAGTGGGAAGATGGCTGGCTTACCTTCGTCGACTCGGACAACAGCGGCCAGATCAATGATGATGAAGAGGTGATACAAATCCACCCGCCACTGACTGAAAATATCACCGTTCGCAGTTCCCGCACTGGCGATGGAACCCTCGAAAACGGCGTGACTTACCAACCCAACGGCCTCACAGACCTGACCGCAACGCGAGAGCTCTTTATCTGTAATTCGTCGCGACACGGCGTCACCGCCCGCGTCGTTATCGTATCCATTCTCGGTAAGGCGAGCATTCTGAAGGATGAAGATGTCGAGGAAGACGGATGTTCGGGCGAGTGAACACTTCTCGTGGCTTCACCCTGCTGGAGGTAATGATATCGCTGGTGATTCTGGCCATCGGTGTGATGGGCATCATCGGGCTGCAGACCTCCACCTACAAACAGCTACAAACTTCGCAGAATTATTCCAAGGCGGCGATGCTGGCCAGTGGCATGGCGGACCGTATGCTGGCCAACCAGGCCCAGGTGCTCGCTGGCGCGTATATACATGACAGCGCCTCCAGCACACCACCCTCTCCCAATTGCGCCAGCGCAGCCTGCGACGATGCGCAATTGGCTGCATACGACGTGTGGTACTGGCAGACTGAACTCCTCGGTATCGATCCCGACGACGCCAACAGAAAAATCCCCGGCTCGCTGCCAGCGGCCAGCGGAGAGGTGCTCCGCGACGCCACCACCGGTGAGTACCTGATCCTGGTGCGCTGGGACGATGACCTCGACGGCGACGTGGGCGAAGAGTGTGCCGCGCTCGATCCGGATGAGGTACAGGGCGAGGACGACCTCGATTGCTACGCCCTCAATCTCGGCTGCCTCGGCGGGCCCTGCCCATGATGCCCCGCGCACCCAGCAAAGCATCAGTCATCGGGTGTCGGGAGCATGGCCTGACCATGATGGAGCTGCTGGTGACGGTAGTCATTCTGAGCCTGTTGATGGCCGGGCTGTCGCAGCTGGTGGTCACCAACTCGCAGAACGCCAGCGCCACCGGCGCACTGGCCAGAATCGCAGACACCGGCCGCAACGCCATACAATTGCTCTCCACCGATATTCGCCGGGCAGGCTATCTGGGTGGCAATATCAATATCCTGAGCAGCACCGATATGATCAGTGGCAGCCAGGGCTTGCCCGCCTATGCCATTAACTGTGTCGCAGACACCACGGACTGGGCACGCATGATCAACCAGCCCATCGTCGGCATTAACGCGCCCGATGATGCGAGCGCGATACCCTACGACTGCATAGCAGGCCAGTGGCTGCGAGGCGATGCCCTGACCCTGCGCTATGCACCCACGCCGGCCATCGAGGTAGCCGACATGATTGGCACCCGGCCCTACCTGCGCGTGACCATGATTGACGGCAAGGTGTTTCTCGGTAGCGAAGCCGGAGCGTCAGAGAACGTCATCAACGACCCGACCGCGCGCGATTACAACCTGACCGCGCACACGTATTTCGTCGCCGCCACCGGTCGCACCTGCCAGGGCCGGGAGATTCCCGCGCTGTTTCGTATGGCCATCGATGACAATGGCCTGCCCGAGCCCCAGGAGTTGCTCGCGGGCGTGGAGAACTTGCAGCTGCGCTACCTGGTGGGCAACCGCTACTACGACGCCAATGAGGTGCCGCTGACAGCGGCTGGCCGCTGGCCGCGCGTCGAGGCAGTGGAGATCACCGTGCTGGTGCGGGCGGAGTGCCCGGAAACCGGCTTCAATATCAATCGAACCTTTGAGCTGGCTGATGTCGAATATATACCGGCGGACAGCGATTTCAGGCGCCAGGTCTTCACCACGACCACGCAATTGAGAAACTGATGACTATGTGTACCCAATGGCGGCAGACAAACAGGACACCGATAGGCGAGCGCGGCGCGGCACTGATCGTCAGCCTGATCCTGCTGTTGATCATGACGATAATCGGCATTTCCGCACTGAACAGTGCGCGGCTGGAAGTCAGCATGGCCGGCATGATGCAGCGGGAGGAAGTGGCACTGCGCAAAGCCGAGCGGGCCCTGATCGTGGCGGAAGAGTACGTCGAGGCTACGCCGGGCCCATTTGATGACCTGGGTACAGGCCACTATCTGCCCGAGGATAACGTGGATGTGTCCGTCACAGACTGGTCGGCTATAGAGAGACGCGTGAAATCAGAAGAGATTCCGGACCTCAGCGCAGACGATGCCTTCATTGTAGAGTATCAGGGTGAGGTCACACTGCCCGGCAGCGCACTCAACGATGGCGGCGATACCATACCCGGCGACAAGGTCAACGTGTATCGCATCACCACCCGCAGCGAGACCGAAGGCAAAGCGGTGCGCATTATTGAATCGATTTACTCCAAGCTGTACAACCCAATGGCGCCGTAACCGGCGTCAGGAGGCCGTAGCAATGACTTTTTCAAAAATTGTGACACATGGGTGCCTGGCCGCGCTGGCGATGGCAGTTGCCCTGCCGGGGCTGAGCGCGACACGGCTGTTCGCGCCGCTAACACCCCCGCTGGGGTCAATAGCACCCATTGTGCTGTCCAACGCCGACCTGCGCGGAAATGCCACCAAAGGCTACCGGCCGTGGTTTGAAAACGGCAGCTGGCAGGGCGATCTGGTGGAGTACACAGTCACCTCCAGCGGCCTGTTGAGCACCAGCGTCGACTTCACCCAGCCCTCACCGACCAACAACGGGGACAACTGGTCTGCGCTGGTGCGATTTGCCGAGCATGAAGATGCCAGTGACACGTACTGGGATTCCGGCCGCAAGATCATTACCTGGAATGGCAGCTCACAGGTCCCGTTTCGCTTCAACGACACAGGTATCGGCGCCGACAACATGGCGCTGCTCGACCCCAACGCCGAGGAAGATGCCTCCATAATTCTGGATTATGTGCGCGGCGATCGCAGCAATGAGTTCCCCAAAGCCGACGGCGCACAACTGCGCAGGCGCACTTCGATACTCGGCGATATCATCCACTCCAAGCCAGTGTATGTCGCCGCGCCCAACGCCAACTACACAATCGACAACTACGCCGAGTGGGCAGCGGGTAAAAGCGAGCGCGCCCCCAGGGTGTATGTGGGCGCCAATGACGGCATGCTGCACGTGTTTGACGCTGAAACCGGCGATGAGGTGTACGCCTACATACCCTCAATGTTGATGGACTCACTGAGCGCCCTCACTGCCCGGTATTACAAGCACCGGTATTATGTCGACGGTGAAATGAGTGTGCGCGACGCGTATTTCGACGGCAACTGGCACACCCTGCTGGCCGGCTCTCTCGGTGCCGGTGGCAAGGGCTTTTTCGGCCTGGATATCACCGATCCTGACCTCTCCAGCGAGAGCGCGAATACCGGCACCAACAGGAAAGTCCTGTTTGAATTCGATGCCAGTGAGGACGACGACCTCGGATTCTCGTTCAGTCGCCCGGTTATCGCCAGGTTGAACGATGGCGACTGGTACGTGGTAATCGGCAACGGCTTCAGCAGCGTGAACGGCGTCGCCATGCTGTACCTGGTCAACCTGGAGAGCCTCACGGTTACCAAGCTCTCCACCGGCTCCGGATCGGCGGGCGATCCCAACGGTTTGTCCTCACCCGCACTGCTCGACACCGGGAGGGACGGTATTGTCGATTACGCCTACGCCGGGGATATCGACGGCAACCTGTGGAAGTTTGACCTGTCATCGCAGAGCACCAACAGCTGGTCAGTGGCCTACAACGGCACGCCCGTACACCCCTCCGCTGGCGACCAGTCCATCATCCAGGCACCGCAGATCGCGCGCCACCCGCAAAATGGCTATATGCTCTACTTCGCCACTGGCCGCCTGCTGACAAATGCGGACCTGACAAACACCTCCGTACAGTCGTTGTACGGTATCTGGGATTCCGGCAACCCGCCGCCAGATGCCGACAGCCAATCACTGCTGACACAGACCTGGGACGGCCCCAAAACGTATGACTATGTCATCGGCGAAAGTACCGCCGCCTCGCAGACCATCGCGATTTACAACGAGGACGCCGGCGATCCGGACTGGGAGACCCAGCACGGTTGGAAAGTCGATTTTCCGGCCGACGGCTATCGCGTATTACAGCCGGTCCAGGTGCGGGCGGGCCGCGTCAAGGCCACGGTGTACAAGCCGGGTGGCGATCAACAGGGTGAGAACTGGCTGATAGAGGCACTGCTCGCCGATGGCGGGCCAAACCCGCCGGCGGCACCGATCTACGACCTGAATGTCGACGGCGTCCTGAATACCGCCGACCTGTATGACGATAATCCCGAGGGGAATATCGAGGAATGGCATGTGCCGATGATGTGGCAACAGGCGGACGGCATCATGTCGCAGGTCACCATTGCGTATCTCGATGTCGGGGTTGATACGCTGTTCATCAACTACCTGCAGCAGCCGGTGACAGCGGACATACCCTGCGCCGGTACCGTGCTCTGCCCCAACGGCTTTCTCGGTGGCCACATCGATGTACAAACTTACCGCGGCTCTGTGCCGCTGGATGGCGACCGCACCGCGCAGGCGCACGAGTACGACAGTTTGAAACAACGTGTGTACGTCAACTTTTTCGACCTCTATGACCCGAACAAAGGCATTCTTGATCAGGTCGAGATCGATTTCGCTGACTCCAATCGCAGTGGCAATCCCGGTAACCCGCCAACGACGGCCAGCGATATCAGTGAAAATGAGCAGTTCATCGTCCTGCTGGCCAATGCCGACCTGTCTCCCGCCAGCACCCTGAAGATTGGCAACAAGACCTGGAATGCGGTGGAGTACCAGCGGCAGCTGCACAATGCCCTGAAGAACTGGAACCCCGCGGACTGGGATCCGGGCGACCCGACAACGGGTCCGTTGGATAAAGACGGCGATTCACTGATCTTTACCTGGCGCGAAATCAAGAATGCCGGCGGCAACATCAGCCACAACTTCAACGACCGCGCCATCCTCGATGGCGGCCTCCATCCGACGCAGCCCGAATGCGTGATGTGGGATGCCGCGCAGAGCGGCCGCGATACCGGCGGCCGTGCCGCCACCGGGCGCTGGCGCAACGGTGCACTGACCACGCAATTGGTGAAGCGCAGTTACTTCACCGATAACCCTGTCAATCCCGCGATCGCGATGGTGACCGTGCAGCAACCTGCCGATCTGCCACCGTTCGTGATCACCGCTGACGGAGACCGCGTCGACACCACGATCGACTATGATGACAACCAGTACGAAATCGTCGGCGGCCTGGTTGCCAGCAACGATGCCGAGCACATCTGGGAGTCTACCCTGTTCTGGCACTTTGGCGATCTCGCCGCAATCGCCGGGTTGGGTCGGCCGTGCTACGGCGATGCCGGCTGGCAGCAGGCTGTCGAGTTTGAGCTCAGCAACGACCCGATCTCGGCGACACTGGAGGCGCTGGACTACGAACTTAACTCCGATAACCTCGCCGCCGCCATCGATGCACTGCGCGACCAGGGCTGTAATATCACTGGGTCAGACTGCAACGGCGAATGGACGTTGCTGAAGTCGATCTATGACATCAGCCTGGACTATGTTCGCAAACAAGCCGGAGGCGCAATAAGCGCCCCACCTGCGCCTCCCGAACAGGTACCAATCGTCATCCCCGGCGGCAGCACCGGTGCCGGCCTCGAAGGCGATGGCGGCGATGGCGCCATCACCGACGGCAATGCCTACGAACCCGGTCGCATGAGTTGGACAGACGTTGTCAAATAGTCGGGGAAAAATGAGTCATGGTATGCGCGTAACCCAGCGCAGAGCGGACATGCCCGGCTTCTCGCTGATCGAGGTAATGATCGTGCTGGTCATTATTGGCGTGCTGCTGCTGGTAGCGGTGCCGGGCTACCAGGAGAGCATGCGCAAATCGCATCGCGCCGATGGCATGCGGGACTTGATGGAACTGGTGTCACGGCAGGAGCGTTTTTACGCGCAGAACAGCCGCTACAGCGGCGACATTGAAGCCGCCAGCGGCCTCAACTTTGGCAGCACCATCAGTACCGAGGGGCACTACACCCTTAGTGTGGAGGCATGCGAGGACTTCGATGACGATGACTTCAGCACCTGTTATGTACTGCTGGCCACGCCCAGAGGCGAGCAGACCAAGGACGCCTGCGGCACCCTGACTGTCAACAGTAAAGGACAGCGCGACCACACCGGCTCGCCCGACAACGACGGCCTCAGGTGCTGGTAGCGACAAGCTGATCTGCGCCACCCCGGAACCTGTGATCGGGCGCTGTCAGGGTGTATACCAGATAGGTGAGGTCCAGGCCCGCTCCTGGATGGTAGCCGGAACATCCTCCAGCAGCGGCAACTCATTTTTTACCGCTTCATAGGTGGTCCAGCGCGGCGTGGGAATCTCCAGTACCCGAGCGTAGTAGACAGCGGGCAATTTCGGGTCAAAATCGTAGTCGATCCAGCTACCCATCAATTCAGCACTGCCTATCGTGTTGGTGTAGCTGGCGTCACTGAGATCGACGGTATTGCCCACCGGGGGCAGCACGCCGAAAACATCCGGCTCGCGATTGTCGGACCAAACGACATCGACTATTTTCTCCTGCGGGTTACTGGCGACATCGATCCAGCCTTTAATAATTTGTATGCGATCCAGGTTGGCGCCGTCGGGGTCTTTCAGCGCATGCACTGTAAAGGTCGGCGATCTTCTGAGCCCAGACAGCACGCCCCCCATCGGAACGCCCTCCTCATAGCCCTGCCTTACCAGCGCCACTGGATTTTTCGCCGCCAGATCCAGGCCACCGAAGAAGCGCGGTTTTATTCGCGTTCCGGATGTGGCGAAGGTCTCGCGGGCGCGCAGGGCATCCCAGATTTCGGCGCGGGTATTCTTGCCCGCCCAGACCCCCGTGAGAGAACCCGGATTGGCATCCTTCGCCATAATCCATCCCGCGATATCCTTCTCACGCCGGCGCTGCAACTCACCGTCGGCCCCGCCATGGCTGCCGATGTAGTTGTCTTCCACTACATTCGCGGGCGTGCCATTGTGGCTGTCACTACCGCCGACGAAACCCAGCCTGAAGGGATTCTGGCCGATAACCCTGTCCTGGCTAACCCCTTGAATCAAGGCATCGCGGACAAAATCCCGTTTTTGAAAGCTGCGTTCGCTGTACGCCTGGAGACTGTCGGCATTCTCAAAATCGGCAAATTCATCCGCCGGCCAGAACTTGCGATGCACCTCGGAGTTGCCCTTCACCTGCATAATTTCAATCACGCGCTCAAAATGGCTGCGACGCTCGGCATACACCGCGTCAATCGGCTTACCGCTGTTAGTCAACTGCTCGAACATGTCACCCTTGCTGGCATTGGAGCCGTGGGGAATCGCGGTGAGCCAGCGTCCCTGCGCCTCCTGCGCTTCCATCCAGTCCCACAGCTTCTCTTCATCACTGCTGTCAAAGGATGTAAAGGGCAATTCCGGGACATCCGTATCCCGAAACAGGATATTGCGATGCATAACGGCGCCATTGGGTGCAGCGCTCCACTCAAACCCTATCAGGGTGGAAAAAAACCCCGGTTGATAATTATCAACGGCCGCCTGCACGGTAAGCTTCCAGGCGCTCCTTGAGGTATCTTCACCGGCGTAAAAAGACGGATGCCCGCTCTGTCCCGCGCGCACTGGAGCCACCATATATTTCTGCAACCACGCTTGCTGGCTCTCAATGCCGACAAGACCCCTGAGTTCCTGCAACTGTGGATTATCGTGACCCCTGGCACCTTCGACCTGCGCGGAATACATCTCGCCGATGTACTCTGCATGGTCGGTCACGGCGGCGAAATCCAGAGGTTTGGCAATAGCGTGCGGCCGGCCGTTTACCGTCATGCTTTCGCCCCTGGCGAAACGGTAGGCCATATCCGGTGTCAGGCGGGTACCACTGATATAGGCATCCAGTGAATACGCGGTATGAACATGGATTTCACCGAAGTATGCCTCCTTGAGTGGATTTACCGGCACATCATCTTCTATATCCTGCAGCGTTTTCGGCCCCGCAGGCGCTGCCTCTGCCTCCGGTATCGCATCCACGGCGCTAGCTCCAATATCATCGGCTACCACGGTGGCCTGCCCTGGCGAACCGGAATCGCAGGCTGCCAGTACAGCCGCAATAACCGCTATGATCAGCCGGCTTTTCCCGCTGTCCCTGCGCCGTGTGAATCCGTCCATCGTACCCTTGTCCTCGCCTGCCATCCTGTATCAATACGGTTAGCCACCACCCACCCTATAGTATGGTCCATCAACAGCCGCCCTGCACAGAATCGAGATTACTCCAGCCACCACATCGCACCGGAGCGCACTCATAACTACGAATTAAGGATTCATCACTATCTTCTTGAATCTATTCGGATTTATATATTTTTTTCTTTTCATTACCAGCAGCGTTTGTTACAGTTACCGACAAAATAACCCATTCCCATCCCATTAGGTTCTTTTCATGCGACTACTGCCCCTGCTGGTCCTCGCCCTGCTCGCAAGTACCCCAGTGAAAGCCGATGAGACGGCATTGATACGCCAACTGGCACCTGCCATCAATCCCGCTGCCGTCTCCGAGGCGGTATCTGCAATGAAATGTGCGCAGAAAAACGGCGTCGGAGAAGAGGCGAGCCGGCTGGCTATTATCGATTACACCATTCCCTCTCGCCAGCAACGCCTGTGGGTGCTGGATTTAAAGAACCGCAAACTGCTGTTTGAAGAACATGTCGCACACGGGCAGGGCTCTGGCGAGGATATACCCAATGCATTCTCCAACCGCAACGGCAGTCATCAAACCAGCCTGGGATTGTTCCTGACCGATGAAACCTATGAGGGTGGCAACGGCTACTCATTGCGCCTTCAGGGCCTGAGCAGGGGTTTCAACGAATCGGCTATGGAGCGACTGATCGTGATGCACGGCGCGCCCTACGTGAATCCGACAGCAGCGGCAAAAATGGGACGCCTGGGTCGATCATGGGGCTGCCCGGCCGTGCGCACTGCAGTCGCACAACCGATGATCGATACCTTGAAAATGGGCCAGTTTATCTACGCTTACGGCCCCGGGACGGCCAAACTGTCCTCATGCAAAACCGAGAACCTGTCACTGGCCAGTGTGTCTGGTTTGCGCAAGGCGAACAACGGCTAACACCGGCATCGCGCCGTTTTACCTGGCGGTCGGCCAATAGCGTTTCTCACCTACCCCAAACGCGTCTCTGCACGACCGGCAAGCGCAGGTAACTGCTTTCATTTACGCCAGAGATTGACTACCTTAGTCGGCAGAAAATGTCCGTGAGCCATGAAGGCCCTCGGCGCAGAATAATCAAGGGTATGACTGAGCATGAAAGATCGCCTACATTCACTCCTCGACGGAGCAACGCAGGAAGAGCTTGTCGAATGCATCCAGCTTCTGGCCTTCAGCGTCGTGCAGCATCGTGGCAAGGGTGGCTTCGTAACACTCGGCGACGCCGCGCAAGCCCTGCGCCTGGGCGCAGACAGTGAATCGGATGAACTGAAAGGAATCCTGCAACAGGGCAAAGCGGTGCTGGAAGAAGCGATAGAGCGGGTGAGAGTGCTGGCCGCCGAGCGCCTTGCGGCACCACAGGAGGACCAGGACCACAGCGCTGGGCCGGCGGAAAAACGCAAGCAGCTTCGAATTCATGTCAGCGCCGCCATCAAGGTACTGTGGCCCGGGCACACCGACCCGGTCGCAGCCAAACTGGAAAACATCTCATGGGGAGGCGCCGCTATCCAGGTCGAGCGGCTGGACAATGAACACGGCGATACGGTGCAGATCATGGTGCCTTCCAGCCAGGGGAGCGCCATCGCAATCGAGGCGAAGATACTAAGGACCTGGGCTCTGCCAGACGGCAAGGGGTATGGCGTGGCTACCCGGTTCAGTAGCCTCAGCACACACGATGAAATGGAGCTGGAAAAATTGCTCAAACTGCTGTCGGAGTCGGCTGACGGATCGGGCAAACGCAACCATGCTCGCCTGACGCAAAGACTGGACATAGAATTTGACGAACTACAGGAACTGCAGGCCACGCTGGATGATATATCGGCCGGCGGAATGGGCATAACCGTGCCGGAACCGCTGCAGATCGGGCAGTCGCTACAGACAGTGATCAGCGCCCTGGACGGCACCACCAGCCTGAAACTGCGGGCCCGCGTCGTGCGCCAGGAGCAGATAAAGCTGGGACGCATAGAAGTGTATCGGGTAGGCCTTCGATTTGAACACCAGCCCGGTGACTTACAGGAGCGCATTAACGACTTGCTGCGCAAGATGGCCATCGCCAGAAGCGCACATTTCGGCTAAGGACTGCACTGGCTGGATGCTACGCCCTGTTACCGGCAGGGTGACACCAAAACGTCACTATAGCCCTCGCCTGCACGGCACGCGCCGATGCTGCGCTGGCCCATGCCTGTTTATCCGGCATGGGTCAGCCGTTACAGCCTATTTGATAAACAACATTTCCTGGTACTTGGGCAACGACCACAATTCATCCGCCACCTCTGTCTCCAGCACGTCGGCATGGCTGCGCACGTCATCCATCAGGCCGCGCAGTGTATTCGCACAGTACTGCATGTGTTCTTCTGTTGAGCCGAAATCATGCTGCGCCAGTGCCGCGCTCAACTTACCCACAGCCGCCATCATGGCATTCGCGTGCTCCGCCACAGTCGTCGCCGTGGTGTTATCGAGTTTGACACCCATTGCCGACAGGTCTGCACTGGTTTTCGACAGTGTCGACAGGTACTCGATGGCCGCCGGGTAGATCAGGGTTTTTGCCATATCGATAACAAGCTTTGCCTCCACCTCGATTGAAAGTACGTACTGCTCAGCGTAGACTTCAAATCGACTCTCGAGCTCAACCGGACTCAGTACGCCGGTACTCTCGAACAGGTTGATGACAGACTTCTCGCGCAGTGCCGGAAGCGCATCGGCGGTGGTTGGGATGTTCTTGAGTCCGCGCTCCTTCACCGCCATCTCATGCCATTCAGACGAGTAGCCATCGCCACCGAAAACGACGTTGCTATGCTCGTTCATCAGTTCCTTCAGCACACTGACGACGGCCTCAGCCTTGCTGGCACCCTTGCCAAACTCCACTTCCAGTTTGCCGGCAATCCAGCTGAGAGAATCAGCCAGCATGGTGTTCATCGCAACCAGTGGCCCGGAGACGGACTGCGAGGACCCTACCGCACGAAACTCAAACCGGTTGCCGGTAAACGCAAATGGCGATGTGCGGTTACGGTCACCCGGGTCACGCTCAAAGTTGAGAATTTGCGACAATCCCAGATCCATCTCACCGCCTTTTGCGGTTTCCGTGATTTTCCCCTCCTTGATGTCCAT
The DNA here is from genome assembly GCA_963976735.1 of uncultured Halioglobus sp. Lineage (GTDB taxonomy): Bacteria > Pseudomonadota > Gammaproteobacteria > Pseudomonadales > Halieaceae > Marimicrobium. The sequence continues at coordinate 22,544 of CAXBLZ010000019.1, forward strand.
AAAGACTTTTTCCAGTTGATCACCGAGGTAGACGGACAGGATAGCCGGCGGCGCTTCGTTGGCACCGAGGCGGTGATCATTCGAGGCCGATGCGATAACAGCGCGCAGCAGCGGACCGTAAAGGTGCACACCGCGGATCACAGCGCCGCAAAACAGCAGGAACAACAAGTTTTCGTGTGGGGTGCTGCCGGGATCCAACAGATTACCCTGCGTGGCGTTACCGACCGACCAGTTGACGTGCTTACCGGAACCATTGACCCCGGCGAAGGGCTTTTCATGGAGCAGGCACATGAACCCGTGCTTTTTCGCCGTCGCCTTCATCAGCGTCATCATTAACTGCTGGTGGTCAGCTGCGACGTTGGCGGCTTCAAAATACGGCGCGATCTCGAACTGCCCGGGCGCCACCTCGTTGTGATGGGTTTTCGCCGGGATGCCCAATTTGTACAACTGGTCTTCGAAGTCCTGCATGAACACCTGCACTCGCGCCGGTATCGCACCGAAGTAGTGATCGTCGAACTCCTGGCCCTTGGCGGGCGAGGCTCCGAACAGCGTGCGCCCGGCCAGCAACAGGTCGGGACGGCTGTTGGCGAAATGTGTATCGACCAGAAAATACTCCTGCTCCGCACCGCAACTGGAATTGAGGGTGGCGATATCGGTCTCCCCCATCAAGCGGAGCACTTCCTGTGCCGCTTTGTTCATGGCCCTGTTTGAGCGCAGCAGCGGGATCTTCTTGTCCAGCGCCTCTCCCGTCCAGGACATGAACACACTGGGAATCATCAGGGTGGCGCCATTGTCCGTCTGCATGATGTAGGCTGGGCTCGTGGGGTCCCACGCTGTGTACCCACGTGCAGCATTGGTCATACGCAGGCTGCCGTTGGGGAAGGACGAGCCATCCGGCTCACCCTTTATCAGCAGGCTGCCAGTAAACTCGGTGATCGCGGCACCGTCGGAGTTGGTGATAATAAATCCGTCGTGCTTTTCGGCGGTGATATTGGTCATCGGATAGAAAATATGGGAGAAGAACTTGGCGCCTTTGGAGACCGCCCACTCCTTCATCGCCGCTGCCACCACATCCGCAGTGGCAGGATCCAGCGGCTCGCCCGTATGCACAGTGTTCTTGATCGCCTTGAACGCAGTTTTGGACAGCGCCCACTCCATCCTGGCGAGATTGAATACGTCCTCAGCCCAGATATTACCGAGGAAATCTGTCTTCTCTATTGCCACTGGTTGGCGATTGGAAATCTGCTGTATCGCTTGCAAGCGTGAAGCATTGGCACTCATGTGTCTTCCTCTGTCAGATAGTTAGGAACATCGCCGACTGACCCTGTCACTCGTGTGCGATATTGAAAAATTCTCAGCTGTCGACCGACCTCCTTGCAAGAGTCAGGCCAATGGCTGCTGTCAGCCGTTTTTCCCCCGATCAGCGACAAAAAAAGGGGCCAAGGGGTCGCTGTCTGCGGCCACAGTCACCTGCGGCAGGCGGTACTGGTGCACTGGGTACACTGATTGCGCTATTTTGGTGCAAAGCCGAGCAACACCCTGTCACCACCGCTGCGTGCGAGGCGCTGCCCAAGCCGCGCTCCACCGCTGCTGATCGCTCTGGAGCATCGAGAAGGGCACATCCAGTTCAGGTGCCAGCCGCGCACTCCGCCGGTCGCTGTTGCTCATACTGCCGCCCGTTCGATATTGTCCTCTATCGCATCCAGGAAACCGTACATATCCAGTAAGGTTTCTGAGGCAGGGTCGGTGGTTTTTCCCTTCAGGTCGCCGGTGATCTTGCCCTGTGCGACAGTCTCGATCAGCGCCTCCTTGAGGCTGCTTGAATAGGCAATCAGGGCATCGTTATCTTCACGCAGCGCCAGGGTTTCCAGCGCGTTGGCCAGCGCGTAGATCAACGCTGACGAGTTGAAATTCGCCACCTCTCCATTGCTCTCCAGATATTTCAGGTAGAGATCGTGGGCGGTACCGTGCGGCGCCTCGTACAACATGGTGCCGTCCTTGCTCTCGATAATAGAACTGGCCGTGGCGAGACTACCGCCCAGCGCCGCGGAGATATCAGAAAAGATATCGCCGTCCAGATTCTGCGCCGGGTACAGCGCGTTCCGCGGCGGGTCGGTAATCATCTTTTTCAGCTGGCTGGAAGGCCGCATGATCATGAAAGAGGGAGGCCGAGTACCGGATTTGGCCAGCGTATGGCGCACATTGGTGATCGCGGTGCTGAACACCTCGTCGTATTCCATGTACTCGCGCTTGAGACCGAAGTACACCTCCTTTTCTTTCTTCGAGGCGTCGCGAAACACCTGGCTCACCCAGTCAGTAATCGCCTGGTTGTCATTTGACATCAACAGGATAGGGTCATTTTTACTGACTTCGCGCGCGTGCTTTTCCTCGCCATCCACAATGACCTTGAGTATCCCGTCCTCCTCCGCAGGCATATTGAAACTGCCGTACTGATCGCCACCGCCAGCGCTCATGCGAGACAGTGACACATGATGCTTGCGCTTGGGAATACCGTAAATCTTGAGTTTGCCGACCAGCTTGAACAGCTTCCTGCCCGTGGTATTGTCCGGCACGCCCCAGAGTGCCCGCTCGGGCGGATTGGATACGATGCGCGCCGCCTGCGCATCGATCAACTCGTAGTGGTAGTGCAGGCCAGCCTCGGCCAGACGCTTCTTGTAACTCTGCTCATAGACCTCCTCGATAGCGGCGCGCATCACGCCGTCATAGCCGGGGATGACGGTATCTTTGAGACCCAGGTAAGCATCCCTTTTCTCGTCGAGCGCGCGCTGGAAAAACGCGTGCGCCCACTGCCGCACCTCGTCAATACTATTGGTGGCAAGCAACCAGGGGTCGCCTTTGTTGACGCGTCGGCGGTGTAACTCTACCGGGTCCCCGCTACTGCCCACAAACATCAGCTTGATGACACCGGTGACCTTGGACAGCTCACTGTGGCTGTGCTTGATACCGCCCCCCTCCATCGTCATCACATCGATATCGCGCCCTATCCATTCGGGCTGGGTGACCTCCAGATTGCGAAACTCGATATCCTCGCGGGTAATATTGCCGCCGATGCCCTTACGGATAGATCCATTGGGCGACTTGGTCGCCAATTTGTCCAGTTTCCTCTCATCGATATCGGGGTATTTGGCCAATAGTTCGTCCAACTGCTGGCGGTTCACCGTCATGCCCGCATTCTTTATTCCTACGCCATACTGTTTCAGTGCTGCTATGGCATCGAGGACCACCTGCCCATTGCTGATAAGGCGATTTTCGGCAGACAGATCGATTTCCACCAGATCGATATCGAGCCGCTTGCGGACGAACTGATCGAGAATACGCTCAAACGCAACCTGCGCCATCTCGTCGCCGTGAAGAATCACCAGGGGGTTGGTCACCTGAATTTTCGCGCTCATTGGGTCTCCCGTTGTTGAAATCAATCTCAGCGTGCCCCAGCATAGTGCATCAGCGCCCGCCGCGATGTAAGTGCGTATTTGCAGCAAAAAGTATGCCGCGGGGGCCTGCAATCAAAATTCATGGAGCAGGGGCGATTCACTGGTAACCAGACCCACCTTCAATAAGGATAGTTTCAAACACACAGCAAACCACGCATCATTAACAGCGGGAACACGCGCATGACAATTGCAGCCACCACTATCGAATACCTCGCCGGAGACACACTGTGCAGAGGCGAATACTACACGCCGACCAGTGGTGCAGATGGCCCACTGCCGGTGGTGCTGGTCTGCCACGCCTGGGACGGCTTGAATGACGAAGTGCGGGACAAGTCGCGCAAGCTGGCGGCAGCGGGGTACATCGCCTTCGCCATCGATATCCACGGCGGCGGCAAAGTGATTACCGATTTTTCAGAACTGATGCCCACACTCGCGCCCTACCTGGACGATCGGGCGCTGTTACTGGAGCGGATAGCAGGCGCATTCGCCGCCGCACACACGATTCCCGACGTCGATACGTCACGCATTGGCGCAATGGGCTACTGTTTTGGCGGTATGGCAGTGCTGGACCTGGCGCGCAGTGGCGCCAACGTCAAGGGCGTAGTGTCTTTTCACGGATCACTGGATGGCAACCAACTGGACAGTCCCGCCACGCTGCACAGCAAAATCCTGGTATTGCACGGGGAAGACGATCCGCTGGTGCCGCCAAAGACGGTGGCATTGTTCAAATCAGAGATGAACGCCAAACAGGTCGACTGGCAATTGCACGCCTACAGTCACACCGTGCACGCGTTTACCCGACCGGGTGCCAACAACCCGTCGTTTGGTGCGGTCTACAATGCCAGTGCGGATCGACGCTCGTGGCGGTCCATGCTGAACTTTTTTGAGGAAGTGCTGTAATTGAAAGACACTACGGCGTGACCGGCGGCGCGCTATCGATGGCGATCGGTACACCGAACACAGGCTGAGTGAGCCGGGCGGGCAGCACCAGCTGCTGCAAGTTCAGGGCGCTGGTTTTATCAAAGGAGGGAAGAATCCTGCTCTGCTCCACATTCCCGAACTCGCCCAGCAGATCGTCGTGATGAATGATGATCACATCCTCTGCGCCGACGGTGACAACCGTCTCGTCGATATAGTCCGACAAATACGCCGAATCGAGGGTCATCAACCCACCCGTGCCGAGAAACACCACGTCCGCCTTTACATCGTCCAGTACTCCCGGCACAAACCCCGCGCTACCGACAACCAGAATCGCGCCCTGCGGGTGCTCGATATGGATCGCGTAACTGGCGCCCTCCTTCCATGACGTATAGGGCGCCGGCAGCTTGAAGGGCGCGTCGACCACTCCTTCAATGGCGGAGTTGCTGGCCAGTGGTGCATGGCGGGATTCGTAGAATGTAATGTGGAACAAACCGTAAGTGTACGTCTGCCCCGGCTCTACCGTCACCATGCGTGACTCGTCGAACGATGAACTGCGGGCGATATTCGCCGTGGTCTCAGAGCCGAGGATATCCGCGCCGGCAAGTCGTGCAAAATCGGCGGTGTCCATGGCGTGATCGTAGTGTGAATGCACAGGCATGATCGCTGCCAGCCGGTCGATGCCATGCGCCTCTATCACTTCGCCCACCGCATCGACATCGGTGATGATCGGCCGCCTGAGCAACAGGTCCAGCAGCGATGGCCGCGACACAAAGCCGTCGGTCATTATCTGTGTGGTGCCGTCGTCGATAAGCAGTGTCGCTATCCCCAGCCATGTCACAGTCAGCGGGGCATTATCAGGTGCGGGCTCTGCATAAGGGATGCCCACTTCACTCATGCCGGGCCGGGTCAGGACCCACAGCGCGGCAATACAGCCGAGCGCGAGTAGAATCTGCACCGTACGTTTCAACACTGTCGATATCATGGCATTTTTTAACTCTGTCGAGGTCGGGTTGAAGATACCAGCAACGACCGCCACAGTGAAATCAAACCAGCCGCAGGATTTTGTCCAACATGGGTTCACTGCGACAGCCTGAAGGGATACAGTGTCCGGCAACCAAATTTAGCCCATTCTGCGAGAGACGCAATGACATCAAACCTGAAAGCCGTGTTATTCGATTTTGGCGGCGTATTCACTGACTCTCCCTTCCACGCCTTCAGCGCTTACGCTGAGAAAATCGGCGCCAGTGACGAGCAGGTGACCGAGATTGTATTCGGTGGCTATGGTATTGATGGCGACCACCCCTGGCACCGGGTCGAACGCGGTGAAATTTCGCTGGAGCACGCGCGCGAAAACATAATGGCACTGGGGCAGGCACAGGGCCTGAACGTGGATATCTGGGAGGTATTCATGGCCATGTCTGAAAACGGCGGCGGACTGCGCCAGGAACTGGTTGAGTACGTTCGCAGAATTCGCACATCAGGGCTGGCAACTGGCATCATCACCAACAATGTGGTGGAGTTCAGGGATCACTGGCGCGCCATGTTGCCCGTGGATGAGCTGTTTGATTTTGTCGTCGACAGCAGCGAGGTCGGCATGCGCAAACCCAACCCCGCCATTTTCGAAAAGGCCCTGGAAATTGGCGGACTGACGCCGGATCAGGTCATATTCCTGGACGACTTCGAAGGCAATGTCATCGCGGCAAGTGCGCTCAATATCCACTCGATACTGGTGGATGGCGACGGCGCAAAAACCGTTGCCGACCTGGATGCAATACTGGGTTTGGATTAACCCGAAGCGCCTCGGCAATCCTGTCGCACAGCGGCGCTATTTCCCGATCGTTTTTCATTGATGCAGGACCGTTCATGATCAAACCCTACTCCCAACAACATCGCGCGCCGCAGCCACATACTCCTGCTCGCGATGCCTTCGCTATCCATCGCGCAGAGGTCGAGCCCGGGTTGCAACTCGCGTATATCAGGGAAGGTACAGGTGGCTATCCACTGCTGCTGTTGCACGGCTATCCCGAATCCAAACGCATCTGGTGGCGGAATATTGAAGCGCTGTCGCAAGCCGGATTTGAAGTCATCGCGCCCGACTTGCGCGGATACGGTGATTCCGATCTTTCCGCCAATGATGAGTACGATATCGTCCTCTATGCGCGCGACTGCCATACCCTGGTCAACAAGGTGCTGGGGCACACCTCCTGCGGCGTCATCGCGGGCGATGTAGGGGGCGCGGTGAGCTGTGAACTGGCCAACCGTTTCGCCGGTTTTGTCGACAAACTGATTTTCTTCAACTCCATACCGCCAATGATTGTTGACCAAATGGCATGGTACGAAGAGCGCGGCATCCCGCTGGACCCGCTCGACGATCACCCCAGCGGCGATTATCGCACCCGCCAGGGGCGGGACTGGCGCCAGCTGCTGCAGGAGCTGGACACACCGGCCCGGCGCCAGCGTTATGTGCGCGATTTCTACGAGCACCGGCTATGGGCATCACCTTACAGCTTCAGCGAAGCCGATTACGCCTTTATGACGGAGCCGTTCGCGGACGCGGCGAGACTCGCGGCCAGCTGGGCGCCCTACCAGCTGGCATTCGAGCGACCGATGACAGAGATACCGCTGGTACTGCAAACCGTGGATGTGCCGACACTGATTCTGTACGGCCCGGATGACAACGTCGTTCGCCCGGACTTCACCAAACGCTGTGAAATCGCTTTTCCAAACCGTGTTGGACCGCTGACCCTGCCCGATTGTGGGCATTTCCTGCAGTGGGAGCGGGCCGATATCCTGAATGACCTGGCTGCGCTGTTTTTCGCCGATTGCAGGCAATCAGGTTAATGTGTGGCCGGCAACGGCAAACCAGGTGTGCACACCTGGCCTGCCACTCGTCCAGTCACGCGGCCTGGGACGACTCTGAACCGAACTGACCCTCATAGATCGCCTGCAGACGATCGCCCTCAAGCAGCAGATATTCAAAGGCCGACAGCGAGGCCTTGGCGCCCTCGCCCATAGCGATCACAATCTGCTTGTAGGGCACAGTGGTGACATCGCCGCAGGCGTAGATACCTTCAGCAGACGTCTGGCACTTCTCGTTGATCTCGATTTCACCAAAGCGAGAACGCTCTACAATCCCTTCGACAACGGCACTGTTCGGCACCAGGCCAATCTGCACGAAGACACCGTCCAAGATCAGCTCCTTGACTTCATCGGTATCGCGCTCGACATACTCGATAGCACTCACCTTGCCGTTTGCCGCCTTGATCGACTTGGTGGCAACATTCTTGTAAATGCTGATGTTGTCCCGGGACTCTGCCCTGTCCACCAGCACCTTGTCCGCCTTCAACTCGGGCAAGAACTCCAATACGGACACGGATTTGACGATACCGGCGAGATCCAGTGCCGCCTCGATGCCCGAGTTTCCTCCCCCGATCACCGCAACGTCCTTGCCTTTGAAGAACGGGCCATCACAGTGCGGGCAATAGGCCACACCGTTACCGATATTCTCCTTCTCACCGGGCACGCCAAGTTCACGCCATTTTGCACCGGTGGCGACAACCAGGGTTTTCGCGTAAATCACCTCACCAGATGACAGAGTCACCGTTTTCAGCGGTCCCTGCGCTATGCTGGCAACCGTCAAATGCTCCTTGACCGTCACCGAGTATTCGTTGAGGTGGGCGTGCAGCGCCCCTGACAGTTCTGGTCCGGTGGTTCTCGGCACCGAAACGAGATTCTCAATATCCATCGTGTCCTTCACCTGCCCGCCAATACGGTCGGCGATGAGCGCGACATTCAGGCCCTTGCGCGCACTGTAGATCGCGGCACTCACGCCGGCCGGACCGCCGCCAATCACAACCACATCCTGCAGCGGCAGCAACGGACCTGCCGCCACCTCGACAATACCAGGGTTGCGCGCTACCAGCCGGTCAATCAGTTCCGCGGCCGTCACCTTGCCATTGGCAAAGAGTTCCCCGTTGAGATACACACTTGGGACGCCTTGAATATCGCGCTCCTCAACGACCTGCTGAAACAGGCCGCCATCGATCATCTCTGTGCGGATACGCGGATTCAGCAATGCAAACTGGTTCAACGCCTGCACAACATCCGGGCAGTTGTGACAACTCAAGCTGATGAACACCTCGAAGTGCAGGTCATCCTGTACCTTTGCCACCATCGCCTTGAGACTGTCATCAAGCTTGATGGGCGTGCCTGACGCCTGCAGTATCGCCAGTACCAGTGAGTTGAATTCGTGGCCAGAGGGAATACCGGAGAAACGAATACCGGTGTCCTCGCCATCGGCCTCCAGTAAAAAGCTGACAGGGCTTCGCAGCGCACCGCCGCTGTCACGCTCTTCCAGTTTGAGTTTGTCGCTCACACCTGCAATCCCTGCCAGAAATTCCTGCAACTGGGCCCGCTTGCTGTGTTCGCCGGTCTGCAATACGAAGGTCACAGCCTTCTGCATATTCTCGGTGTAGCCTCTTAAGGCTTTCAAAATATCATTCGTTAACATGATCAGGCTCCTGTTGTTAACTGATCGGTTTACTCAACGGTGGGCAAAGTGTGCGGCGGTGCGCAGTCAGGGTGCGCCCGGCATTCGCAGCCGAGCGCACACTGGTGCGTTTGCCTCGCGGTGCCTGCGCTAGATTTTTCCTACCAGATCCAGCGATGGTGCCAACGTTTCTTCACCTTCCTTCCACGCGGCCGGGCAGACTTCACCCGGGTGAGCCGCAACGTACTGCGCCGCTTTCACTTTACGCAGCAGGTCCTCGGCATCGCGACCAATACCCTCAGCGGTAATTTCCATGGCCTGGATAACACCGTCCGGGTCCACCACGAACGTTCCGCGATCGGCCAACCCCTGCTCCTCGCGCATCACCTCGAAATTGCGGGTGATGGCACCGGTCGGGTCACCAATCATGGTGTATTCGATCTTGCCGATCGTGTCTGACGAATCGTGCCAGGCCTTGTGGGTGAAGTGGGTATCCGTGGACACTGAGTAGATTTCTACGCCGCGCTTCTCAAACTCCTGGTAGTGATCGGCCAGGTCGCCCAGTTCCGTCGGACAGACAAAGGTAAAATCAGCGGGGTAAAAGAAGAACACCGCCCACTTGCCGGCGATATCCTTGTCGGATACTTCTATGAATTCGCCACCCTTGTAGGCGCTGGCGCTGAAGGGTTTAATTTTGCTATTGATAAGTGCCATGTTTGGCCTCCTCGTTTACAGTGATGAACCCTGCTTCGGGTTCGTGGTTTCATCAGGGCCTGGTGATTCACTTTGCATTCTTGAAATGAATCACCCCCAAGCGAGCACCCAGTGTAAAAGCCTCTTTATGTTCAGTAAATTTTATTGTTTTAATATCTATGTTCTAAATTATAGAATATAGACTCACTTCCGAACGAGGTCGCGCGATGATTACCACCAAACAGTTGCTCTATGCCCTGGCTGTTGAGAAGCACCTGCATTTCAAGCGGGCCGCGCAGCAGTGCAATATTAGCCAGTCGGCCCTCAGCACTGCCCTGAACGAACTCGAAAGCCAGTTGGGCTTGCAGATTTTCGAGCGGGATAACCGCAAAGTGCTGGTAACCCCCGTGGGTCGTGAAGTGCTCGCGCGAGCGCGCAGTATTATTGTGCAGGTTGAGGAACTGGAGCGGCTCGCAGACGGCCAGAAGCAACCCCTGAGCTTTCCGATGTCGGTGGGCTTCATCCCCACCATCGCGCCGTATCTGCTGCCGCGTATCCTGCCGGCGCTCAATCGCAAGTACCCCGAATCCCAGCTGAATATCGTTGAGGAGCAGTCGCATGTACTGGTCGACATGGTCAAAGCCGGTGCCATAGATACCGCTGTTCTCGCCCTGCCCTTCGATTGCGACGGCTTGTTGACCATGGAGTTCTGGCAGGAGGATTTCTACTGGGTCGCACTGAAGGGAGAGGAGCACACGCGACAGCAGGAAATCACCAGCAAAGAACTGGCGCACAGTAAGCTGATGCTGCTGAAAGAGGGGCACTGCCTCAAAGACCAGATACTCGATACCTGCAAGCTGTCGGAGCAGACCGCCAATCACGGTTTTGGCGCCACCAGCCTGAACACCCTGATCCAGATGGTATTGGGCAAACTGGGTTCGACCCTGATCCCCGAAATGGCCATCGAACAATTGGTGTCACAGAACACTCAGCTCAGTGCAGTGCACCTGAACGAACCCAGCCCGCACCGGCGTATCGCCTTTATCATCCGCCCCAACTACACGCGCTTGTCCAGTATTGAGGCCCTGATCGCACTCAGCAGAGCAGCACTGCAGGAGAAAACCACCACACCCGCCTGAACATGCTGCGTGCAGCAAAATTATCCACCCGCTGACTGCGATCGCACTGACTTGCAATGCCGCTATTCTGAGCTACCCTGAACTAGCGATGGACTGCACTGAATTTGCCAGAAATGTGGGCGGCTATTATCCCTCTCCCTGCTATTTCCCGTCTGCAACGCTCGCAAGTCGTGTCGCGGGCCACGCCATTCGATGGTATTTGCGTTATCCGGGCAAAGGAGAGCAGCGATGAGTTTTGAGCGACCAGAGCGACTCGTGGACAGGGTCTTCCTGCACTGCAGTGCGAGCGATAACCCCGCTCACGATGACATTGAGGTTATCCGCAAATGGCATGTGCAGAGCAATGGCTGGAGCGATGTGGGCTACCACTATTTCATCAGGAAGAGCGGGCGAGTGGAAGCTGGCCGCAACCTCGAGCACACCCCGGCAGCCCAGGGCGGGCACAACCGTGGCACGATTGCGATCTGCTTGCACGGACTAAAAGTGGATCAGTTCAGCGTGAAGCAGTTTCGCGCACTGTCAACGCTGTGTCGCGAGATCAACGCGGCTTACGAGGGCCAGCTCACCTTCCACGGGCATTGCGAGGTATCCAACAAGACCTGCCCGGTGTTTGATTACCGCACCGTACTGGGCCTGGACAGCGATGGCTTGATGGTACGGGCCCCGAATACAGCAAGGCCGCCGGCAGTGGCGCCAGAAGCGTCGTATCCGATCCTGCGAACCACTTCAAGCGGGCCGGCCGTCGCCCATCTGCAGCAATTACTGAAGCATCGAGGGCTCAAGCTGACCGTGGACGGGGCATTTGGCCGCGAGACCGTTGAAGCCGTTAAAAAATTCCAGCAACAGAAAGGGCTGGTGGTGGATGGCATTGTTGGCGCAGTGACCTGGGCCGCCCTCAACCAGCAGTGAGCCGACCGCGAGGCCATCTCGCCGGCGCGATCAAAACGTGTAGTTTACCGTGACCCCGTATTCGCGCCCCGGCCAGTAGGTACCCTCCCAGGTATCTGCTCCAGCGACGCCATTGTCCTTCACCACCGGGTCGATATTGAAGTCTTCGTTGGTGATATTTTTGACCCAGAGCCGGATATCCAGGCCCAGCGCCGCCTCGCGAAAGCCCAGGTTGAGCCCGATCAGGTTTTTGTCGGTGCTGAACTCATCGGTGCTGACGGTGTAATTTGCCTCCGATTGCCACGTCCAGTTCAGGCGGGAGTAGAACTCCCACGCGCCGGACAGCGGCCGCTGGTAACCCAGTTGGGTGTTCAGGTTCCACTGCGGCAGCGAGTTCAGCGGGTCGCCGCCGCTTTTTGGGCAGTACAACTGGTCGTCGCGTTGCTGTTCACCACCCTCACAGAAACGGTTCGACCAGTCCTCTATCGAGGCATCGAAATAGGCGCCACTGAAATCCACATCCCAGTGCTCACCCAGCAGGTAGTTCACTTCAAACTCAATGCCCTGGGTGTGCACTTTGTCGGCGTTCACGATGGAGCCCTCGAACAAACCCTCCAGCGGTTCCAGGGCTTTCACCCTGTTCGGCTGGGCCAGCTGGTGGTCGTGGAACTCCTGGTAGAAAATGTCGACGGCAAAACGCAGGGTGTCATCCAGTACGGTACCCTTGAGGCCGATTTCGTAAGCCGTGGAGACCTCTTCCTCGAACGCGAGTACATCCCTGCCGACGGCAGCCGGTACCGGGAAGATGTCATCAAATGGCAACACGGCTGACGCCAGGGTATTAAACCCTCCCTGCTTGTAGGCGTTGTCTATCGCCAGGTAGGCATTAAGATTATCCCTGATGTAGTACTGCAGTTTGACACTCCAGGACACGTGATCGAAGTCCAGTGAGTCATCAATGGCGCCGGCGTACTCCAGGAAGTTCACATTCGAGTCCAGCGTGGACTTGTTGTAGTCATAGCGAGCGCCCAGCGATAAATCCCACTGCCGGGCAAGGTGCAGCGTGCCATTCACGTAGGCCGCATACCCCTCGGTGGTACCCTTGGCATCCTGCACCACATCAATGCCCCTGAGCGTCACGCTGGTATCGCTGACGGCCTTCGAGTACAGGTAGTACAGGCCGGTCAGGTAACTGAAGTTGTCGCCTTCGTCGGAGTAGCGCAGTTCGAAGGTGGTGAGGTCGGTATCGAGGCCAATCTGGAAAACCCCCAGCCCCCCCGGGTAGGGTTCGCGGTTGTCATTGGACTGGCTATCGTAGCTCTGGTAGAAGGCGAAGGCGTCGACCTGGGACGTCCCATCCCCCCAGCGCAGGTGCACGTTGCTGTCCTTGATGTCGCCCGTGACCTCGCTGCGAAAGTCACCAAAGTTACGGCGTGACTTGAAGGTGTTATAGATCGCGGGTGTGGCGCTGGTACCGCCGGTGCCCGGCACCAGGCCATCGTAGTTGAAAGGTTCCTGGTACTGGTGAATGTCCTGGTAGTTCACTGTCCAGTTGATGTCCATACTCTCGTCCACCAGCCACAGCATGCGCGAGCGCCAGGCCTGCACATCCTGGCCACCGCTTGCGCTGTCCGAGGCCGCCGGGTTTTCCATTTCAATATAGCCATCGGAATCGGCATAGACGCCCGCCAGTCGCAGCGCCAGTGTGTCCTCAATCAGCGGGATATTGACCGCGCCGCGGGTGTCTATCCTGCCCTCACCGGTATTGTCCCACCGCGAGTAGCTGCCCTCGACATAGCCGTTGTAGCCGTCAAAGTTCGGTGCGCGGGTGGTGATATTGTAGGCCCCACCGGGCGCGTTCTGACCGTAGAGGGTACCCTGGGGACCGCGCAGCAGTTCCAGCCGCTCGATATCCACCAGTGTGGTAAAAACCGCACCGATCTGGGATTGCGCCACCTGGTCGACAAAGACTGTCACGCTCTGGGGCTGGCCGAGGGCAAAATACCCCGGGCCGACCCCACGCAGGCGGATGGCGGCAGCCTGCAGGCCGCTGTTAAGTGAAATACCCGGCGTCAGTTGCGCGGTCTCAATGAAGTCAAAAATATTCAGCGCACTGATCTCTTCGGCGCTGACTACCGCGATCGAAATCGGCACATCCTGCACATTCTCACTGCGTTTTTCTGCCGTTACGATCACTTCCTCCAGCATACGGCCATCCTCGGCGTTCACGGACGCGGCGAATGACAGCAACGCCAGGGCGACGCAAAGCGTGATCGTTGGTGTGGTAGAGTTCGACACAGACACATCCCCAAACTGAACATTATTGTTATTGAAAGGGGCGGCCGGTCGGCGATGAAGTCACTGCTATCACGCTGCGCGGCTGGCCCTGCCCGCTGCCGCGCATCATAGCTGAAACTATGAAAGGATGGCTACCACAAGTCGGGCGCTGGGCAGGGTTACTCCTGCATGCCGTGATAAAGCAAGCGCACCAGCAGGCGCACGCCGTCGTTATCCTTCAGCTCTGCATAGCTGGGGCCATCGCGCTTGCCGATATCGCGAATGTCGGCCATCAGTTCCGGGTGAAACTGGCAGGTGAATGAGCGGCGGATGGTGTGGGTCTCCCAGTCCTTGTAGTAGATAGCCGTGGTGGACACCTCGGTCCAGTTGATGTCATCCACGGCTGTCTGGGACAGGATTTCAACCGCGTAAGGCAGGTTAAGCAGCCAGGACAACTGGCTCACAGCGATCTGGTAACGGATGGGGACAATGGTGTCGTGTAGCAGTTTGAAGGCCCAGTTGGCGAACAGGATCGCCTCTTCATTGACCTCATCTGAGTGAAACATTTCAATATGCAGGTCACGCTCCATCTTCAACATGGTGTCGATAACGCCCTCCAGTTCGTCGGCGACGAGAGCGTGCGCGCCGTGCAATTCATCCGGGATATGCTCGCTACCATCGCGCCGGCGATACGCCAGCAAGCGGCGGGTACCCACCTCGACCTGCTCGTTGGGCGCTACCGCAAACAGGGTGTCGTGCCAGCCCTCGGCGAGGGTTTTGCCCTGTTTGATCACCGGCAGCGCGGCACCAATCTCAGCGATTTTCTGGCAGACACGTTGCAGCGAGGCAATCGCCGTGCCGTGGACATCCAGCGGCAGATGGGTGGTACTGGCCACTTCCCGCACAGCGCGCTTGATCAGCCGGATATGGGACGCGGCCGCCAACTGGTGCCCGAGACAGATAAAAATACTGGGGCCACTGCTGGAAAACCGATGCAGCAACAGCTCGTCGATCAGATCCAGGATGTCATCGAGACTGGCGTTGGAACCATCGAAGCTGGCGGCATCGTGCACCGAGGGATTACCGCCCTGCACCACCGTTGCGATCCCCGCGGCCAGCACACTGGCCAGTCGTTTGTGATTGCCCGCGCCACTTTGCCATACCGGGTAGAGGATGGAGTCCGCGTCGGCGATCTGTTGCAGGATGTAGGCTATATTTTTTGACGCCCGCACTTCCTCGCCCTGCACATTGATACCCACATTTTCCCAGGGCTCGATCACCGCAATACTGTTGCGGTAAATTTCCGGGAGGCCCAGCAACACATCCAACTCAGCGCTGGATCTGATCACTTTTTCCAGCGGCGGCGCCACCCCCCACTCAAACAGACTGCCGTCCAGCAGCCCGTCGCGCCCCGGAAACGGTGTGGGCGCGTCTCGATCATTGAGGAAGTAACCCAGCAGGGCGTGAATCGACAGCGGGCTCGCCGCGTGATGCCCCAGAATACCCGGCCGCGTGCGCCAGCCCAGCTGTTGCAAAGCGGCGGCCTGCAGGGTCATCGCATCAGCGAGTGATTTCAATGTGCCAACCTGATACTGGTTTTCGGTTAGCATTTGCATAGCAATAACCGGGCCATCGGCCCATCGGCTTTCGCGGGACCAAACCACCCTGAATTCAGTCAGGAATAACGCCATACGATGGAACCCAACCCATGGCGTGCACCTGTCGGGTGCGTCATCGCACAATTACAGAGCAGCCTGGCCACGACCGGGGCACCGGCAGCGCCAGACAACCGTACCCTGCAGTGCCACTGCTGTCAGTGAACGTCCGCGGTGCAAAACCTGGGCACTGCTTGCAATGGACGCGGCAACTCTTGTAGGGTTCATACCTCATAACTCTAATGGGGCAAAGGCCTTGAAACGGGAATGCCTGCCAACACTGATACTGTTCACTTTCTGCACACTGTTACTGGTTCCGATTGCTCACGCCTTCCACCCGATTTCATCGAAGCTGGAGTTCATCACCACCTATCCCGACTACCCCAAAGTGAACTACGGCACCGGAACGCAGGCGCAGGCCGTGCGCCGGGGCGAGTATCTCGCACAGTTGGGCGATTGCCTCGCCTGCCACACCACCACCGATGGCGGCCCGGCGTTTGCCGGAGGACTGCCGATCGCGACCCCGTTCGGGACGTTCTACACACCCAACATTACTCCTGACAAAACCACAGGGCTGGGCAAGTGGAGCGAGGAAGATTTCATCAAGGTGATGAAAGAGGGCATTCGTCCGGACGGTTCGAACTCGTTTCCCGCATTCCCGTATATCTATTTCAACCGGGTGAAGGAATCCGACCTCAAGGACCTGTGGGCGTACCTGCAGGCTATTCCTGCCGTCGAGCTTGAGAACAAGGGCAATACACTGCCGTTTCCAGCCAACGTGCGGCTGGCACAGTACGGGTGGAAAATCCTGTTCTTCTATCCCGATCGCGGCGACTTCGTGCCGGACACCAGCAAATCCGAGGCCTGGAATCGCGGCGCCTATATTGTCGAGGGCCTGGGCCACTGCAGTATGTGCCATACGCCGATGAACCTGCTGGGAGCCACCGAGGACAAGTACTACCTGACCGGGCAGTTGATCGAGGGCTACTGGGCACCTGACATTACCAGTCGCGGTCTGGAGACAGCCAAACGCTACCAGGTGGCGGACGTTTTTGCCGATGGTAAATTGATCAACAAGGCTGGCGACGTGCGCGGCCCGATGGCCGATGTCAACCACAACAGCCTGCAACACATGACGCACGCGGATGCGATGGCCGTCGCTGAGTACCTCAAATCGATAAAGAGCAAACAACGCTATGACGCGGCCAACATCAAGGCCAGCCAGCCGCGGCTGAAACGCGGTGAACAGGTATTCTGGAATGCCTGCAATGTGTGTCATGTCGACGGTGAGGCCGGTGCCCCTAGAATCAAGGATAGCGACAACTGGTGGCGCCGGCTGCAGGCACGCCCGGTATCCGCGCTCTACCGCCACGCAGTGCATGGCTACAACAATATGCCGGCGCGCGGTGCCTGTGTTACCTGCGACATCGAAGACGTGGAAGCCGCAGTAGACTACATCATCCGCAAAGCACTGACGGACTCGCAATGGCGTATTTACACGGGCAGGGTGAAACTGCCCCGCACCGCGGCCACGAATTCTGCAACCGGGGAAAAGGTTTACCGGGAATCCTGTGCCACCTGTCACGATCAGGGTAAACTCGGGGCGCCGGTGCTGGGCGACAAGCAACAGTGGGCGCCACTCCTCAGAAAGAACTTCGATGTGTTAATGCACAACACGCTACAGGGCATCAACGGCATGCCAGCGAAAGGGGGTTGCACTTCGTGTACCGGTGAAGAAGTGATCGCAGCGGTGAAATACATGGCCGAGCAGGCCGAGCCCAACAAGGATTATTCATTATGGTAGGCCTGTTTCGCATGCTGGGGGCCTGCTTGCTGCTGAGCCCTGCCCTGGCAGCTGCCCAGATCAATATGCCCCGGGGCGTGACGCCGATCAGCCAGGAAATTTACGGCCTGCACATGTATGTGATCTGGATCGTGGTCGGCATTATGGCCGTGGTTTACGGCGTCATCATTTTCTCACTGATCAGACATCGCAAGTCAAAAGGGGCGGTGGCCGCCAAATTTTCCCAGAACAACCTGCTGGAGATTGTCTGGACGGTGGTGCCGCTGATTATCATCACTGCAATCGCTGTCCCATCGATACGCGTGCTGATCAATATGGACGATTACGACGCCGCCGACCTGACGGTGAAAATTACCGGGCACCAGTGGAAATGGCAGTACCAGTATCTCGACTACGGCGTGGGCTTTTTCAGTACACTCTCCACACCCATGGCAGAAGTTGTAGGCGATGGGGAAAAAGACGAATGGTACCTGCTGGAAGTCGATGAACCGCTGGTGTTGCCAACCGATCGCAAAGTGCGATTTGTTGTCACCTCGAATGACGTCATTCACTCCTGGTGGGTTCCGGAACTGGGCATAAAGCGCGATGCCGTGCCCGGGTATATGTACGAAGCCTGGGCCCGGATCCAGGAACCGGGCACCTATCGCGGCCAGTGTGCCGAGCTGTGTGGTGTCAACCACGGGTATATGCCGATTGTGGTAAAGGCTGTGCCGCCGCAGGAGTTTGACGAATGGGTGGCCCAGCGCGCCAAGGCGCCGCCGCTGGTCGAAACCCCGAGCGACTGGACGCTGTCTGTGGTAATGAAGCGCGGTGCGGCACTGTATGACCAGAACTGCGCGGCCTGTCACGGCTATGATGGCAACGGCATGCCTCCCACATTTCCCGCGCTGCGCGACAGTTCGATCGCCACCAGCACCGATGTCAACAGGCATATCGACCTGGTCATGAACGGGGTGCCAAATACAGCCATGCAGGCCTATGCGCCGCAGTTGGACGACGAAGAGCTGGCAGCAATCATCACCTATGAGCGCAACGCCTGGGAGCACGACACCGGCGATCTGGTGCTGCCGGCACAGATTCAGGCACGCAGGAAATGAGCGCTGTCACACTGGACGTATTGAGGAACCGGATCCATGGCTAACGGAGCGAACGCAGCAGCGGTCCCACAGAGGAGCGTCCCCAAACGCATGCTTGCGTTTATTGTGCGCTGGACCACTGCCACCAACCACAAGGACATCGGCACGCTGTACCTGTGTACCGCACTGCTGAACCTGTTTGTTGGCGGCACCCTGGCCCTGTGCATTCGCGCAGAGCTGTTTATTCCCGGACTGCAGTTTGTCGAGCCCAATTTCTTCAACACGCTGACGACCATGCACGGCCTGATCATGCTGTTCGGTTTCATCATGCCGGTCGCGGTCGGCTTTGCGAACTGGCTGATACCGATGATGATCGGCGCGCCGGACATGGCGCTGCCGCGGCTGAACAATATGAGTTTCTGGTTGCTGCCGACGGCGACCATTATGTTAGTGAGCACGCTGTTCATGGATGGCGGTGGGCCTAATTTCGGCTGGACAATGTACGCCCCGCTGTCCACCACCTATGGCCCGCCCAGTACCGACTACATGATTTTCGCGGTGCACATGCTCGGTATTTCCTCGATCATGGGGTCAATTAATATCATCACCACCATTGCCACGATGCGCGCACCGGGCATGACCTGGATGAAACTCCCTGTGTTTGTCTGGACCTGGCTGGTCACCGCTTTCTTGCTGATCGGCATTATGCCGGTGCTGGCAGGGGCGGTCACCATGATGCTGTTTGACCGCAATTTCGGCACCTCCTTTTTCGATGCTGCCGGTGGTGGCGACCCGCTGCTGTTCCAGCACATCTTCTGGTTTTTCGGTCACCCCGAGGTCTATGTCCTCGCATTGCCGGCGTTCGGTATTATTTCCCAGATCATCCCGACCTTCAGCCGCAAGCCGTTGTTCGGTTATCGCACCATGGTGATGGCGACAATCCTGATCGGCTTCCTGTCCTACATCGTCTGGGCACACCATATGTTTACCAGTGGCATGCCCTATGGCGCGCAGCTGTACTTCATGCTGGCCACAATGTTGATTGCCGTCCCCACAGGCATGAAAGTATTCAACTGGATCACCACGATGTTCCGCGGCTCAATCAGTTTCGAGACGCCGATGCTGTTCGCCATTGCCTTCGTTTTCATGTTCACGTTTGCCGGTTGTACCGGCGTCATGCTCGCAGTGGCACCTGCTGACTTCCAGTATCACGATTCCTACTTTGTGGTCGCGCACTTCCACTACGTGCTGGTAAACGGCCTGACGTTCGCGTTTATCGGTGGCGCTTACTACTGGTATCCCAAGTTCTGGGGCCGCATGTACAACGAGCGCCTGGGTAAAATACACTTCTGGCTGTCCACGATCTCGGTCAATGTGCTGTTTTTCCCGCAGCACTTCCTGGGCCTGGCGGGTATGCCCCGGCGTATTCCCGACTACGCCCTGCAGTTTGTCGACTTCAACTTCATATCCTCCGTTGGGGCTTTCGTGTTCGGCTTCAGCCAGTTGATTTTTGTCTACAATATGATCAGTTCCCGGCATCGCGGGCAACCCGCCAGCGACAGGGTCTGGGAAGGCGCCGAGGGACTGGAGTGGACGCTCAGTTCACCGCCACCGCACCACAGTTTCCAGACGCCGCCGAGGGTCGACTAGCCGATGGCAACAGCTACAGACAGGCCCGCGCGTCGCTCCCTGCTGATCAAGCTGGTGGCTGCCGCCGTGCTGATGTTCGGGTTCTCCTTCGCACTGGTACCGCTGTACGACCTGATGTGCGATGCCCTGGGCATCGGCAAGATTCGCGCCGCGACAGCACCTGCGAAGGCCACGACGTTCGCACCCCACAAGCTGGCTATCGAGTTTATCACCACCAATACCGAACAGCTGGACTGGAGCTTCTACCCGCTGGTCAGATCGATGGAGATCACTACCAGCGAGACCTACATGGTGAACTTTTACGCCAAGAACAATACTGATAGAACCATGACAGTACAGGCGATACCCAGCATCACCCCGGTGCAGGGAACGGATTACCTGATCAAAACCCAGTGTTTCTGCTTTGAACAACAAACGCTGGAGCCCGGAGAATCGGTCAAGATGCCCGTCGTGTTCCTGATCGACTCTGCGCTTCCAGAAAAGTATGCGACACTCACCCTGTCCTATTCCCTGTTCGAACTGAAGCAGGAGACGGTCTCAGCGCAGACACGCAGCGAGACGGCCGTGAACAATCGAGGAGGCCGCACGTGAGCGAGCCCACGCCACCCGAAAAATACTATATACCGGCTTCATCACACTGGCCGATTCTGTGCTGTGTGGCGCTGTTCACTTTCTTCGCCGGAATCGGTCGCTGGCTGCACGAACTGCCCAGCGGGCCGTGGGTCTGGCTGTGCGGTGTGGCCCTGCTCGTGGTGGTGCTGTTCGGGTGGTTCGGCACGGTGATCAGTGAGAATCTGTCGGGGGTTTACAACGAGCGGGTCGGGCGCTCATTCCGTTCCGGCATGAAGCTGCTTATCCTTTCCGAGGTGGTATTCTTCGCCGGTTTTTTTGGCGGCTATTTTTTCATTCGCCTGTGGGGAATACCGATGCTGGGCGGCGAAGTGCACCCCATTACCAGCGTGATGCTGTGGCCCGATTTCTCCGCCGAGTGGCCGCTGCTGACCAACCCCGACAACAGCAGATTCCTCGGCGCCACGAATCTTGGCAGCCCCTGGGGCGTACCGCTGGCCAACACCCTGCTACTGCTGACCAGCAGTGTGACACTGACTTATGCGCACCGTGCGATGAAGACCGGCCACAGCGGCGTACTGAAGGGCGGGTTATTCCTCACCATACTGCTGGGGGTGACCTTTCTCGGCCTGCAGGCGCACGAGTATATCGATGACTACGAACGCAACAACCTGACACTGGACGCCGGCATTTACGGCAGCGTGTTTTACCTGCTGACAGGCTTCCACGGCTTTCACGTGCTGGTCGGTGTCATTATGATCAGCACCATGCTGGGCCGCGCACTGAAGGGCCACTTCAGCCGCCCGGGTGATCATTTTGCACTGGAAGGTGTGGCCTGGTACTGGCATTTCGTCGATGTCGTCTGGCTGCTGCTGTTTCTGTTCGTGTACTGGCTCTAAAACCCTGCGGAGTATCACAATGTCCAAAACCAACTGCGCCGACTATCTGGTCGAGACGCTTGTGCACGTCGGTGTCGAACGTATCTGGGGTGTCACCGGCGACAGCCTGAACGGCATCAATGACAGCCTCCATCGTTCGGGGAAGATTCGCTGGATGCATGTGCGCCACGAGGAAGTCGGCGCCTTCGCCGCGGGCAGTGAGGCCGCTGTCACAGGCCGGCTCGCCGTGTGCGCGGGCAGCTGCGGGCCGGGCAACCTGCATTTGATCAATGGGCTGTTCGACTGCCAGCGCAACCAGGTGCCGGTACTGGCGATTGCCTCACATATCCCCTCTTCAGAGATCGGGCTGCATTACTTCCAGGAGACCCACCCGCAGGAGCTGTTTCGCGAATGCAGTCACTACGTGGAACTCGTCACCAACCCCGCGCAATTCCCTCGTGTGCTCGAAACCGCCATACGCACCGCGATCAGCAAGCGCGGTGTCGCGGTGATCGTGCTGCCGGGCGATGTATCGCTGCAACCGGTGCCCGAGACACCCTCCCCGATCGGTTTGACGGCGCCCGCCGCCAGTGCATTTGCCAGCGCGGATATCGAGCGTCTCGCCGCTATGCTGAACGATTCGGATGCGGTGACACTGCTCTGCGGCAGCGGCACCGCCGGTGCCCATGATGAAGTGGTGGCACTCGCTGATACGCTGGCAGCGCCTGTTGTGCACGCACTGCGTGGCAAGGAACATATCGAGTGGGACAACCCTTTCGACGTCGGCATGACCGGCTTGATCGGCTTCTCCTCCGGCTATCACGCAATGGAGAACTGCGACACGCTGGTAATGCTGGGCACCGACTTTCCCTATCGCGCCTTCTACCCGGAGCAGGCCAGGGTCATCCAGATCGATATCAACCCGGAGGCGATCGGGCGCCGCCATCATGTCGATCTTGGCCTCGTTGGCGACCTCCGCTCTGCCATAAACGCCGTCACACCACTGTTAAAGCGCAACGAGAACCGGACGTTCCTGGAGCAGGCCAGAAAGCACTATACCGACGCGAGAGCAGGACTGGATACACTCTCCCGCCCCAAACCCGGTGACCACCACATCCACCCCCAGCACCTCGCGCGCTTGCTAAGCGAGCACGCAGAGGCCGATGCGATTTTCTGTGCCGATGTCGGCACGCCAACCGTGTGGGCAGCGCGCTACCTGAAAATGAACGGCAAACGGCGGCTGCTCGGATCGTTCAACCACGGCTCCATGGCCAATGCCATGCCGCAAGCGCTCGGCGCCCAGGCGGCGTTTCCGGGCCGACAGGTCATCTCAATGTCGGGCGATGGCGGCTTTACTATGCTGATGGGCGATGTGCTGTCGCTGAAGCAACTCAATTTGCCGGTCAAACTGGTGGTGTTCAACAACGGCGTGCTCGGGTTTGTCGCTATGGAGATGAAGGCTGCTGGCTATCTTGATGAGAACACCAACCTCGACAACCCCAATTTTGCCGCGATGGCCGAGGCCATCGGTATTCGCGGTATCCGGGTGGAGAACCCCGCTGCACTGGAAGACGCAGTAAAACAGATGCTCGCACATGATGGACCCGTAATCCTCGATGTCACCACTGCCACGCAGGAGCTGTCAATGCCGCCAAAGATCAAGTTGGAGCAGGCCAAGGGATTCAGCCTGTTCATGCTGAAAGCAATCCTCAGCGGACGCGGAGATGAGGTGCTCGAGCTGGCCAAAACAAATCTGCGCGGCAGCACGTGAGAATCGATTGATTGCCTGAGCAGGCCAACCCAACGCAATTGCGGAATATAAAGCATATGACCGAGCGCGAACTTGCGAAAACACGTCAACAACTCCAGGCTTTACTCGATGAACGTGAGATTGCACGTGGTTTGTCCCGTTTTGCGCGCATCCTCGATACCAAATGCTGGGACGCGTTATCCGAAGTCTTTGCCGAAGACCTGAGTTTCGATTACGGCGCAGGCGGCGAACAACAGGGGATGGCTGCGCTGCGCTCGAATATGACACGATTCCTGGATATTTGCGGTGGCACGCAGCACCTGATTGGCAGTGTACTCGTCGATGTGGATGGCGATGAGGCCGTCAGTCGCGCCTATGTACAGGCGCGCCATCAGGCGGTCGGAGCCACAGGCGGCGCCGTGTTCGACACCAATGGCGAGTACATAGACCGCTGGGAGCGTCGACCAGAAGGCTGGCGAATCGTCAGGCGCGATGCCGTGTGGTCGGCGCTGACCGGCGACGCCAGCGTCATCGCGGCCGGATAAAGCGCCTCCGGGCGAGCCCGTTTACTGACAATCCTGCAGTGCTTACTGTTATTGCTTTACGCTGGCAACGGCGCGGAATACGCCCTCCAGGTGCTCGCTCTGTTGCGCGAAATACAGGGGCAAAAATTCCAGGCAGGTAGCGCCCGCGTCAATATACGCCTGGGCACCAGCCAGTGTGGCCTCCAGATCCGGCACACCGCCCGCGGTAAAGACCACGCTGGGCATCGCGCGCACCGCCAGTTCTTCCGGTTTGCGGCCAACGTCTGCAAATGCGCGGTGCAGAACCTCAATGCCACGAGCAATTTCCGCTGGGTCCTGCACGATAGGAATCCAGCCGTCACCCAACTCGGCAATACGTCGCGCGTTTTTCGGCAGCGGCTTGAGCCCGAACCAGATCGGGAGACGCGCCTGCTGCGGATGGGGATGGCAGTATATGTTGTCCAGTTTCACAGTCTCCAGGTTGAGACTGACCGACTCCTGTGTCCACAGTGCACGGCATGCGCGAATCTGGTCCTCCAGTATCTGGTAACGGTTGTCATAATCCACACCAGATGCCTCAAACTCCTCGCGTTGCCAGCCCGAGCCCACCCCCATCTGCACGCGCCCGCCGGAGATCACATCCAGCGTCGCCATTTGCTTGGCGAATAAAACCGCCGAGCGCAGTGGACTGATAATCACGCCGGCTGAAAGCTTGATGTGCTGCGTGGCGCCCGCGATCGCCGACAGGACTGTATGTGGTTCATACCACGGTGCTTCAGGAGGTGAGGGGAATTCACCGTAGGGGTATTTATCGGTGTTGCTGCCCATCACAACGTGGTCGGTGACACTGACCTGATCGATGCCGCACTCCTCGGCGAGCTTTATCGCCCCAATGGCGGCCCCCATGTCGCCGCCACAGATGCCCTCCATGCCGTACATACCCACGCACACTTCTACAGTTGTTGCCATTATCCTGCCTCTCTTACACTGACACCCATCGTGCAGACAACGCCGGAAGAGGGTGTCTGTTGCCGGTAGCGGCGCCGACTACCGCGTGATCCAGTGGTTGTCTCAATCCAGTAGTTTTCTCAAGGCGACGGCCATGGATTTGGCCACTTCCTTATCGGCGGTATAGCCGACCGGGCTGATACGCTGGGCGATATCGCCATAGCGATCCAGCAGTTTACGCGCCACCTCGTCGGCGGTACCGCAGATGGCGATTGTCTCCAGCACATCGTCGGTCACCAGTGCTGACATTGCCGCCCAGTCACCCTCTTTCGACAGCCGGTTGAGCTCCGGCTGCAAATCACCCAACCCCTCCGCATCCAGCGCCGGGCGATACGCTGGCGTGGAGCCGTAGAAACCGATCATATGGCGCACCATCGCCTTGGACTGCTGCAACTGCTCCTCAGTCTCCCCGATCGCTGTGAGGCACTGTACCGAGACATCGTAGCTGTCGCGCGAACGCCCGGCCAGATCCAGGCCTTTCTGCAATGCGGGCAGTGAATACTCCAACAGGAACTTGCGCGTATTCAGCGGGTGCACCAGAAAACCGTCACCGACCTCGCCACACACCTGCACCATTTTTTCACCAAACCCGGCCAGGTAGATTTTCGGCGGACCAAACGGATGCGGGCCCGGATTAAAGTTCTGGTTCATTATCGTGTGGGTATAAAACTCACCGCGAAAATCGAGCTTGCTATTGCCTTCCCAGCAGTCCCAGATCGCGCGAATCGCCTGCACCATTTCCCGCATACGCGATGCGGGCTTCGACCACGTCATGCTGAAGCGTTTCTCAATATGTGGGCGTATCTGCGTACCGAGCCCAAGAATAAAGCGGCCATTGCTCAGCAAATTCATATCGTAGCCGAGATTCGCCAGTGTCATGGGATTGCGGGAGAAGGCTACCGCGATCGCCGTAATCAATTCGGCTCGCTCCGTGCCCTGCGCCGCCATCGCCAGCGGCAGGAAGGGGTCGTGCGGCCCCTCAAACGTATAAATGCCATCGAAACCGGCGGCCTCCAACTCACGGCCCTGTTCTATCGCATCCACAGGATTGCTTACTAACATCGAAGCGTCAATTTTCATACGGCACTGTCTCTGGTCGAACTGCGGTTTCAAGATTATCGGGGCGTTTGCCCAGACGCCCGTCATGCTATGCTTCGCCACCCACAAAAACAACGGAGTTACCCTCAATGGTTCGTATGAGTATGAAAGTCTGGACACTGCTGGGCGCTGCAGTGCTGTCTCTGGTGTCCACAACAGCGTCCTGGAGCGCCGAAAAACCTAATATCCTGGTCATTTGGGGTGATGATATCGGCACATGGAACCTGAGTGCTTATAACCTTGGCTCCATGGGATTCAAGACACCCAATATCGATCGCATCGCCACCGAGGGTGCATTATTTACCGACTACTACGGTGAAAATTCCTGCACCGCCGGTCGCTCGGCCTTTATAACGGGTCAGCACCCCATACGCACAGGGCTTACAAAAGTCGGCAGCCCAGGACGCGAGGCCGGCCTGAAGAAAGAGGACCCAACCATCGCCGGCCTGCTGAAGCCACTGGGCTATGTGACGGGGCAGTTCGGCAAGAACCACCTGGGTGACAAGGATGAGCACCTGCCCACACAGCACGGCTTCGACGAATTTCTGGGCAATCTCTATCACCTGAACGCAGAGGACGAACCTGAGCATTTCGACTACCCCACGGACCCGACATTTCGCAAATTGTTTGCACCGCGCGGGGTAATCCACTCCTACGCCGATGGCAAAATCGAGGATACCGGCGCCCTCACTAAAAAACGCATGGAGACAGTGGATGAGGAATTCACTTCGGCGGCCCTGAAGTTTATGGACAAGGCGGTACAGGAGGACAAACCTTTCTTCGTCTGGTGGAACTCCACCCGCATGCATATTTGGACGCGGTTGAAGCCGCAGAGCGTAGGTATCTCTGTCCGTGGCGGTCTGTATGGCGACGGACTTGTTGAGCACGATGGACACGTGGGGCAACTGCTGGACTTCCTTGACGAGAAGGGCATTGCCGACAATACCATCGTGATCTACTCCACCGATAACGGCGCTGAGGTTTTCAGTTGGCCCGACGGCGGCACCACACAATTCCGCGGAGAGAAAAATACAACATGGGAAGGGGGTTTTCGCGTACCTGCAATGATACGCTGGCCGGGCACAGTAAAGCCGGGCACGCGTTTCAACGAGATGGCCGCTCACAACGACTGGCTGCCCACCCTGTTGGCCGCTGCTGGCGTCCCGGACGTCAAACAAAAACTGCTACAGGGCTACCAGGCGGGCGATCAGGTGTACAAAGTTCACCTGGACGGCTATGACCTGACCGATTACCTGAGCGGTAAAAGCGCCGGCTCTCCGCGGGAAACATTCCACTACTTTACCGACGACGGTGATTACTCGGCGCTGCGCTGGGGCGACTGGAAAATCATGTACTCGGTGCAGGAGGCGACTGGGCAGGCCGTATGGCAATACCCGTTTACACAACTGCGCATGCCATACTTATTCAACCTGCGCCAGGATCCCTTCGAGCGAGCGCGCCAGGAGTCCGGCGACTATGAGCGCTGGTACTTCGAGCACATATTCATGCTGTACGGCGCTGGCCTTGAATCATATAAATTCCTCGCCACCTTCCAGCAATTTCCGCCGCGCCAGAAGCCGGATTCGCTGGATATGAATGCCTTGGCGAAAAAGATGATGGGCTATACGCAGCGCTAACA
>CAXBLZ010000020.1:0-45502 GCA_963976735.1 uncultured Halioglobus sp.
CGCAGCCGCAGCCGCCTTACATCAAATTGGTGACCAACTGACACGCGTAGAATCGTCCTGCATCCCCTCCTGATATTCCACCAGGCCACCAAAATTCAGTGTGATAAAAAGACATTGAGTCAAAAAAAATGGCAATAAAGAGCAAAAATATCCACATAAATGAAATATATATAAAAAAATGGCTACAAAAAGGCCTTATATTGTAATTGTTTTAAAAAAAGGCGTGCAGTGTATTGCCGCCGCCCCACGTGCCGCCTTATAACTTGGCTGTCGCCGCAGATTCAGTGGTGATCTGGACGGGGTGCATAGGGTTGATTGCATCGACTCTCCCCCCTCCCGATGAAGAGACAGAATCAAAACTTGAGATCAGTGGGGTATGTAGCGATGTTAACAATAACTCCGACGGCTGTGTTGGATAAGGTTCCTGCCGAGGGCCCGGAAGTGTTCGCAGTAATAGGTGGCAAAAAGGTGTTTCTGCCTGCCGAGGCCAGGTATGTGATGCAGGACGTGCGCGGGCTTTGGTATTACAGCTCACGCAAGCCGCGTCCAAAAGAAGGTGATTGGACGCCCAACAAAACCAGTATTGCCTGCCTCACAGAGCGCGGCTATGTGCGTGCCCTGAAGACTGACACTGTGCAGCAGTGGCTGGACACCTGCCAGCGGACTGTGCGCATGGTCAGGTCCAGCAACGGCGGTGAGCGCCGTCCCTGCGAGGACTGACCAATGCCGGCGAATCGGTTCGCCCGATAGCTTCAACCCCACCGCGGTGGGGTACCCGAGCTGCAGAAGTTTGCTAGACTGGGGTCACTTTAGCGGCCCCGACTCCTCCCATGACAAATTCCGTTCCCGATACAGGGGCTGGCGTGACCACGGAATCAGCTCGCCTGATGCGTCGCGCCACATATGCCTCGCTCAGCGTCGCCATCATATTGGTGCTGGCGAAAGCGGGGGCCTGGCTCGTCACAGATTCGGTGGTCTTGCTCGCCACGCTGATTGACTCCGCTCTCGATGCACTCGCTTCACTGCTAAACCTGCTTGCGGTGCGCCACGCCGTGACGCCAGCAGACAGGGAGCATCGCTTCGGGCACGGTAAAGCGGAAGCGCTGGCGGGCCTCGGGCAGTCGGCCTTTATCGCCGGGTCTGCCGGTTTCCTGCTGCTGGAATCGGTGCGCCGCCTGATGCACCCGGTGCCGCTGGAGTCCTACGGGCCGGGCCTGATCGTGATGGGGTTTTCGATTGCATTGACGCTGGCGTTGATCACATTCCAGCAGCACGTAATCCGTAAAACCAATTCCACTGCGATCAAGGCCGACGCGCTGCACTACCGGACAGATTTTATGATCAACGGCTCCGTGATCATCGCGTTGATACTGGCAATCGAGGGCTGGGGAGGGTTTGACGCCCTGTTTGCAATCGGGATTGCGATTTACATCCTGTACAGTTCCTGGTCAATCGTACGCCAGTCGCTCGATGACCTGATGGATCGTGAACTGCCGGATGAGGAGCGCGAGGAGATCAAGCGTATCGCCTGTGCGCATGCCAGCGTACGCGGCATGCATGACCTGCGCTCGCGTCGATCAGGGATAGCCACATTTATACAGTTACACCTCGAACTCGATGACAATCTCTCGCTGCTGCAGGCTCACAAAATTTCGGATGAGGTAGTGAGTAATCTGCAGAGAACCTACCCCACTGCGGAAATCATCATTCACGCTGATCCGGCATCCATAGTCCCGCTGGAACCGGTGCCGGCGTTCCTCAAGGACTAGACGCGCAGTGTCCCCGGAGAGTTTCTGATCGACAGAAGCCGGTGATGGTGCGGCGGTGAATTGCAGATAAAGGCCGCGATGCAAAGACGGATATTCAGTAAATAGTTCACATTCGCTGTCGGCCGAAATTTCATATAGTTATCACACGACCCCTCTCGAAGAGGAGGCGCTCTGACCCCTGTTTTTATAATAAAAGGAGCAAAGCTATGTTTCATAATTGCACCCGCAAAACCCTGTCGTTCACTGCAATGCTGGCTTCAGGGCTGGCGGTGAGCACTGCGATGGCGCAGCAGTTGGAAGAAGTCATCGTCACGGCGCAAAAACGTGCTGAATCGCTGCAGGATACGCCGATCGCGATCAGCGCTTACAACAGCGAAAATATCGAGGCCATGGGGTTGATTGATGCCAAGGATATCGGCGCCGCGTCGCCGTACCTGCAAATGCCGGCGTACCCCAATGCGACCAACAACCTGGCGCTGTTTATTCGCGGTATCGGCAATGCGGATTCTATCGTGCTGACCAAGGATCCCACTGTCGGCCTGTATTACGACGGGGTGTATGCGGCGCGATCCACCGGCTTGCTGTCTGATCTGTCTGAACTGGAGCGTGTGGAAATCCTGCGCGGCCCGCAGGGGACGCTGTACGGTCGAAATACCATGGCGGGTGCTATCAATTTTATCAATGCAAAACCGACCGGCGAACTGGGTTTTAAACAGACCCTGAGTGCCGGTAATTACGATAGCTGGCGCTCCGTGAGCCATTTGAACCTGCCCGATGTATCAGGCTTCAAAGCCAAGTTGACAGCGGCCTTCTCCGACCGCGATGGTTGGGTGCAGAACGAAGGATCGAACGAGGTGCCCGGGTATGACTACACGGATTACTACAAGAAGGAGACGCAGGGCTACCGCGCTGCACTGCGTTTTGATGGCGTTGACAAACTGCTGGTTGACTACAGTTACGATTACTCGGATGTGACCTCGTCGCCGCCCTACTTTCAATACAGCGGCCCTACCGGCGGTTTCACGGCGGCGGGCCTGCCGATTACCGACAGCTTTCAGAACAGGCTGAAAAATACCCGCTCCCCTACCGGTGGAGCGCAGACGGCGTACTACCTGCCGGATTCGAAAACCGAGGTTAACGGGCACAACCTCACTGTCAGCTACGAGCTTAATGATAACCTGACACTGAAGTCGATCACTGGCTACCGGGATTTCGACGATGATATCTCACAGAATTTTGCGCAGGCGTTTGGTGACGCTGGCAGTCTGGAGGTATACACCAAAACACAGCAGGACCAGTGGTCGCAGGAACTGCAACTGCTGGGCAGTGCGGAGCGCCTGCAGTATGTCGGCGGCCTTTACTATTTCAATGAAAACGGCGACCAGAAAGAGCGGCAATACCTGGATCGTGCAGCCGTGGAGGAAATGGGCGTCTATGCCTTTGACTTTGTCACCATGATGCCGTGTTCAGACGGCACGCGGCCGGGGCCGATCTGTACCGATTTCGTGAATTTGACTCTTCCCAATTACCTGGGTGAGTACAAAGTCAGTACCGACGTCGAATCCTGGGCGGCTTATGGCCAGGGTACTTTCACCCCGAACATTCTCGATGACAAACTGGACCTGACGCTGGGGCTGCGTTACACCGATGACCAGCGCGAGGCAAGCCGCACCAACGATGGCTGGTACGCGAACTCCTTTGCGCCAGGACGCACCGACTCCAGCAAGGATCGCTTCGATTACACAGCGATTGCTGATTACAACTGGACCGACGAGTTTTCGACCTATGCCAAAGTGTCCACCGGTTTCCGCTCTGGCGGCTCCAGCCGCAACGGTGTCGATTTCAATAAACCGTTCGACAGTGAAGACCTGACGTCCGGTGAAATCGGTTGGAAATCGGAATTGCTGGACCAGCGTGTCCGCTTCAACGGGGCGGCCTACTACATGCGCATCAACGATATTATCCTCGACTACCTGCCCGACCCCGTACTGAACCCGCAACTGGTGGAATCCTTTAACTCTGGGGATGCAGATGTCTACGGTCTGGAGATTGATCTGCAGGCGGCTATCACCGACCAGTTCCTGGTCGGTTTGAGTTACGCCTACCTCGATTACGATTTCAGCAACGTTGATTTTCCGGATGGCACCGATCACACCGACACTACGGAGTTGGTCTGGGCCCCGAAAAATGCCTATGCGATCACGGCCGACTACGAGCTGCCGATCAGTATCGGACAGGTTCGCTTCCATCTCGACTACTCCTGGCAGGACGACCAGTTTGCGCTCGCAAATACCGAGTTTGGTAAAGTGGAGGTGGCCGATTACGGTTTGCTGAACGCGCGTATCAGTCTGGCCGATGTCGCGATGGGTGGTCACAACTGGCAGTTCGCTGTGTGGGGTAAAAACATCACAGACGAGGATTCCGTCAACTACCGGATTGGCGCGACCGCGACCACCTACCTGGCTCCCGCGATGTGGGGTGGTGAGGTGATTTTCGAGTTCTGATCCAGATAGACAGCACGCGCCGCGCGCTGACTGGCAAAAAAGGGGGTGCCAACGGCAGCCCCTTTTTTTATGCGGGCACTGGAGAGTCCTGCGAAACGCTGAAGATACTTGAACGCACTCAAAACATACTGTATGTTCAAATCCGTTTTTCCCTAGGTGGACAGGCGCAGGCGTGTCTTCCCGCAGTGTCTATACTGAAGTGGTCTTCTCCCGGCGGTTGTATGGCTGTTCGGCAGTGAGCCACCGGAACTATGAGGTAAACCCGTGAGTGATCTTGAACAATTCCGCCAGGATACCCGCGCCTGGTTGGAGATTAATTGCCCCGAGTCCATGCGAGTGCCGGTCAAGGGCTTTGAAGACTTTTATAACGGCGGGCGCAATCCAGAGATTGCGCACCCGGATCAAAAACTGTGGTGTGACCGCATGGCGGAGCGGGGCTGGACGGTGCCGCACTGGCCAAAGGCATACGGTGGTGGCGGGCTGGACGCCGCAGAGGTGAAGGTTTTGCATGAAGAGATGGCCAGGATAGGGGCCAGACGGGCGCTGGACAGTTTTGGTATCTCCATGCTGGGGCCGGCACTGCTGCACTTCGGCAGCGAGGAGCAAAAGCTGGAACACCTGCCGAAGATCGCGCGCGGCGAAATTCGCTGGTGCCAGGGCTACTCCGAACCCAACGCCGGTTCTGATCTCGCCAGCCTCGCCACCCGGGCTGAGGACAAGGGCGACCACTATGTGATCAATGGCCAGAAAATCTGGACATCCTACGCCGATAAAGCCGACTGGATATTTTGTCTTGTGCGTACCGATAACTCCGGCAGCAAACACGAGGGCATCAGTTTTGTACTGTTTGATATGGACCAGCCCGGCGTCACCGTCCGCCCCATCAAACTGATCAGCGGCAGTTCGCCCTTCTGCGAAACCTTTTTCGACAATGCTGTCGCCGACAAAAAAAATCTTGTCGGTGAAGCGGGTAACGGTTGGACTATCGCGAAATACCTGCTGACGCACGAGCGCGAAATGATTTCCGGTTTCGGTGCGGCGCCCAAGAAATCCGTGGGCCAGGTGGCGGTCGACACCATAGGCGTTGATGCATCAGGACGCCTGGCGAGTCCCGTGTTGCGCCAGGCGATCGCGCAGTACCAGCTCGACACCCTGGTGTTCGGCGCGACAATGGCGCGGGTGGGGGATGAGGCGAAGGCGGGGCAGGGGCTGGGCGCCGCGTCCTCGATATTCAAATACTACGGTACTGAGCTGAACAAGCGGCGCAATGAGCTCAATCTGGCGGTGTGCGGTGAGCAGGCGCTGGGTTGGGAGGGCGAGGAGTATCGCGAGGGCGCGCTAAGTCGTGACTGGTTGCGCTCCAAGGGGAACTCCATCGAGGGGGGCACCACCGAGGTGCAGTTAAATATTATCGCCAAGCGAGTGCTTGGCCTTCCAGACGCGTAGCGCTGACCAGACAAAGGATATCGAGCTATGGCATTGGTATTGAATGAAGAACAGGTGATGCTGAAGGAGTCCGCCGCGGGCTTTTTGGCGGAGAAGGCGTCCGTTGCCCAGTTGCGAGCCTTGCGCGACAGCCACAGTGATCGCGGGTTTAGCGATGACGTGTGGCAGGAAATGGCGCAGATGGGTTGGGCCGGTATCGCCATTGCAGAGGCTTTCGGCGGGCTGGGGTACGGTTATACGGGCCTCGGATTGGTGTTGGAGCAGGCCGGGCGCAATCTCAGCGCTAGCCCGCTGCAAGCCACCGTGCTGGTGGCCGCCACGGTCATCGGCGAGTTGGGTAGTGAGCAGCAGCAAGAGCAATTGCTGGCCGCGATAGCCAACGGTGAGAAACTCGTGAGCCTGGCGTTGCAGGAGGGTGCTCACCACGCCCCGTTGCTGACCGCACTGAGTGCCCGGCCCGAGGGCGATGATTACATCCTCAACGGTGCTAAAGTCCTGGTGCTGGACGCCACGGCGGCAGACGTGTTTGTGGTTGTCGCACGCACCGCTGGCGAGCCCGGTGATGAACAGGGTCTGAGCGCCTTCCTGGTGGATGCGGGAACAGCGGGTCTGACCGTGCAGCGTCGCAGCCTGGTGGATTCTCGCAATGCCGGCGCGCTGTCACTGGACAACGTGCGAGTTGCGGCGGACAGTCTGCTGGGTGAGCCAGGCGCGGCCTGGGGCGGCCTGAGCCGGGCGCTGGATATCGCCAACATCGGTTTGGCTGCGGAGCTGCTCGGACTGTCCACCGAGGCGTTTGAACGCACCGTAGCCTACCTCAAAGAGCGCAAGCAGTTCGGGCGGGTGATCGGCTCCTTTCAGGGCCTGCAGCACCGCGCCGCCGAGTTGTTCGCTGAGCTGGAACTGGCGCGCTCCATCGTATTGCAGGCCCTGCATGCGATTGATGCCGGTGAGCAGAATCTGTCGTTGCAGGCCAGTGCCGCGAAAGCCAAGTTGTGTGAGGTAGCGCAGCGTGTGACCAACGAGGCCATCCAGATGCACGGTGGTATCGGGATGACGGATGAACATGAGATTGGCTTTTTTATCAAGCGCGCCCGCGTCGTCCAGCACACCTTTGGCGATTATAACTACCACCTGGACCGTTTTGCCCAGCTCAATAATTTCTAGTTAAACCACGTGAAGGGACAGTCAATAATAATGAAGCCTGAAATCGAAAAATTTGATGAAGTCGTGGCTGGCCTCACTGGGCCCGGACAACCTTTTGAGGTCAACACTATCGAGTTGGGCGGTGTCGAGTACCGCAATTTCGCCGCTTTACCTGCCAACCTGGGCGCTTACTACCAGGTCATGCAGCAGCACGCCGACAAGGATTTTGCGGTGTATCTGGAGGAGCGCTATACCTTCGGCGAGGGCTATCAGCACAGCTGTGAATTCGGCGCTGCACTCGTTGAGGGCTACGGAGTCGGCAAGGGCGACCGGGTCGCGATTCTCAGCCGCAATAACCCGCAGTGGTTGATGGCGATGATTGCCATCACCTCCATCGGCGCTGTGGCCGTTCCGATGAATGCCTGGTGGACGACTGAAGAGCTGGACTACGGAATCGCCGATAGCGGAGCGACCGTTGTGGTCGCCGATCGCGCGCGTGTGGAGCGCCTGATTCCGATTGTGAAAAAGCATGGATTACGGCTTATCACTGTTGACGACTGCAGTGGCCTTGCCGTCGATCACACGCCGTTTGGGGAGTTGCTGCAAGAGTACTCCGGTGCCGGCATGCCGCAGGTGGATGTGACTCTGGAAGACCATGCGACGATCATGTATACCTCTGGTTCCACCGGTCACCCCAAGGGTGCGCTGTCTTCCCACCGAGGTGTTTTGTCCGCCCTTTACAGTTGGATGTGCCTGGGTGTAGCTACCAAAATCACGGCGAGCCAGGCGGTCCGTGATGAGGGCCTGCCACCCTCGGCGCTAGTGACGATTCCGCTGTTTCACTGCACAGCCAGCCACTCGGCTTTCCTGTTGTCGCTGGTGGTGGGCCGCAAAATGGTGATCATGCACAAGTGGGATGCGCAGGAAGCCCTGCGACTGATCGAGAAAGAGCGCATCACCTGGTTCAATGGTGTGCCCACCATGTCGGCGGAGTTGCAGGCAGCGGCTGAAACGACCGACCGCGACATATCCTCACTGACGGAGATCATGGCCGGTGGTGCGGCGCGTCCACCAGAGCAGGTAAAAAAGATCAGTGGCACGTTCAAAAAGTCCGCCCCGGGTATAGGCTACGGCCTCACGGAGACCAATGCATTGGGTGCGGTGAACGCCGGCGCGTTCTATATCGCCAGGCCCGACAGTTCCGGCAGGGTGGTGCCCCCGGTGACGGAGTTTCGAGTCATTGACGGCGAGGGCCATCCACTGCCCGCCGGGGAGCGGGGTGAACTATGTATCAAATCCCCGGCCAATATTCTCGCATACTGGAACAAGCCGGAGGCAACTGCCGAGGCCTTTATCGATGGCTGGTTTCACACTGGTGATGTGGCCTACCTGGATGAAGACGGCTTTGTGTATATCGTCGACCGGATAAAGGACATTATTATCCGCGGTGGCGAGAACATCAGCTGCATCGAGGTGGAAGCGGCAATGTATGCGCATCCCGGAATTCATGAGGTCGCCGTATTCGGTCTGCCGGACGAGAGGCTCGGTGAGATAGTCGGTGCCGCCGTGGTGTTGCGCGATGGTGTGAAGATGACAGCTGACGAGTTGCGCGCCTACCTCGTTGATCACCTCGCGTCTTTCAAGATACCGGCACATATCTGGTTTCGCACCGAGCAGTTACCGCGCATCGCCTCGGGCAAGATTTTCAAGCGCCAGCTCAAGGCCGACTACGCCGCGGAACTGGCTGCACGCTAGACGCCACGCAGCCTCAACTGCAAACACAGGAAATCGATACATCAACGGGAAGGGAGAGTGACAATGGATCTAGGCATCAGCGCCAATGTGGCACCGCTTTTGGCAGAGGTAAAGCAGTTTATAGAGAATGAAATCCAGCCAGTGGAGCACGAGTACTATGCAGACATAAACGTGGGTGACCGGTGGACCTTCACCGATCGCCAGAACGATATCCGCGAGGGCCTCAAAGCGAAGGCGAAAGACCGTGGGCTGTGGAATTTCTTCCTTACCGGGGAGTCGGGTTCCGGCCTGAATACCGTGGAGTACGCCTATCTTGCCGAGGAGATGGGCAAGTCGCATATGGCCGCCGAAGTGTTCAATTGTTCGGCACCGGATACCGGCAATATGGAAGTGCTGCACAAGTACGGTACCGAGGAGCAGAAAAAACAGTGGCTGGAGCCGTTGCTCAACGGGGAGATTCGCTCGGCATTCGCGATGACAGAGCCCGGGGTGGCGTCGTCCGACGCTACCAATATCTCCACGGCCGCGGTGCTGGAAGGGGACGAATGGGTGATCAACGGAGAGAAGCACTATGTTTCCGGCGCCGGCGATCCTCGCTGCAAGATCATGATTGTAATGGTGAAGACCAATCCCGAGGCCGCAATCCATGTGCAGCAATCGCAAATACTGGTGCCCACGGACACCGCTGGATTTGAAAATATCCGGCCGATGAACGTATTTTCGAT
Source organism: uncultured Halioglobus sp. (assembly GCA_963976735.1). GTDB lineage: Bacteria > Pseudomonadota > Gammaproteobacteria > Pseudomonadales > Halieaceae > Marimicrobium. Next base: position 9,346 of record CAXBLZ010000020.1, read on the forward strand.
GGACGATGCGCCGCACGGTCACATGCACCAGAAGTTCACCAATGTGCGTGTGCCGAAGGAGAATATTCTGCTGGGTGCCGGTCGCGGCTTCGAAATCTCGCAGGGACGTCTCGGGCCTGGCCGCATACATCACTGTATGCGCGCTATTGGCGCGGCAGAAAAAGCGCTGGAACTGATGTGCAGTCGCGCCGTGTCACGTACGGCATTCGGCAAGCCATTGGCCCGCCTCGGCGGTAATATCGACATCGTCGCCAACGCCCGCATGGATATTGAGCAGGCCCGCCTGCTGACGCTGAAGACGGCGTGGATGATGGACAATGTCGACCCCAAAGAGGCGCGAGTTTGGATATCCATGATCAAGACCGCGGTGCCGAATATTTCCATCCGTATCGTCGATGAAGCCATACAGATGTTCGGTGCGCTGGGTGTCTCGCAGGACACACCACTGGCGACCATGTATATGGCACAGCGCACCCTGCGCCTGGCGGATGGCCCCGATGCGGTGCACCGTATGGTCGTGGGCCGCAATGAACTGAAAAAATACGTTCCCCAGGACGGTGTTCGCGCAACTTTCCGCGACGGTTGATAGCCTCATGTTCCGCGCCGGGCGAACTCGACTGTTGTTCGCCCGGCACTCACACTTTAGTTTCTGCGCCCCCTGTAATGTTGTGTCCTTCTGCGGTAGCCTCTGGAACATAAGTTAATAATAAGAGTGCAATCCGATGTGTATCCCCAGCAAGCAACACCGGGTCGCGTGTGTCGCGCTGGCCCTGTCTACGGTAATACCGCAGGTTCTGGCGCAGGCCAACAGGCTCGAGGAAATCATTGTCACCGCCAACAAGCGGGAAGCGTCGTTAATGGACAGCGCCGCATCAATCAGCGCCTTCGATAGCGCCACCCTGGACCAGTTGGGCATCACCGGTGCCCAGGATCTGGTGGTACACACGCCCTCACTCTCGATAACGACGTTCAGGGTGAGCATACGAGGGGTCGGGCGGCCGAATCTGGCCGTGGGTTCAGAACCGGGAATCGGTATCTACTGGGACGGAGTGTACAACTCCGAAAACGACATATTCGGCCTTTCCGAGTTCATGGATATCGAGCGTGTCGAAGTGCTGCGCGGTCCTCAGGGTATCCTGTACGGGCGCAACTCGGTGGGCGGTGCGATCAATTTTGTCAGCAAGCGAGCAAATGAAGAGTGGGGTGGGACCGCCACGGCCCAGCTTACCAACTATGACGGCAGGTTGATCCAGGCTATTGCCAGCGGCCCGATCACCGACAAACTGAAGTTTTTGGCCGGGGCATCCTATATCAGTCATGAGGGCTACCAGAAAAATATTTACAACGGCAAGGACTACCAGCAACAGCAGACCCCTTACGGCACGTTCAGCCTGGAACACCAGACAACCGACCGCTGGAACACGGTACTCAAGGTGCTGGGAACCGATCAGGATTACAGGCCGTCAAACGGCTACATTCTCGAGCCCTTCTCGCGTGAACTGAATCAGCAGGTCACCGATGTGGAAACGGGTATGCCTATCAGTCTTCCCGGTATGTTTCCCGCTCAAAACTTCGTCAACATGCGCCAGGGCCTGGCGATAGAAAATCCCGCACTGGCCGATGAGGACAAACTGAAACAGGATCATGACCCCTCGGTAAAGATTCGCCGCTGGGCGACGTTTATCAACAGCGAATACAGTGCAGACACCTACTCCCTGAAATACACCGGCGGTTACTCCCGCTACTGGTTCGATTCTGATACCGATGCCGATGGCAGTGCGGCGGAGGATTCCGGCGTGGACTGGAGCAAACTGTTGCTGGGCGGCATCCCTGTTGCCAGCCTGCCGGGCTCGCCCGGTTATCACGTGACGCCAGCTGAAATGACGTATGTGGTGAACCAGGAGGCCACATTCGAGTCCCACGAATTGCAGTACTCCTCGGAATGGGACAGCGATTACTCTCTGCTGGGCGGGCTCTATTACTACCACAGTGATGAAGAGCAGGTGGTCAGTTACCGTGAGTGGAACGACGACCTGATGGAGATGTACGCGTTCTTCGGGCCGTTTGTGAACGATGTGGTGAGTGACGACAACTACCTGTATCGCGGCGATGCGCATGTCGACACCCGATCGTACGCGACCTACGGGCAGTTGGGGTGGGACTGGACGCCAGAGACAACACTCACCTTTGGACTGCGGTATTCCTATGACGAAAAGAAGGGGGAGGACAACACCTTTGTGCAGTTTGTCGGAGACCCTTCTGACCCCACGGTGTATCGAAAGCAGGACGATGACTGGGACAAGTGGACCTGGCGACTGGGCGTGGACCACTTCCTTTCGCCGCAGCAATTTTTGTACGCGTTTGTCGCGACCGGCTATCGCTCCGGCGGCTTCAATTTCCAAAAGCCCACCGCCAGTCCGCTGGTCGATGTGGTCAAGCCGGAAGAAATTATTTCCTACGAGGTGGGGTATAAGGGGGCGATGCTCGAGAACCGGCTGAATTTGTCGCTGTCGGCGTACTACTACGACTACACCGATTTGCAGGTGATCAAGCAGGATGTCGAAAACGGTATTGCACTGAATACCTTCGAAAACGCCGATGACGCCAGGGCGATGGGCGTGGAAATGGAGTTGAGGGCACTGCCGGTACCGGAAGTGATGCTGAGTGCGACCTATTCCTACAACGGGACCGAGTTCGAGGATTTCTCCAGCAAGGACGCCAACGCCTGTACCCTCGGACCCTATGCCCAGGGGGATACCGAGGCGCCGCTGTGTACCGAGGAGCAGGACCTCAGCGGCAATGAATTCGCCCAGACGCCTGAGAACAAGGTATCCTTGAACGCCACGTATTTCTGGGAGCTGTTCCAACTGGACTGGTCAGCAACGGCCACTTATTACTACCAGAGCGAGCAGTGGATGACCCCCTTCAACAACCCGAGCTACGACAAGGTCGGCAGTTGGGATCGCTGGGATGCGCGCCTGACCGTCGCGGCGCCGGACCTGGAGTGGGAACTGACAGCGTTTATCAAAAATATTACTGACGACCGGGAAATTATCCGGCGCGATCGTCCCAGCACGGTCACGCACAACGCAATCACTACCCTCACAGATCCGCGGGTTTACGGGTTGAAGCTGCAGTACCATTTTTGAGCGGGCGTCCGGGCCCGACCTATGGCTGTGCCCGGCCGGGTGAAGGCCCCCGGAGCCAAGCGACGCGCCTCCCGTGGCTTCGGCCGACAATGTCGCTGGTCCGGGCTGTCTGGAACTGGATAAAAAATACTTGAAGGGAGTAAATACATACTGTATGTTCAAAAACCTTTTTTTGGGCAGTTAATCTCACCCCATCCACCACTTTTAAGCGCGCTTTCCCTGGCGCACCGAAAGGCCTGCGCCGAGCGGGAAGGAAGTGGGTGAAATAGTATTGCTCGACTACACTAGAGAGTTTTAGTTGCAGCACATTTGATGAGGAGCGCAGCATGGCAGTAAAAATCGTACCCAAGGAAGAAATGCTGGATGCCATTGGCACCAAATTTGAGCCGGGCCCCTGGGTTGAGGTCACCCAGGATCGCATCAACACCTTCGCCGATTGCACCGAAGATCACCAGTTCATTCATGTGGACCCGGAGGCGGCAAAAGACACGCCCTTTGGTGGCACCATTGCTCATGGCTTCCTGACGCTGTCCCTGCTGGCCAAACTGGTTGAGGGCAGCGGTGTGATTCCTGAAAATATCGTGATGGGATTGAATTACGGTTTCGACAAGGTACGTTTTCTGGCGCCGGTAAAATCGGGCAAGCGAGTGCGAGCCAATATGGAAATTGCCGATGTCACCCGCAAGGATGACAACCGTTTCCTGGTGAAGCAGGCTATCTCAGTGGAAATCGAAGGTGAGGAGACGCCGGCGCTGATCGCCGAGTGGTTGACCATGGTTATCTGTGCCTGAGCGGGCGGCAGGTCTATTTCTTTGCATTAGGGGATATCAGTAATGTCTATTCGATACGACGGAAAAGTAGCCATCGTCACCGGCGCTGGCCAGGGTTTGGGTCGCAGCCATGCTATCGAGCTGGCCAAGCGCGGCGCCAAGGTTGTTATCAATGATCTCGGTGGTGGTGTCGACGGCTCCGGTGGTTCATCAGAAGCCGCCAAGTCAGTGGTCGCAGAAATTGAGGCGCTCGGTGGTGAGGCTATCGCCAACGGCGCGAATGTCGCCAAGTACGATGAAGTCGAGGCGATGGTGAAACAGGCGATGGATAAATGGGGCCGGGTGGATATCCTGGTCAACAATGCCGGCATCCTGCGTGATAAAAGTTTTACCAAAGGCAGCCTGGAGGATTTCAGGTTGGTGCTGGATGTCCACCTGATGGGCAGCGTAAATTGCACCAAGGCCTGCTGGGAAATTATGCGTGAACAGTCTTACGGCCGCATCGTGGTGACGACCTCGTCATCCGGACTGTACGGCAACTTCGGGCAAACCAACTACGGCAGTGCCAAGATGGGGGTGATCGGAATGATGAATACCCTGGCGCAGGAGGGTGCGAAATACAATATCCACATCAATGCGCTGGCGCCCACCGCCGGTACGCGCATGACCGAGGGCCTGATTCCCGAAGAGGCCTTTGCGCTGCTGACTCCGGAGACGGTGACGCCGGCTGTGCTTTACATGGTCAGTGAGGACGCGCCAACCAAAACGATTATCTGTGCGGGAGCAGGTGCCTACTCGGTGGCAAAAATCATCGAAACGGATGGAGTCTGGCTGCCGCCCGCCGAGCAGACCCCGGAGGGCATCGCCGCCAACTGGGACGCTATTTCATCCCCGGTGGGTGAGACCCAGCCGCAGGCTGGCTTCGAGCAGACCGTGAAAATGACTGGCAAAGCAATGGAAGGCCTGGGCCTGAACAAGTAGCGAGAGACACAGCGGCGCCTGCGGGGCGCCCTCACATCTGGAGAGTAACGACATGAGAGAAGCAGTAATAGTATCCACCGCGCGCACACCCATCGCCAAAGCGTTCCGCGGTGGTTTCAACAATCTCGGAGGCGCCACCCTGGGTGCCGCATCGGTGGCAGAAGTCGTGAAGCGTGCTGGCATTGATCCGGCCCGCGTCGAGGACGTCATTATGGGTTGCGCCCTGGAGCAGGGTGCAACCGGCTCTAATATAGCTCGCCAGATTGCACTGCGCGCTGGCCTGCCGATCACCACCTCGGGTATGACAATGGATCGCCAGTGCTCGTCGGGCCTGATGGCGGTGGCGACAGCGGCCAAGCAGGTCATGTACGACGGCATGGACTGTGTTGTTGGCGGCGGACTGGAATGTATCACCCTGGTTCAGAACGAGCATATGAACCTGCACCGCATGGTCGATGAGGAACTGTTGGCGATAGAGCCGAATATGTTTGTGCCGATGCTACAAACGGCAGAAATCGTCGCCGATCGCTACAATATTTCGCGCGATGCGATGGACGAATACGGCCTGCAGTCGCAGCAGCGCACGGCCGCCGCCTACGAGGCCGGCAAATACGCGGATGAGCTCGTGCCCGTCACCTGCCAGCGCACGGTATGGGACAAGGCTACCGGCGAGGCGTCACTGGCTGAGGGAACGGTATCAGCTGACGAGGGTCTGCGTGCCACCACGCTGGAGGGTCTGCAGGGCCTGAAGACCGTTGTCGAGGGTGGCACCATTACGGCTGGCAATGCGTCGCAGTTATCTGACGGTTCGTCTGCGCAACTGATTATGGATGCGAAGACAGCTGAGAAAGAGGGTCTGCAACCACTGGGAATTTACCGCGGTATCGCCGTGGCCGGTTGCGCACCGGATGAAATGGGCATCGGCCCGGTGTTCGCAGTACCCAAACTGCTCAAGCAGCATGGGCTGAAAGTGGACGATATCGGCCTGTGGGAACTGAATGAGGCGTTCGCCGTGCAGGTGCTGTACTGCCGTGATCAGCTGGGCATCGACAATGACAAGCTCAATGTCAACGGTGGCGCCATTTCCATCGGGCACCCCTATGGCATGAGCGGTTCGCGTATGATCGGTCACGCGCTGATCGAGGGTAAGCGCCGCGGCGTCAAGTATGTGGTGATCACCATGTGCGTGGGCGGTGGTATGGGTGCAGCGGGCCTGTTTGAAGTGGCCTGATCCTGAACTGAATGTCACGGCGCCTGCGGGCGCCGTTCTTGTTTAAGCGCTGGATATATCGTCCTGCGATTTGAGGAAAGACAATGAAAGCAGTGGTATGCAAGGAACATGGATTGCCCGATAAACTGGAGCTGGTGCAGGACTGGCCAGAGCCGGAGATCGGTGAACACGACGTGCTTATCGAGGTGAAGGCAGCCGGTCTCAATTTCCCCGATGTTTTGATAATCCAGGGCAAATACCAGATGCAACCGGAAATGCCGTTTGTACCGGGCGGCGAATGTGCCGGTGTGGTAACCGCAGTCGGCGCTGGTGTCAGCCGCTTCAAGGTCGGCGACAAGGTGATATCCGCGGGCGGCTCGGGCGCGTTTTGCCAGAAAATTGCGGTCCATGAGCTGGGTGCGTTCCCGATGCCCGCCGGACTGAGTTTCGAGCAGGCGGCCGGTGTCAGCATCACCTATTTCACGTCTTACTATGCGCTCAAGCAGCGTGCAGACCTGCAGCCGGGTGAAACGCTATTGGTGTTGGGTGCCGCGGGCGGCGTTGGCACCAGTGCGATTGAACTGGGTAAACAGATGGGGGCGAAGGTGATAGCCGCTGCCAGTACTGATGAAAAGCTCGAGCTGTGCAAAAAACTGGGTGCTGACGAGGTCATTAATTACAGCAGGGAAAACCTCAAGGACGCGATCAAGAACCTGACGGCAGGCCGGGGTGTAGACGTGGTGTATGACCCGGTCGGTGGCGATTACGCCGAGCCGGCGATTCGGGGAATGGCGTGGAATGGCCGCTATCTGGTGATTGGCTTTGCCAGCGGCCCCATCCCCAAAATTCCACTCAATCTGACCCTGCTCAAGGGCTGCTCGCTGGTGGGGGTATTCTGGGGTCGATTTGTCGGTGAGGAACCCGAGGAAAACCTGAGGAATGTTGAGGCGCTGTGGGAGTTGTTCGCCAGTGGAAAAATCAGCCCGGTGGTCACCGACAGTTTCCCCATCGAGCAGTACGAAGAGGCCTTCAACTGTATGATAGAGCGCCGCGCGCGAGGCAAGGTCATAATCACAATGTAGAGGTATTGCGCCATGCAGGGTTTTGAATTCAATACGGTTGCGCGAATCATCAACGGCGCGGGAAGTGCTCTTGAACTCGCCAGTCAGTGTCGACATCTGGCCGTGCAGCGGCCACTGGTGGTAACCGATCCGGGCCTGATGGCTATCGGATTGGTGCAGCCGGTGCTGGCGGCGCTGGAGCAGGCGGGTCTTGCACCCCTGGTGTTTGACCAGGTGCGTGAGGATCCGCCAGAGGCTACCGTGCAGGCGGCGACGGACGTTGCGCGTGCCGGTGGCGTCGATGGTGTTATCGCCGTCGGCGGCGGCAGCTCGATGGATGTTGCCAAGGTGGTCGCCGTGTTGTTGGGCGGCACCCAGACGCTGTCAGAGCTCTACGGCGTCGGCCAGGTCAGCGGTAAACGCTTGCCGCTGATTCTGGTGCCGACCACCGCTGGCACTGGCTCGGAAGTGACCCCGGTGGCCGTCATTACCACTGGTGAGACCACCAAAGCGGGCGTCTCGTCGCCCGTCCTGCTGCCGGATGTGGCGGTGCTGGATGCCGCGCTGACGCTGGGTCTGCCACCCGCGGTTACCGCTATGACTGGTGTCGATGCGATGGTGCATGCGATTGAGGCCTATACCTCCAGGCACAAGAAGAACCCCTTGTCTGATAGCCTCGCTATCCACGCGCTGCAGCTGTTGTCGCGGAATATTCGTACCGCCGTGCTGGAGGGGTCCAATCAGCAGGCCCGCGAGAATATGTTACTTGGCGCCTGTCTCGCCGGGCAGGCATTTGCCAATGCACCGGTGGCCGCGGTACACGCGCTGGCGTACCCATTGGGCGGCCACTACCATATCCCCCACGGCCTGAGTAACTCGCTGGTATTGCCGTCGGTACTGGAGTTCAATGCGCCCGAGGCAAGCGCGTTGTATGCGGAACTGGCAGAGGTTGTGATCGGTGCATCGGTCGCCGGCAGCATCGAGGCGAAAACGGCAGCGCTGATTGCGGCGCTACGCGAACTGATTGCTGACGTTGCACTGCCGGCCACACTGCAGTTGGCAGGGGTCAAAGAGCAAGACCTCGAACTGCTCGCCAGCGATGCGATGTTGCAGCAGCGGCTGCTGGTGAACAATCCGCGCGATGTCGCCTACGAGGATGCACTGGCAATTTACCAGGCAGCGTATGGGGCAGTGGCATGAGTAAACCAGCGCGCCCCACCCGGGCCGATTACAAGGTGTTCTATCCCATTACCACACGGTGGTCGGACAATGACATCTACGGTCACGTCAACAACGTGACCTACTATTCCTATTTTGACACAGCCGCCAACCGCTATCTGATCGAAGAGGGCGGGCTGGACATCAGTGACGGCAGTATTGTCGGCTACGTGGTCAGCTCAGGGTGCGAATACCATGCACCCATCACCTACCCTGAGGGGGTGGAGGCCGGGGTCAGGGTCGATCGACTCGGTAACAGCTCGGTGCAGTACGGCATCGCGATATTCCGGGAAGGAGAGCAGGAGGCCGCCGCCCACGGGCATTTCGTGCATGTGTTCGTCGAGCGCGCACAGAGTCGATCGGTTCCTATCCCGCCACAGCTTCGCGCCGCGCTGGAACGCCTGGCCTAGTCCAGTCTGGCCGCGATTACCAGCGCGCAGATGCATTAGTGACGAGTCAGGCCAGTGTTCACGCTGGTGGAACTGTTGCAGAAGGCTCACACGTGGTGTTCAAGTCATCGCTATCAACGCACTCAAAACAGTGTCGGCTCGCGTCGTAATCCCAGCGTTCGACCTGCAGTTGGCGCGCGGCTGTGGCGGCGCCATCAATACGCAGCAGGTTGACTGAATTCGGTGCCCCGGCGCGGACCCTGTCGCTCAGTGCCGTGCCGGCTTGCACAACCCACAACGGGCTGGGCAGCATCGGTTGTCGCTGGTGCATGGCCAGTACGTAGGGCAGGTGGATATGACCGCCCATAATCACATCGGCCCCCGCCTCGCCCCAGCAGCGCACGGCTTTTTCGTGTCCGTGCAGCAGATCGTGGGCCTCCTCGGCGCTGGGTGTCGCCAGCGGCTGATGGGTAACAACGATGCGCCACCTGGCGCTGGATGACCGCCTGAGGCGCGCTGCAACGCGATCGATCTGCCGGTCACTCAATTCACCGTCAATATGGCGGTACCAGCGTGTGGTGTTCAGGGTCAGCAGCAGCACATCCTCATTCTCGAACTCGTTTTCCAGCGCGGTGCCGAACGCCCTGCGGTAATTCGCATAGGGCCGCAACAATCGCGCCACCGGGTTGAAGAGCGGGATGTCATGATTGCCGGGCAGCGCCAGCACCGTGGGGACATCGAGGCCATCGACGAAAGCGCGCGCGGCGTTGAACTGGGGGCGCGTGGCGCGCTGGGTGATATCGCCAGACAGCAGCAGAATATCCGGTCGCTGCTGCTGCACCAGTCTCTGCAGTGCTGCCACAACCTCAGCCCGTTCGGTGCCGAAATGTGGGTCGGAAATCTGTAGCAATACCGTCATTCGGACTTTGGCTCCAGTGTGCTCGGCTTTATTAGATGCAGCGGTTGCGGCGCTACGCGGAACACCAGCGGCAGCGGCAGCCATCGAATTTCGCCATCTGTTGCCACTTTCATGCGCCGGGTTTTAAACGGCCACGCGACATTAACGTCCAGTCGTTGCACGGGGAAACTCAGCAGCCGATCGGACGTGCCGAGCTGGCCCAGCGCGCCGCGCAGCAGTAGCCCTGCCATCGCCCAGCGCCGCACCGGCTTCAGCACGATCGCGGCCAGCTCACCCTTGTCGATATCCTGCGCCAGTGAAAAACCCAACTGTTCCATTTGCAGCGCATTGTTGCCGACAAAGAGGGTCGGGGTGCGCAGCCTGCGCTGCACACCTCGGGTACCGATCTGCAGGCGCAGGGTGCGGTAGCCCCCTATCAAGGTAACAAAGGCCGCGACAAAGGCGACGATCCGGTTGCGACCCAGGTAATGTTTCCAGTTTTCCCGCTCCTGTAACAGTTTTGGATACAGGCCCAGACTGGCATTTACCAGGAATACGTGGTCGTTGACCAGGCCTGCTTGTACCGCCTGCGGTTGCTCGGTGAGCAACACTTGCAGCGCCTGTACCGTGTCAAACGGGATATTGTGGGCGCGACTGAAGTAATTGAACGTGCCCTGGGGCAGCACGCCAAACGCACAACCGCTGCCCAGCACAGCCTGCGCCACCGCATTGATGGTGCCGTCGCCACCGGCGGCGACGACAATGCCGCCACAGGCACGCGCCGCGCTCACCGCTTCGGCGACCAGCGTATCCAGTTGTTGCGGGGCGTCAATCGTCACCAGATGCAATGTGCGACCGGCGGCAGCGCATCCCTCTTCGATGTAGCTGCGCACCGCGGCCGCATCCTCGGCGCCGGAGCGGGGATTGAAAATCACGAATAGCGCGGTATCAGGCGTATTGCTGGGCGCGCAGTCGTCTGTATTGGAGCCGTCAGCGATCATTGATTATGACGACTGCCAGTACCGCGAGAAATACCCCCACACTGAACAGCGGTGCCAGCGGGCTGTGAATCTGGTACAGGCCACCGGCGCAGATGGGCCCGAGCACAAACCCGATCGCGGGGCAGGAACTGACCAGACCCGCCGCGCCGCCCTGTTCCTCGGGGGTCACCGCCAGCGAGGCACCGGCCGATATTGACGGCATGCACAGTGCCAGGCCTGTACCGAGAAAAGCCATGCCAACCGCCAGTACAGAAAACGTCTCGAAGCTCGCCACGACGGCGCCACCGAGGGTCAGTGAACACAGGCCGATGCGAATGAACTGCATGGGCTGCAGTTTTACCCGTTGCATAACGGTCACCTGAATCACGAAGGTGAAGAGCGCGGACACCATCAGCGCCGCACCGGTCATTTGCGCGGTTTCAATGCCGCTGAGGTGCAACTTGTCCTGCAGTTGGAATCCCAGCGTTTGTTGTATTGCCGAAAACCCGATGAACAAACCTACCGCGGTTAGCAGCAATAACGCAATGCGGCTGTCGCGATAACGCAACTTTACAGCGAGTTTGCGACTGGTGAGTTGGGCGGGCGGCGTGGTCGGGAGGTTTTTCCAGACGATCAGCACGGCCACGGCCGCCAGCGCGCCGGCAAAATACAGCGGCGCCAGCAGCCCGAACGTGGCCAGTGCGCCGCTGACAGCGGGCCCCAGTATGGTGCCCATACTATTCGCGGTGCCCAATTTCGCCATGGTTTTGGTGCGTTGATCGGGACTGGTATGGTCGGCAGCATAGGCCATGCTCGCCGGCCCGGTGGCGGACATGACAACGGATTGGCTGCACCGTGTCAGCAACAGAACCCAGTACAGCGCGGCACCGCTGATCAGTCCGGTGAGACCGCCGTAAAAAACGCTGGCGAAAAATACCGTGCCCACGGTATAGCCTACCAGCCCGGTGATGATGATGGGCTTGCGGCCGATGCGATCACTGTAGCGGCCCCAGCGCGGCGCCGCGACGCCGAATACCAGCGCCGAGACTGCGATGATGGAGGTGATCTGCAGCTCGCGCAGGTTCACCTCCCGGCCCAGCGGCGCAAGTATCGCGAACACGAGTGACTGGCCCATCCCTGTAGCCATGAGTGCCAGGATCAGCACCGTCAGCTGTTGCCGCGTGAGTTGCCCCGGTGTTGCCGTGCTCACTGCATACCGCTACTTCAGGTCAGAGGAGGATTTTTCCAACACTCTGCGCGCCACGATCAATTGTTGAATCTGCTGGGTGCCCTCGAAAATATCCAGGATTTTGGAATCGCGCGCGAACTTCTCCAGCAGATGAGTCTCGCTGTAGCCGAGGCTCTGGCACAGCGCCACGCAACGCAGCGTGATGTGATTGCCGACCCGTCCCGCCTTGGCCTTGCACATGGAGGCTTCCATCGAGTTCGGGGTTTTGTTGTCCGCCATCCAGGCGGCTTTCAATACCAGCAGGCGGGCGCCGTTCCACTCGGCCTCCAGTTGGTACAGCTCGGCTTCAATAGCACTGAGATTGCACGGCTTTTTGTCGAATTTGAGCGCCACCCCCTCCGCTTTTAACAGTTCCTGACAAAGGTCCAGTGCGGCGCGGGATACGCCGATTGCCATCGCTGCGACGGGTGGGCGGGTGTTGTCAAAGGTTTGCATCACACCGCCAAACGCCTTCTTGCGACCCTCGGCGTCGGTGGCCACTTCCGCGCTACCCAGGATATTATCCTTGGGAATACGGCAGTCGTTGAAACTGATGGCGGCGGTATCGGAGGCGCGGATGCCCAGTTTGTGTTCCAGCCGTGTCACCTCGCAACCCGGTGTGCCCTTCTCGACGATGAAGGACTTGATGGCGGCCTTGCCCAGCGACTTGTCCAGCGTGGCCCAAACCACCAGGGTGTCACAGCGGTCCCCGTCGGTGACGTAAATTTTTTCACCATTGAGTACCCATTCATCGCCATCGAGCACAGCGGTGGTGCTGATGTTCGCGGAATCAGAGCCGGTCCCCGGTTCAGTAATGCACATGGCGGCATAGCTACTGCCGTATTTTTCCCGTTGCTCGGGTGTGCCCACTGCGCTGATAGCCGCATTGCCCAAGCCGCTGCCCGGCATGCCCAGGAACAGTCCCACATCGCCCCAGCAGAGGCCGAACAATCCGACTACCGACCCCATATTGCCGCCGTTGACTACCGTGCCTTCGGGAACCGCTTCGCGGGTGCCGCCGGGATTGGAGCGTGCGCTGCCGATCAGCTTGGCCACTTCCTCCATTTCTTTCGGGTAGGTGTGTTCTTCCTTGTCGTACTTGCGCGAGTAGGGACGCATCATGTGCTCGGCCAGCATCATGACCTGTTCGAAGGTTTCCTGGTGTTTTTTTGCGAGTTCTAGATTGATCATGGCTTGTACTCCTGAATTAGGTAGGTCGTGGCTCAGACGCTGGCGATGCCTTCGAGTGTGTCGATGGCACGCAGGTTGCGATACCACATTTCGACCGGGTGCTCGCGGCAGAACCCGTGGCCGCCGAGCAGTTGCACACCATCGGTACCGATTTTCATCGCGTGTTCAGCGCAAAATACCTTGGCGAGATAGGCCTGCTGGTGAAAATCCAGGCCCTGTTCCGCCAGCGCGGCGGCGCGCCACGTCATCAGTCGCATGGACTCCAGTTCAATGGCCATATCGGCCACCATAAACGCCACCGACTGGCGGTTGCTGATGGGTTCACCGAACGCCACGCGCTCGTTGACATAGGGTTTGACGTAATCGAGTACCGCCTGGCAGGTGCCGACGGCCAGCGCGCAGATACCGAGGCGGCTCAGGTCGACAAAACGCTGCAGGTCGAAGGCGCCATCGCCGAGCAGTGCCTCTGCGGGCAGTTGCACATCGTCGAACTGCAGTGTCGCCAACTGTGCGCCCAGCAGCCCCATATTGGACTCCGCCGTGCGGGTCAGGCCAGCGGGAGTGCCCTCGACAATAAACGCAGCGCAATCGCCGTCGTCCAGGCGCGCGAGGACCAATACCAGTTCTGCATCCATGCCCAGCGGAACCATGGCTTTGGTGCCGGACAAGGTGTAGCCGCTGTCTGTTGTGCTGGCGCTCATTGTCGGCGCGCAGGGATCGAAGGTCGCGCGGGGTTCCAGCAACGCGGTGGTGGCTGCTTTGAATTCACCCGTGCAAAAAAGCGGCAGATATTTTTCTCGCTGTGCATCTGAGCCCTGGTCCAGCAGCGTATTTACAAACGCCATAGGGCTTATAGCGCCCAGCGCCAGCGCCATATCGCCGTGTGCCAGATCTTCAAAGATCAGCGCATTTGATACCGGAGAGCGGTCGACACCCGCTCCGCCAAGGGCCTCGGGGATGGGTAACAAGGTGAGACCCAATTCGGCGGACTGGGGGTAAAAGTCGCGGGCGGAGCCGGAGCCTTCATCGACAGATTTTGCCTGGGTGCGGATTTCAGCCGCGGCGAAACGCTGCATGCTCTCGCGATTCATGCGCTGTTCATCTGTCAGGGTGAGGTCGAACAGCAGGTCGGGGGTGTTATCGGTCATTGTATGTTCTCTCCGGTTATGGGTTTACAGCGGTGAGGCAGGGAGCCTGCAGTCCGCCAATCATGTAGTCCACCAGATGGTCTACCAGGGTGTCCTCATCGAAATCACTGAGGTCGCCCAACGGTGTGTGTGAGAGCCAGCCCACTTCTGCAACACCGTGAAGTACGTTTGTGGTCATAAACATCAGCCGTAATCGGCGCACTGGCGCGGGCAGTTCCGGGACCTGTGCCTCCAGTGCCTGGTCCACGCGTTGCCAAAAGGGGGCGAACATCGCGTTGACCATTTCTGCGATATCGGCATCGTTTTCACTTACCAGTCGCGACAGGAACTGTACGGCATCGCTGCCCCATGGCTGGCGAGCAGGCAGCAGTACCAGCGGGCGCAGCGTGTCGCGGCAGGCGCTGCGCAACAGGCGTTTGGGTGCGTGCTCCGCGCGCAGTGCCGTGGCGATGTGTCGCAGCTCACGAGCGATCAGTTTTACCAGGGCCTGCACCACGCCGAGTTTGTTCTGGAAGTGGTAGTGCATGGCAGCGGAGTTCCTTGATCCGGCCTCGGTACTGATGCGGCGCAAGGAGACGGCATGCAGGCCCTCGGCTGCGTATAAATGCAGTGCGGTCAGCAGCAGGCGCTCGCGGGTGTCAGCACCTTTGTCCTGGGTCGTTCGCGCCGGAATATTCACTTTTTGGCGGTGTTGCGAGGGTTGCCCAGAGCGAGCATGAAACGCGTGTAATTGACCGGGAACAGACGGCTGATCAACGAGATGACAACAGCATCCAGGCCAATGAGCAGTCGCTTCTTGCGCTTCTCGATAGCGCTGATGATTTTTTGCGCCGCGACTTCCGGCGTCGTTTTGGCGAGCTTTTCAAATTCCCTGCCGCGCTCCTCGGGTGTCAAAGCGCTATCGCCGCCACGTGCCAGCCGGGCAATATTGGTCTTGATGCCACCGGGATGCACGCAGCATACGTGCACATTGGTCCCCGCCATTTCCTGGCGCAGTGCTTCTGTATAGCCGCGCACGGCAAATTTGGCGGCATTGTAGGCAGACTGTGTCGGCACGCCGATCAGTCCAAACACGGAGGAGAGGTTGACCAGATGGCCCTGGGCCGAATTGCGTAGCAGCGGCAGGAAGGCCTGTGTGCCGTAGACGACACCCCAGAAGTTGATGCCCATCAACCACTCCAGATCTGTGTAGTTGCTGTCCTCTACCATTGCCATCAGTGCCACGCCGGCGTTGTTGATGACGATATCCACATGGCCTTTGCTGTTGCCAATGCGCTCCGCCCAGGCGTGCATGCCTTCCTTGCTGGCCACATCCAGCAGTTGTCCATCCACAGGGACGTCCTTGCGCGGGAGCATGGCGATGGTTTCGTTCAGTGCATCGGTGTTGATATCGCTGAGGAAGAGTTCGCAGCCCTCACGGTTCAATTGCAATGCCAGCGCTCGCCCGATACCTGACCCCGCACCGGTGATAACGGCGATCTTGCCTTGTGTGTACGCCATGAGAGTACCTCGCTGCCTGAGAGACGCATAATAATAGGCGTTTTTTTTGTTAAAGCAATTGCTTTACCCAGACTTTTTTGCGATCCCCGTCGGTGTGGGATGGGCCGGTCGACCTGGCTCTGTCCAGAGCAGAATCTGGTGCCGTGAGAACCAAAATGGGCGATCCGGCATGTTAATCCGGGCGTGGAGTCTGGACAGCTCTCAGGTCATCCCCTACAATGCCACGCCAGATTACACGCACCCGGCCAGCGCACCGGCGTGCGGATACCCCTGTGAATAACCTGAGTTGTATTCATATGAAAAAGGCGAGATGCGGTTCCCCATCTCGCTTTTTTTGCGAGCGCGCGACTGGCATTTTGCCCTTGACCGACGGAGGTTTCCTTGTCCATTCCGGCCATCCTAGCCCTTGAAGACGGCAGTATTTTTAAAGGTTTGGCAATCGGTGCTATCGGGACCTCGGTGGGCGAGGTGGTATTCAATACCGCGATGAGCGGTTACCAGGAAATACTGACCGACCCCTCCTACGCCCGACAGATCGTCACCCTGACCTACCCACATATCGGCAATACCGGTACCAATGGAGAGGATGAGGAGTCCTCCTCCATCTGGGCCGCAGGCCTGGTGATCCGTGATCTGCCGCTGATGGCGAGCAATTACCGCAACCAGCAGGGTTTATCCGATTACCTAAAAAGCCGCAATATCGTTGCGATCGCCGATATCGACACGCGCCGCCTGACCCGCATCCTGCGCGAAAAAGGTGCCCTGAGCGGCTGCCTGATGGCCGGTGACACGGTGGACGAGGCGCATGCGCTGGAGCAGGCGCGTACTTTTGGCGGCCTCAAGGGGTTGGATCTGGCCAAAGAGGTCAGCGCAGCGGCCGGGTACACCTGGCGGGAAGGCAGTTGGTCGCTGGAGGACGGGTACAGTCAGCGCCCCGAGGCTGATCTGCCCTGGCATGTGGTGGCCTACGACTTTGGTGTCAAACGCAATATCCTGCGGATGCTGGTCGATCAGGGGTGTCGCCTCACTGTGGTGCCGGCGCAGACGCCGGCCGCCGACGTGTTGGCGATGAACCCGGACGGTATTTTCCTGTCCAATGGG
The DNA here is from genome assembly GCA_963976735.1 of uncultured Halioglobus sp. Lineage (GTDB taxonomy): Bacteria > Pseudomonadota > Gammaproteobacteria > Pseudomonadales > Halieaceae > Marimicrobium. The sequence goes on from CAXBLZ010000020.1 coordinate 26,170, forward strand.
CCGGGCGATCCCGAGCCCTGTGATTACGCCATTGCGGCGATCCAGGCTTTTCTGGAGACGGATATTCCGGTATTCGGTATCTGCCTCGGGCACCAGTTGCTTGCGCTCGCCAGTGGCGCCAGCACACTGAAAATGAAATTTGGTCATCACGGCGCCAACCATCCGGTGCAGAACCTGGAGGATGGTACGGTGCTGATTACCAGCCAGAACCACGGCTTCGCGGTCGATGAGGCGAGTTTGCCCGACACGCTGCGCGCCACGCACAAGTCGTTGTTCGATGGCAGCCTGCAGGGTATTCACCGCACTGACAAAGCCGCGTTCAGCTTTCAGGGGCATCCCGAAGCCAGCCCTGGCCCGCACGATGCCGCACCGTTGTTCACGCACTTTATTGAATTGATAACTGCACGGGCCCAGAAGAAGTAAGCCATCATGCCGAAGCGTACTGACTTAAAAAGCATCCTGATTATCGGCGCCGGCCCCATCGTGATCGGGCAGGCCTGCGAATTCGACTACTCCGGCGCCCAGGCCTGTAAAGCCCTGCGCGAGGAGGGTTACCGGGTGATCCTGGTAAACTCCAATCCGGCCACGATCATGACCGACCCGGCGATGGCCGACGCCACCTATATCGAGCCGATCGAGTGGGAGACTGTGGCCCGCATCATTGAGGTGGAGCGGCCGGATGCCCTGCTGCCCACCATGGGCGGCCAGACCGCACTCAACTGCGCCCTCGATCTGGCGCGCGAGGGGGTGCTTGAGAAGTACGGTGTGGAGATGATTGGCGCCACCAAGGAGGCCATCGACAAGGCCGAGGACCGCCAGCTGTTTGACAAGGCGATGAAGCGCATCGGCCTGTCGACGCCGCGGTCCGCCACCGCGCACAGCCTCGAGGAAGCCTTCCAGGTGCAGGATTCCATCGGCTTTCCGTGCATTATCCGCCCCTCATTTACGATGGGGGGCTCCGGTGGCGGTATCGCCTACAACCGCACCGAATTCGAAACCATCTGCCGCCGCGGGCTGGATCTGTCGCCGACCAACGAGTTGTTGATTGACGAGTCGCTCATTGGCTGGAAAGAATTTGAGATGGAAGTTGTGCGGGACAAGAACGACAACTGCATCATCATCTGCTCCATCGAGAATTTTGACGCGATGGGTGTGCACACGGGTGACTCCATTACTGTGGCGCCGGCACAGACACTCACGGACAAGGAGTACCAGATCATGCGCAACGCCTCGCTGGCGGTGCTGCGTGAGATCGGCGTGGAAACGGGCGGCTCCAACGTCCAGTTCGGGCAGGACCCGAAAACAGGCCGCATGGTGATTATCGAGATGAACCCCCGGGTGTCGCGCTCGTCTGCGCTGGCCTCCAAGGCGACTGGCTTCCCCATCGCCAAGGTGGCGGCAAAACTGGCGGTGGGGTACACGCTGGATGAGTTGCAAAATGATATTACCGGCGGTGCCACACCGGCCTCGTTCGAACCCTCAATCGACTACGTGGTGACAAAAATCCCGCGCTTTGCGTTTGAAAAATTCCCCGGCGCCGACACTCGTCTCACAACCCAGATGAAATCCGTTGGCGAGGTCATGGCAATCGGTCGCACCTTCCAGGAGTCGCTGCAAAAAGCGCTGCGTGGGCTGGAAGTCAGCTCGGCCGGGTTCGAGCACCAGATCGATGTGGATGATCCTGAACTGCGCGATGAACTGGTGGCAGAGCTGACCAATCCCGGTCCGGATCGCATCTGGTATATCGGCGATGCGTTCCGCGCGGGAATGAGCGTGGACGAGGTCTACCAGTACTCCGGCGTGGACCCGTGGTACCTGATCCAGATTGAGGATCTGATCATCACCGAAGACAAATTGAAAACCGTGCGGCTGCAAGAGATTGATCACGCACACATGTTCGCCCTCAAGCGCAAGGGCTTTGCCGACGAGCGCCTGGCCGTACTGTTGAACACTACGGAAACGCAGGTGCGCGAGCACCGCCATGCATTGGGTGTGCGCCCCGTGTACAAGCGAGTCGATACCTGTGCGGCTGAATTCGCCTCTGCCACCGCTTACATGTATTCCACCTACGAGGAGGAGTGCGAGGCTGCGCCCTCCGACCGCAACAAGATTCTGATACTGGGTGGCGGGCCGAACCGGATAGGGCAGGGTATCGAGTTTGATTACTGCTGCGTGCACGCTGCACTGGCGCTGCGTGAGGACGGTTACGAGACCATCATGGTCAACTGCAACCCGGAGACAGTGTCCACTGACTACGACACGTCGGATCGACTCTATTTTGAACCCGTGACGCTTGAGGATGTGCTCGAGATCGTCGATCTGGAGAAGCCCAGCGGTGTGATCGTGCAGTTTGGTGGCCAGACACCGCTGAAACTGGCGCGCGCGCTGGAGGCCCAGGGTGTGCCCATTATCGGCACGACGCCGGACGCTATCGACCGCGCCGAGGATCGCGAGCGATTCCAGCAGATGATCCAGAAACTGGGTCTCCGGCAGCCCGTGAATACCACGGTGCGCAGTGTTGAGGAGGCATTGGAGGCAGCCAAGGCCATTGGTTACCCACTGGTCGTGCGACCCTCCTATGTGCTGGGCGGTCGCGCGATGGAAATCGTCTATCGGGAAGAGGACTTGCTGCGTTATATGCGCGATGCAGTGCAGGTGTCCCACGATTCGCCGGTGTTACTGGACAGCTTTCTCAGCGCGGCGATCGAGGTTGATATCGACGCCGTCAGCGATGGTGAGGAAGTGGTGATTGGCGCCATCATGCAACATATCGAGCAGGCGGGCGTGCATTCCGGTGACTCGGCCTGCTCCCTGCCACCCTACAGCCTGGAGGCAGCACTGCAGGATGAGATGCGTGATCAGGTCAAGAAGATGGCGCTGGAGTTGGGCGTCAAGGGCCTGATGAATGTGCAGCTGGCGTGGCAGGACAATGAAATCTATGTGATCGAGGTGAACCCACGCGCCTCGCGCACCGTGCCGTTTGTGTCCAAATGTATCGGTGTGTCACTGGCCAAGGTTGCCGCGCGCTGCATGGCGGGACAGACGCTGGTCGCGCAGGGCTTTACTGGCGAGATCGTTCCGCCATACTACTGTGTGAAAGAGGCCGTGTTGCCGTTCAACAAGTTTCCGGGCGTGGACCCTATACTCGGGCCGGAAATGAAATCGACCGGTGAAGTGATGGGTGTCGGTGACACGTTCGCCGAGGCGTTCGCAAAAGCCGAACTGGCGGCGGGGAGCGGTGCGCCCTCTGGGGGAACGGCCCTGATCAGCGTTCGCGATGTCGATAAACCCGGGGTTGTCGGTGTGGCGCGCGATCTCGCGGAGCTGGGGTTTTCCCTAGTGGCAACCAGCGGTACCGCCGCAGTGTTGGAACAGGCGGGACTGACTGTGCGTCGGGTCAACAAGGTCAACGAGGGTCGCCCCCATATCGTCGATATGATAAAGAACGACGAGGCCGATTTTATTATCAATACCACCGAGGGGCGGCGTGCAATCGAGGACTCCGCGTCCATTCGCGCCAGCGCCGAAGCTCACAGGGTGTTTTACACCACGACTCTGACGGCTGCGCAGGCGATCTGTATGGCGCTGAAATTCAAGGGTGAAAAGACAGTGCGGCGTTTGCAGGATCTGCACAGGAGAGTTGATGCATGAACAAGTTTCCGATGACAAAAGCGGGAGAAATCGCGCTGCGAGAGGAGTTGGATCGCCTGAAGAAGGTAGAGCGACCGCGTATCTCTGAGTCGATTGCGGAGGCGCGGGCACACGGCGACCTGAAGGAGAATGCGGAGTACCACGCTGCCCGTGAGCAGCAGAGTTTTACCGAGGGTCGTATCATGGAGATCGAGGGCAAACTCGCCAACGCCCAGGTGATCGACATCACTGCCATTCCCAAGTCGGGTAAGGTGATATTCGGCACCACCGTGGATTTGGTTAATCTGGAAACCGACGAAACGGTGACGTACCGTATTGTCGGCGAGGACGAGGCCGACATTAAAAACCATATGATATCGGTTGGATCACCGATTGCGCGGGCATTGATCGGCAAGGAAGAGGGCGAGGTGGTGATCGTCAAAGCTCCAGGCGGCGATATCGAGTACGAGATCGACCAGGTTCAACATATTTGATCGACCTCCCTGCCGCCCGTCCTATTTCCCCTTGAAGACGGGGGCCCTGCGCTCCACTCGCGCCATCATGCCCTCGATAAAATCCTCGGTCGCCATCAGTTTTGCCAGTGCGATATTTTCCTGGTCGAGCGCCTCGCCGAGCGCATCCATGTGGGGTTGGTGCAGGCAGCGCTTCATTTCCCGAATGGACAGCGAGGGCCCCTGTGGGGGGATCAGTTTCAACGCTTGCTCCCTGGCGAACGGCAGCAGTTCGCCGTGGGGCAGGACTCTGTTGGCAATACCCAGCTCAACTGCGTCATTGGCGCTGATTCGCTCGGGGAAAAACAGTATCTCCTTGGCCTTCTGGAAACCCAACAGGCGCGGCAGGAAGAATGTGGAAGCGAGTTCGGCAGCGATGCCCAGCCGGGCGAAGGGCAGATCCATCCAGGCGTGTTCAGACAGGTAAATCTGGTCTGCCGCGGCGAGACACAGCGTGGCCGCGCCGCCGATTGCCAGACCGTTGACGGCCGCGATAACAGGCTTGTCACAGGCATAGAGTTTCAGGGTGGTGCGTTTCTGGGCGATGTCCGACATATCGATCTGGGCCATGATCTCCGGTGCCACGCCCTCGTATGCATCGGGGTTGAAATAGCCGCCGCTGCTAAACGCTTCCCTGCTCGGTTCGTCGGAGTTCGGGTCTTTGGCGCCGGTCAGAATCATCGCGTGGGCGGAATCGTCAGCCTGGAAGTGATCGACAGCGTGGTAAAGCTCGAGAAACGTCAGTGCGCTGAGCGCGTTTTTCCGCGCCGGTGTGTTCAGTGTGAGTGTGACCACACCCGCGTCGTCTTTCGCATACAGAATATCCCTGAAATCTTTGGCGTCCATGTTGTCCTTTTCGCTCCCGACAGTGAAAATGTGCTGCGTTCGAATGTGAGGCCAGCCATTCTGGAGCCCCCACCGGTATTTGGCAACTCGCGGTCGCGATGAATTCGCGGTGCAGCATCTGCTTCGCTGCAGTGCAGGTGCCGCCGCTTCCAACTCGCAGCGCAACAAGTTCGACGCGCGTTTGGCGGGATTTATTTTGGCTTTACTAATGAAAATAATTCTCATTTAGACTATGATCGGCGTTTTCCACTGGAGTGATCGCAACACCATGAAAACCAACCTCTGGTCGCTGAAGTCAGGCGACCGCTGCGAAATATTGGGTTATGACAATGCCCTCGATGAGAAATACCGTATCCGCTTGATGGAGTTCGGTTTTCATCCCGGCGAGTTGGTGTCGTGTCTGCAGTCGCTCGCATTCGGTGCGCCCAAGGTCTACCGCGTCAGCAATACCGTTTTTTCACTGGACGATGAAGTTGCCTCCCATGTGCTGGTCAGGATAACACCGCCCCATGAGTAAAGTTCTGCTGATAGGCAGTCCCAACTCGGGGAAAAGCCTGCTTTTCAACCGGTTGACAGGCTTGCACCACAAGGTCGCCAATTTTCCCGGTATCACGGTGGATGTCAGCACCGGCCGTCTGCCGGACCTGCCCGGCTTTGAGCTGATCGATTTCCCCGGCACCTATTCGCTGCAGGCGATTTCAGAGGATGAGCGCGTTGCGGTTGACTACTTCGAGCGTTCGCTGGATGACGCCGATGTCAGCCATGTGTTGTGTGTCGTCGATGCCACCCGGCTGGAGAAAAGCCTGTACTTTACGCTGCAGGTGATTCGAGAGAGTGCACGTCACGGCAAGCCGGTGACCGTGCTGGCCAATATGATGGACGTACTGGAGTCGCACAAGCTCAGTCTCGATATCGAGCAGTTGGCGCAGGCACTGCAGGCACCGGTACTGCCCGTTTCGGGGCGCTCCGGCAAGGGCATAAAAGCCGTTGTCGCCGCGCTCAAGGATGAGGTGCCGCTACCGCGGACCTGGGCGACAGAGCAATCGGTCGATGTACCCGACGAGCAGTTGCGCATCGTGGCGCACAAGCTCGCGCAGCGCTTCGGCACCAGCGGTGATGTGCTGATCCGCAACCAGACCCGACTGGATGGCATCTTCCTGCATTCGGTGACAGGCGGTTTCGCGTTCTTCTTCATTATGTACCTGTTGTTCCAGAGCATATTCACCTGGGCCGCGCCGCTGATGGATGCGGTGGAGTACACGCTGGGTGCGGCCGCTGACTGGATTGTGCCAATGATAGGCAACCAGACGGCGCGGGATTTTACCGCCGACGCCCTGTTCGGCGGTATCGGCGCCTTCCTGGTGTTTGTGCCACAGATATTCATCCTGACGTTCGTCATTGGTTTGTTGGAAGACTCCGGCTATATGGCGCGGGCGGCGCTTATCTGCCATAAACCGCTGCGACTTTTCGGCTTGACGGGCAAGAGCTTTATTCCCATGTTGTCCGGTGTGGCCTGTGCGATCCCGGCGATTTACGCCGCCCGGGCGATCGACTCCCCGCGCAAACGCCTGCTGACCTACATGGCGATACCGCTGATGCCCTGTTCAGCTCGCCTGCCGGTTTATACCCTGTTGATCGCCGCCTTTATCCCCGCCTCAACCGCGCTGGGCGGACTGGTTGGCTGGCAGGGGCTGGCGATGTTTGTGATCTATTTTTTCGGGATGTTCTGCGGTTTGCTGGTGACCGCGCTGGTGTCGCGTACCACGAAAGACCACTACCACGACCTGCCCTTTGTGCTGGAGTTGCCGCCCTACCGGGTGCCCAGCCTGGTGCCGCTGCTGCGCAGTTGCTGGAACCGATCCAAACACTTTGTCACCAAGGCCGGTAAAATCATTTTTGCCGTCACGGTCGCAGTGTGGGTGCTGGGCTATTTCCCCAATTTTGGTGCCGACCTGGGAACCTCGTGGTTGGGGCATCTGGGGCACTTTATCGAGCCGCTTTTTGCGCCACTGGGTCTGGACTGGCGCTACGGCGTGGCTATTTTGAGTTCCTTCCTGGCGCGCGAGGTGTTTGTCGGAACACTGGGCACGATATTCGGGATTGAATCCGCCGATGAGCAAATGGCGCCACTGGTGCAACATATCCAAAATAGCGATATGGCGCTGGGCTCGGGAATTGCGCTGCTGGTGTTTTTCGCCATCGCGCTGCAATGTATTTCGACCCTGGCTATCCTGTCGAAGGAGAGTGGCTCGAATTCGCTGGCGGTAAAAATGTTCGCGGGGTACTTCCTGTTTGCCTATGCCGCGGCTGTCGCGGCGTATCAGCTGACCAACCTCTTTACCTGATGCGCGCGGCCGCTACTCGGGCCGCTCGTGCTGGAATAACTTGACCTGTGCCAACACCAGTTTTGCCAGCATGCCAACCAGCAGCGCGTGATTTTCTTTGCGGATCCCCTCCAGCCCGGTGTTGATCTGCTGATAAAGGCTGTCTCTGTCTTCATCATTGAGGTGTCCGGGAAGGTTTACGGTGAAACTGTACTGCTCTGATGCGCTGAGTTGTGCGTACATTTTCGTCAGCTGTGCGGCCGCGAAATCAACCAGTTGTGCATCGGCGCCCTTTTTTGTCAGCAGTTCGCGCAGCTGGCGGTCGAGGAAAGCCAGGCCCTGGGCCTGTTGCGAAGGAAATTCAAGAATGTCGCCCATGCCGTACTGTCCTCTAAGCAGGGACTTCATGATAGCGAATGTGCCCGCCCCGGGAAATGCGCGTCTGCAACCGTTGCAACGCGGGACCCGGCCGGCAAGAGAAACCACCTGCGGGCTGACTGCGGGTGCAGAGCAGTTGGTTACACCGGTTTGATCAGGTTGGACAGGCGTGGGTCGGGGGTGGGGGAACGACGCAGCAGCAGCAGGATATTGCCGACACTCTGTACCACCTCGGCACCGAATTGCGTGGTAATTTGCGCCGCCATCTCGACCCGGGCCTCGCGCGAGCCCACGGCCAGTTTGACCTTGATAAGTTCGTGGTCGGTAAGTGCCCTGTCCAGCTCTGCCGCGACGCCCTCACTGAGCCCATTGCCGGCGATCGTGACCACCGGCTTGAGCTTGTGACCAATCGCGCGCAGTTGTTTGATATCCTGATTTGCTTTCTTGCTCATCACAGTTCCAAGGTACAATGCCCGCCAGCGCGGGGCGGGCCATTCTACACAAGCCCTTCGGCGCACGAAACCGAAAATGTAGCGACGGAACATGGCGAAGAAGAAATCCTCCAGTAAAGCGTGGCTGAAAGAGCACCGGGATGATCCCTATGTACAGCAGGCGCAGCGGGAGGGATACCGCTCGCGTGCCTGCTATAAGCTGCTCGAACTGCAGGAGAAGGACAGATTGATCGGCCCCGGCATGACGGTGCTGGACCTGGGTAGCGCTCCCGGCGGTTGGTCGCAGGTAGCGATACAGCGGGTGGGCGCCAGTGGCGCGGTGATTGCGTCAGATATCCTGCCGATGGAAGACCTTGAGGGTGTAACATTTATCGAGGGTGACTTTACCGAAGATGAAGTGTTCCAGCGGATTGTCGAGGCGCTTGGCGGGAAGCCGGTTGATCTGGTGATCTCCGATATGGCGCCAAATATGAGCGGCGTCCACGCGGTGGACCAGCCGCAGGCCATGTACCTGGTGGAGCTGGCGCTGGACATGGCGCAGCAGGTATTGGCGCCGGGCGGCGTATTTGTCGCCAAGGTATTCCAGGGTGAGGGCTTCGATCAGGTGTTCAAGCAGGCTAAAACCGCGTTCGCGAAGGTATTGACGCGCAAGCCCAGGGCGTCCAGGCCCCGCTCCAGGGAGGTCTACATGGTGGCGAAGGAATTTCGGGGCGCCAGTGACGGGAATCCGGTCGCAAATCGAGCGCAAAACTAGCGACTGTCAACGGGCTTGAAATATGGAGTGATCGGCCCAACTGTAGTAAATTGGCACGCAGGGCACGAGAGGACGGTGCCCGAACGCAATGACACGCGCTAAATATGTGCGTATCACTTATCTGATTCAGGGGGCGGGTGAGAGATTTTAGCCCCTGAGGCTGCTCCATTCGCTCCATTACCGCCCTGAGGCGGCGCCAGAACACAGTTCGGCGTAATACTTCCGCGAGGAAATGGCATTGAACACTATGGTTAAGAATTTACTTCTCTGGTTGGTGATCGCCGCCGTCCTGCTGTCGGTATTCAACAACTTCAATATGCAGGGCTCTACTGAGCAGGTTGGTTACTCTGAGCTAATCACCGAAATTCAGAACGATCAGGTGAAAAAAGTCGTTGTGGACGGCCTGACCATTTCCGGCGAGCGTTTTGACGGCACCCGTTTTGAAACCATTCGCCCGATGGTGGAGGATCCCAAACTGATCGATGACCTGTTGGAACACAAGGTCGAAGTGGTGGGGCGCAAGCCTGAACAGCAGAGCGTCTGGACCCAGTTGCTGGTTGCCAGCTTCCCGATTCTTATCATTATTGCGGTATTTATGTTCTTCATGCGCCAGATGCAGGGCGGTGGCGGGGGCCGTGGCGGCCCGATGAGCTTTGGCAAAAGCAAGGCCAAGCTGCTCGGTGAAGACCAGATTACCACGACCTTTGCCGACGTTGCCGGTGTCGACGAGGCGAAACAGGATGTACAGGAACTGGTGGAGTTCCTGCGCGATCCCAGCCGCTTCCAGAAACTCGGCGGGCGCATTCCGCGCGGCGTGCTGATGGTCGGCCAGCCCGGTACCGGTAAGACCCTGCTCGCCAAGGCGATTGCCGGCGAGGCAAAAGTACCCTTTTTCTCCATATCGGGCTCTGATTTTGTTGAAATGTTTGTCGGTGTGGGTGCGTCGCGTGTCCGCGATATGTTCGACCAGGCGAAAAAGCAGTCACCGTGCATTATCTTTATCGATGAAATCGACGCGGTAGGGCGCCACCGTGGTGCCGGTCTTGGCGGTGGCCACGACGAGCGCGAGCAGACCCTCAACCAGTTGCTGGTGGAGATGGATGGCTTTGAAGTCAATGACGGTGTGATCGTAATCGCGGCCACCAACCGTCCGGACGTGCTCGATCCCGCACTGCTGCGCCCGGGCCGTTTTGATCGCCAGGTGGTGGTGAGCCTGCCCGATATTCGCGGTCGCGAACAAATTCTCAAGGTTCACATGCGCAAGGTTCCACTCGCCGAGGATGTCGAGGCCTCCAAGATTGCGCGCGGTACGCCCGGCTTCTCCGGCGCCGATCTCGCCAATCTCGTCAACGAGGCGGCCCTGTTTGCAGCTCGCAGTAATGTGCGGACTGTGGGTATGAACCAGTTCGAGTTGGCCAAGGACAAGATCATGATGGGCGCAGAGCGCAAATCCATGGTCATGTCAGAGAATGAGAAACGCAATACTGCTTATCACGAAGCCGGTCACGCAATTGTCGGGCGGCTGGTGCCGGAGCACGACCCCGTCTACAAGGTCAGCATTATCCCGCGCGGCCGAGCGCTGGGCGTGACCATGTTCCTGCCCGAGGAGGATCGCTACAGTCACAGTCGCCGCTTCATCGTGAGCCAGATATGCAGCCTGTTTGGCGGGCGGATCGCGGAAGAAATGACGCTTGGCAAGGACGGCGTCACCACCGGCGCCTCGAACGACATCCAGAGAGCGACGGATATCGCGCGCAAAATGGTCACCAAGTGGGGCTTGTCCGACAAAATGGGGCCGTTGATGTACGACGAGGCTACAGAGGAGGTGTTCCTCGGTCGCAGTGCCGGACAGCCGCATCTGGCTGTTTCGGCAGACACCGCCAAGCAAATTGACCTCGAGGTGCGCCGTATCATCGATGAATGCTATGCCACCGCGGAGACAATCCTGCAAGAAAACGTCGAGAAACTGCACCTGATGGCAGAGGCGCTGATGGTTTACGAGACCATCGATGCCGATCAGATCGACGACATCATGTCCGGGCGCCCCGCGCGTGAGCCCAAGGATTGGGGTGGTACCGGAGGTGATCAAACACCCGGTGCTGGTGCCGGTGCCAGCGCTGCGTCCCCGGAGTCCTCCGATCGGCCGATAGGAGGCCCTGCCGGCGAGCATTGATGCTGGCCGGGTAGTGCCTTCCGCTCATTTTCCACACTGTTCGGCGCTGGATTGCGCCGGGCGCACGCTCGACCTGAGCCGCCCGCTTATCATGGGTGTCATCAATACCACACCTGATTCCTTCTCGGACGGCGGTACCCTGTATCGACACTCGCGTCTCGATATCGAGCGTGCGATGGTGCGTGCTCGCGATATGGTGCTTGCCGGCGCAGCGATACTGGATATTGGAGGGGAGTCCACCCGCCCCGGTGCACAGCCGGTATCAGCGGAAGAGGAGATGGACAGGGTGTTGCCACTGGTCGAGCGAATCGCGGCCGAGCTGGCGGTGGTGATATCCATTGATACCAGTTCTCCCGCTCTGATGCGCGCGGCCGCCGCCAGCGGTGCTGGCCTGATCAATGATGTGCGCGCCCTGACGCGCGAAGGGGCGCTGGAGGCCGCAGCCGCAACTGGCTTGCCTGTTTGCCTGATGCACATGCAAGGAGAGCCCACCAGTATGCAGGCGGCGCCACAATATGTTGATGTTGTGACCGAGGTCAGAGATTTTCTAATCAACAGGGTGGCAGCGTGTGAGCGACTGGGTATAGTGCGGGAAAGATTGCTGCTCGACCCCGGCTTTGGATTTGGCAAGTCCGTCAATCACAATCTACAGTTGTTAAGCGGCTTGCCAGATCTGGCATCGATGGGATTCCCCCTGTTGGTGGGGCTGTCGCGCAAATCAATCATTGGTAAATTGCTGGGCAGGGATGTGGAGCAGCGCCTGCCCGCGAGTCTGGCACTGGCCGTGATGGCGGTAGAGCGCGGTGCTGCGATTATAAGAACGCACGATGTCGCGGCCACGGCAGATGCAGTGGCAATGTGGGCGGCATTACAGGAGCATGGGAACAGATGAATAAACGCTATTTCGGGACCGATGGCATACGCGGCAAAGTGGGCGAGTTCCCCATCACCCCTGATTTTATGCTCAAGCTGGGCTGGGCCTGTGGCCGCGTGTTTGATCGGGAGTTCAACTGCGAGGGCGGTTGCCTGGTGATCATCGGCAAGGACACCCGCGTTTCCGGTTACATGTTTGAATCAGCCCTGGAGGCGGGCCTTGTCGCCGCCGGTGTGAATGTGAAACTGTTGGGTCCCATGCCCACGCCAGCCATCGCGCATATGACTCGCAAGCTCAACGCGGAGGCCGGTATTGTGATCAGCGCCTCACACAACCCTTTTTACGATAATGGCATCAAGTTTTTCGGTGCCGATGGCTCCAAACTGTCCGATGAGATAGAGCATGCGATTGAAGCAGAGCTGGAATTGCCGCTGACAACCGTGCCGTCCCGGCAGATCGGCAAGGTGGTGCGTGTCGAGGATGCCGCCGGCCGCTATATCGAATTTTGCAAATCGACGGTGCCGGAGGATTTCAGTTTGCGCGGCCTTCGAATTGCCGTGGATTGCGCGCACGGCGCCACTTATCACATCGCGCCCAGCGTACTCAGCGAGCTGGGCGCGGAGGTGATTCCCATGGGTGCGCGCCCCGACGGTTTTAACATCAACGAGGGTGTGGGCTCTACCGATATGGCGGCGCTTTCGGAACTGGTCCGACAAGAGGGCGCGGATATCGGTATCGCCTATGATGGCGACGGCGATCGCGTGTTAATGACGGATGAGAAAGGCGCGATTATCGATGGCGACGAGCTGGTGTACATCATTGCGATGCACCGACTCGCCACCGGTCGCAACGACGCAGGTGTGGTTGGCACACTGATGTCGAATCTGGGGCTTGAACTGGCGCTGCTTAAAGCCGGTTTGCAGTTTGAGCGCGCGCAGGTCGGCGATCGGTATGTCAAAGCGGCGATGGAGGCCAATGGTTGGCATCTGGGCGGTGAATCTTCCGGTCATATCATCTGCTCTGATGTCACCACGACCGGCGACGGTATTGTTGCCTCATTGCAGGTGCTGATGGCTTTGCAGGCTGCAAAGGGCGATCTGGCAGCGCTGCGCGCGGGTATCACCATGTACCCCCAGACCATGATCAACGTTGTGGTAGGCGGCCGTGTGAACCTCGCAGACTATCCCGCGCTCGGGCCGGCCGTGGCTGCGATGGAACAGCGGCTGGGAGCAGAGGGCCGGGTACTGTTGCGTCCCTCAGGCACTGAACCGAAGGTGCGGGTTATGATTGAAGGGCGCTGTCCCGATCAGGTGCCGCAACTCTGCGCCGAGCTGGCCTCGCAGGTCGAGCGAATTCTCGCTTGAGGTGCCACCGGTTTACTCCGGCTCACAACATATTTCCATTGGGATCTTCCTTGTCACCGGAGGTTATCTTGGTTAAGATTGCCGCCGCTTTTTCCACCCGGAGACCGAGATGCGGCAGCTTCTGGTTGTAGGTAACTGGAAGTTGAATGGTTCCAGGGCCAGTATCAATGCACTGATGAGCGATTTGGTGCGTGCAGCAGTGGCCACAGGTCCTGAAGTGGCCGTTTGTCCCACGTACGTGCATCTGCCGCAAGTGCTTGATTTGTGTGCCGCGTCCACTATTGCAGTGGGTGCGCAGGATTGCAGTCATATGCAATCCGGTGCCTATACCGGCGAGGTCGCCCCTGTGATGCTGGCTGAGGTCGGGTGCCATTGGGTAATCCTGGGGCATTCGGAGCGTCGCCAGTATCACGGTGAGTCGGATGTGCTGGTTGCTGCCAAGGTGGCAGCGGCCATTGAGGCGGGGCTGCGACCCATTGTCTGTGTCGGTGAGACACGAGAGCAGCGCGAGGCGGGTGAAGCCGAAAACGTGGTCAGCGCCCAGCTTGAAGGTGCGTTGCGAGGGCAGGCAAACCTGAATGCGCTGGTAGTGGCGTATGAGCCGGTTTGGGCAATAGGTACGGGGCTCACGGCGACGCCACAGCAGGCGCAGGACATGCATGCGTTTATTCGCAGCAGCCTGGCAGATATTGATGGCGTGTCGGCAGCCGATACACGGGTGTTGTACGGCGGCAGTGTGAAGGCAGAGAATGCCGCGCAATTATTTGCGCAGCCTGATATTGATGGCGCGCTGGTAGGTGGAGCCGCGTTAAAGGCGGCAGACTTCCAGGCCATCATCGACGCAGCGGCAGCGTCAAAAGCCACAGGATAATGTCCCCTGGAGGGACTGGACGATTATGGAACAGATTATTTTGGCAGTGCACCTGGTCATCGCTCTGGCGATTATCGGCCTGATCTTGCTGCAGCAGGGCAAGGGTGCCGATATGGGCGCCTCATTTGGTGCCGGGGGATCGCAGACCCTGTTCGGCAGCGACGGCGGCGGCAGTGTGCTGACCAAGGTGACGGCCTGGCTGGTGGTATTGTTTTTCGCCAGTAGCTTCAGCCTCGCGCTGATGGTTAACCAGAGAGCGGTTGTTGAAGATGACCTCGGGCTGGATATCCCCACTGCCGTGAACACTGATACGACGACGCCGGCGGCAGAGGAACTGCCAGTGGTGGATGATACCCCCGCAGCCGCCACCGCGCCTGCCGGGGACGATGTGCCCCGACTGGATTGATATCAGGAAAGTTTTAGCCGAAGTGGTGAAATTGGTAGACACGCCATCTTGAGGGGGTGGTGAGCTATGCTCGTGCGGGTTCAAATCCCGCCTTCGGCACCATATTGAAGGTTTAGAAGTCGCAGTGAAGTCTTGCAAACCCGGCGAATGCCGGGTTTTTTTGTGCCTGATCCTCTGCGAGTGTCCAGCAGGGCTGCCGCAGGGCGAGTTTGCACCGCAGCGGTGGAGTTGTGGCCAGGGCCAGCAGTCAGCCTCACGCGGTCGCCACCGCGGTGGTGGAATACCCCGCGTGTTTACACCTATAATCGATGAAAATCAGCGCTATCAGTAGCGCACTACAATAATTGACAGTGGTTTTGATCGGTAATGCCTGTACCCGCCGCAGTATGATAATAAGGCTGCTGATCAGGGTTGTGAGCTTGCGAGCAACAACAGGGTGACATCAATGAACAACCGCCAAGCCTGCGCTGCTGCAGGCGCTGAACCAGCCTCGCGCCTGCATCGATGCAAGGTCAGCGACGTTATCAATAGGTGCGTGAAGCAGGTCATCGGTGTCACCTGTGCGGCGTTGTGGCTGGTGGCCTGTTCGAGCAACAACAATGGTGCAGCGGACTTGCCTGCCGCGCCATCCGAATTCGCCGTTGGGACCGCGTCGATGACGTTAACAGATCTGTCTCGACCGACCGCTGCCCACGGCACTGAGCCGGCCGCTCCCAACAGAACTATCGAGACCACCGTTGTTTATCCTGCGCAGGGCGCGCCGGGAGACCCTGTCTCGGCGAACGCGCCGGTTGATACGTGGGGTGCGCCCTTTCCACTGATCGTATTGTCACACGGACTCGGTGGCTCGGTTGAAAGCCTGCTGCCGCTGGCTGAAGTATGGGCGTCGAAGGGGTATGTGGTGGCGTTGCCGCAGTTCCCGCTCACCAGCAGTGCAACGCCGGGCGGCCCTGTGGGCGAGGACGTGCAGAACCAGCCCGCAGATGTGAGTTTTCTGATCGATACCCTGCTGCGAGAGTCGAACACGACGGGACAACTGCTCAGCAGCGCCATCGACGGCGACCGGATCGTCGCCAGTGGTCACTCCAATGGTGGCATCACAACCTACGGGCTGGTGGCTAATTCCTGCTGTCGCGACCTGCGACTGGATGCCGCAATTATATTCGCGGGTGTCACATCGCCGTTCGCGGGCGGCGATTATGACCTGACGGACACGCCCCCGATTCTCCTCGTGCACGGTGTCAACGATACCCTGCTAATTTATAATCAGGCTGTGCGGTCCTACAACGAGTTGCAACCACCCAAGGGCCTGCTCACCCTTGAACAATCCGACCACGGTTCTTACTTTCATCCCGATGATCCGGCGTTCGCGGTGGTCGCAGATGCCACCGCGGACTTTCTCGCTTTGCAGTTGCGCGGTGACAACACGGCAATGGAGCGCCTCCCCGAATACATCATTCCCGACATCGCTACCATGCACTGGGCGCCTGACGAAGGCTCCAATGTGCCGGTTGAACTCCTGCCGGAACCCGAGACCAATCGTATGGCTTCCATCAGCGCTGACACCAACCTGGTGGATGGGCAGGCAATCACCGTAACCTGGAGTGGGTTTCTTCCTGGCAAGGTCGTTAACATCATGCAGTGTGCCGGAGATGGTCTCGGCGGTGCCGCAGCCTGTAACATCTCCGGAGGCAGGATTCTGGTTCCCAATCCGGACGGTATGGGCAGTCTCGAACTGGTGATCCGCATTGGCCCGATCGGCAACGGGGTGTGTGATAGCGCCAACCCCTGTGTGGTTCTCGTCAATGACGCGGGGTTGACCGACGAAGAGGCTATTCTCCGTATCCCGATCACGCTCGCCAACTGACGCTCAAAACCCTGCCGGGACGGGATGAGGGTCAGCTCCGGCGTCGCCATGCCAGATTTGCCCGTTAAGGACTGGTAACTTGCCAGCAACTGGACATGCGGTATACCCTGCGTCAACAAGATTGAGCTGTATCGGTCGATCCAAAATATAACCAATAAACCTGGATTCCTATGCGTCTATTGTCTGCTGTAGCCCATTGGTATATCACTACCTCGCGTCGTTTCCGTGCGTTGTTGATAGTTGCGTTGTTAGCGGGTGTCGCTGCGTGCGATTCATCAGGAAATTCCGGATCAACCTTTCGGGCCGACGATCCCCAGCCCGACGTTTTCCAGCCGGCCGATTTTGCCGTGCGGGAAAGTGTGGAGCAGCTTCATGTGACAGGCGCCGCGCCGAACATCGTGCTTGAAGTCTACGATGCCGCAGGCACTCTGGCAGCCAGCGATGAAACAGATACCCTTGGCAGTCTGGTGTTTCGCAACCTGGCGCCGGGCAGCGACTACTCGGTGCGCGAAGATCGGGGTGGATCCATCAAGGCGGTCCAGAACCTGGAAGTCTGGTCGGTCGATGGCAGCCTCCCCGCCCCATCGTTTTACAGCAGCCAGACACTGCAGCCGGGATTCAACTACATTACCACCCGCGACGGCACGCGCCTTTCCGCCTATGTGACCCTGCCCGGCCCGATAGAGAACGGACCCTACCCGACAATTGTCAATTACTCTGGATACGATCCATCGAAGCCCGGGTCCGTGCTGGATGAAAGCCTGACCGGCCTGTGCGGGATTTTGCCAGTGCTGTGCGATGCTCCCAGTGCTCCTGGAGCGCTGATCGCCAGCTTCGTGGGTTATGCCACGGTGGGCGTTAATATGCGTGGTACCGGCTGTTCCGGTGGGGCCTACGATTATTTTGAGACCCTGCAGGTATTGGACGGTTACGACATCATTGAAACAGTAGCCGCCCAGCCCTGGGTGTTCACTAACAAAGTGGGCATGGTGGGCATCTCCTATCCCGGCATCTCCCAGCTGTTCGTGGCGCAAATGCGCCCGCCGGGCCTGAAAGCCATAGCGCCATTATCCGTAATCGCCGACACCGCGGCATCGGCGCTGGCACCGGGCGGAATATTTAATAATGGCTTTGCCTTTCAGTGGGCGCAGAATGTTGTAAATGGCGCGCAGCCCTTTGGGCAGGGTTGGGAACAGGCTCAAGTGGATGCTGAATACACCGCATTTGGCAGCAGTGTCTGCGAGGACAACCAGCAGATGCATTTACAGGCAGTGGATGCCGTCGGCCGCGCGCTGGAAACGCCGTATTACGTTCCCGAAATCGCCGACCCGCTGAACCCGTCGAAGTTTGTTGACAAGATCAATGTACCGGTCTTTCTCAGCGGCGCGTGGCAGGATGAGCAAACGGGTGCACACTTTGCGACCCTGCTGGATAAATTTACCAGCGCACCCGTCACCCGTTTTATCGCGTTCAACGGCTTGCATGCCGATGGCTATTCGCCCGAAGTACTGGCGGAGTGGAAGGCCTTTATGGATATCTACGTGGCTGAGGTTATTCCCAACAGGCCCTCCTCCCTGGATTTGGCCGCCCCGCTTTTTCAGCAGCGGTTTGGCGCACCGCTCGTGTTCCCCGAGGTTCCCTTCAGCGATGAGCAGAGTTATGCTGCAGCCCGCGCGGCCTACGAAATGGACAGCGCGCAAAATCCACTGCGCGTTATTTTCGACAGGGGCGCTGATACCAGCCTGTTTGCCCAGAATCCGGGAGACCCGGATTACCGGGGTGCGCCACAGGGTGTTTTCAGCACCGAATTCAGTCAGTGGCCACCGGCGGAGCAGCAAGCGTACAGGCTGTATTTCCAACCCGACGGCTCATTGTCTGAAAACGCACCCGTGGTTGAACCTTCCGCATCGAGTTTTGCCCACGATCCTGAAGCGGGCGAGCGCACCTTCGGCGGCTCGCAACCTTTCTATGAGTGGGTGCAGGAGGCTGCTGGCAAAGCGGCCGTTTTTGTCAGTGATGTGTTGCTGCAGGACATGGTTTTTGTCGGTAGCGCAAGCGCGGATCTGTTCATCGAGTCCACCGCCGAGGATGCCGACCTGGAAGTGCTGTTGAGTGAGGTGCGCTCCGACGGCTTTGAAACCTACGTGCAGGCGGGCTGGCTGCGCGCCAGCCAGCGCGCGTTGGATCTAAACCAGTCTACCGAATTGCGCCCGGTTCAGACACATCTTGAAGCTGATGCCGCGCCCTTGCCCGGTGGACAGCCTGTTCTGGCCAGAGTTGAGATATTTCCGTTTGCACACATTTTTCGGGCGGGTTCCAGGATACGCATACAGGTTGATACGCCCGGAGACAGCCGCGAGTTGTGGAAGTTCATGCTACTTGATTATGACCAACCGGTAACGCATACCATCGCCCACTCGACCAGCTACCCCTCCAGTGTGGTGTTGCCGCTGATTCCGATGAACCCGGTGCTGTCTGCTCCTCCCCCGTGTCCCGCGCTGCGCGGACAGCCATGCCGAGCGTTTGAACCGTATCTGAATACGCCTGCGGAAGAATGAGGCGGCAACTTGCCTCCGTTCAGCGGCCTGCTAACGTCCCTTCACAGCCACAACGCGGTCTCCAGGCTAACAAGCAGCTCTTTCCCTGGCACTGACGTTGCCCACGAGCAGGTAGCGCTGTGCATGCTCTGCGCAGCATATAGAGATGCCTCCTATGGCTTTGCAACGCTTTGGGAATAATGCTTTCCCGTTATTGCATCCCCATACCACTTTCACTACAATCCCCCACCTTCAAACGGGGCGGCTACAACACACCCCGATCTGATCATGGCTGGCGTAGCTCAGTAGGTAGAGCAGCTGATTTGTAATCAGCCGGTCGGGGGT
>CAXBLZ010000021.1:0-45037 GCA_963976735.1 uncultured Halioglobus sp.
CGTGCCGACTGAGCGTGCTCTGTGTGCGCTGCTCGAACATATTACTCTGGACGGGATTTGGTGCGCTTCAAGCCCTCAAAAAACGTACGAGTGCTGCTTTCCAGCAAGCTGAAGACATCCACGTCTGGCAGGAACTGTTCAAGGTGATGATTCATCGCAAGGCAGGCCAGGCCATGTCCCATCGCCCAGAGCTTTACCGACAGTTCAAGCGCATTGTAGTCAACCAAACCCAGCCCATCACACCAGAGTTGTACCGATTCCACCAGCACCCTGAACCCTGAGGTCTTGATATCGATATCAGCGGCTTCAAAACCACGTAGACCCATATCGCCCCACATCAGGTCGTAAAAGGCGCGGTGGCTGATCACATACGAGATGTAGGCTTTGCCGATCGCAATGATGCGTTGCTCCGAGCCCGCAGGGTATTTGAGGGCGGTATCGCGGGTGGTAATCGTGAGTCCCAGAAAAGCCAGCTCACTGACGGCCTCCAGCAGCGCATCCTTATCTTTGAAATGGCGGTAGGGGGCCGCACTACTTACGCCAGCCTTGCGGGCTGCGTCAATCATCGCAAAACCGATAGAGGCGTTCTCTTCAATGAGCTCCGCGGCTGCCACAATCAGTGCGTCACGCAGATTGCCGTGATGATAGCGCCCCGGTCGCGGCGCAGTGTTGTCCGAACAATTCATGCTGCAATCTCCCGCTGGTGCCGAACCAGGTCATCCGGATGCGACTGTTCAATCGCTGTCTTTCTGCGGCCGATTTGTGTCGCGACGAGGAACAGGGGCGGTACCAGGAAGAACGATATGATGGTCGATAGCAGCACACCACCGGCGATAGCCATTGCGAACGGCGGCCAGAATTGGCTCCCTTCAAGTATCAGCGGCAGGAAACCGCCAAAGGTTGTCACCGTTGTTGAGATAATGTGTCGGCTGGAATCCATCACCACGTCCCGCGTTGCCACGCTATCTCCCTGCAGCGCGCGCGGATCGGCCTGCAGCGCGGTGATAATAATGATCGCGGCATTGATGGAGACCCCGATTGAGCCGATCACCCCGATCATGGCCTGAACGCCGAACGGGTACTGGAAAATAGCCAGAGCCAGCAATGACAAGCCCAGGGAACACACGCACACCAAAACAGCAACGGCTGATAGTCGCCAGGAATTGAAGGTCAAGACGATGGTTGCCAGCAGTGCTGCGAGTACCAGTCCCATCGGTGCCATGATGTTATTCACAACCGACGCCCGTTCATCGGTATCCCCTCCGAACTTGAAATTGTAGCCATCGGGCAGTGCTATAGGGTTTTCCGTGAGGTCCTGTCGCAGTAATTTCAATGCCTCTTCTGGCAGCACCCCCCGCTCCAGGTACGCCTGTACGATATTAGTTCGCATGCCATCCTTTCGCGAAATAGGACTCTGGCTGGGTATCAATTCCGGTTTGCCAAGTGCATTCAGCGGGATACCTGAAATCATCGATGAATCGGCCGGCAGTCGCGGAGGCAGTGGCACCAGGATGTCGGCAATTTTTTCAGACGCTCCCCAGTCTGTCTCGTTGAGTCGCACACGCACTGGTAATCGCTCTGTGCCCTCCAGCACTTCTCCACCAATCTGTCCGAGAAGACTGCTGTTGAGTGCGGTTGCCACATCCGACAGCTGTAAGTGCGCCAGCCGCAATTTGTCTTCCTGCAGCGCAAATACCAGTTTGGGTGCGCCACCAGACAGATCGCTGCTGGTGTGCGTGACGAACGGGGTGACCTCCATACGGTGCCTGAACTGGTTGCCCAACTCCTGCAGCACGGACAGGTTAGGTCCAGTCACTTCAATCTCCAGTGGCGCCGTCACAGGTGGCCCCTGGTCAATACCCCTGACAATTGTTCGCACTTCGGGAAACTCTGCGTCGAGTTCAGTTTGCAGCCGCCGGATCAGGTCATCGGTGAGATTTTCATCGCGGGTCAGCACCAGTGCCTCGGCCCAGGAGGGGATACCTTCCTTGAAGCGGAACATATTGTAATAAAAGGCCGGCGCGCTCTCGCCAATGCTCCAGTCGACCCGGCGCACGAGCGGATCACCACGCAATTTTTCATCGATGCGCCGGGCGATGGCCGCGGTATCCAAAATGGAGCGACCGTCTGCTGCCTTTACCTGAATGTATAATTGATCCCTGTCCGTGCCCGGGAAAAACTGTGCGGTGAGTGTCGGAAAAGACAGAAACCCGGCGATAGGGAGCGAGAGTGCCAGTGCGATTGCGGCTGCCGGGTGAGCCAGACTCCAATCCAGCGCGCGCACCAGTGCGTCGCCGGCACGACCGCTGCTGGCGCCCCCGATCCACCAGTGAGCCTCCCTGGCGGGTTCTCTGGGCAGCAGCCAGCTGGCCAGTACGGGAGTGATGCTCAGTGCGAGCAAGGTAGAGGTCGCCAGCATGATGATGACGGCTGTAGCGATGGAGCCGAGGAAGTCACCGGCGGGGCCGGGCAGAATCGCCATCGGCGTGAAGGCAAGCACGGTGGTCAATGCCGAGGAGATCAGTGGCACTCGCAGTCGATCGACGGAGCCACTGATGGCCTCCAGTGTGTCGCTGCCCTGTAACAGGCGCTTTCTTACCTCGTCTGTCATCACGATCGAGCCATCGACGAGGAGTCCCAGGGCGACGATCAGCCCGCTGATCGACATCTGGTGCAGGGCGATGCCCATACGCTCCATCACGGTGAGCGAGATCAGGGCGCACAGTGGCAGGATACAGGCGACAACCACCGCCGCGCGCCAGCCCAGTGTGAACAGGAGCACGAGAATGACCAGTAAAATGCCGATGGCCAGATTGATGGTGACATCGAACAGCCGGGATGTCGCGTAGGTGTTCTGGTCGTAGGTGACTTCCACTTTCAGTCCGGCCGGCGCATTGTTGCGGTAGTCGGTTACAAACGTGTTGAATGCGGCGCTCCACACATCGACCTGATTGCCGGACTCCATGACGGCCCCAATGAGAATGGCCTCTCTCCCCTGTGCCAGCGCCATCGCAGGAGGCGGACTAACATTGGCCTTGAACACGCTGGCGATATCCGAAATTCGCGTGGCACTGCCATTGGCGGAGGTATTCACCACCACCTCGCGGATACGCGCCATGGAATCGAAATCACCCTCCAGCTCGATGACCATATCGGTGCCGCTACCCGAGGCGCGCCCGGAAGAGACTTTCGCATCCGCGGACTGCAGTGCCATCGCAACCTGCTGCAGGTTCAGGCCGCGGGAGATCAGCGCCGATTCGTCAATCTCGACACGGATCTCCTCAACCGGTTCGCCAAACACTTCTACCAGCTTGGTATTCGGCAGGTTCCTGGCCTGGTCGGCGAAGTCCTGCGCCAGGCGGTTGAGCAGGGACAGCGGCATATCGTCTGCGGTCGACGAGGACAGCGCGACGATGGTGGTAAATGAGGTCAACCTGTCGTTGTCGAAATTGGGGGCGCTCACCCCCGGGGGGAAATACTCGCTCGCATCGGTCATCGCGTCCCGGACTTCCGACCAGGCCCGTTCCAGTGCATCGTCAGGCAAGGTTTCGAGGAGTTTGATATTGATGAAGGAGACGCCGCCACTGGACGTTGATCGCAGCTCGTCAACCTCTGAAATCTTGCGCAGCTCGTCTTCCAGTGGGCGGGTGACAAGGGCCTCAACCCGATCCGGTGTGGCGCCGGGATAGAACGTGGTAATCGTGCCGACAAAATTCATCAGTGTCGGGTCTTCCTGTCGCGCGATGGATTGAAAGCTGGTGATGCCCACAGCAATCACGCAGAGAATAATCAGCGTGAAATAGCGCGAATGCGTAGCGATAAGCCGGGCCAACACGTCAGTTCACTCCTTCGGCGCTAACCAGTGTGCCGGCACTGATCCGGTGCAGGCCGCTGGCGACAACGGCGGCACCGGATGGCAGCGTGCCGCGGACAAAAGCGCGATCACCTTTCACTTCCAGTACTTCTACCGCTTCGCTGACAGTGCGCAGGTGGTCACCCTCTGGTTCCAGTCTCAGCACAGTCCAAATGCCCCGGCTACCTTCCTGCAGTGCGGCAATGGGTAACCAGCCGCCCGCTTCGGCGACGGTCTCCTGTAATTCCAGGGTCACGGGTTCGCCATCCAGGGCGTCGACGTCGGCGGGCAGCGCAAAGACACTGGCGGCAGTGCGGGTAGCGCGGTCCACGTCCGGGCGCACCGAGAGGAGTTGTGCCTGGAATGTCTGGTCGCGCAGTTTGAGCGTATAGATAGACCCGGGCTGCAGATTGGCCGCGCGCTCAGCGCTGACGCCGATCTGCGCTTCCTGTGCTGCCGATTCAAGTAGTTTCAACACGGGCATGCCAGGATTTACGATGGCTCCCTGTTGCACATACCGGTCTGCAACAATGCCGTCGTAGGGGGCCGTCAGACGGGATTTTTGCAACTCGATATCGAGGCTGGCGAGGCGAGCGGTCCCGGCGTCCACACTCGATTGCAGCGCCAGCGCACGCAAGCGTGTGTCGTCATAGGCATCTCTCGATACGGCCCCGGTCTTGATCAGGTCGGCCTGTCGCCGGGCTTTTAACTGCGCCAGGTCCAATTCCACGCGCACCTGTTGCAGATCCGCAGCAGTAGCGCTGCGTCTCGCTTGCAGTGCCGTGTTGTCGAGTTCTACAAGGATGTCACCGCGCTTCACCGGCGTACCGGGGCGCGGCGGTGGAGACAGGATCATCCCTGGAATTTCAAAGCCCAGGTCGGCCTTCCTGCCGGCGACCACCAGGCCGAGGTAGGACACATTCCGCTGATAGCTGTCCTGGACCTTGAACACGGTAGCGGCGACCGGCAGCGGCATTCGCTCCCCTGAATTGACCGACAGGGCAGCGCGGAAGTGCAGTAACCCGGTTATCACTATGACTATCGCGATGGCGGCGCCCGCGCCCAAAAGGCCAGTGCGCGAGGAGGCTGGTTTGAAAGTCCGGTGGACTGGCGTTGAAGCCATTTTCTGCGCCCAATGTAAGAATGTATAACATGCATGTTATAGGTTCTTACTTATCAGTCAAGGGCCAGGGCAGATGATTACTTGCAGCGGCCACTCGATTGACGCAAAATACGCGCCGTCTGTGAGGGAAGCATCTCCCGATGCAGACGCTATGGTGATCCAGGCGGTCCCCTCGCAATGATAGGTAGTGAACCCCGCCAGGCCCGGAAGGGAGCAACGGTAGTTACCGACTCGTGTGCCGGGGTGTGGCTGTCTGGGTCGCCTCCACTGGCTCGACCCCTTTATCCTCCCAATTTGTCAGGCGCACAGCGCCGGGCAACGCGACTCCTGCATTCGACAAGACTCATGGAGTACTGAAGCTGTACCTGGGCATATTCGTGCACATCTTCCCTGGCAGTGGGGATGGACAGATCGCTCCAAACTGCTATCTACAGGACACAGCCGTAATGTTGATTCTGTATATCGCTCAATAAGGCATACAATGTTATTTAGGTTGTCGATACCGTTTGCCCGGAGATGAAATGCCAAAAAATGAAGTTGAACCAGTCGTAGACGGTCGCCGTCTGCGCAGTGAACGCAGCCGCACTGCAATCATCGATGCTATGGTCGCCCTGCAGAACGAGGGCATCCTTGTGCCCACGGCGCATCAGGTAGCTGAACGTTCGGGTATCAACATACGCTCACTGTTTCGGCATTATGGGGATATGGAGGCATTGTTTGGTGCTGCCGACGAGTACTTACGCGAGACATATGAGGCTCCGTTCCTCGGTGGTGATCGCGAGGGAACGCTCGCGGAGCGGATTGAACATGCCGTCGAGCGTCGCGCTGCTGCCTATGAACAACTCGGGAATATGATCTTAGGCGTGCAAGCGCAATTGTGGCGCTACGAGACGCTGCGCAAGAATCACGCCCGCGGCCAGCGCGCACTGCGCGAAGACCTCGATGACTGGTTGCCGGAACTCAAGGCCATTCCGGCCGCTGAACGAGAGGCTATCGACGCTATTACGTCTCATGAAATGTGGCATCGGCTGCGGGCGGCGCAGGGGCAGAGTAAAAAAGCAGCGATTAAAATTATCAGCAACCTGCTTAAGCAGCAATTGCTCGATAGCCAGGATTAGCGCAAGGCCATTCATGCTTTTTACAATCCTGAAAACCATGACGGTAAATGCCTGAGGGTTGTGATTCAGTTGAGCCGCTTGTGATCGATGCGGTGCGCGTCTACATTGCGGAACTGTGCGGCTCTAGCCGGTTCAAGAGACTGCTAGGTGGGCAAGCGCGGCGACGAGTGCAATCACCAGCGGCGCGAGCAGTTTAGGCCCGCCAAACAGAAACCAGGGGGAGGCGGGGAATGCAAACGTTCGCTCCAGAGACGCCAACTTCAGGCCATGGTGCTCGCTGCCGATTGTGGCAGGTAGCATTTCCATCAGGTCCCGCCGACTGCGGTAGCGGATCATCCCCGCGGCACCCCATCCCTCATCCTGGTCACAGGCGACATTTTCGACATTGCCGCTTGCTGCCATGGCGACCATCACCGGGTGCCCGGCCTTGCGCAGCAGGGAGCCGAGGAACACCTTCTGGTATTTCGCCAGCTTCTTGCGGGACTCCCGTTGCGGGTGATTCAGCAGCAACAGATTGACCATTACAAAATCCTTGCCATTGTCGTTGGTCAGGAAATTACGCAAATTCTCTTGCTGTTGGTCAGTCCAGCCGTCGTCGGGTTTGAACAGTTCCATGGTTTTCTCAACTTCCGCCGGCGTAACTTTTGGTCGAAAACCCACATACCACCACCAGAACGCGGCGTAGACCAGCACTGCCGTGGCCCAAATCACAAATGCACTCATATTCCGGGTACTCTCCTGTCATTAAACCAGCCACACAAACCTGCCATGATCGCTAATGCCCCATCAGAACTGGTACCTGAGCGTTGCACCATACGTGCGCGGCGCCTGCAGCCATTGCGCGGTCATGCCGGTCAGTACAAGTGGTGACCCTGCAAGTGATGAATAGGACTCATCGGTGGCGTTCTTGACCCAGATTGCCGCGTCCCATGCGTCGTTGCGCCAGCCGAGGCGGACATTGACCAGTTCGCGATCCTGCCTGGTCTCGGGGGGCTGGTAGGTCGGGTTGGTGTAGTGATTCCCCATAAAACTGTAATCCGTGCGCAGGTAGGCCTTGCCCTCGGCTATGGGCAACACCAGGGTTGCAGCCAGGCTGCCACTCCAGTCCGGCGCGAACACCACATCGAACTCCTGCAGGTCGCCCTCGGTATACTCCGCATCCAGGTATTGCAGGCCACCGTCGAGAATCAGGTTGGGCAGGGGCATGGCGGTAAAGCTAAGGTCGACGCCCTGGGTGGTAGCCCTGGCGGCATTACTGATATATGTGCCAGCGCCGATCGGGTTTTGCGCCAGGAACTGCAGGTCGTCAAACTCCGAGTAGAACGCGGTGGCGTTCAGCTTCAGGCGGTTATCCAGGAGTTGGGTCTTGACTCCGATCTCATAGTTGGTGGTTTTTTCCTCACTGAATTCTTGTGCGCCTGGCGGGCTGCCCGGATCGTTAAACCCCGGTGATTTGGTACCGGTCGCGGCCGAGGCAAATACCATGGTGTCCGCGGTGACGAAATAACGCAGGCTGGTCAACCAGGTGAAACCGTCCTCTTCGAGCTGTTCGTCCTGCACGCCAGGCGTGGCTATCAAGTCAACGAACGTGGGGATATCGGGCATATTGGCCGCAGGCGCGCTGGAGAAATTGTCTACATAGCCGTTCACCGACTTGGTCTCAGCGGTATAACGCAGGCCCACCGTCAGGAGCCAGTCCTCATTAAAGCTATAAGTGGTTTGCCCAAACGCGGCATACACATCGGTTTGGTATTCTGATTTGGTAGCGATGTAGTCCCCGGGTGCGGCTAGCAGCGCAATCTGCGGCCCGAAGGTTACGCTGCCAACGGATACAATGTCCTCACCCAGATAGCCCACACCGTTGGGGTTGTCCCGCTTGTTTTCCTCGTGGAGATAGTAGAGGCCGGCCAGGTATTGTAAGGGGCCATCCAGGTCGCTGGTGAGGCGGAACTCCTGGGAGAAGGCGTTACCGGTATATTTATCATTCACAAAGGACAGGATGTCGAATTCGGAGCGATCGGCATCGGCGGAGGACTTGTATTCGTATTCATTCCAGGCGCTGAGTGACGTCAATTGCGCCTTGTCCATATCGTATTCGACGGTCGCGATGACCATGTCCGAGGTCATGGTGAAATCGCTGCTTTGGTTGATGTTATTCTTCCAGTCGTAAGCATCGTTTTTAGGCACAGGCAGGCCGTCTGCGGCCAACAGCCCGAGAAACGTCTCGGTCTGTTTTGCGTCTGCGGCGCAGCAGCGGTCATCCCGGTCTACATGGCTGGCCGTCAGGCCGATGCTGAGGTTATCGGTCGCCAACCACTGGAGTTCGCCGCGCAGATTCCAGTCTTGCACCGACATCTGGTCCGGCCCCGTATCATTTTCAAGCCAGCCATCCTGTTCCCGCCAGTTGCCGGCCAACCGGTAGGCAAGCTCGTCGTTGAGAGGGCCCGTAACCGATGCGGTGTACTGCTGCAGGCTGTAGTCCCCAACGGTTGCCTCAACATAGCCCTCGGTCTCATCGAAATTAGGCCTTTTGGTCACCACGCTGACCACACCGGCATTGGCATTCTTGCCATAGAGCGTGCCCTGGGGGCCTTGCAACACCTCGATCCGCTCGATGTCGGTGAGGTCTGACATGCCCAGGCCGGAGCGGCCCATATAGACGCCATCAACCACGAATGCCACCGACGCTTCCAGAGCAATGGAGTTCTGGGAGGTGCCGATGCCGCGAATACGAATACCGGTGGTGAAGGGATTGAGGTTGGTGGAGACGGTCAGCGAAGGCACCAGTGCCGCGACATCGGTCAGGTCGACAACGCCCGCCTCCTGCAGGGTGGTAGCCGAAATAGCAGTTACGGTTACCGGGACGTCCTGCAGGCTCTCCGCGCGTTTGGTGGCGGTAACAATCACTTCTTCCAGCACCTGTTGAGCGCAAGCACCAGAGGTGGCCAGGGTAAGGGTCACGGCTGCGGCAAGGGGTTGATAAGAATTCATTATTGTATCCTCCATTGCACTATTATATAAAGTCACAAATTGTGTCAATACTATGTGGCAGATGCTATGACAATACAATATGAATGTCTACAGGCGCCGATTCCTATCGTTTGCACTAGTTATAACAATCTAATCTAAGCAGCGTATTCACGGCTGGCGTGGCTACACGCAAGTGCTTTTGTTGTTTGCCCAAGTGATCGCAAAGAGAGGATGAAATGATTCAGAAGATACTGCTTTCAATCATATTGATACTGGTCGGCGCGTTTGTCCTTCTGCTCTGGTTAGCCTTTTTTTCTGCGCGCCCACCGCTCACCACAAATCCCGCCACGCTGGCGGGGGATGGCAGCGTGTTGAACTATTGTGAGCTTCCTGAGCTCGATGGCAGTGGTAAACGGGCGGCCGATATCGCCAAGGGCAATACGCCGGGTTGTGCTTACAGCCATTTTCCCCTGCCCATACTCGCCGGGTGTACCGAGCCACTGGCGGCGGGCGCTGATGATATCCGCGGCCTCTGGCGTGTGGTGGAAGGCGATCACGCGGGTCATGTAGAGCGGGTCGAGCAGTGCGGGAGCCGGGTGGTCATTACCAGCTCGGGTATTATCCATGACTACGGCCCCAACAGCACCGCGGGTCTGAACACGAATGACACTGAGGGTTCGGTCATGTTCACTGCTGGCGAAAGGGAATTCTGTATGAGGACGTCTGCTTCCATGATCTGGGAACAGGGCGTACTCAACTTCTACGCCTTCGGCTGGGGTCCGAAAGTGGTCAAGCGCTATATGGCGGACGACCAGCTGGTGTGGGAATACGCCGATGGCAGTGTCAATCGAATGGACAGGATTTGCACACTACCCGAAGAGCTAAAGGTCCCGGCACCGCGGGGAAGGCGAATTTCGCTGTTCTAGGTTGAGCGCTCGGCTGGCCCACTAATGGACGGACCCCGGTGTCTGCTCCGCCTTTTCAGCAACCAGCCTTGGGGCAGGGTGGCGCCTGTTAGGGGGCGAGGATGACACCTTCATTGGCATTTATCTCACCTGCCAGCATCGACTTTACGCGGGCGTCTATTGCCTGAGGGCCCTCAGATAGCTGTACTCGTTGTAAAAGGGCGCCACACCATGGCGATTTGTCGCCAACTCACAACCAGAGAGGTTTCGCGAAAGTTTTCGAGATTGATGCAGTGGCTATAGGATGTCTCTGTCATAGCCGCTGCCTTATACTTTAATCATTAATTTGCCTAAGTTGCGGCCCTCGAAGATCATATCAAAGCCCTCCGGAAACGTTTCAATGCCGTCAAGGATGTGCTCGAGAAACAGGATTTCATTTTCCTTTACCAGCGGCGCCAGCGCTGTCACAGCTTCGGGGATCCGCCGCATATAATCCTTCATGGTGAAGCCGCGCATGGTGAGTGAGTGTGTGACGATCTGCAGGTAGTTAGCAGGGCCCTGGGCGTTCGCACCGTACTGCGAGATGCCGCCACACAGCACGATGCGGCCCTTGTAGTTCATCTGCATCAGTACCGCATCCAGTGTCTCACCACCGACATTGTCAAAATAGACATCAATCCCGTTGGGGCAATGTACG
Organism: uncultured Halioglobus sp.; assembly: GCA_963976735.1. Lineage (GTDB taxonomy): Bacteria > Pseudomonadota > Gammaproteobacteria > Pseudomonadales > Halieaceae > Marimicrobium. Next base: position 10,667 of record CAXBLZ010000021.1, read on the forward strand.
CGCAGTGCGTCCTCGACGGGACCGGCCTTATAGTCGATGGCGCCATCGAGCCCGAACTGTTTAATGAGCAGGGCGCATTTTTCGGGTCCACCCGCGATACCTATCACTCTGGCCCCTGCCTGCTTGGCGACCTGCGAGGCAATTGAGCCAACGGCGCCTGCACAGGATGACACGACTACAGTCTCACCGTCTTTGGGTGCGCCAATATCGCTCATGCCGAAGTAGCCAGTGAATCCGGGCATACCCAGACCACTCATGTAGTGATTAAGGGGGGCAAGGGCAGGGTCGACCGGGCGCAGGAATGCAATCCGCGGGTCCAGTACAGCTTCGCTTTGTACACCCGTGAAACCGGTTGCAAAGCTGCCCACAGCGAAATGCCTGGAGCGGCTCTCCACCACCTCGCCAACCCCGAAGGCGCGCATGACATCGCCTTCGTGAATGGCGTCTATATAAGAGCGCTTGGCGGTGATCCAGCCCATCATTCCCGGGTCTATAGAGATGTAGTGAAGCTGCAGGCGGATCTGGCCATCTCCCAGCGTGGGCAGGGCATCTTCAGTAAGCTCCCACTCGGGGCCGCTGCTGGTGTTGGGTGCTTTTTTCAAGCGGACTTGTGTAGGCACTTTTCTCTCCCATCAAACAACTTGCACGCAGGCTACAATTTGACATACTATATGTCAATACAAGGCGGCGAGGTTGAGGGCGTGGTCACTGTGACGATCGGTATCCTGGCGCGCCGCTGCCAAAGCTGGAAGTGAATCAGGAAAAACTATGTACTATCTTTACGGCGCACCGCATTCGGCCTATACCGCAAAAGCGCGGTCTTACCTTATAAAGCAGGGTATTCCGTTTGAAGAGCGTGCTTTCGGCCATCCTCGCTTCATGCAGGATTTCGTTTCCGCCGCTCAGCGCCTGATGATTCCCGTGCTGGAAACTGACGATGGCCTGTTTGTGCAGGATACATCCGATATCCTGGATTGCCTCGCCGGGCGGGGCCTGGAAAAACTACCCTCGCGTCCCGAGGGTGCCGTGGCCCGCGCAATCACCCACCTGTTTGAGCTTTTCGGCGGGGAAGGCCTGATGCGGCCGGGCATGTTTTACCGCTGGTTCTTTGATGATGTGAACATGCCCTTCATCGAGGACCAGTTTGGCTTGTTTATGGCGCCAGGTATGCCCGCAGCGCAGCGGTTGGAGATGACCCGCAGCCAAACCGGTGCTATGCGCAAGCGGGCTGCGGCCCTTGGGGTGACCGATGCGACCGGCCCGGTTATCGAGGAAAGTTGTCTTGAGTTTCTCGATGCATTTAATGCACACCTGGGAGAACACCCCTACCTTGTCGGGGCAACTCCCACGCTGGGGGACTATGGCCTGCAGGTTATGCTCTATCCTCACCTTGCGCGCGACCCCTATCCAGCGGCGATGCTGAAAAATCGGGCACAGGCGGTAGTGCGCTTTACTGAACGCATGAACCAGCCTGGCATCTGTGCGCCTGAGTACCTCGATTATGCGCACGATTTTTTTGCCGACAGCGAAGTGCCCCAGACACTCAAGGCAATGATGAAGCTGGTGGCTGCGGATTACTTGCCAGAGGTTGAGGCCAATATTGCTTTTCACAACCACTGGTTGAAAGAGAATCCTGTGGCAGAGGGTGACCCGGTTTTTGTCAATGAAAAGCGCCCGTCACTCGGATTCATACAGTTTCATCTGCGCGGCACAGAATTTTCATGCAGCGCCCGCAGCTATTCGTTGTATGTCCTGCAACGCCTGCAGGATTGGGTTGACGAACTGAGCCCGGAGCGCAGGGAGCCGGTGCTGGCGCTGTTCAGTGAAACCGGTTGTATGCCATTCCTTGAGCAACGTTGCAGTCGCCGGGTAGAGCGAGCGAACCACAGGGAAGTGTGGGGCGGCTCAATGCGTCCGTTGAGTAAATGAGAGTCTGCAGGAGTGAGTTCAGGGCATGATGAAAGTACTGCGCACACCAGACGCCCGTTTTGAAAACCTGCCCGGGTACAACTATGCGCCGCATTACCTGACAATCAGGGATGACGACGGCACTGAGCTGCGAATTCATTACATTGATGAGGGTCCGCGCGATGCACAGCCTATCCTGTTGATGCACGGTAACCCCTCCTGGTGCTATGTCTACCGCAAAATGATTCCCGGCCTGTTGAGTAGCGGTCGCAGGGTTATCGCGCCGGACCTGGTGGGCCTTGGTCGCAGCGATAAACCGGCGAAACGAAAATACTACACGCAGGCCCGTCACATTGACTGGATGCAAAAGTGGCTGATCGCGATGGATTTGCAAAATATTACCCTGGTATGCCAGGACTGGGGAGGGGTCATTGGCTTGAACCTGGTGGCGGACAACCCGGAAAGATTTGATCGGGTAGTCGTGGCAAACTCCGGCATACCTGCTGGAGAAGGTGGTACTAAAGCGCTGCTAATCTGGCAGTTCGTTATGAAGTATATGCCGGTTTTTCCATTAAAGACCGCTATGCTGCGAACGGTCCAGGCAGAAGATTTTACCGAAAAAGACTATAGGGCCTACCGTGCGCCTTTTCCCAACCTGAAGTACCAGGCGGGTATTCTATCTTTTCCGGGCTTGATCCCGATTTTCCCCAACAATCCCGGAGTTCCCCAAAACAGGGCGGCATGGGAGAAGTTGCGCACCTTCACAAAACCTGTACTTACCCTGTTCGGCAACAGGGATCCTATCAGCAGGGGAGGGGAGCAGGTCATCATAGATCGAATCCCGGGCGCGAAAGGGCAGGATCACAAGGTCATTGACGGCGGTGGTCACTTTATCCAGGAAGACAAGCCCGCTGAATTGGTGGCAGAGATTACCCGCTTTCTGGCTGTATCTTGAGCACGGGTTGTTGAATGGGCCATTCACGTGTTGGCGCGGAAACAGGACGCGGCCTGCATAGCCCGCAGCACATACACACTGCCTGGCCGCGCGGTCTGGATAGCTTCCATTGGCAAGTTCGAGCCCGCCGCTATTTCTGTGACCCTCGCGATGGTGTATTCTGTTTCCCTTTGCGAGAAAGTAAGGCAAATCACGGATGTCGTATCAGGTTTTAGCGCGCAAATGGCGGCCCAGATCCTTCCGGGAGATGGTCGGTCAGGAGCATGTGCTGCAGGCGTTGGTCAACGCACTGGATCGTGATCGGCTGCACCACGCCTATCTGTTTACCGGGACCCGAGGGGTGGGTAAAACCACCATTGCCCGCATCCTCGCCAAGTGCCTCAACTGTGAGGCGGGCGTGAGCTCCGAGCCCTGTGGCAGCTGTTCCTCCTGCCTGGAAATCGCTGAGGGGCGCAGTGTCGACCTGTTGGAAGTTGATGCGGCGTCGCGCACCAAAGTCGAGGATACCCGCGAATTGCTCGACAACGTACAGTATGCGCCCACGCGCTCGCGCTACAAGATCTACCTTATTGATGAGGTCCACATGCTGTCCTCTCACAGTTTTAATGCGCTGTTGAAGACGCTTGAGGAACCGCCACCTCATGTCAAATTCCTGCTGGCCACCACCGATCCGCAGAAACTACCGGCTACGGTGCTGTCGCGCTGCCTGCAGTTCAATCTCAAAAACATGCCTCCGGAGCAAATTGTCGGGCATCTGGGCATGGTGCTGGAGCAGGAAATGGTGACGTTTGAAGAGCCCGCGCTGTGGCTGTTGGGCAGGGCCGCTGCCGGCAGTATGCGCGATGCCCTGAGCCTCACAGACCAGGCTATTGCCTTCGGTTCCGGCAAAGTCAACGAGTCCGATGTCCGCAGTATGCTCGGCAGCGTGGATCTCGGTTACGTTTTTGAGCTGCTGGAGACCCTCAGCGCGGGGGATCCAGCTGCGGTGTTGGCCGTGGTGCAGCGCATGGCGGAATTTGCCCCGGATTTTGAAGGCAGTCTGGACGAACTACTGTCTTTGCTGCACCGTGTTGCCACTGCGCAGGTAGTGCCAGACGCTATAGACAATAGCTGGGGGGATGCCGATCGCGTGGCCCAACTGGCGCGCGCCATCACGGCGGAAGATGCGCAGTTGTTTTACCAGATGGCGCTCAACGGCAAACGCGATTTTACGCTGTCGCCCGATCCGCGCAGGGGGTTTGAAATGACTCTGTTGCGCATGCTGGCCTTCAGACCCGCCGCGGTGATTGATGATACCCTGCAAGCAGACGATTTACGGAGTGTGCAGTCGCCTCCTGCCGCTGGTAAGGAGGACAGCGCTCCTGTAAAAAAGCCACCTGAGGTGCCCAGTGCGCCGGTTGCTCCACCTCCTGCGGTCAATGTCCCGGTGGCGACGGGAAGCGCAGAAACCGCATCGGGCAGTGAAGCGACGACAGCCGCGGCCAGTGGCTCTACACTGGACGAGCTTACACGGGACAACTGGTGGTATCTACTCGAGCAACTCGGACTCACGGGCATGATGTACAACATCGCCTCGCACTGTGAGTTGGGCCAGCGCAAGGACAGTCATCTCGAATTTGTGCTCGATAGCCGGCACGCGGCGCTGTTCAACGACAGCCACAGCGACCGCTTGCGGCTGGCTCTGCAAAATTACTTTGCTAGCCAGGTCACTGTGACAGTGGCGCTCGGGGAGCCGTGCGGGGAGACGCCTGCGATGCGTCTGCATCGACTTGCCGAGGAAAGACAGGCCGAGGCGGTCGGCGCGATTGAAGGCGACCCGCAATTGCAGGCGCTGATTGCCCGTTTCGATGGCGAACTGGATCATTCATCAATTCATCCGACGGATGTGTGAGCGGTAGTGAGGACACAACATGAAAGGTAGCATTTCAGATTTAATGAAACAGGCCCAATCCATGCAGGCCGATCTCCAGAAGGCGCAGGAAGAACTGGCCAAGGCCGAGGTTCTGGGTGAGGCAGGGGCAGGGCTTGTGTCGGTCGTGATGACCGGCCGTCACGATGTCAAGCGCGTATCCATTGATGACGCCGTATTCAATGAGGACAAGGAAGTGCTGGAGGATCTGTTGGCTGCCGCAGTGAACGATGCAGTCAGGAAAGTCGAGGCGCGCAATCGCGAAGCAATGGCCGGTATGGCCTCGGGACTGAACCTTCCCGCTGGGTTCAAGCTGCCATTTTGATAGCGGATTTTGACGTTCACAATGAAATTTAGTCCTTCCCTACAGAACCTGATTGACGCGTTGCGATGCCTGCCGAGTGTCGGGCCCAAGTCGGCCCAGCGAATGACACTGCATTTGCTGGAGCGTGATCGGGAGGCTGCACTGGAGCTGGCCGCTGCGCTGCAACAGGCCGTCGAGAAGGTGGGGCACTGTAGCCAGTGTCGCAACTTTACTGAGCTGGAGATCTGTGAGATTTGTTGCGATCCACGGCGCGATAAAACCATGGTGTGTGTGGTGGAGACGCCTGGTGATGTGCTCGCCATCGAGCAGAGCGGCAGTTTTCGCGGCCTCTACTTTGTGCTTATGGGGCATTTATCACCTATCGATGGCATCGGGCCTGCCGAGATCGGCCTGGAAGCGTTCCAGCAGCGAGTTATCGACGAGGGTATTGAAGAAGTGATCCTGGCCACCAACCCAACGGTGGAGGGAGAGGCGACCGCCTATTACCTTACCGAAATGCTGTTGCCGGTAGGTATTCGCGTGTCGCGCATAGCGCACGGTGTGCCGCTGGGCGGTGAACTGGAGTATGTCGATGGCTCTACCCTGGCTCATGCCCTGTCCGGGCGGCGACTGGTGGAGTAGCGCATGAACTGGCAATTGATTGAATCCGATGTTGCGCTGCAGCACCTGATGTCGCAAACGGCGGCCTGTACTGTGGTGATGGTGGACACCGAATTTATGCGCCGCAATACCTTTTATCCCGAAGTTGCATTGGTACAACTGTGCTTTGTCTCTGACGATTTGACAAGTAAGACGGCCTGGCTGGTAGACCCACTCAAAATTGAGGATCCCTCGCCGCTGGCGGACCTGTTTACCAATGCCTCCGTACTCAAGGTTTTACACTCTGCGAGTGAGGATCTCGAGGTCTTCCAGCGCTGGCTGGGAGTATTGCCGCAGCCCTTGTTCGACACCCAGCGCGCTGCAGCTTTACTGAATATCGGGTTTGGCATGGGGTATCGCGCGCTGGTACAGGAAATCTGCGATGTCGATTTACCCAAAGGCGAGACGCGCTCTGACTGGTTGCAGCGGCCGCTCACCGAATCACAATGCGAGTATGCCGGTCTGGACGTGACATGGTTACTCCCCGTGTGGCGTGAACTCTACGAACAGAGTGTGCGTCAGGACAAGTTGCAATGGGTGTTGGCAGACGGGCAGGACGCAACCCGCACACTGGGGACAGACATCGATGAATACCACAAGCGTATTAAAACCGCGTGGAAACTTGATCGACGACAACTTGGCATCCTCGCTGCTGTCTGCAAATGGCGCGAGACAACAGCCAAGAGCCGCGACAAGCCGCGCGGCTGGATTATCGATGATCAGACATGTCTGTGGCTGGCGCTGAACGACCCTGACTCAACGGCGGCGCTCAGCGACTGTAAGGATATGCCCGCGCAGGTAATACGACGCTACGGTGAGGAGTTAGTGGCATTATTGAGCGCCCAGCGAACGCTGGATGACGCACAGTTGCCGCCGCTTCTGCCGGCCCCGCTGACCGGGCCGCAGCGCGATCAGGTCAAACGCTTAAAGTCCAGGGTACGACGGGTGGCGTCAGAGCTGGCGGTGGCACCGGAGGTGCTGGTGTCGAGCAAGGACTATGAATTGATGTTGCGCGAAGCGGCGGGAGAGGACGCCTCTATTCCAATACATTGGCAGGGTTGGCGAAGGCAGGTGATATTGGAGCCGCTGAGGGACTTTTTGCGGGAGGAAATACGGTGAAACTTTTGTGTCAGGTGTTCAAAAGTTCCCGGCAGACAGAGATGTACCTCTATCTGGAGAAGTCCCGCGGAGCGGAGGATGTGCCTGCGGCGTTACTGGCCAGGTTCGGTGAATTGATCCCGGTGATGATGCTTCAACTTTCTCCCGACCGCAAACTGGCGAGGGCAGATGTGAACGAGGTCATAGCGAGTATCGAGCGGCAGGGATTTTACCTGCAAATGCCTCCGAGCATGGCCGATTTGCTTGCCCGGGAGCGTGGTAATGGCTGACTGGTGGCATGAGAAGGCGTTGGCGGAACTCAGTGCACAGGAGTGGGAGGCTTTGTGTGACGGCTGCGCAAAATGCTGCCTGCATAAACTGGAGGATGAGGACAGCGGTGAGGTCTATTACACCAAGATTCGCTGCCGCTACCTGAACGAACACACTTGCCGTTGTACTGATTATCGCAATCGCTCGACGCTGGTACCTCACTGTATCGATCTGCACACCGCAGATTGGCGCAATATCGATTGGTTGCCGAGCACCTGCGCCTACCGGTTGCGTGCACACGACAAGCCCCTGCCAGACTGGCATCCGCTGGTAAGCGGCAGCAGGGAATCAGTGCACCTCGATGCAATTTCCATACGCGGACGCTCCATTTCTGATGAGTACGTGCATCCCGATGGCTTTGATGAACACATTGTGCACTGGGTAGAATAGGAGAAACAGCGTGTTAGATGAAACGTCCTACATCACAGCGGTCTATGTTTATGTGGGGGCCGCGATTGTGATGTTGCTGTATCTGGCGTGGTGGCTGAGTCGACACTGGCGTCCGCTCTGGGTGTCTCTCGTCGTGTTGGTGTTGGCGGCATTGCTGCTGACTCCGGCCTATCCCAAGGCGGGAGTTACTACCATGGCCCCCGCACTGATCGTCGCGCTCTTTCAGATCGCAACTGAGGGCGTTGAATCTGCCAACCATGCACTGCGACCACTTATTTTCATGTCTGGCATCGGGGTGGTCATTGCACTGTTTCTGAACATGACAATTTTTCGGCGGCGCAATGCGCGCAAAGCGGGGCGCGAAAAGGCCGCCGCGAAGGCGTGACATCTGTCGCGGCGGTGACAGTCAGATACCACAGCATTGTGTTGTTGGGCCTCGATTCGAAGTGTTGATCTGCCCGTCGCCAATCTGTACTCTGTTTTCCTTTAAAAATTTACTGAGTGAAGCGTAATATGAAATTTCAAGGCACTGATCGATACGTCGCCACCGATGATCTGCGGATGGCGGTCAACGCCGCTGTGGCGCTCGAGCGGCCACTGCTCATCAAGGGTGAGCCTGGAACCGGCAAAACAATGCTGGCAGAAGAGGTGGCTGCAGGATTGGGCAAGCGCCTGATTCAGTGGCATATTAAGTCAACCACCAAAGCCCAGCAGGGCCTGTATGAGTACGATGCGGTTTCGCGCCTGCGAGACTCGCAACTCGGCGATGAGAAAGTCCACGACATAGCCAATTACATCAAACGCGGCAAGCTGTGGGAGGCTTTCGATGCCGACGAGCAGGTGGTGCTGTTGATCGATGAGGTCGACAAGGCCGACATCGAGTTCCCGAATGACTTGCTGGTAGAATTGGACCGTATGGAGTTCTTTGTCTACGAGACGGGCGAAACGATCAAGGCAAAGCAGCGACCTATCATTATCATTACCAGTAATAATGAGAAGGAACTGCCGGACGCGTTTCTGCGCCGATGTTTCTTTCACTTCATTAATTTCCCCGATCGCGACACGATGCGAGAGATCGTCGACGTCCACTATCCCGATATAGCTGCTTCGCTGGTGCAGGAAGCGATGGAAGTCTTCTTCGACGTGCGCTCTATTCCCGGGTTGAAGAAAAAGCCTTCCACATCAGAACTGATTGACTGGTTGAAATTGCTGATGGCGGACGATATCCCTGACGAGATTTTGAAGAACCGGGATCAAAGCAAGGCGATACCGCCGTTGTACGGTGCGTTGCTGAAAAACGAACAGGATGTTCATTTACTGGAAAGGCTGGCCTTCATGCATCGTAGAGAGAACCGCTAGCGGCTTTCTGCTATAGGCCACTGGAGCTGACATGCTGATCAATTTCTTTCACGGACTCAAAGATGCAGGCGTTCCCGTTACCACACGGGAATTGCTCGATCTGATGGAAGGTCTGAAACAACACGTGGTGTTCGCCGATATCGACGACTTTTACTATTTTAGCCGCACCTGCATGGTCAAGGATGAAAAGTATTTCGATCGTTTTGATCGCGCCTTCGGTTTGCATTTCAAGGAATTGGAGGCGCTGGACGATATTATCGAAGCGTTGATTCCCGACGACTGGTTGCGCTCCGAGTTTATGAAAAACCTCAGTGATGAGGAAAAAGCCCAGATTGAGTCCCTCGGTGGACTGGAAAAGTTGATTGAGGAATTCAAGAAGCGTCTCGAGGAGCAGAAGGAGCGACACGAGGGTGGCAACAAATGGGTTGGCACAGGCGGCACCTCGCCGTTTGGCCAGGAGGGGTATCACCCGGAAGGTATCCGCGTCGGTCCCAACGGGCGCAACAAGAAAGCAGTGAAAGTCTGGGATAAGCGCGAATTCAAGAACCTGGATGACAGCGTCCAGTTGGGCACGCGAAATATCAAGGTCGCGATGCGCCGGCTGCGCAAGTTTGCCCGCACCGGGGCAGCGGATGAACTTGATCTCGACGACACCATCAGCTCAACCGCGCGCAACGCCGGGTTGCTGGACATCAAAATGGTGCCCGAGCGACACAATGCCGTAAAAGTGCTGTTGTTCCTGGACGTTGGCGGTTCGATGGATCCGCACGTCAAGGTCTGTGAAGAATTGTTTTCGGCCGCTCGCACTGAGTTCAAGCATTTGCAGAGCTTTTACTTTCACAACTTCCTTTATGAGAGTGTCTGGAGCAACAATATCCGTCGTCACAACGAGCGCACAAACGTGCTGGATATCCTGCACAAGTACAGCCATGACTACAAAGTCGTGTTTGTGGGTGATGCTTCCATGTCACCGTATGAAATTGTGCAGCCGGGTGGCTCGGTAGAGCACTGGAATGAGGAGGCTGGCGAGATCTGGATGCGACGTATCCAGGATGTCTACGATAAGGTGATCTGGCTGAATCCGGTCCCGGAAGAAGATTGGCAGTACACACAGTCTGTGGCGATCACACACCAGTTGATGGAAGGGCATATGTACCCGCTCACGCTGCGGGGCCTGGAAGAGGGTATGGGCTACCTGTCCAAATAGGTGCCGTAGGCAATCAGGCTTGCGGTGACCGCGACGTTGAGCGACTCAACACCATTGCGCATCGGAATGGACAGCCTTGTATCCGCCATGGCCCTGATCTGCGCGCTGACGCCGTCAGTTTCGTTTCCCAGTACATACACACAGAACGCTCGGCCGTTGTGCTGAAACAGCGATGTCGGTGCGTCAGATTCCAGCGTGCAGACTTCTCCGCCGTGCTGCTGGCAACTGGCGAGCGCCGCCGCCAGGCTGCTACACAACACTAGCGGCGCGCGGTACAGCGTGCCAGCGCTGGCCTTGATCACCAGCGGCCCCAGGGCTGCGCTGCCTTTTCGCGGCAATAGTATGCCATCGATGGCACCGGCCGCTGCCGAGCGGACAATCATGCCGAGGTTTTGTGGATTGGTGATGCCGTCCAGCGCCAGTACGCGGCGTGGCTGCGTCGATTTCAGTGCGAGGAATTGCTCCAGGGTGGTAAAAGACGGGCATATAATATCAATGGCGACCCCCTGGTCCTGCCGGCCATTTTTGGAAATACGTGACAAGGCCTCCCGGTCGTGGCTCTTTATCGGTACGCCGCGACGCACCGCGTGTTGCCTGATCTCGGCAACGATTCCGGACTCCCGGTTACTGTGTGCGAGGTGCAGGGAATGGCATTCCAGCGAGTTATCCTGCAGCGTTTCCAGTACCGCTTTGCGCCCGTAGACGGTCAGCACTTTATCGAAAAAGGACTTTTTGCGGTTGTAATCTGCTGAGTTTTCCATGCGGTATCGAGGTGTCGGCAAAAGCGGGGCAGAGGGAAGAACTGTCTCAGTTGATACTGTCTCGACCGAGTGCCAGCGCTGTCACTCTGTCAGCCGATTGTTTCATGCGTGCGGCAATCTCTTCGATCTGGGCACCACTGATAGCTTTCTCAAACGATCCTGCCACAAAACACAGTACTGGAAGCTCCTTGTAAACAAATACAGGCACCGTGATCGTGCTGACCTCGTAGCGCGCTTTGGGGTCGACCCTGTCGAGGTGGTAATGCTCATCACACAAATCGTGTTGATAGCGATTCGCGGCATCATCGAGTTCAACGAGGCTCCAGGAGTTGTGTATGCGAGAGAGCTCCGCCCAGAGCGCGGACTCAGCCTGGGTTTTCAGGCTCACTTCAAACCCTCTGGCGCGGATCGCGATAAGCGACACTCGCAGTTTCTGGTCCAGCTTCTCGTTGTATCCCCCTCTTGACTCATGTGCCCTGGTAAGCCACTCCTCAAGATATTTTGCATCGGAAAAGGCGGTAAAGCAGGCCGCTACAGGTGCCGTGTTGGGCAGTCTCAGGCCGAGTTGAAAAGAGTTTATCAGCGGTGTGGCGCGCCCGTAGAGCGCCAGCAGGACCTGGTGTAACTTGGAGCGACCGGTAACCGCGAACCCGATGCCCAGATCATTCTGCAGTGCCTCCAGCTCCGGTCTTGCGTATTCCAGCACTGGAAACTGGGCGAAGGCTGCGTTTCCTGCCGCTATGATAGACGGCCCAAGACGGTAGGCCTTGGTTTTCGGGTGCTGTACCAAAAAGCCGTAGTTGGCCATTGTAGTCAGTATCGCGTGACAGGTTGCCTTGTTAAGATTCAACCTGCGGGTCATTTCAGTCAGCCCGAACGCCTGATGGGGATTGGCCATCAGCAAGTCCAGAATGGCAAGTGCTCGCGCGGTGGGTTGGGAAAAAAGTGCCACTTTTCTACTCCAGGGGTCCGGTTTCTGTCGCTCTAGCCCGAGGGTGCTACTGCGGTATTTAGTTTATATTGTTGTACTTGGAGGGGCATCTTACAGCGTGCTGGTACTGTTGTTCAAGCCTTACTGAAGCAGTAGGATTTTCACTGTCACAGGAAGGCCTGGCGTGGCGACGGAAACGGGAAAAAGGGGATATTTTGAAAGTATTCAGACTCTACGGCACTACTGGCTGCCATCTCTGCGAACAGGCGGCCAGCATGATAACGTCGCAGCTCGAAGCCATTGATAACATCGATTTTGACGAGGTGGATATCAGCGACTCAGACGTACTATTTGAGCGCTATGGCGTAATGATTCCAGTGTTACAGCATCCGGATGGAAGGGAGATTCACTGGCCGTTCTCACCACAGCCGTTACTGGTATTTCTGCAATCCTGACCTCGCCGCAGTTACTTGCCGACGCGAACGGCGAGCACATCGCAGCTGGCGCCGTGTAACACGCCATTTGCAGTAGAGCCCATTAGCAGCGCCAAGCCGTGACGACCGTGGCTGCCAATGACTATCAGGTCTGTTCCCTGTTCTTTCGCAGCGCCGTGAATTTCGACCTCGGGTTTGCCCAGTACGATGGTTTGGTGCTGCGCATCTATATTGTTTTGCTCGGCAAAACGTCGCATTTGTTGTGTGGCCTGCTGTTGAATCTCTTCCTGTATGCCGGAGAAATCCATCGGGATATCGCCGCCATAGGCGAAGCTCAGTGGCTCGATGACATGGATAAGATGCAGTTCCGCACCATTTGCATCAGCAAGGGCTCGCGCTCGTTGCACTACGGATGTTGAATCCTCGCTCAGATCAATTGCAACCAGGATTTTCTTGTATTGGGACATAGCGGTGCTCCATAGCGTAAACTCTGCAGACATTTATATCATAGAATGCCCGCAGGACAACTGCATTGGACGACGGTTGTCGTAAAGATGATCCTGTATTGACCTGAATCAGGTGAATGGATGCTAACGTATCTCCTTATCTTCTTTGTCATCGCTCTGGCGATTGCGCCGCTGACACACTTCATTCCCAGCAAGCGACAGCGTGCCGTTGCCGGGTTACGTGAGTATGCAGCGGTGCATGGCCTGTTCGTAGAGTTTCGCCACGCCCCGAGCCGTGGCGCTGTTCCGACCACGGTGCGCGATGTCCTGTATTACGGTAAGCGATTCCCCGGCAGTCGCTCTGATACTGTCGAATCCGCATCCTGGAGCAGGGATCCGCAGGGGTGGCGCAGCGTGGGAACGCGCCGCCCTGTGCCGCTGCCGCTGGAGGAATTGTCAGTGGACGTGATCGCCGCCAGCGTTGATCAGTTCAGTTGCGGTGTCTACTGGCGAGAGGCAGGAGGGGAGGAGGCTGTAGAGCAAATTCGGCAGACACTGGAGCGCTGGAGCGAGCTCCTAATACACTGAGAGTTACTCTTTTTCCTTGACCCCGGGGACTTAGGGACTTATATATGCCCCTTTTTTGCGCAGTTTGGCTGGGTAAATGTCGATTTTTTGGATGTCTGTAGGAGTTTATGGGTAAATCACTGGTTATCGTAGAGTCGCCGGCAAAAGCCAAGACCATCAACAAATATCTGGGCCCGGACTTCATCGTAAAATCGAGTATCGGTCATATTCGGGATCTCCCGACGTCCGGTAGTGGCAGCAGCAAGAGCGACACGAAGGAGCGGGCCGCACAGGCTGCTCGCACCCGCAAAATGGCTCCCGAGGAGAAAGCCGCCTATAAAAAGCAGAACGCAAGGCAGCAACTGGTGCGCAGGATGGGTATTGACCCGGACCGCGGTTGGGCCGCGAATTACCAGATTCTGCCCGGCAAGGAAAAAGTCGTCAGCGAACTGACGAAGTTGGCAGCGAACTCCGACGCGATCTACCTGGCGACTGACCTTGACCGCGAGGGAGAGGCGATTGCCTGGCACCTGAAAGAGGCGATCGGCGGCGACCCCGCCCGCTACCAGCGGGTAGTTTTTAATGAAATTACCAAGAAGGCCATCACCGAAGCCTTTAAACAACCTTCGAAACTCGATATGGACAGGGTCAACGCGCAGCAGGCGCGACGATTCCTGGATCGGGTCGTCGGTTTTATGGTGTCACCACTGCTGTGGGCAAAAGTTGCAAGAGGACTGTCCGCCGGGCGTGTGCAGTCCGTCGCCGTGCGCCTGATCGTCGAGCGCGAGCGAGAGATACGCGCTTTCGTGCCGGAAGAATACTGGGAAATTCATGCCGACCTTGCCACCGCTGGTGGCGAGGACATACGATTCCAGGTGCGACGCCAGAACGGCAAGGAATTCCGTCCAGGCGAGGAAGCGGCTGCTATGGCTGCTGTCGCTGCGCTGCAAAAACTGTCTTATGCGGTCAGTAAGCGCGAGGACAAGCCGACACGCTCCAAGGCGCCGGCGCCTTTTATAACCTCCACGCTACAGCAGGCAGCCAGCACCCGTTTGGGCTTCAGTGTGAAGAAGACGATGATGATGGCGCAGCGCCTGTATGAGGCTGGCTATATCACCTACATGCGTACCGACTCAACCAATTTGAGTGCCGACGCAGTGGAGGCATGCCGCGCCTATATCGGCGCTAACTTTCCGCAACAGTACCTGCTCGAAAAGCCGCGACTTTTTTCTTCCAAGGAGGGCGCACAGGAGGCGCATGAGGCTATTCGTCCCTCGGATGTGAATGTGCTGCAGTCTGGACTGAACGCGATGGAGCGGGATGCGGAACGCCTTTATGAGCTGATCTGGCGTCAATTCGTGGCCTGTCAGATGCCTGACGCGGAGTACACCTCAACGCTTGTCACCGTGGCGGCCGGCGACTTCGAACTCAATGCCAAAGGTCGTATCATACGCTTCGACGGCTATACCCGTGTCCTCGTGCCAGCAGCGCGCAAGAAGGAAGATGCCGTCCTGCCGGATGTACAGCAGGGCGAGTCGCTGCAGTTGCAGAAGCTGGACCCGGCGCAGCATTTCACCAAGCCCGCATCCCGTTACGGTGAGGCAAGCCTGGTACGTGAGCTGGAGAAACGCGGCATCGGGCGACCCTCAACCTACGCTTCCATTATTTCGACCATCCAGGAACGCGGGTATGTTCGGCTGGAGAACAAACGGTTCTATGCCGAGAAGATGGGGGATATCGTCACCCAACGGTTGCAGACCAGTTTTGCAGAGTTGCTGGATTACGGGTTCACCGCCTCGATGGAAAAGCACCTGGATGAAGTGGCCCAGGGCCAACTGGAGTGGCACCAGTTGCTCGATAATTTTTACGATGAGTTTACGGGGCTGTTGGAGAGGGCTGAAGAACCGGAGCCAGCCGGAATGCAGCCAAACCAACCGACGATGACTGACATCAAGTGCGCGACCTGTGGCAGGCCCATGCAGGTGCGTACAGCCAGTACCGGTGTGTTCCTGGGGTGTTCCGGGTATGCCTTGCCGCCGAAAGAGCGGTGCAAGACGACTCTCAACCTGACGTCAGGTGATGAAGCCATCAGAGAGGACGCAGATGATGAGGCGGAGTCGCGTCTGCTGCGCAGCAAACACCGCTGCCCCTTGTGCAACACGGCCATGGACAGTTACCTGATCGATGAGAAACGCAAGCTGCATGTGTGTGGTAACAATCCCGATTGCCCGGGTTTTGAGGTAGAAGAGGGCAAGTTCAAGATCAAGGGTTATGATGGCCCCACCCTGGAGTGCGATAAGTGCGGTGCTGAAATGCAGTTGAAGACGGGCCGCTTCGGAAAATACTTTGGCTGTACGGCGGACGATTGCAAAAACACCCGTAAATTATTGCGCAGCGGCGAGGCAGCGCCACCGAAAATGGATCCCGTGCCGATGCCCGAGTTGCAATGCGTAAAGGTCGACGACCACTACATATTGCGTGATGGCGCCGCCGGCCTGTTTCTGGCCGCCAGTCAGTTTCCCCGCAACCGCGAGACACGTGCGCCGCTGGTCAGCGAATTGCTGGCGCACAAGTCCGAGATTGATCCCAAATACAGCTTTTTGTTTACCGCACCAACCGAGGATGATGACGGTAATCCGGCGCAGGTCCGATTCAGCCGCAAAACCAAAGAGCAATATGTGATGACCGAGGTCGAGGGCAAGGCTACGGGATGGAAGGCATTTTACAGCAAGGGTAAATGGCAGGTTGACGGTGCCGCAGGGAAACGTGCGGCCAAAAAGCGCTAAAACACTGGGCGTATTGCGCGGCCAGGGATTGGGATTGGTCGCCTCGCGGCTCAGCTGTTAGACTGGTGCCGAACGCTAACAGAGCAGAGGTCATTTGAGTGAGCACATCCCTACTGGAAATTGTCGATCGTGGTGACGGTGAAATCGTACTGCAGCGTGCGGATAGCGACTCTGAGCCACTGGTTACAGTCAGTTTCTCTGACGAAGCGCGCATCTACATCATGGACAATAGCCTTGAAGTTGCCAAGGCGATGATTCAGGCTGGCATTCAGGCTGCGGCAGTGATCTCCGAGCAGGAGCAGGGTGACGGAGATGTCGACGGCGAAGGGTCACAGGGCTCATCGCGGGTATTGCACTAGATGCACGCAGAGGGCAGCCTCTTCTTTTACAGTGGTTAGATTCCCCTGCGCAGTACGCCTACGCTTAGCCCCTCTATCGCGAACGTCGTGTCGCGCAAATCGACAGTGATTGGTTCGTAGTCCGGGTTCTCAGGTAACAAGCGCACAATATGCTTTTCGCCTGTTTGCTGCAGGCGTTTGACGGTGACGTCATTTTCGATCCTCGCGACGACGATATCGCCATTTTTTGCAACCGGTGTGCTGTGTACTGCCAGCAAGTCACCGTCAAAAATGCCTACATCAATCATACTGTCGCCCTGGACTGCCAGGAAAAAGTCTGCATGCGGTTTGAAAAAACTCGCGGGCAGGTCACAGTATTCCTCAATGTGGGCTTCGGCCAGGATCGGGTTTCCTGCCGCTACCCGGCCTATAATGGGGATACCTGCCGATTCCGGCAGCCTTATTCCCCTGGAGGCCCCGGCTATCATTTCAATGGCTCCCTTGCGAGCGAGCGCTTTCAGGTGTTCCTCCGCAGCATTGGCGGATTTGAAACCGAGTTTTTTGGCTATATCAGCTCGGGTCGGCGGATAGCCGGTATCATCGATATGTTGACGGACGATATCGAGTACCTGCTGCTGCCGTTGGGTAAGCTTTTCCATCGCGGTAACCTCTGTGCAAATGTACAGTTACTGGGATTATATACAGCATCATGATGTTTGCAATGATTGAGTGGCTCGGGCTTTTTGGAAAAGTTCCGCGCCGCCCTTTGCACAGGGAGTGGGGTGTCGCTCAGGCGATGTGGGGGGCGGTCTTTTGTTTGTAGAGTATGTAGGCGATCAGTACGGCGGCTAATTCAATGGCGGCGAACAGAAAAATACTCTGGCCATTGAATAGCGCAGCTAATGCCTGCCCACTGGCGGCGATAAAATTGACCAGTAGGCCCATGTTCAAAAGCGTGATCGCTGCCATGATGGAGAGCACGACGATATTGAGTTGTCTAATTCCCGCCATTTTTATCCTCCGGATACCCTCAACAAGTCTGTTTTGAGAAACCGCATTCCAACCCTACCATCAGCGATAGACAACAGGCAAGGGTTGCGGTAGGGGTTATCGTTACTCGGGCGTCGCCTTGGCCTCCGCTGCTTTTTGCAGCGCCTGGCCCCTCTGGGCCTGCTGTATCACGTAGGCGCGTATGGCCTGGGCCTGCTCCGGGCTAATGTTATCCGCGAAGGAGGCCATGCCGCGGTCCTTCAGTTGTCCGCCGAGCACTACCGCCTCCCAGCCTTTGTCATCCCACAGATAGGCCGAGCCGCGCAGGTCCGGGATTATCAGGCCAGATACCGCATTCAGACCATGACAGCCCATGCAGACATCCTGATAGGTAACATGCCCGAGCTCTATGATCTCTGGGCTGGCCGTCAATTCGGGTGGGTTGAGTACGACTGCGGGCCTCCAATCCACCGGGGGTAGCGTGCCTTTGCCGCCAAGTTTGAATGTCAGTACCCGGCTGACATTGGGCAGGCTTTCGGCTTGCACATACTCCCCGAACACCAGTGCGAAGGCTCCGCCCCAGCCGACATTCACAGAAATGTATTGCTCCCCCTCAATTTCATAGCTGATCGGTGGGGCCACCACTCCGGTCTGGGTGGGGAAATCCCAAAGTTGTTCGCCGTTATCTGCGCGATAGGCCACCAGTTTACCGTCAGCTGTACCCTGGAAGACCAGATTCCCGGCCGTTGCAAGCGTGCCGCCGTTCCACGGGCCCCGATACTCGACCCGCCAGGCCTCCTGCTGTTTTACAGGGTCCCAGGCCAACAGCCGCCCTTTTACCAGCGCACCGATAGCATCGCGTTCTGCCTGGTCATCGGGCAGACCGGCAATAACGCCGTCGGTGCCTGTATTGGAGACGCCCGGGTTATATTTGAAGTCCTCTGGCTGGCCGTACACGGCTGGAATGTCCAGTACCGGAATATACGCCAGACCAGTGTCAGGGCTATACGACATCGGGTGCCAGTTGTGGCCGCCGAGGTAGGAGGGGAACAGGGTAAAAGGCGTTTCCTGGTAGCGCGCTTCCGGGACTTCCACAGGCCGACCGGTTTCCATATCGACGTGTGTTGCCCAGGTGATATTGATGTAGTTCTCGGCAGACAGCAATTCGCCAGTCGCGCGATCCAGCACGTAATAAAACCCGTTCTTCGGAGCCTGCATCAGGACCTTGCGCTCAGTGCCATCGAGCTTGATCGATGCGAGGATGATGCTCTGGGTTGCGGTGTAATCCCAGCTCTCGCCAGGTGTGGTCTGGTAGTGCCAGACGTATTCCCCGGTATCGGGCCGCACCGCCACAATGGACGACAGGAACAGGTTGTCGCCGCCACCGGGGGAGCGAATTTCCTGGTTCCAGGGGGTGCCGTTGCCGACGCCGAAGTAGAGCAAATCCAATTCGGGGTCGTAGGCCATGGAATCCCAGACGGTACCGCCACCACCGCCGAGTTTCCACCACTCGCCGTTCCATGTTTGCGCTGCCATCTTCATCGCGTCGCTCTCGAAACCGAGCGCGGGATCTCCCGGCACTGTATAAAAGCGCCATGCAAGAGAGCCATCCTTGACGTTATAGGCACCGAGGAACCCGCGTACGCCGAACTCTGCTCCGCCATTACCAATCAGGACTTTATCCTTGACCACCCGCGGTGCGCCGGTGATGGTGTAAGGCAGATCGGGGTCGAAGGTGGCGACTTCCCATTTCACTTTTCCAGTCCTTGCGTTCAGGGCAAACAGGCGGCCGTCCAGGGCACCGAAAAATAGCTGGCCTTTCCAGACAGCGACGCCGCGGTTTACCACATCGCAACAGGTGTGCTTGGCTTTCTCTTTGGGCACCTTGGGATCAAACGTCCACAGCAGTTTTCCGGTGCGCGCATCGAGCGCATAGACAATACTCCAGGCACCCGTTGTATACATCACGCCATCCACTACGATCGAGGTTGCTTCGATTCCGCGCTGCGTATCCATGTCGAATGACCATGCCAGGCCGAGAGAACTTACCGTCTGATCGTTGATCTGAGAGAGAGGGCTGAAGCGCTGTTCGCTATAGGTTCGCCCGTGTGACATCCAGTTACCCGGTTCCTTGTCCGCCTGCTGCAGGCGCTGAGCATTTACTGCGGCAGCAGGGGCAACGGCAACAGGCTTTGGTGGCGTCTCGGGCACAGCCGTCGCGGGTGTCGTGATAGTCTCGGGTTCGCTCGGCTTTGGCGTAATATCCTGTCGATCACATGCGGCAAGCGACACCAATAGGCCACAGAGGATGAGAAATGGGAGATTTTTTATCGTTATCATAGAGCCCTCGCGGCAGCGCAGGTGGAACGGATATAGCTTATGGCTCAGGATATAGCGTTTGGTTGTGGATGGGAATCAGCGACATCAGCATTGCACTCGGAGGGGGAAATGGGTGTTCGGCTGTCGCGTATCACCGCTGGCGGTGGGAGCCGCAAAGCCTGCTGCCTTGTAACACAGGCTTTAACGCTCCCAAGAGATCCCCGGTTGCCGCGACCCGTGCGGCCTGTCACCGAGACGTTCTCGTTACAGCGTGAGCTCGGCCATCTCTCGCAGCATGTTGACATCGCCGCTAATCAGCAGTGAAGTGACGGGGGAGTTTTCCCAGTCCTTGATTTTTTCCCGAATCCGGTCCCGTGGGCCGGACAGCGATATTTCGTCCGCAAACTGGTCGGGTACTGCGGCTACAGCCTCGTCGCGCTTGCCCTCCATAAACAGTTTTTGAATCGCCTCTGCTTCCTCGGGAAAGCCCATACGAGCCATCAACTCCTTGTGGAAGTTTCGCTTGGCAGACCCCATGCCGCCGATGTAAAAGCCCAGCATCGCTTTCACCGGGTACAGGGCCTGGTCGAGGTCGTCATTGATATTCACCATCACCATTGGCGCGATTTCGAACCCCGGCTTGGCAGACACCAGTTCATCTGCGTAGACCTCCTGCCGGTAGGGGGAATAGTACAGCGGCAACCAGCCGTCGGCGATTTCCGCCGTCTGGGTGACATTTTTGGGACCTTCAGCACCGATGAATATCGGTACATCCGCGCGCAGCGGGTGGGTAATGGATTTTAAGGGTTTGCCCATGCCCCAGGCGCCAGGGCCATTGTAGGGGAGTGGGTAGAACTCGCCGTCACTGGTGACAGGTCCCTGTCGTGCCAGTACCTTGCGGATAATCTCCACGTATTCCCGGGTGCGAGTCACCGGTTTACTGTAGGGCTGGCCGTACCAGCCCTCGACAACCTGCGGACCGGAAACCCCCAGCCCCAGGATCATACGTCCGCCCGAGAGGTGATCCAGTGCCAGCGTGGCCATTGCACAGGCAGTGGGGGTGCGCGCTGAAAGTTGGGCGACAGAGGTGCCCAGCCGCAGTGTTTTGGTGTGTGCTCCGATCCACGCCAGCGGTGTGAAACAATCGTTGCCCCAGGATTCTGCAGTCCACACTGAATCGAAACCAAGGCGTTCCGCCTCCTGTGCCATTTCAATGTGGGAATGACCCGGCGCCAGTGCGCCCCAGTAGCCCAGTTGCAGGCCAAGTGATAGTTTTGCCATGATATGCCTCCTGATTGGAACGGCTAACTGTACGTCATCGATAGCCCGAACCGGAAGTGCTATCAGGCCAATTTCGCTGACTTCGTCGCTCATTGTTGTTTTCATTCGGCGGCCGCATTGGATAGACTCTGCCCACATGAATAACGGCGCCCCCGGGAGAATTGAATGAGCCGACTCACCCATCTCGACGATCAGGGTGCGGCGCGGATGGTCGACGTCGGCGATAAGGCCGTTACCGAACGCGTGGCGGTGGCCACCGCGACAGTGTCGATGCAGGCCAGCACCATGGCTCTGTTGGAGCAGGGCGCGCACAAAAAAGGCGATGTACTGGCGGTCGCTCGTATTGCGGGCATCCAGGCAGCAAAAAAATGTGCTGACCTGATCCCGCTGTGTCATCCCCTCATGCTGACATCTGTGGAAGTAAGCTTTGAGCTTGAAGCGGCCAGCAACTGCGTGAATATTGAGTCTCGGTGCAAGGTGTCCGGCAAGACCGGGGTTGAAATGGAGGCCCTGACTGCCGTCTCCGTCGCCGCCCTGACTATTTATGATATGTGTAAAGCCGTCGATCGCGGCATCGAAATTGGCGGTATTGCACTACGGCATAAACTGGGCGGAAAATCCGGTGAATGGCGACGGGAAGAGGGCGAAGTCGGCTGATGTTGAATGTGCTTTTTTTTGCCCGGGTGCGCGAGCAGCTTGGCTGCGCGTCCCTCGAAATTGACTGGCCTGAAGCCGGTCTCGATCTCGATGCGCTGCAAGAGCAGTTGTGTGCGGAGCACGGGCAGGGCTGGCGCCAGGTGCTTGAACAGGACAATATGATTCGCGCTGTCAATCAGGTGGTAGTGACTGGCAATAGTGCCTTGTCTGATGGTGATGAGGTGGCATTTTTTCCGCCGGTTACAGGCGGTTGATGTGACCACCGGCCACGCCCAGCAGCCTCGTATCGCGGTGGAAGTGCAAGAGCGGGATTTCGACATCGCGCGATTGCAGGATGCGCTTTTGTCGGGCTCGGCCGGGGAGGGGGCAATAGCGACCTTTACCGGCTATGTTCGCCGCGGCAACGAGAATCGGGCCGTGGACGTACTGGAGCTTGAGCACTATCCCGGTATGACAGAGGCGAGCATAGAGGCGATTGTTGTGCAGGCAGCCGCGCGCTGGCCGCTGCTGGCAGCTTCCGTTGTGCACCGTGTCGGCGCGCTGTTGCCCGGCGACCAGATTGTTTGGGTCGGTGTGGCGTCAACTCATCGTGAAGCTGCTTTCAGTGCCTGTGAATTCATTATGGACTACCTGAAAACCCGGGCGCCATTCTGGAAGAAAGAGCACTGCGGCGAGGGCCAGCACTGGGTTAGCGCCCGGCAGAGCGATCGCGAGCGTGCCGCGCGCTGGCAAGAAGACAGGGCCGAATAGCCTGAATAGGGGATGTACTGCGCCAATAGTCTGGGGTCCAATGCGTGGCGTCGTGCCACATGAAATACACAGTCCGTTAGATAACAACGATATGAGCTAAAGGGGAGAGGTTGATGAGTTTAGAGGGTCGGGAATTGAGAGATGCCCTGGGACGTTTCGCAACGGGGGTTTGCGTGATCACGACGTTAACAGATAAGAAGAAGGCAGTGGGAATGACTGCCAATTCCTTCTCATCCGTCTCGCTGGATCCGCCACTGGTGCTGTGGTCACTGCAGAATAACTCAGATGTTTACAACGCATTTTCCACGCCGCGCCATTTTGCGATCAATATTCTCAGCAGTGAGCAACAGGCCCATTCCAACCAGTATGCGAAAAAGGGGCAGCACGATCTGGACCCGACCCACTACCGTTTGGGCAAGTACGGTGCGCCGATTATTCGCCACGCGCTGGCAACATTTGAGTGTAAGTTGCACGCCACACACGATGGGGGTGACCATCTGATTATTGTGGGCAAGGTGCTCGATATGCAGCAGCGCCCCACCGGTGAGCCATTGCTGTTCTATTGCGGTCGCTACCGGGAACTGCACTAGTTCTGTTTTCGCAGCGATTGATTCCGGGGCGGTCGGGGTGTTCTATTGCGCTGTTAAGCCTTTATACTAAGCGGGTTTAAGCTTAAGAGTTCGTCATCCATGAAGTTCTGTACCCATTGTGGCAACTCCGTTGTCCTCCGTATCCCCGCCGGCGATGATCGCGAGCGATTTGTCTGCAGTAGCTGTGAGTTGATTCACTACACCAATCCGCGCGTTATTGTCGGCTGTGTGCCGGTCTACGACGGCCGGGTACTGCTGTGTAAGCGCGCCATCGAGCCACGCAAGAATTACTGGACGCTGCCAGCAGGCTTCATGGAGAACGGTGAGACATCCGTGCAGGGAGCGGCGCGGGAGACCTGGGAGGAAGCCCGGGCGAGGGTCAGTAATATCGATCTGTATCGCGTGTTCGACGTGCCGTATATCAGCCAGATTTACATGTTCTATCGCTGCGATCTCGATGACGGGGAGCACGCTGCTGGCCCGGAGAGTCTGGAAACCGGCCTCTATGACGAGAGCACTGTGCCCTGGGACAATATTGCCTTCCCGGTGGTAACGCAGACGCTGAGGGAATATTTTGCGGACGCCGCCACGGGACACTATCCCGTGCGTGTGTCGGCAATAGAACATCGCCCGCGACGCTAACAATTTGACAAACACGGAGTAGAAACGCATGGCATTTCCGAAAATTGGCGTAATGGCACCGGCCTTTACGCTGCTTGATCAGGACGGCAAAAAGGTCAGTCTCAAACAGTTCAAGGGCGAAAAAAATGTCGTACTGTATTTTTACCCCAAGGCGATGACGCCCGGCTGTACTGTCCAGGCCTGTGGTATTCGCGACAGTAAAAAAGCCTTCGCCAAGCTCGATACTGTGGTGCTTGGTGTCAGTCCCGATCCCGTCGCCCGTCTGGGGCGTTTCATCGAAAAGCAGGATCTCAATTTTACGCTGCTGTCCGATGAAGACCACGCCGTCACCGAGAAGTATGGCTGTTGGGATCTGAAGAAATTCATGGGCCGCGAATTTATGGGCGTCCTGCGCACGACCTTTATCATAGGCAAGGACGGGCGCTTGAAGCACGTTATGGACAAGGTAAAAACCAAATCGCACCACGATGATGTTATCGCGCTCATTCAGGAACTGGGGCTGTAGCCCCCGGCATGCTGCAATACCTGTTTGAAGATGTGCCGCAGGCAGGGCAACTGCGGGAAATAGTGCCCGGGGTTTTCTGGCTGCGAATGCCTCTACCGATGGAACTCGATCATATTAACCTGTACCTGCTGGAGGAAACCGACGGCTGGTGGATTGTCGATACCGGGATAGCGTTAGGGCGCACGCAGGAACTGTGGGAAACCGTGTTCGAGCAGTGTTTGAATGGCAAGCCGGTGAAGGCGGTGGTATCCACGCACCACCACCCCGACCACACCGGTATGGCGGGGTGGTTGTGCGAGCGCTGGAAGGTTCCGTATTACATTACTGAAGCCGAGTATTTCACCGGCCTCTCTTTCAGCCGGACCCTGCCGCAGCACTACAGCTGGACGACCGCGCAGCACATGCTCCGCTCCGGTTATACACAGCAGGAAATCGAGGATGCGCGCGGCGAGTTTGGCGGTTACGGCAGTATCATCACGCCCATGCCTACTGCCTATCGCCGTTTGGTAGACGGCGCTTTCCTGACGATCAATGGCAATCGCTGGCAGGTCGTAGTGGGCCGGGGGCATTCTCCCGAGCACGCCTGCCTGTACTCCAGCGCATTGAATATACTGATCTCCGGAGATCAGGTCATTCCCAGGATCACCTCCAACATCAGCGTCACCGGCGCCGAGCCTGAGGGCAACCCACTGCGGGAATGGCTGAACTCGCACGAGCGCTTTTTGGACGTGTTGCCACCCGACGCACTGGTTCTGCCAGCCCACAACACCCCGTTTTATGGTCTGCATGAAAGGTTGCGTTACCTGATCGAACACCACGAGGAGCACCTGCTGGCGCTGGAGGAGGCCTGTCTCGATACAGCCTGCTCGGCGATGGAACTGTTGCCCGTGTTGTTCAAGCGCCCGCTGACAGGACACAATCGTAGCCTGGCGCTGGGGGAGTGTATTGCGCACCTGAACTACCTGTACCAGCGAGGACAAATATCGCGACAGGTCGACGAGCAGGGCTGTTACCGCTATCAGTCGATCGATTCAACGCTGCCCAAGCGTTTGCGACAGCAGCGCCACGACGCCGAGGATAGCTCGCCTATGCAGGTATAATAAGCTATAAAAAACAATAGATTATGATTTATAGTTAAAGTTATAAATAAAGTCATCACGCGCGCAGTGAACGCCGCAAACAGAGGGACCATGCACCATGCCAATGCCTACCGATATCGGCGTTATCGACCTGATGCTTGCCATACCTGGTGAGGATAACAGCAATTTCTATGACTGGATCAAGCCCCTGCTGATGGATCGAGAGAGCCATGACATGTTCAGCATGCCTGCACAGTATATGTTCAAGGACATACCCGATACCGGTAAACAGCAGGACTACATTGCCTATACGCTGGCGCAGATGGACAAACACGGGATCGAGCGCGCGATGATCGGGCTGGGTTTCAGTGACCTGGCCGAGCAGGCGCTGCGCGCCCATCCAGACCGCTTCTTTGCCTCGTATGAGGCAAATCCCAACAGGGGCATGGACGAGGTGCGCAAAATCGTCACCATGCACGAGGAATTCGATATCAAGGCAGTGACGGCGGCCCCCGCCATGGTGTGCCCCCCGGTGCCGGTCAACGACAAAAAATGGTATCCCATCTACGCCAAGCTGGTTGAACTCGACATCCCGTTTTGTCCCTGTATGGGCGTGCCGGGGCCACGGGTGCCCTCCGGGCCGCAGAAAGTGGAGTTATTGGATGAGGTGCTGTGGTTTTTCCCGGAATTGAAAGTTGTCACGAGGCACGGTTGTGAACCCTGGACGGAGATGGCGTGGAAATTGATGCTCAAGTATCCCAACCTGCATTACATGACCAGTGCGTTTGCCCCCAAGCACTATCCGCCAGATATTATCGAATTTGCCAATACGCGCGGTTCCGGACAGGTAATGTATGCGGGGTATTTCCCGATGGGGCTGTCGCTGGATCGTATCTTCAAAGAGATGCCGGATGTGCCGTTGCGCGATGAAGTGTGGCCGAAGTTTCTGCGAGAGAACGCCATTAGAGTGTTTAAACTGGATCGGTAAAACAACGCCATGAAGTATATTCCTGTAGAAGAGGCCATCAACGCGCCCGGCTTTCGCCTGGTATTAACTGCCGGTGTGCCGGGTCCCTGGGGCGAAGCGGCCAAGTCCATCCTTGCCTATAAAGGTATCGATTACACACCGGTCTACCAGGAAGGGGCGGGGGAGAATGAAGCGTTGCGACGCTGGACCGGACAGACCTCTGCCCCGGTTGCTGTGTTTAATGATTTGCCACCCGCCTGTCACTGGCTGGACCTGCTGATGCTGGCGGAGAGGGTCTGCCCCCAGAAACCTCTGGTGCCGGAGGACTGCGCAGAGCGCGTCGATGTGCTTGGGTTATCGGCTCTAATCGTCGGCGTCGATGGCTTCGGTTGGCATCGTCGTTTACAACTATTGGCACCCATGATGATGCTGGAACAACCCCCCGAAATGGTGCTGCGCCTGGGCCACAAGTACGGTTGGACCGAGCAGGCCTACGCTGCTGCCACGCATCGATTGCAGGCAATCAGTGCAGAACTGGATGCGCGGCTGGCGCGTCAGCAGGAGCGGGGCAGTGACTACCTGGTGGGTCAGGCGGTGACCGCCGCTGATTTTTACTGGGCCAACATCGCCGGGCTGATCAAACCGCTGCCACACGCCCTCAACCCTATGCCCGATTACATGCGCGCGACGTATGAATCCGCTGACGAGGATACGCTGGCGTGCTTGACACCGCGCCTGGAAGCACACCGAGACAGAATGTACGAGCGTCACATCGCACTCCCGCTGGTTTTTTAATACGAGGAATTACCATGCTTTCACAACAGGAACTCTCTGACCGATTTGAAATTCAGGATTTGGTCTTCCTTTACTCTCACCTCATCGACAGCAAGGAGATCGACCGCTTGCGCGACGAGATATTCACCGCCGACGTCCATATCGACTACAGTGCATTTGGCGGCAGTGTCGGCGATCTTGAGGAAACCCTGACATTTCTCAAAGCGTCGTTGACCAGTGAGTTATTTCCCCACAGCCAGCACCTCAATGCCAATATACAGGTACAACTCAATGGGGACACGGCGACGGGGCGGGTCATGTGTTTTAACCCGATGGAGATGGCCCTGCCGGACGGCAAGAGCCAGACGTTTTTCCTGGGGCTGTGGTATCTGGACGAGTACCGCAGAACCGACAAGGGCTGGCGAATTACGCGGCGTGAAGAGATCAAAAGCTGGACCTTCAACACGCCTGATTTTATGGATTTCTAGGCGCCGTTTCTGCCTCCTGCTGCGCCGGGTCAACCCAGGATTCCGGCAGGTAGTCCAGCTGAAGTTTTTTCACCGCATCACGCAGGCTGGCTTCCAGCAGATCAAGCGGCTCAGCGCCAATTTTTAGCGCGTAATAAGCGCGCACCTCGTCGACCACAGCGAGGCTGTCCGCTGCCAGTGCCACGCCGCGCCCGGTGAGGCGGATTTCCTTCGCGCGTTTGTCACCGCCGTCGATATCGCGTGCCACATAGCCGGTGCGCTCCAGTTCCTTGAGCATTTTGCCCACCGCCTGCTGCGTCACCCGGGCGCGCTCCGCCAGTTCTGTGACGCGCACGGCGCCCATGCCAAGGTTGGCAAATACCGCACTGTGCGACGGGCGAATATCCGGGTAACCCCGTTTGACCATGCCCTCCCAGATTCGGCGTTCAAAATCGCGAGAGAATTCGCGGAGTAATCGAGGGAGGTTATTGGACAATCGGTATGCGATGGCCTGGTTGGTTTCGGCGACAGATCTAGTCACGCAATAACCCCCTGTGCGAAATGTGGTTTTAGATTGTTATTAGTGTAGACACAAACCGGCCACTGTCACGTAATCGGCAGACAACTTTTTTGGCAGGAATTGTTCGCCATACCCGGCTTCCGTTACACTGCGGCGTTTCTCAGAGCACAGGAAACCAGTCATGGCGAAAATAATCACCTGCAATACAAATGGTATCCGGTCGGCTGCCTCGAAAGGCTTTTTCGACTGGCTGGCCACACAGCAGGCGGATGTCGTGTGCATTCAGGAAACCAAGGCCCAGGTCGCGCAGTTGTCCGACCCTGTGTTTACGCCAGACGGCTACCACTGCTTTTACAACGACGCTGTAAAGAAAGGCTACAGCGGTACCGCGATGTATTGCAAGCAGGCTCCGCAGCGCGTGATCACGAGCCTCGGCTGGGATCCTGCAGATTCTGAAGGGAGGTATATACAGGCTGATTTCAATGGCCTCAGTGTCGTGTCTTTGTATATGCCATCAGGGTCCAGCAGTGAAGCGGCGCTGGAGAAGAAATTCAAGTTCATGGATGAGTTCCTGAATCATCTGAAAAAGCTGCGCCGTGCCCGGAGGGAGGTGATACTTTGTGCGGACTGGAATATCTGCCATAAAGAAATCGACCTGAAAAACTGGCGCGCCAACCGCAAGAATTCCGGCTTCCTGCCCGAAGAGAGAGCCTGGCTCGACGTGCTCTATGACGAGGTGGGGTACGTGGATTCTTTCCGCCTTGTCAACGATGAGGCGGACCAGTACACCTGGTGGTCGAATCGGGGGCAGGCCAGGGCCAACAATGTGGGGTGGCGCCTGGATTACCAGGTCATCACCCCCAAACTGGTCGACAAGGTCAAAGCTGCGTCAATCTATACGCAGGAGCGTTTTTCCGACCATGCGCCTCAGATCATGGAGTATGATTTCGACATAACCGTCTGAGCAAAATTCAACTTGAGCCGCTACTGGTAACGCCTGTCAATTGCGGGATGCAGGGAAACCCTGTAAATTAAGCGGCGTTTTCCACGCTCTTACCAGAGCCCACGCACGAGAGAGTGTATTGATGAGTCTGTTTATAGCCAGTGCCCACGCCCAGGAAGCCGGAGCGCCACCAGCCGGCGGAGATATGTTCCAGATACTGTTTCTGGTCGGGCTGTTTGTCCTTTTTTACTTTATTGCAATACGCCCTCAACGCAAGCGCCAGAAGGAACACGCGGCAATGGTGGGGCAATTGAGCAAAGGTGATGAGGTGGTGACCAGTTCCGGCATTCTCGGCAAGGTGACAAGCCTGGACGATAATTATATGGTGCTGAATGTGGCCAATAATGTCGAGATGAAGTTTCAGCGGGTTCACTTGCACGCCATACTCCCCAAGGGCACGCTGAAGTCCATCGCCTGAGAATGGCGCTGGTCTACCCCCGCAGAATCCGGCTGGCGCAAACGCCAACTCCGTTACAGTACCTTGAGCGCGCATCCCGGGAATGGGGGTGCGGCCATCGTCTGTGGGTCAAACGCGATGACCTGACTGGTTGCACACTGAGCGGCAACAAGGTGCGCAAGCTGGAATTTATCATCCCCCACGCCATCGATAACGGCTGTGACACCCTGCTTACCTGCGGCGGCGTGCAGAGCAATCACTGCCGAGCCACCGCGCTGGCAGGCGCGCAACTGGGATTGCGCGTACACCTGCTGCTGCGCGGCGACGAACCCGCTGAACACGAAGGTAATTTCCTGTTGGATCACCTGGCGGGAGCAGCAGTCAACTGTTACCCCTCAGGGTACTTTGTTCGGGAGATAGATACCCTGTTCCGGCAGTGGCAGGAGCACTATGCTGCCCAGGGGCGCAAGGCCATGGTTGTGCCCACCGGAGGCAGCGATGGCACGGGTGCCTGGGGCTACATTGCCGCCTGTGAAGAATTGGCCCGGGACTTCAGCGATGCTGAAATTGAGCAGGCCCATATCGTCACGGCGACCGGTTCCGGTGGTACCCAGACGGGGCTGACGCTCGGTGTCGCCCTGCATGAACTACCCGCCACTGTGTGGGGCGTCAATGTCTGCGACAACGCGCAGTACTTCATCGATAAAGTGGCCAGCGATGCGGCCGACTGGAAACGCCTCTACCCCGACACCCCGGCAGTGGCCTTAGAGCCCCGTGTGCTGGACGGCTATGTTGGACAGGGTTATGCGATTGCATCGCAGGAGGTGTTCGACCTCATTGCGCAATTGAGTCGACTTGAAGGCCTGGTGCTGGATCCTGTTTATACCGGCAAAGCGTTCGCCGGTATGCTGGCGGAAATAGCGGGTGGGCGCTTCGAAGGCTGCCGCGACATTGTGTTTGTCCATACCGGTGGTATTTTCGGTGTATTTCCTCAGCGCAGTGGATTCAATCGAACGATGATGGCCAGTGCTTAATCCCTCACAGTTTATTGGCCGGGGTATCCCATGACAGCATTGATTACCACGGTAAATGAATGGGTCTGGGGTCCGGTGATGCTGGTCCTCCTGCTCGGGACCGGGGTCTTCCTGACCACGGGTCTGCGCGGTATGCCGATTCTCAAAATACCCGCAGCGTTGCGCCTGCTGATGCATGCGCGCAAGAGTACTGCAGATGGCGATATCTCTCCCTTCGGTGCACTGATGACCGCGCTGTCCGCCACGGTCGGCACCGGGAATATCGCTGGCGTGGCGACGGCGATCGCGCTCGGTGGTCCCGGTGCGCTGTTCTGGATGTGGATGACGGCTCTATTCGGCATGGCCACGAAGTACGCCGAGGCAGTGCTGGCTGTGCGCTTCCGCGAGCAGGATGCTAACGGCAATTACAGTGGCGGCCCGATGTACTACATCAAGAATGGACTGCACAAGCGCTGGCACTGGCTGGGCGTTGCATTTGCGATCTTTGGCAGTCTCGCCGGGTTTGGTATTGCCAATACCGTGCAGTCGAATTCAGTGTCACAGGTGCTGCAGGATACGTTTTCGGTACCACCTCTGGTAACCGGTTTGGTGCTGATGGTGCTGGTAGGTGCTGTGGTGCTGGGCGGGGTGCGGCGCATCGCCGTGGTTGCGAGCTGGCTGGTACCATTCATGGCCCTGGGGTATGCGTTAGCGGCACTGATTATTATCGGTCTCAATGCAACGCATATTCCCGCGGCTATTGAGACCATTGTCATCAGCGCTTTCACACCGACAGCGGCCACCGGTGGCTTTGCCGGTGCCACGGTCTGGGCAGCATTGCGATTTGGTGTTGCGCGGGGAATTTTTTCCAATGAAGCCGGCCTCGGCAGTGCACCGATAGCCCACGCCGCCGCGCGCACCAACCAGCCCGTCCAGCAGGGCATGATAGCAATGCTCGGTACTTTCATTGATACGCTGGTCATCTGCACGATGACAGGTCTTGTCATTGTCATCACCGATGTATGGCCCAGTGGCGTCAGCGGCGCCAGCCTGACCACAAGCGCGTTTTCCAGTGCATTGCTTGGGGGAGAATATATCGTTGTGGCCGGCCTGTGCCTGTTCGCTTTTACTACCATGATCGGCTGGTCGTTCTACGGCGAGCGCTGCATGGTGTTCCTGTTCGGCACCCGGGCGGTGATGCCGTTTCGAATTGCATGGGTGTTGGCAGTGCCCGTGGGCACGGTCTTTCACCTCGACACTGTGTGGCTGATTGCCGATACCCTCAACGCATTTATGGCGCTGCCGAATCTTATCGCGCTACTGCTGTTGGGCCCCCTGGTGTTCAGGATAACGCGAGAGTATTTTGACACTGCCCCACCACAGGACCTCAGTGGCCGGTGACGGCAATGGAGCGCGAGAGTACTGGTGGATACCCGCTCATGTGAGTATGCTAGCAGGATGCAGAATCCTCCGAATGACAAGCTGGTTATCGCGATCTCCTCCCGCGCGTTGTTCAATCTTGATGAAAGTCATGAGGTCTACGAAAAAGAAGGCCTGCAGGCTTACTCCCAGTACCAGGTTGATCGCGAAGACGAGCCGCTGGACCCCGGCGAGGCTTTCCCGCTGGTGAAAAAGCTGCTGCGCCTGAATGACAGTCTCGCAGAGGATGCACAGGTTCAAGTGGTTTTATTGTCCCGCAATAGCGCTGATACCGGGCTGCGGGTGTTCAATTCCATCCAGCATTATGAATTGGATATCACTCGTGCGGCCTTCTGTGGCGGCGCAAGCCCCTGGCGCTATATCAATGCGTTTGGCTGCAAGTTGTTTCTTTCCAACGAGGCTCAGGATGTGCGCCATGCACTGGACTGTGGCGTCGCCGCTGCCACGCTGGTATCCCGCAGAGGTGGCGCAACCGACAGCGAACAGTTGCGATTTGCGTTTGATGGCGATGCAGTCGTGTTTTCTGACGAAGCAGAGCAAGTCTACAAACGCGATGGCCTGGAAGCGTTCACCGCCAGCGAGAAGGCGGCGGCGCGGCAGCCGCTGGCTGGCGGCCCCTTCAAACCGTTCCTGTCAGCCCTGCACCATTTGCAACAGGCGTTTCCCCCTACCGAGGCGCCTATCAGAACTGCACTCGTGACTGCCCGATCGGCTCCCGCTCACGAGCGTGTCATCCGAACGCTGCGCGCATGGAACATTCGTATTGATGAATCCATTTTCCTCGGTGGATTGAATAAAACGGAATTCCTCAAAGCCTATCAGGCGGACGTCTTTTTTGACGATCAGCAAACACACTGTGTATCTGCCAGTGCGCATGTTGCCACCGGGCATGTGCCCCATGGTGTGGCAAACCCCTGACGCCAGTCACCAGCATCTATATTTCCTATTTGTTTGGCAAACGTTCATTTTAATGGCTATTCTGCATATCGAAGGGGCGCGCGTAGTTGACGGGTTGTCCCGGATCACTTGGAGGTTGGAATGAAGCTTCAACAGTTGCGGTATATCTGGGAGGTGGCGCACCACGATCTCAATGTTTCAGCGACCGCACAAAGCCTCTACACCTCGCAACCGGGGATAAGCAAGCAGATTCGATTGCTGGAGGATGAACTGGGCGTCGAAATTTTCGCGCGCAGCGGCAAGCACCTTACCCATGTCACACCAGCGGGCGCGGATATCATCCGCGCGGCGGAGGAAGTCCTGTTCAAGGTCAAGAGTATTCGCCAGGTCGCTGAGGAGTACGCTGACGAAAAGAAAGGCAGCCTCTCGATTGCCACCACACATACACAGGCCCGGTACGCGCTGCCGGGCACGATCAAGTCGTTTATCGAGCATTACCCGGAAGTGTCTTTGCATATGCATCAGGGGACACCTGTGCAGATTTCCGAGATGGCGTCTGACGGCACTGTGGATTTTGCGATCGCGACAGAAGCGCTGGAGTTGTTTTCCAACCTGATAATGATGCCGTGTTATCGCTGGAACCGCTGTATTCTGGTGCCCAGGGATCATCCTCTGGCGCAGGTTTCCGAGCTGACACTGGAGGACGTCGCGGCGCAGCCAATTGTGACCTATCTGTTCGGTTTTACCGGTCGCTCCAAGCTCGATGATGCGTTTCTGGCCAAGGGCCTCGCCCCCAGAGTGGTGTTCACCGCGACGGATGCTGACGTCATCAAGACGTATGTGAGGCTCGGGCTCGGTATTGGTATCATCGCTGCAATGGCCTACGATGAAGTCATTGATAGCGATCTGGTCGCGCTCGATGCCAGCCACCTGTTTGCCAGCAGCATCACCCAGATCGGATGTCGAAGGGATACCTTTTTGCGCGGTTACATGTACGATTTTATCGAAGATTTCGCGCCGCATCTGTCGCGCGATGTGGTGACCGACGCCTTTGGCTGCCACAACAAGGCAGAATTGTCGGACCTGTTTTCCCACCTTGAACTGCCTGTTTACTGAAGCCTGGTCGCCGCAAAATGTCGCTGGGACTTGTGTCTCCTATACCCCAGTGTTTAGACTGTCGCGCAAGTAAGCCAACGCATCCCCCCAAAGGAGAATGACACGTGGAACTCGCCTGCCTGGACCTGGAAGGGGTGCTTGTCCCGGAAATCTGGATCGCCTTCGCCGAACGCACCGGCATCGAGGAACTGCGCGCCACCACGCGGGATATTCCCGACTACAACGTGCTGATGAAACAGCGGCTGGCACTGCTGGACCAGCACGGCTTGACCATCAATGACATTCAGGAAGTGATTGCGACACTGGCGCCGCTTCCGGGTGCCATCGACTTCGTCGATTGGCTGCGCGAGCGCTTCCAGGTGATTATCCTGTCCGATACCTTCTATGAGTTCTCGCAACCGCTGATGCGCCAGTTGCACTGGCCGACGCTGTTTTGCCACCGCCTGATCACTGACGACGCCGGCAGGGTAGTGGATTACAAGTTGCGTCAGGAGGATCCCAAACGGGCCTCGGTGAAGGCGTTGCACAGCCTCAACTACAGGGTGCTCGCCGCCGGTGACTCCTACAATGACACCACCATG
>CAXBLZ010000022.1:0-44481 GCA_963976735.1 uncultured Halioglobus sp.
AGGCTGAATGAACGAGCCAGAATCCACCGATCAGCCACAGCCGCTGATCGCACACCTGACTGAACTGCGCGATAAACTGCTGCGCGCCCTGCTGGCGGTGCTGATCTTTTTCATCTGCCTGTTCCCGTTCTCCAACGAGATTTACGCTTACGTCTCCGAGCCGCTGCGGGCGCTGCTACCGCCCGGCGCCAGCATGATTGCCACCGAGGTCGCCTCACCGTTCTTTACGCCGTTCAAGCTGACCCTGGTCGCCGCTGTATTCCTGGCAATGCCGTACGTGCTGTACCAGGCCTGGAGTTTTATTGCGCCCGGCATGTACCGCCACGAGAAACGCCTGGCGGTGCCGCTGCTGGCATCCAGCGTCCTGCTGTTCTACGCCGGGGCCGCGTTCGCGTACTTTGTCGTGTTCCCGTTGATCTTCGCGTTCTTCACCAGCGTCGCGCCGGCCGATATCACCATCATGACGGACATCAACAGCTATCTGGATTTTGTGCTCAAACTGTTCTTTGCGTTCGGGCTGGCATTTGAAATCCCGATTGCGGCGGTGCTGCTGATCTGGTCCGGCATCACCACGGCCGATGCGCTGGCAAAAAAACGGCCCTACATCATCCTGGGGTGTTTCGTGATCGGCATGCTGCTGACGCCGCCGGATATAATCTCCCAGTCGCTGCTGGCGATCCCGATGTGGCTGCTGTTTGAAGTGGGCGTCTACTTCGGGCGACTGCTGCAGCGTTCACCACCCCCCGACCAGACCTAGCGCTTGGCCAGCAGGGTAGAGGGAGGCCCCGGAAACGAGAAGCAGCGGTGACTGGAAAAAAATCCCTCCGTCCCCTTTTCCTTACCTTCGCCTACTCCCGCCGAATCAACCCATCCACCGCCATCCCATCATCCATTTTGTCCCCGTGCCACAACGGAACCAGCGTCGCCGCATCGATATCGATCTCTTCCCGCTGGTTGGCAGTGGTAAGCGCAAAAACGTTTCCGCTGAAACGCATATCCGGGCCTTGCGGTACCCGTTTGCCGTTTGGCGCGGTGAATACGGGTTCATTCGATTCAATGGTGAGACCGTAACCTCCCTCATGCACCAGCCGATGCACAACACCACAATCACAGGCCAGTCGGCGGGACGTTTCAGCACAAACGTGTCCGCCGTTTGCCAGTTCCGATTCGGCGCCATCACCGTCTGCGCTTAGCGTGGAGATGTCGGTATGGAGGTGAAGCGTGCAGCGATCGCCGCCTTTGATTGTGGCCGCGCTGTCGCTGTGTATCAGGAATGTATCGGCAATACGTTCTAATGCATCGGCACGCTTCGCTGCTACCGGCGTTTCCGCGGAAACGTTTTCCGCCGGGTGTAGCGGCGACTGAAAAATAATCCCTCCGTCCCCATTATTTCATTTGCCCATTATTTCTAGCGCTTGGCCATCAACCCGCCATCCGCGACCAGCGTGATGCCCGTGGTGTAGCCTTCGGACGCCAGGTAGAACACCGGGTTGAGAATTTCCTCGGTGTCAGCTATGCGCGGTATCAATGCCGCCGCGACCATGCCGTCGCCGTAACCGGGGATGGTTTCGATCGCACTGTCGGTCAGATCCGAGTGGTAACTACCGGGCGCCAGCGCGTTGACGCGAATATTCCATGCTGCCCATTCCTGTGCCATCACCTCCGTGAGGGCCTGCAGTGCGGCCTTGGTCGCCGCGTAGATGCCGGAGTAGGCCGGCGTCGCCAGCGCCGCCACGGAGATGACATTGATCACACAGCCACCGCCGTGCTCGCCCATGCGCGGTGCCAACCGCGACGCCAGGTACCAGGGTCCCTTCAGGTTTACGTCCACCATTTTGTCGAAGGCGCTGGTCGCGATGTCCGACAACGGGCCGAAGGCGACATTGGTGCCGGCATTGTTGACCAGGATATCGACGCGACCGAAATGCGCGTAACTCGCCTCGATCAGTGCATCCAGGGCGGCCATGTCACCCATATGGGCAGCGTGTGCCAATGCGGCACCGCCCTCTGCCTCAATCAGTGCCACCACCTGCTCACAACTCGCGAGTTTGCGACTCGCCACCACCACCTTCGCGCCCTCGCGGGCAAACCCCAGTGATATGGCACGTCCGAGCCCGCGACTGCCCCCGGTTACCAGCACGACTTTATCCTTGAATCTCTCACCCATGTTGCATCCCCGCCAGCACGACCTGTTGAATATCATTCACCTCTGCAAGCCATTACACTAGCACGAAGTTATCGCTCCGCCACGGAACCCAAGCATGAACTCCACTGTAGTCAAATCTGTTGTGCCACCGCGCGCTAGCCACGCCGCCGATCCCTTCTCCTCGCACCCATACACGCAGCGCTGATGTCATCCCGAGCCAAAAAGGGCCTGCCGGCACTGATGCCGGTGCTGCGCCTGCTGCAGAACTACAAACTGCGGCTGGTCGGCGCCAGTGTCGCGCTGCTATTTACCGCCGCTGCCACGCTATCCCTGGGCCGCGGCCTGCAGGTACTGATTGACCAGGGCTTCGGCGGCGGCACCAGCGACGATCTTCGCAATGCCATCATGCTGCTGGTCGCCATCGCGGCGGCGATGGCCTTTGGCACGTTCATCCGCTTCTACCTCGTGTCCTGGCTGGGTGAGCGCGTCAGCGCCGATATCCGCAAACAGGTGTTCGACAATATCGTGCGGCTGCACCCCGGCTTTTTTGAACTCAATCGCAGCGGCGAGATCATGTCGCGCCTCACTACCGACACCACGCTGTTGCAGACCATCATCGGCTCGTCGTTCAGTATGGCGCTGCGCAGCAGCCTGACCACCGTCGGGGCGCTGGTGCTGATGTTTATCACCAACCTGAAGTTGAGCCTGATTATCGCCGTCGGCGTGCCGCTGGTGTTATTGCCGATCCTGGTGTTCGGCAGGCGCGTGCGCAAATTGTCCAACCAGAGCCAGGACAGTATCGCCAGTGTCGGCAGCTACGCCGGCGAGGTGATCCAGAATATCCGCGTGGTGCAGAGTTATACCCGCGAGCAGTTCGAAGCGGACGCGTTCAACCGCGAGGTAGAGCGCGCATTCGAGATTGCACGCCGCCGTATCTGGCAGCGCTCCATGCTGATCTGCGGTGCCATCATGCTGTTGTTTGTGGGCATGTCCGGCATGCTGTGGGAGGGCGGACAGGATGTGCTCAGCGGCCGTATGAGCGGCGGCGAGCTGGGCGCGTTTGTGTTCTATGCCATTATGGTGGGCAGCGGCGTGGCCACCATTTCCGAGGTCTGGGGTGATTTGCAGCGCGCGGCAGGTGCCGCCGAACGGCTGGTGGAACTGATCAATACGCAGAGCCTGATTGAGGCCCCGGACACCCCCGTTACCACACCGCCGAGTGAGCAGCCGCAGCTGCGAATGGACACGATTTCTTTTTGCTACCCGACCCGGCCTACCCAGCCCGCACTGCAGGAATTCTCGCTGGATATCGAGGCCGGCAAGAGCCTGGCACTGGTAGGCCCATCGGGGGCCGGCAAGTCGACGGTGTTCGAATTGCTGCTGCGTTTCTATGATCCGCAGCAGGGGAGGCTGCTGCTGGACGGCATTGATGTTCGCGAGATGGATTTGCAGCAGATGCGCGAGCATATCGCACTGGTTCCGCAACAACCGGCGCTGTTCACCGGTGATGTACGCTACAACATCGCCTACGGCAAACTCGATGCCACCGACGAGGAGGTAATCGCCGCCGCCCGCGCAGCGCACGCGCATGAGTTTATTTCGGCACTGCCCGAAGGTTACAGCAGCCACCTGGGGGAGATGGGTGTGCGCTTATCCGGTGGCCAGCGCCAGCGTATCGCGCTGGCACGGGCGATTCTCAACGACCCGAAAATCCTGCTGCTGGACGAGGCCACCAGCGCGCTGGATACCGAGAGCGAGCACCAGGTGCAGCTGGCGCTGCAAGAGCTGATGCACAATCGCACCACGGTAATTATCGCGCATCGGCTGTCCACCATTCTGCATGCGGACAAAATCGCCGTGCTTGAGGGCGGGCGGCTGATCGCCACCGGCACCCATCAACAATTGCTGCGCGACTGTCCGCTGTACGCGCGACTGGCCAGCCTGCAGTTCCGCGATACCGATGTCAGCGGGGAGGCGAATTCCGATCCATCAGGCGAATCCGGTCTTTCCGCTCCTGGTTGACCCGCGACAAGTCGTCCAGCGTCTCGCGGGAAATACCCGCCACCTCGCCCAGCAGACGGAACGTAATACGGGTGTTGTTGGCAAGGCAGCGCAGCGGCGCAGACAGCGGCTGGTCACGAAAATACTGCACCGAATCCTTCACCGCCTCCCGCAGCGAGTCGCCTGTCGTATCGCGCGCAGATTCCACGGCGATTGAGACCACTTCCAGCGACTCCATGAACGCCTCTATGCCCATCCACTCGATCATCGTGCCGCGCTCCACGGAGCGGCGCAAACTGCGCCGCAGCTTGCGCGTCATATTGCGGAATTCGCGCTGCACCTGCGGGCCAAACACCGAGCTGGCAACCGCTTCCAGTTGGTCATCCTCGGCCAGCTCACGCCAGTCCTGGAACGTAAGGGTGCGCTCGATAAGGGGAAAGACGACCTTCTCCTCGACATTCATATGCTCGTAGATGTGCTGGACATAAGCGCGCCCGCTCTTCACTACCACCGCACCTGCCACCTCGCCCAGGCGCCAGCGCTCTATATCCCGCAACATGTCCCGACCGAGTTTTGCGGTGTGGTCGTGGTCGCGCTGCAGGGTGTCGACATCGTCGGCGGCAGCGGGATCGACCTCGGCCACGCGCGCGTAGATCAGGTCTTCCCGCGGGTGGTGGAAGCGATCGGGCCAGGTCACCATGTAGTGCATGATCTCGTACACCACGTGGGTATCGACCAGTTCACCCCCGGCAATCGCATCGAGCTGGTTTTCAAACAACTGCATCACCGACGCCATGTGGCGGTGTTCGGCCCGCAGCGCTTTCATCAGTGGCTGCTCCATCGCTCTACTGCCGGAGGGAGACAGGCGCTTTGTCTCCACCTGAACACTGGCTTTGGCTTGCGGCCCGGCTGTTGGCTTCGCCTTGGCTGCAGACCTGGCCTTGGGTTTCGCCTTGGGTTTCGCCTTCGCTTTGGGTCTGGCTTTGGGTTTGGCTTTCGCCTTGGGTTTGGCTTTCTCTGCGGCGCGGGTTGCGGGTTTAGTCGCCATTCTCTGCTCTCCCATATTCATACATTCAACAATTCTCTATCTAAGCGTAGCCCAGCCGGCACCATGCAGCATTGATCCGGCTCATCAAGATCGCAATGCGCTACAGCACTGTCAACTTGGCAGCGGTGTCAGGAAGAGGGCGGCGGCGGCAATACAGCTGGCCCGTAGCCTTGGATAAATTCCGGCGGCAGTCGCCTGGGCCGCCCGCTGCTCAGTTCAATACAGGCGAAACGCATCGCCGCGCGCAGCAGGGTGACACCGTCGCTGAGGCGGATCACCTGGAAACGACGCGACATCGTCAATTTCCTGTCCCAGTCCACGATCCAGGTCGCCACCGCCACCTCGTCGCCCTCGCGAGAGGCCTGTAAATAGTGATATTCACTGTAGGTAATCGCCATCGCGCGGTCTAGCGCCCGGTAGCGTTCCAGATCCAGGCCGAGTGCCACCGAGTGCCCCCAGGCCGCGCGCTGGCACCAGTCCACGTACACCGCATTGTTGGTGTGGTTGAGGCCATCGATATCTGCGGGCTCAACTCGTGTCCGCAAAATGTGTGGGCCCGGAAAATCCCACTGCAACTCCAGCTCACTCATGATGCGTCAGCAAGCGTTGCATCCGACTGCGACTCCAGCGGCTTCAGCGCAAAGTGGATATAGCCATAGAGAATCGCAAGCAGCGGACACAGCAGGTTGAAAAAGGCGAACGGGGCGTAACTGAAGGTCGCCACCCCGAGCGTGGCAGACATATAGGCGCCGCAGGTATTCCACGGGATCAGGGCGGACGTCAGCGTCCCCGAGTCTTCGAGGGTGCGGGACAGGTTGAGTCGCGACAACCCGAAACGCCGGTACTGATCGATATACATGCGCCCGGGCAGCGCCACCGAAATGAACTGGTCCGCGGCCAGGATGTTCGTCCCCAGACACGTCATCACAGTGACGGTAATCAGGGAACCCGCTGAGCGGACGCCCCTGAGCGCGAGTCGCAGCAAATAGCCCAGAATCCCGGTGCGCTCCAGCACACCGCCCAGGCCCAGCGCGCAGATAATCAACCACACCGTATTGAGCATACTGCTCATGCCGCCTTTACTGAGCAGCTCATTGAGAAACGCGTTATCGCTGTTCGAGGAATAACCGTCGAACAGGCTGATCCACACACCCTTGAGCAACGCAAAACCGGCACCCGTGCCGGCATCACCGCCGGCCAACCCGATAACGGCCCGGGGCTGGAACAACAGCGCGAAGACGACACCGCACAGCGCGCTGGCAATGATAGAGGGATACGCTGGCAGCCGCTTGTAGACCAGCGTGAGCATCAGCAACAGGGGCAATAACAAATGCAGGCCAATATTGAATTCGTTGGCAAGCGCCAGTTGCAACTCCTCTATTTCACGCGGTGCCGGCACATCGGCGCTGCCCAGAAACGCAAAAATAATGAGTGCCAGTGCGAAACTCGGCAGCGTGGTCCACAGCATATGGCGGATGTGATCGAACAGATCGACACCCGTCACGGCAGACGCCAGGTTGGTGGTGTCTGACATGGGCGACAATTTGTCACCGAAATAGGCGCCCGACACAATGGCCCCGGCAGTGATGGCAGGAGACAACTCGAAACTGGCAGCGATGCCCATCAGCCCAATGCCCAGCGTCCCGGCGACCGTCCAGGAGCTGCCGATACTCAGTGCGACAATCGCGCAGATCGCCGCGCTGGCGGCGTAGAAAATAGTGGGGTTCAGCACCTGGACGCCGTAGTAGATCATGGCGGGCACCGTGCCAGACAATATCCAGCTGCCGATAAGCATACCCACCGCCAGCAGGATCAGGATCGGCGCCAACCCAACCGCTATACCGTCGATGATGCCGTTTTGCGCCTCCGACCACGAGATGCCAACGCGTCGACCCACCAGCGCCGCAACACAGGCCGTCAGCACCAGCGCGACCTGGTTGGCGCCATAGGACGAATCGGCGCCGAACAGGTACACAGAGCACGCCAGCAGCCCCACCAGAAAGAGGATCGGGATCAGCGCCAGACTGAGCGTCATCTCCGATGCTGGTTGCGCTGTCGGGCTCACGTGTTGCTGTTCTCCTTATGCTGTCGCCCGGGTACTGCGCCAGCGACCGGGGAGGCCAGGGCGGACCGCGCCCGGATGCGCCAGAATGCCCTATTTCACTGGCCCGATACAACTCGCAGGACAGAGGCCGCAGCAAAGTGGCCGCTGTTCTACACTGAATCTGACAAGCCTGGAATGATCACGTAGCATACAGCCCGACATGACAGAATCGGATACCGCAGCGCTCAGCCCCTTTTACTACCGGGACAATTATGTGCGCCTGTGCGACACCGTGGAATCGCAGTATGGGGATATCCTCAACAGTGCGGAACGGGCCATGCTGCAGACGTTTCGGCAGCTGGGTTTCAA
Organism: uncultured Halioglobus sp.; assembly: GCA_963976735.1. Classification (GTDB taxonomy): domain Bacteria; phylum Pseudomonadota; class Gammaproteobacteria; order Pseudomonadales; family Halieaceae; genus Marimicrobium. Next base: position 7,609 of record CAXBLZ010000022.1, read on the forward strand.
CGCACAGTGCCTGTATGTTCGGCTGATCTCACGCACCGGTCCGTGGTTTAGAGAGAGCAAACTGGCGTATTCAGAACTCGGCGCTACGGCGCCGATAGTCGATGAACTGCTGGCCAGCGAGATGATTGAGGAGGCCACTGCGTTATCAACTGAGGAACTGGGAAAGCTGTTCACGCGCAGCGAATTGCAGCAGACTTTTTTCCCGGAGCAACCGAAGTTCCCTGATAAACCGACGCTGTTAAATGCCATCGAACAGTTGGCGCTGGGCCCTGAGGCACAACTGCACGCACTCAAGGTAATCGATCCTCAACGCATCGTGGCACCACATGGCACTGAGCTCACCGCGCATTTGCAGCTGCTGTTTTTCGGCAACCGGCGACAGAGCCTGACCGATTTCGTGCTGCAGGACCTCGGCCTGACCCGCTACTACCCCTACCCACTGGACCGTGAGCATCGCCTCTTCAGCTGCCGCGAGGCGCTGGAGGAGTATGTGGCCTGCGCGACGCTGAGCGACACGCATTACGCCCTGCTGGAGTCCGGCGAACAGGCACAGCTGCCCGCGCTGGCCGCACAGCTACTGCCCGTTGACATCCGTTTTGCCTCCAGCGCAAAACGCTGGCATCGTCTCTGCAACAACCTGGCCAGGGATCTGGAGCGCATCGACGAGCGGGAGATGGCGCTGCAACTGTACGGCCGCAGCCTGCGCCATCCGGCCCGCGAGCGGCGCGCCCGTATTCTGGAGGGCGCCGGTGACTGGGCTGGCGCACGCGCGCTGTGTCAGGAGATCCTGGACAGTCCCTGGTGTGAGGCGGAGCGCGAGGCCGCCGAGCGCATCCTGCCCCGAGTGATGCGCAAACTCGACGGCAGCCGCCCGCCGCGACGGCGCGATGCGTTCAACGAAGTGACACTGGCAATATCGCGGGGCTCCGCTTCGGTGGAGCAGCAGGCAGCCGCCTGTCTGCAGCCACACTGGGAAGCGGTACACTATGTAGAAAACTCGCTGATGAACACCCTGTTCGGACTCGCCTTCTGGGAACAGATTTTTGCACCGGTACGCGGCGTCTTCCACAACCCTTTCCAGAGTGCTCCCGCCGATATGTACGACAGCGCGTTTCGAATACGACGCGAGCACGCGCTCGCCGCGCGTATACAACAATTGCGCGAGCAGGATCTGGCGACAACACTGGTGGAGGCCTATCAGCGCTACCAGCACTACGAGTGCCGCTGGACCCACTGGCGGTACATCAGCCAGGATCTGGTCGCTGCCTGCGCCCGGGTTATTCCGGCCGCTCACCTGCTGGCGATCTGGGAGCGCATGCTGTTCGATCCGGCCGAGAACCGCCGCGGCTTTCCCGATCTCATCGCGTTGGGTGCCAGCGCAGGCGAGTACTGCCTGATCGAGGTGAAAGGCCCGGGCGACGCGCTGCAGGATACGCAGAGGCGCTGGCTGCGCTACTTTCAGGCCCGTGATATCCCGGCACAGGTGGCATGGGTTCGGTGGTCTGATGACTGAATTGAGTATTTCCGTGGGTGCCCTGGTGCGTTTTTGCCACCGCAGCGGGGATATCGACCAGCGCTTCAAGGCGGCCCCCACCGGCGCTCAGGGGGTGGCGGGCCACCAGCGCGTGTACGCTCGCCGCGCGGCCAGCTACCGTCGCGAGTACACAGTGGAGTACCAACATATCGAGCCCGGCCTGCAACTCACGCTGCGCGGCCGGGCCGACGGGTACGATCCGGTACAGGGCATGGTGGAGGAGATCAAAACCTGCCGCACCGCACCTGACAGCATCCCGGAGCCGGTCGCGCAGATGCACATGGCGCAGGGCAGGTTGTATGCCGCCATCATCGCCGCACAGAGCGGCCTCGCCGAGCTGGAGGTGCGCGTCACCTGGTTCAACATCGACACGGAAGAGGAGTTCAGCCGCAGCGAGCATGTTCCCGCTGATGAGCTGGCTGGCTTTCTGGATGCCACCCTGGCGCGATTTGGTCACTGGCTGCAGACACTCGCGCGCGCGCGGCAGCAACGGGATGCCAGTATTCTCGCGCTGGAATTTCCGTATGGAGGATTTCGCCGCGGGCAGCGGGAGATAGCCGAACTGGCCTACAAATGCGTGCATCAGGGTGGGCAGCTGCTGCTGGAAGCCCCAACCGGGATCGGCAAAACCGCGGCGTTTCTGTTCCCGGCGCTGAAAGCCCTGGCCACGGGCAAGCACGATACGATCATTTTCCTGACCTCGAAAACGGTGGGGCGCCGCGCGGCGCAGACGGCACTCGCCGATTTCGCCAGCAGTGGCTTTCGCGGCACCGCTCTCAGCCTCACCGCCAAGGACAAGATCTGCTTCTCGCCGGGGCGCGCCTGCCATGGCGATGACTGCCCGTTCGCGCGCAGCTACTACGACAAGCTGCCCGAGGCCCTGTACGCAGCGATTGAACAGCGTGTGTTGCAGCGCGAGGATGTCGAGTCCATCGCGCGTCGCTTTGAAGTCTGTCCCTATGAACTGGGCCTGGACCTGCTGCCCTGGGTGGATATCGTCATTGCCGACCTCCACTACGTGTACAGCCTGACGGCCACGGTGGGCGGCCAGCAGGACGCCGACGGCAAACGCTGGACGGTATTGCTCGACGAGGCCCACAACCTGCCGGGCAGGGCGCGCGGGATGTACAGCGCCACCTTGGCCAAGGCGGCGGTATTACAGGCCAGAAGTAGCGCCAGTGGTGACGTTGCAAAGTGCCTGTCACGGGTCAACAAGCAGTTTCTTGCGCTGCAGAAACTCCCGTGGCAAGAGCCGCAGTTCCACACCTGCGAAAGCCCGCCACAGCCGCTTCTGCAGGCGCTGCTGCAATTTACGGGGGCCGTATCCGAGGAGTTGGCCCAGGACCCGTCGTTCCTGCAACGGCACCGCGAACTGATGGAATTCTACTTTGACACCCTGCAGTTCCTGCGCGTGGCCGAACTCTGGGGCGACGACTTCCGCCTGCAACTGACCAGAGACGACGGCCAACAGAGCCTGTGCATTACGCTGAATTGCCTCGATCCAGCGCGCCTGTTGTCCATGCGACACCAGCGCGCACACGCGGTGCTCGCCTTTTCGGCGACGCTGTCGCCACTGCCGTGGTCGCGCACCGCACTGGGCCTGGCTGAGCAGGCGGTCTGTTCCCGCGCTACCTCGCCCTTTGCCAGCACGCAACTGCGGGTGTCGCTGGCGACCGGTATCGACACCCGCTATCACCAGCGGCAGCGCAGCCTGGGCGACCTCGCACAACTGCTGCGCCAGTGGCTGAGCGAAACGCCGGGCAACTGCATCGTGTATTTTCCGTCCTACCGCTACCTGCAGGATGCGCTGGCCCTGCTGCAACCTGCGGATGCCGCACTGCCGTCACGCGAGGTTTGGCTGCAGACGCGACAACAGGGTGAGCAGGAGCGGGAGCAACTGCTGCAACTGCTGGAACAGCGCGAGGATGTGGTGGCATTTTGCATTCTGGGTGGCGTCTTCGGTGAGGGTATCGACCTGCCCGGAAAACGCCTGTCCAGCGTAGTAGTGGTTGGCATCGGCATGCCACAGCTCAATCGCGACACCCGCGAGCTGCAAGCGTGGTACCAGCAGCGCTATGCTGCTGGCTTTGAATACGCGTTTCTCTACCCGGGAATGCAGAAAGTCGACCAGGCACTGGGCCGGGTGGTGCGACGCATTGACGATACCGGCAGCGCGCTGTTGGTTGACCCGCGCTATCGGGAGCGCCAATATCGGCAATTGCTGCCCCCCTGGTGGGAGTACCAGTATTGGCCGCAAAATTAACGAAAACCGGCCAACAGTGTCATTTTTGGTCAATTAATTTGGGCTTTGCGACACTTGTTTAACGCGCCCAATTCCCTACATTAGCTCGCCCGCCGCCAGCGTCGGCCGGAGTATCCGCCCACAGCGATTGTTTGCGCTGGACTTTCGCTGTGCTAGAGTCGGCGGCTGTTTGCGATACCGGCGCACCAGTCGGGTCGAATTTGCAACGACACAGCCTCTCTGGGCGCTGTGTCCACAAACCGGTGACCAATCACCGACAGCTCGAATAATTATAGGTACGGGGGTAGACACCGCATGCGCATCGCCATTCCGAAAGAAACCCATCCGGGGGAAAACCGGATACCGATTACACCCGCTCACGCGAAGAAACTGTGCGCGATGGGTGCCGATCTTGTCGTGGAAGCGGGTATGGGCGACGGCGCCGGGTTCACCGACGCCGAATACGTCGATGCCGGCGCCACTATTTCCCCGAACCGGCAGGAATTGTTCAGCAGCGCGGACTTGCTGCTGCGCCTGCGCAAGCCGCAGCTCGAGGAGATCGGCCTGATGAAGCGCGGCGCCATCCATATCAGCTACCTCGACCCGTTCAACGAGCACGCGCTGGTCAACGCATTCAAGGACGCCGGCGTCACTGCCATCAGCATGGAAATGATTCCACGCACCACGCGCAGCCAGAAAATGGACGCTCTCAGCTCCCAGGCCAACCTGGCGGGCTACGTGATGGTCATTCAGGCGGCGACCTACCTGCCGCGCATATTCCCGATGATGATGACCCCGGCCGGCACGCTGAAGCCCGCCAATGTGTTTGTTATCGGGGCCGGGGTCGCGGGCCTGCAGGCCATCGCTACCGCCAAGCGCCTGGGCGCCAAGGTCACCGCCTTTGACACCCGCCCGGTGGTCGCCGAGCAGGTGCGCTCCGTGGGTGCCAAATTTCTGGAGATCGACCTCGGGGAAACCGGCGAGACCGCCGGTGGCTACGCCAAGGAACTGACGCCGGAGCAGGTCGAGAAGCAACGCCAGGCGCAGAAAGAGGTGATTGCCAAATCCGACGTTGTCATCACCACAGCGCAGGTGTTCGGGCGCAAGCCGCCGGTGCTGGTCACCCGGGACATGATCGAGGGTATGGCGCCGGGCTCGGTGATTGTCGATATGGCAGCGGAAACCGGCGGCAACGTCGAGGGCTCGGTGCCCAATGAAGTGGTTGAGATCGCAGGTGTCACCGTGATCGGCAAGGGCAACCTCGCCGGCGAGGTGGCGCGCGACGCCAGCGTGATGTACTCCGCCAACCTGTTCAACCTGGTGGAGGACAACTGGAACAAGGATGATGCCGCGTTCGTCATCGATTTCGAGCACGACATTTTGCCCGGCTGCATCATCACTCACGGTGGTGAAGTGACCAATACAACGATCAAAAATATTCTGGAAGGGGGTGCATAATATGGTCGCTGCAGAAGTTTTCCTCACGTTTATCCTGGTGTTGTCCATCTTCCTGGGCTTCGAACTGATCAACAAGGTTCCCGCCACCCTGCACACGCCGCTGATGTCAGGTGCTAACGCGATCTCCGGCATTACCCTGGTGGGCGCTATCAGCCTCGCTGGCACCGGCAATCAGGATCTGTCCAACTGGCTGGGCGCCGGCGCCGTGGCCCTGGCCACCATCAATGTGGTGGGCGGTTACCTGGTCACCGATCGCATGCTCGCCATGTTCAAGAAGAAGGAGGGCTGATCGCGATGGATTCCATTATTCAATTTGCCTACGTTGCTTCCGCCGCACTGTTTATCTTCGGCCTCAAGCAACTGGGGTCGCCCGCCACCGCGCGGCGCGGCAACATGATTTCCTCGATCGGTATGCTGGTCGCCGTTGTCTCGGCACTGCTTGATCAGGGCATTGTCGACTATCAGTGGATCGTGATCGGCATCGTGCTGGGCGCTGTCATCGGCGGCGCGGCAGCGCGCATGGTGCAGATGACTGCAATGCCGGAAATGGTCGCCCTGTTCAACGGTTTCGGCGGCATGGCCAGCCTGCTGGTGGGCTGGGCAGCGCTCAACCCGTCCGCACCGACCTTCACGCTGGTGACCATCATTCTCTCGATCCTGATCGGCGGCGTCACGTTCACCGGCTCCATGGTCGCCTACGGCAAACTGTCCGAGAGAATCGGCAGTGGCGCGGTGCTGTTCAGTGGCCAGCAGGTGGTCAACAGCCTGATCGTGCTGGGCATCCTGGGCGGCTCGGTGATGTTCTGCCTCGAACCCGGCAACCACATGTGGCTGTATCTGGTGATCGCGCTGTCGCTGGTGTTCGGCATCATGGCGGTCATCCCGATCGGCGGCGCCGACATGCCGGTGGTGATTTCACTGCTCAACTCCTACTCCGGCCTCGCGGCCTGTGCGGCGGGTTTCGCGGTAAACAACAATATCCTCATCGTGGCGGGTGCACTGGTTGGTGCCTCGGGCATCATCCTGACCCAGATTATGTGCAAGGCGATGAACCGCTCACTGTCCAACGTACTGTTCTCCGGCTTCGGCAGCGCTAAAACAGATACCGCAGCGGTGGAAGGTGAGATCAAGCCCATCTCCGTGGAAGACGCCTACTACATATTGGAAGCCGCTAGCAGCGTGGCCATTATCCCCGGCTACGGCATGGCGGTCGCGCAGGCACAGCACGTGGTAAAAGAACTGTCGGTGCTGCTCGAGGCAAACGGCGCCGAAGTGAATTTCGGCATCCACCCGGTGGCAGGTCGTATGCCGGGCCATATGAACGTGCTGCTCGCGGAAGCCGATGTGCCCTATGACCAGTTGCTTGAAATGGACGAGATCAACCCGCGCATGGAAAACGTCGACGTGGCAATCGTGATCGGCGCCAACGACGTGGTGAACCCCGCCGCACGGGAGAATGAGGGCTCGCCTATCTACGGTATGCCAGTGATCAATGTGGATCAGGCGCGCACGGTATTCGTCCTCAAACGCTCCATGGCCTCCGGCTTCGCCGGTATCGAAAACCCGCTATTCTACAAGGACAACACGCGTATGTTGTTCGGCGATGCGAAGGAATCGATCGGCGGGCTGGTGCGGGAATTCTCCTGAGCGCCGCAACCAACTCACCAAAAGCCGGCCATCGCGCCGGCTTTTTTTTGGCCGCGGTTTGAACGATTCGCGCTGAATCTGGAGGTTCGTTGCAGGCCGGTTTCATTGGAATGCGGTGCCACTGGCGCGGGCAGGCGATGGCAGGGCAATTCGCTCGCTTCCCCGATACTTGCGAACGAATTGCCCTGCCATCGCCTGCCCGCTCGCTCCCTTGCCAGCGACAAGATCGCTGCACCTCCAGGATTCCGCAATAGAGGCACTGGGCGGGAACACATTTTTGACCGCAAGTATCGGGGAAGCGGGCAAAAATGCGTTCCCGCCCAGTGCCGGCGACCGGAGTGGAAATGGAAATGGAAATGGAAGCGGAAGTCGAGTCGGGGTGAGCAAGCCGGTCAGCAGCGCTGCCAGTCGAAAGCCAGCACATCCTTGATGTTCGATGCTCCGGTGACCAGCATCAGCAATCGATCGATACCCAGCGCGACGCCGCTGCAATCCGGCAGGCCGTGCTCCAGTGCCGCCAGCAAATATTCATCCACGGGACGCTCACTCTGGCCGCGTGTGCGACGCAGCGCATTGTCGCGCTCGAAGCGCTGGCGCTGTTCCACCGCATCGGTGAGTTCGCAGTAGCCATTGGCCAGTTCCACGCCGTCCACATACAGCTCAAAGCGTTGGCCCACCGCGACACCGCCGGCCTGCACCACGCGTGACAGCGCCGCTTGCGAGGCAGGATAGTCGTAGATGAAACACAGGCTATCGCAACCGAGCCGTGGCTCCAGCACATGGCTCATCAGCAAATCCAGCCATAAATCCCTGTCGCCCGACAGTCCGCCGGGGTCGAGGTGACGACGCACAACAGACTGCAGCTCGGCTGTGGGTGCCGTGAACGGATCGAGCGCCAGGCGCTGCTGGAAGAGTTGGCGATAGCTGTATTTCTCAACGGGCCGCTCGCCCAGCACACCCCCCACCAGAGCCGCGACTTCCGCCATCAACTGGTGGTGGTCAAAGCCGGGGCGATACCATTCCAGCAGGCTGAACTCCGGGTTGTGGCGGGCACCCAGCTCGCCGTCGCGGAAGGCCCTGGCAATCTGGAACATGGGTTCACCAAACGCTGCCAGCATGCGCTTCATGGCGTACTCGGGCGACGTCTGCAGGAATCGGGATGAGCGGCCGCCGTCACCACAGCTTGCGGTAAAAGGCTCTATGGATGGATCGGTGATACCGCTGCAGCAGAGCAGCGGCGTTTCCACTTCAAGAATATTGCGGTCGGAAAAAAAGCGGCGCACAGTGGCCAGTAAGTCTGACCGCTGGCGAATCGCTGCGAGATCGGCCGCCGGACGCCAGTCCACCCCGGTTTATCTCGCCGCAGCGTTCAGGATTTACTGACGCGGTTCTGGTATTCCCCGGTGCGGGTGTCCACCCGGACCACTTCACCAGTACTGAGAAACAGTGGCACCTTCACCACCGCACCGGTACTCAACTTGGCCGGCTTGGTACCGCCGGTAGCAGTATCGCCCTTGAGGCCGGGATCCGTCTCGACGATCTCCAGTTCGACAAAATTCGGCGGTGCAACGGACAGCGGTGTGCCGTTGTACAGGGTGATGTCGCAGCGCTCATTTTCCTTCAGCCACAGGTGGCTGTCGCCGACAGCGGCAGCGTCAGCCTGGTGTTGCTCAAAGGTTTCGGGTTCCATGAAGTACCAGAACTCACCGTCGCTATACAGGTACTCCATTTCGCGATCCATCACGTCCGCGCTTTCCAGCGTCTCGCCGGATTTGAATGTGCGCTCCCACTGCCGCCCGGTCTTCAGGTTGCGCAGCTTGACCCGGTTGAAAGCCTGCCCTTTGCCGGGCTTTACAAACTCGTTATCAAGAATGCTGCAGGGATCGCCATCCAGCATAACTTTCATGCCGGAGCGGAATTCACTTGTAGAATAGTTCGCCATGATGCTCTCATCGGGTTGCAGTAAAAACGGCGCCCATAATACCGCACCGCGTGGGCTAATGGCAGATGCAGTCCTGCCTGTAGCAGGAAGCCCGCCACTTAGGTATTCTTAGGCTGTATTCCAGCACAAAATAAACACTCGGGCCTGCAACCATGGAAGACCACACCACGATCAAGCTGCAGCTTCCACGCCAGGATTTCAGCGGCCAACCCCTGTTCGAGCCCACCGTCGAGGCGGCGAACAGCTGGGTACAGAACCTGCCGGTGACCAATACCAACTCCCTCGTGCAACAGCTGGAGCAGGCGCTGGGTGACCTCAATCGCACCGCACTGCCGCCCGAGACCCGGTTCGGCATCATGGCGGCGTTACTGCCCAATCTGCAGGTTGCCGTAGTCAACCTGTCCAAGCGATTTCTCAACCAGCCGCTGATCATGCCGGAGGAGCCGCGGCGCATGGCCGAGCTCAGTGACCAGCTACTCACGATGGCCACCACCGCCTATACCATCGTCGCAATTGAAGCCATCCGGCAGCGCGATACCATCCGCAAAATGAATCCGGCACGACTGACCTGTGAGTCGATACAGCGGGCGCTGTTGTTCACGGGTCGCAAGGTGCTGCAGGACTTCCAGATGCACCGGCCCGTGAGCGCCCATGGCTGGCAAACACTGCATCAGCTCTACGCGCTGGCTGAGGCGCAGAAGCTGGTCGATCTTCCGGTGCCGGAACCGATGTCGGGTGGGCACACCATCAAGTCGACCTACTTACAGGCCGCTCTGATCGGCTGCTGCAAGGCCAACCAGTTGCGCCACAGCGACCTGTCGGCACTCTATCGCGGGTTTCAGCAGTGGAGTGAGCAGGTCGGTTTTTCCTCAAGCAGTAGCGGCAACGATTTGTTCGTGGTCGATCTCGACAGTGATCGGGCGCCTCTTTACGCGACGCTGTACCGGACAGAACCGGGGCCATCCTGTCGATATATTGACACCTCGTCACTGGTGGAGCACCTGGTGAAACTCAAGGAGGAAGCCGGCGGGCAGGCCATTAATTTCGACAAGAACACCCATGTCCCGATCAGCCTGCTGGAACACCTGGTCGGCGCCCTTGGGAGTATGAGCCTGCGCAACTTCAAGCGCTCCGCCTCCGACAACGCACTGCGAATCTGCGTGGGGCTCAACAGCACACACTTCCATGTGGCCGGCGAGGTTCTGTTTGAGGATCTGGTTTTCAACCCCGCCGAAACCACCACAGATATGACCCAGGGAGTGGATAACCCTTTTCTCAATCCGCTCAGCCAGGCCGATGTATGGCAGCTTGCCAACCCCGGCGACTACAGCGGCGAACTCAAGCTGGTTCCCAACCTGTTGGTCGACCTGGACTCCAGCACCAGGGCCAAGCTGTTTCAGGAGAACGCGTCCGATCTGACGGCGGCAGAGCGCTACCCCATATTCGAGGCCAGGCTGGCCGATGCGAGCCCCGGTGGCTATTGCCTGGAGTGGTCGGCTGAATTGCCTGGCGACACGAAGGCCGGCGACATTGTCGGCTTGAAAGAGGCGGGCCACAACGACTGGGTGATCGCTGTCATACGCTGGGTCAGTCGCCTGAGTAACTCCCGCACCCTGATTGGACTGGAACTGCTGAGTCCGCGGGCCATTGCCTACGGCGCCACTGTGCACCAGAAGCGTGAGGAAAAAGCGCCGCCCATGCGCGTATTGCTGCTGCCTGAGATCAAGCTCGTCGGCCAACCACAAACACTGATTACACCGCGCAGCGGCTTCAAGGAGCGCCAGAAGCTCACCCTCGGCACCAGTTCAGAGGCTTCCTCTATACAACTGCTGCGTCACATTGCGTCTACCGGCAGCTTCTCACAGTTTGAGTTCTGCCATGTCAAAGAGCTCGGCGACGTGCTTTCGGACAACGGGCACGGACAGGCCAGCGGCGAGTTTGATTCACTCTGGAGCAATATTTGAAGTGACCCGGCGAGCACTCCGGTGCCCAACCGGGCGGGGGCAGGCTCAATCCTAGGCCCGGCCCTGGTACTTGTCAGAAAATCCCAACAGGTACAGTATCGCGTCCAGACCCAGCGTTGATATCGACTGCTCAGCGGATTTTTGCACCAGCGGTTTCGCCCGAAATGCAATCCCCAGCCCGGCGATGCTCAACATTGGCAGGTCGTTGGCGCCGTCTCCAACAGCAATAACCTGCTGCAGATCGATGCCCTGCTCATCCGCCAACTGACGCAATAGCTCCGCCTTGCGAGCACCGTCGACAATGGTTCCTCTGATGTTGCCAGTCACCTTGCCATCGGCAATATCCAGCTCATTGGCAAACACATAGTCTATGCCCAGACGCGCCTGCAGGAACCCCGCGAAGTACGTAAAGCCCCCGGACAGGATCGCGGTCTTGTAACCCAGTGTGCGCAGGGTCGAAATGAGATGCTCAGCGCCCTCAGTGATTTTCAGCCGCTGGGCGACACTTTGCAGGGCGCTTTCATCCAGCCCCCTGAGCAGAGCGACCCGGGTTCGAAAACTCTCACTGAAATCAATCTCGCCGCGCATTGCGCGCTCGGTTATCGCACTGACCTGCTCGCCAACGCCGGCCAGCTTGGCCAACTCGTCGATGACCTCTGCCTCAATCAGCGTGGAGTCCATATCAAACACAACGAGCCGCCTGTTGCGGCGATACATATTGTCTTGCTGGAACGCCAGGTCCATTTCCATAGCACTGGCCACTTCCAGCAAATCCCCGCGAAAAGCCGCGGGATCGCGCAACGTACCGCGCGCCGAAAACTCCAGGCACGCCTTGCTGAGGGCGGGCAGCTTGCCCAGAGGAATTCGTCCCGACAGGCGATTGATGCCGTCAATATTCAGCTCGTGCCGGGCAATCACGCGCGTGACCCTGGCCAGTTGATCCGAGGTTATCTTGCGTGACAGCAGCGTGATGATATAGCGAGGCTGGCCCTGGGCTTCCACCCATTGGCTGTAACTCTGGTGCGAGACAATGCTGGTGACAACGCGCAAGTCGCGCCGCAAGGCGAATGCTCGCACCGCCTGTTCCACCTCCTCGCTGGCACAGCCCTCGGGCAACTCTACCAACAGGCCCAGGGACAGCGCCGCGTGTATCACGGCCTGACCGATATCGAGGATGTTCACGGAATACTCCGTAAGCAGCGCTGTCAAGCCGGCGGTGACTCCTGCCTGGTCTTCACCGGAGATGGTGATAAGCAATATCTGATTCACACTGCGGGTTCCACTTGTTCTTTCGGGGCGCCATTCTACCCGTTCGTTGCAAGCCCTGAAAAGCACGCCTTCCGATTGCCATTCGGCGAGAATCGGCCCGCCGATGCACACAAAGTGGGCATTCGCCGCCGAGTCTGGTTTATACTAATCCCATTCCCAATCCGGTAAGTCATTTATCCCGCGTGAGTATCCGCTTCAATCAGACGAGTCTCGGCCAACAACTGGCAATCCTCACCGCGGGACTGTGCCTGCTGGTTAGCCTTGCACTCGTCGCGCTGGGGGCAATCTCCACACGCCATATGCAAATGCTGCTGCAGGAGGAGTACGGCACATCGCTGGCCACACTGGTGGCAGCGCGGATAAGCACGGCAATGGAGCGCGGGGATTTGCTGAGTGTGTCGGCCACCCTGCAGCGACAGCGTGAAACCTCCAAAGTCCAGGCCATCACCCTCATCGACGTGGATGACAAGACATTGGGACAGGCGGGCGAGACGCGTGGGGAAAATCTGTATCAGTACACAGCGCCGGTTCATATCGAGAACAATGTCGCCGGCCAGATAGTGATTACCGTCAACGCCGATAACGCCCGGGCCGCACAGTCGCAGTTTGTTCTCAGTATGCTGGGGCTGGCGATATTGCTCAGCCTCGCCGTCTACGCGGGAACCCGTCGCTTTGGGCAGCGTCTGGGAAACCAGCTGACGGGTATGGCAAGGAAAGTCGCATTGGAAGAGGAGAGTCCGGAACATCAACCTGCCAATGAATTACTGCTGCTGTCCCGGCAGATCGACGCCCTGCCGATGGACCTGCTGCGCACACGCAGCGAACCGGGGCCACAGGAAGAAAACTACCGCACCACGGCTGTAGTGTATCTGCACCTTTCCAGCCTGGTGAACTACGTCGACACCCTCGATGAGCGCGCGCTGCAGCGGTATACAGAGCGCCTGCACCAGGTGGTGTATGCGGCCGCGGGATTCTATGCCGGGGACTTACAGGTGGCACGCCAGTTCGGCCTGGCGATTTACTTCAGCGGGCACAACAGCGCGGGAAGTGCGGCATTCCGTGCGGCGTCCTGTGCCTGGCTGGTACGTGCGGTGAGTCAGGAACTGGAGAAGCAGATGTCACTGTCACTCTCCATCGCGATGGCGATTTCACAGAGCGAGCTGGGAGTGGGCAGCGGCACTGACATCTATCCGGGGCTCTACACCCAGCACACGCTGGACGAATTGCAGGTGGTCTGTGCCAGCAGGCCGCCAAATATCCTCCTGTCACCCGCGGCCTGCGAGGACATCGACGTGGCCGGACGCCTGCAACATCGGCCGACAGAAGTCATGGATTATGCGGTAATAGAGGAGTTTGCCGGCCCCTACCAGGACTTGCTGGAACGGCAGTTACGCCTGATCCTCAAGCGGCTGACGGATACCGCCAGACGCTGATCTCGAACGACCACTAAAGGGTGCTCAGGACTCCACCAGCATGCGGTCGACCTTCTGGAAGCCGCGTGGCAACTTGTTGCCCCGGCGGCCCCGTTCACCCCGATAGTGCTCCAGGTCTTTCAATTTGAAATTCTGGTGCCGTTTTCCGGAATGGATCACAAGCGTATCCTGTGCGGTAAAAACCTGCACGCCCACCACATACTCCTCCCTCGACTGCACTCTGGCCGAGGGAATACTGATAATCTTGTTGCCCTTACCACGCGCCATCTGCGGCAGGTCCACCAGTGGAAAAATCAGCAGGCGCCCCTCGGAAGATACCGCTGCCACCAGCGTATCCTCCAATGAGGCGATCGGGGCAGGCTGCAACACCTGGCCGCCCTTGGACAGGCTGATCACGGCCTTGCCGGCGCGGTTCTTGGTCTGCAGGTCACCCAGCCTGGCGACAAACCCGTAACCGGCATCACTGGCGAGCAGGAACAGCGCATCGTCTGCGCCCATCATCATGCCACCAAAGGTGGCACCGGAGGGTGGGTTGATACGACCGGTCACCGGCTCACCCTGTCCACGCGCCGACGGCAGGTTGTGGGATGGCACAGTGTAGGCCCGCCCCGTTGAATCGAGGATCACGACCGGCTGGTTGCTGCGCCCGAAGGCGCACATTTTATAGTTGTCACCGGCTTTGTAACTGAGACTGGTAGGGTCGATATCATGGCCTTTAGCCGCTCTGATCCAACCCTTTTCCGACATCACCACCGTGATCGGATCGGCGCTCACCAGTTCCAGCTCGCTGAAGGCTCTGGCCTCCTCGCGCACCACCAGGGGAGAGCGCCGTTCATCGCCGAATTTTTCCGCTACCGCCAGCAGTTCTTTCTTGATCAGTGTTTTCAGCCGGGACTCGCTACCCAATACTTTTTGCAGTTGGTCGCGCTCCTGCTGCAACTCATCCTGCTCGCCGCGGATACTCATCTCCTCCAGCTTCGCCAGATTGCGCAACTTCAGGTCCAGGATCGCCTCCGCCTGAATATCGGAAATGCCAAAACGCGCCATCAACGCAGGCTTGGGTTTGTCCTCGGTGCGAATGATATGGATTACCTCATCGATATTCAGGTAGGCGACGAGATAACCGTCCAGAATATGGAGCCGCTTGAGTACGCGGTCCAGGCGATACTCCAGGCGCCGCCGAACCGTATCGGTGCGGAACGACAACCACTCCTTCAGCAGGCGGTCCAGCCCCTTCACGCCGGGGCGACCGTCGATACCGATCATATTGAGATTAACCCGGTAACTGCGCTCCAGATCCGTGCTGGCAAACAAATGACCCATCAGTGCCTCGAGGTCCACGCGGTTGGAACGCGGCACAATGACCAGCCGGGTGGGGTTCTCATGATCGGACTCATCCCGCAGGTCCGACACCATTGGCAACTTTTTGGCCTGCATCTGCTGTGCAATCTGCTCCAGCACCCGCGAGCCTGACACCTGGTAGGGCAGGGCATTGATCACGATATCACCGCCATCGCGCTCCCACACCGCACGCATGCGCAGGCCACCGCGACCGGACTTGTACATCGCCACAATCTCTTCACGCGGTGTAATGATTTCCGCATTGGTGGGAAAATCCGGTGCCAGCACGTGCTCACACAGCTCCTCCACCGTGGATTTGGGCGACTCCAGCAGGCGCACCGTCGCCGCGACGACCTCGCGCAGGTTGTGTGGCGGGATATCGGTGGCCATGCCCACCGCGATGCCCGTGGTGCCATTGAGCAGTACATTGGGTACCTGGGCCGGCAGTACCACCGGCTCATCCATCGTGCTGTCAAAATTTGGCGTCCAGTTCACCGTGCCCTGAGCCAGCTCGCTGAGCAGCACATCCGAGTAACTGGTAAGGCGCGACTCGGTGTAGCGCATGGCGGCAAACGATTTGGGATCGTCGGGCGAACCCCAGTTGCCCTGTCCATCCACCAGCGGGTAGCGGTAACTGAAATCCTGCGCCATCAATACCATGGCCTCGTAAGCCGCGCTGTCACCGTGTGGGTGAAATTTACCAATCACATCGCCCACAGTGCGCGCCGACTTCTTGAACTTGGCTGTGGATTTCAGCCCGAGCTCACTCATGGCGTAGACGATCCGCCGCTGCACGGGTTTCAAGCCGTCACCGACGTGCGGCAGGGCGCGGTCGAGGATGACGTACATGGAATAATCCAGGTAGGCCTTCTCGGCGTAGAGCTTCATTGATACCTGTTCGGTGCCTTCGCTATCGATTTCCGGAATCTCAGTCATTTTTTCTCTGGGTACTTGGGGCTGTTAGTAATAGGGTATGCCACAGCGAGCATTGAGCAAGGATTGCTGTCGAGCTTGCTCGCTGCGAGTCACTCAGGTTGTACGCGGGTGAGTTTCCTGGGAGCCAACCAACTGTTCGTTGAGGTTGACTATGGAATTCGCCATGTCGATCATCAGGCTGTGGATGGTGGCCGGATTGCTCTTGATCAGTTCCGTAAATTGTTCCTTGGGGACTTTCACCACCGAGCAGACGGTTTTCGCCCGGACTGTCGCGCTGCGATCCGAGTGTGTCAGCGCCGCCATCGCACCAAATATCTCGCCGTCGCCAATGCGGCCGACATTGACATCATCGACCAGCACTTCCGCCACACCGGAACTCATGTTGTAAACATAGTCCGCTCGATCGCCCTGGTTGATGATGATTTCACCGGGTTCGTACACTTCAAAGCCCGGGGTTGCAGGCTTTTCTTCTTGCAGGTTGGCGGCGGCAATACGCAACATCAGGCCGGCATAGGTCACCAGCAGACGCGTCCACAACCGAATCGCTGCCGGCTCGTTAAAAACCCTTTGCATAAATTCCAGGCCGGGATAACAGCGCAACTGCGCTCCCGCGTCACTGCCGTAATACACGGCGATATGCGGGTCCAGTCCACCCGCGATATCGGGGAGTAAAATATCGCCCACTTCCATGGTGTATATGGTTTTATCTTGATAACGGGCGGTAATGGAGCCCTGCTCTATGACGTAAAACTGACCGCCATCGAAGCCGCGGAAATTCCCGGCCGGCGTCACTTCGACATCCAGAGGCATAGCCGGCATTCGCACCACATCAAGCAGTGCGCCAACCAGTTTTTCGAACTGCTGGCTCAGCGCAGAAATATCCTGCGCATCTATATTTACCAACATCAGTAAAGCCCTGCATTGTTTACACTGGAGCCGCCCGCGCAGCCCGAATACGGTCTGTTCCAATAGCAGGTGCTGGCTGCCAGCGGCCTGTCCCTACCCGTATTGGACGACTATAGTAGCAACTAAACTGGCGTCCGAGAACGACGCACTCTACTTTTGTTGAAGATCCTGGAGTAATCATGGCCGCGCGGTGGAGAACCCTCGCTTTCGACGAATTGGGTACATCCCTGTTGTACGCTGTGCTGCGTTTGCGGCAACAGGTTTTTGTCGTTGAACAGGATTGCGCCTACCTGGACCTCGACGACCTCGATCAATGTGCGATGCACATCCTGTGCACGCATGGCGCTGAATTGATCGCATACCAACGATGCCTGCCGCCGGGCGCGAATTATCCCGAGACCTCGCTCGGGCGCATAGTTGTGCGCCCCGGTATGCGCGGCCAGCAGCTGGGCCGGGAACTGGTGCAGCGCGGCATCGATCACAATCTGTGCAGGTGGCCACGGCAGGACATCTGCATCAGCGCGCAAGCACACCTGCAGGCTTTCTACGCCTCGCTGGGTTTTGTCGGGGAGGGCAACGAGTATCTGGAGGACAACATACCGCACCGGAAGATGCGCTACCTGACGGCCGCTATGGGCTAGAATTCCAGCATAAAAGTGACAGGCCCGTCATTGACCAGACTGACCTGCATATCAGCGCCGAACTCACCCGCCGCTACATCGGGGTGGCGTCGACGCAACTGCGACAGCATGTAGTCGTACAGCTGCACTGCCTGCGCGGGCGGCATCGCAGCAGAGAAACTCGGCCTGAGCCCCTTGCGGGTATCCGCTGACAGGGTGAACTGCGATACCAGCAGCACCCCGCCTGCCACGTCCGCCACATTGCAATTCATACGGCCTTCGCTATCGGCGAAAACACGGTAGCCCAGCAGTTTATCCACCATGCGATCCGCTGCGGCTTCGTTATCGTTTTTGTCCAGGCCCAGCAGCACCAGCAAACCGTGCCCGATGTCTCCGACACAGGTGCCACCCACTGTCACGCTGGCACTGCTGACACGCTGCAACAAGGCCTTCACCGGTGATCGGGCGCCAGGGCTCAGCCGCGAGCGGCTTTGCGGCGCTCATGCTCCTGCAACAGCTTCTTGCGCAGGCGAATGCTGAGCGGTGTCACCTCCACCAGCTCATCATCTTCAATGAACTCCAGCGCCTGCTCCAGGGTATGTCGCACCGGTGGCGTCAGTGTGAGGGCCTCGTCGGTACCCGATGCACGCACGTTGGTAAGCTGCTTGCCCTTGATGGGATTTACCGCAAGATCGTTGCCGCGACTGTGCAACCCGATGATTTGCCCCTCGTAGACCTCAACATTCGGGTCCACGAAGATGCGCCCACGCTCCTGCAGGTTGAACAGCGAATACCCGAGCGCCTTGCCCTTGACCATCGACACCAGCACACCGTTGGCACGGTGTATGATTTCTGCGTTCTTGACCGGACCATAGTGGTCGAAAACATGGGTCAGGATGCCGCCACCGGATGTCAACGTCATGAACAGGGAGCGGAAGCCGATCAGGCCGCGCGCCGGGATAATAAACTCCAGCCGCACCCTGCCCTTGCCATCGGGCACCATGTTCACCAGTTCTGCGCGGCGCAGTCCCAGCTCTTCCATCACCGAGCCCTGGTGTTGCTCCTCGCAATCGATAACCAGTTGCTCATAGGGCTCGTGTATTACACCGTCGATTTCCTTGCGGATGACTTCCGGACGCGAGACGCCCAATTCGAATCCCTCGCGACGCATGGATTCGATCAATACGGACAGGTGCAATTCGCCGCGCCCCGAGACCTTGAATTTGTCCGGTGAATCGCCCGGCTCGACGCGCAGGGCGACATTGTGGATCAGCTCGCGCTCCAGCCTGTCCTTGATATTGCGCGAGGTGACGTACTTACCCTCCTTGCCGGCAAAGGGTGAATCGTTGACCTGGAAGGTCATGCTCACCGTCGGCTCATCCACAGACAGCGGCGGCAGCGCTTCCGGGCACGCCGGATCACACAGCGTATCGGAGATATTCAAGCCCTCGATACCGGTGACGCAGACGATATCGCCGGCCTCGGCAGCCTCCACATCGACCCGGTCCAGCCCGAAATGGCCCATCACCTGCAGCACCCGCCCTTTGCGCGTGGCACCTTCGCTGTCCACAACCACAACCTGTGTATTGGGGACCAGCTTGCCGCGCGTGATGCGGCCGACACCGATGACACCGACGTAGCTGCTGTAGTCCAGTGCGCTGATCTGCATTTGCAGTGGGCCGTCGGAATTCACGGCCGGCGCCGGGACTTTTTCGATAACCGTCTCAAACAGGGGCTGCATGTCTTCGGCCATATGCTCGTGATCGTGCCCGGCGATACCCAGGATGGCGGAGGCATAGATAATGGGGAAGTCCAGCTGTTCATCGTTGGCACCGAGGCGATCAAACAGATCGAACACCTGATCCACTACCCAGTCGGGCCTGGCGCCGGGGCGATCGACCTTGTTGATTACCACGATGGGGTTCAGGCCCTGCTCAAACGCCTTGGACGTTACGAAACGTGTCTGCGGCATCGGGCCGTCGACGGCGTCCACCAGTAGCAGTACCGAATCGACCATGGACAGCACGCGCTCCACCTCACCGCCGAAGTCGGCGTGTCCGGGCGTGTCGACGATATTGATGCGGTAGTTATTCCACTCAATCGCTGTGTTTTTGGCCAGGATGGTAATGCCGCGCTCGCGCTCCTGGTCGTTGGAATCCATGATCCGTTCCGCACCATCGGAGCGTCGATCGAGTGTGCCCGATTGCTGCAGGAGGCAATCTACGAGCGTGGTTTTGCCATGGTCTACGTGGGCAATAATGGCGATATTGCGGAGATTATCGATCAAGGGGTTTACCTCTTGGCACCAGTGGCCGTAAAAAAGGCGCGGATTATACCCCACTAATCCGCCACACGTTGCTAGTGACTTGTGTGAAATGTGTACGAATATTGCGCGCTGGCCAGCAACCCTCAGGGGGCGTAGACCTTGATATCGAGGGCAGCGTCCTCCGTCAGATGCGCCGCGTGGAGGCGGCTCATCACCCCTTTGCCGCAGTAGAGCATGTAGGTGGTGTCCGGTTCCAGTTCAGTCATGCGGCTGTGCAGCTCATAAAAAGGTATCCTCAGCACCGGCACATGCAATTGCAGCGGGGCGACCTCCTCTTCATCGGGGTGACGGATATCGATGATGGTACCGTGCGCCAGCGGCACCGACAGCACCTCGACGCCGGACCGCTGCAGATCCTCCTCGCCCATCTGGTCTATTCGCGTCTGGCGCCGGTTGTCGAAGGCCCGGTCCAGGATCGCCATGTCGAAATAGCGCTCCTGCGCCTGCGCCCGATCCAGCTTGGCGCGCGTGGTGGGCCTAACAGAGATCACACCGCAGTACTCAGGCATATTGGCGGCAAACACGGCCGTGCCAATCTCCTCCGCTATCTGCATAATGTCCTCCTTATCCGTGGCCACCAGGGGACGCAGGACCAGACGGTTGGTAACGCTGTCAATCACTGACAGATTGCGCAGGGTCTGCGAACTGACCTGGGCCACGCACTCACCCGTGACCAGCGCATCCACCTGCAGATCCTCAGCCACGCGATCGGCAACCCGCAGCATCATGCGCTTGAGCACGACTCCCATATAGCTGTCCTGGACTTTGCCCAACAGCTCGGCCACCACCTCCTCAAACGGCACTGTAATAAACAGCACGCGCTGCTTGCCGCCATATGTTTGCCACAGGTGCAGGGCGACTTCCTTGACCGCGATCTCCTGGTCCCGCCCCCCCAACTGGAAGAACACAAAGTGTGTGCGCATGCCACGCTTCATCGTGAGATAGCTGGCCACGGGAGAGTCAAAGCCACCCGACATCAGCGACAGTACCGGGTCCAGGCTGCCCGCCGGGTAGCCGCCGAGCCCCCGATGGCGCTCGGCCACCACAAACAGGGTCTGGCCACTGATCTCCAGTTCCACCGTGACATCCGGCTGCGAGAGATTGACCCCGGCTGACGCTGTCCGCGCCAGCAGCGCACCTCCCACCTTGCGCTCGACATCGAGCGAGCTGAACGTGTGCTGCCCACTCCGCCGACAGCGCACGGCGAAGCTCTTGCCCTGAAGGCGAGAGGCATAGACCGGCAGCACATGATCCACGATGGTATCCAGATCAGCGAGCGGGTACTCGCGCACCTCAAGCACCAGCGTGACACCAGGCGTAGTGCACATCTTGCGAACCAGCAGATCCAGCGTCTGCTGATCCGTGTGGCGGGTCTCCACGCGCAGCTTGTCCCAACTCCTGCGCAGCACTACGCCCGGATCGATGTCCCGCAGCACGGCGCGCAGGTTGCCTTCCAGCTGGCGCACAAACTGCCGTCGAACCGGCTTACTCTTCATAACGATTTCAGAGAAATACTTGACAACGAATTGCATTGAGGCCATAACCATTGCGTCTTATCGGGGCGAATATTATACGGACTTCGCCCCGGCAATTGTGCAGGCACGTCGAGCCATCCAGCTTTCAAGGTTTATGCACCATAATGGCGCTTCAATGCATTATTATGGTGCATAAGTGCTGAACATACTGATTTTTGGGGTGTTAAACCTCTAGAATTCAATGGGTTACCTTAAGCACCTTTTTGGCACAACTATTGCTTCCATAGAGACTTCTGAGAATACCTGAGCCGTTTTGCTTTGCCCGGTGTCAGGAGACAACACGCGAGCCAGCGTAACTGGTTCGATTACTGCCCTACGGAGACCACAAGATGTCAAAGAAAACCCTGAAGCTGATCAAAGATACCGAAGCCCGCTGGGTAGACCTGCGCTTCACAGATTCCCACGGCAAGGAGCAGCATGTCACCATTCCCTCCAAGGAAGTGACAGCGGGCTTTTTTGACGGCGGCAAAATGTTTGACGGCTCATCCATCGCCGGCTGGAAAGGCATTAACAATTCCGACATGGTGCTTATCCCCGACGATGACACCTCCATACTGGATCCATTCACCGACGACGCCACGGTGATTCTGCGCTGTGCAGTAGCTGAGCCCACCACCATGCAAGGCTACGATCGGGACCCGCGCTCCATCGCGCAACGCGCTGAAGAGTACCTGAAATCCACCGGTATCGGTGACACCGCCTATTTTGGCCCGGAGCCTGAATTCTTCGTGTTTGACGACATCAAATGGCATGTCGACATGAGCGGGTGCAGCGTCAAAATTCACTCGGACGAGGCGGCCTGGTCGTCCAATCACAATTTTGAAGATGGCAACACCGGCCACCGTCCAGGCGTGAAAGGCGGCTATTTCCCTGTTCCCCCGGTCGATTCACTGCACGATATCCGCGCGGCCATGTGTACAGCCATGGAGCAGATGGGACTCGACATCGAGGTGCACCACCACGAGGTGGCCACAGCCGGTCAGTGTGAAATCGGCGTGCGCTTCAATACGCTGGTGAAAAAGGCCGACGAGGTGCAAATACTCAAGTACTGCGTACACAACGTAGCGCATGCCTACGGTAAAACCGCGACCTTTATGCCCAAGCCTATCGTCGGCGATAACGGCTCCGGCATGCACGTGCACATGTCCATTTCCAAAGACGGCGATAACCTGTTCGCCGGCGACGGCTACTCCGGCCTGTCCACGGAAGCCCTTTACTACATTGGCGGTATCATCAAGCACGCGCGTGCCCTGAACGCCTTTACCAACTCATCCACCAACTCGTACAAGCGTTTGGTGCCCGGCTTCGAGGCCCCGGTCATGCTGGCCTACTCGGCCTGTAACCGCTCGGCATCGATTCGTATCCCCTACGAAGCCAATCCCAAGGGCAAGCGTGTTGAGGTCCGTTTCCCGGATCCCTCCGCCAACCCGTACCTGGCCTTCGCCGCGATGTTGATGGCTGGCCTCGACGGCATCCAGAACAAGATCCACCCTGGTGACCCTTCAGACAAGGACCTGTATGACCTGCCTCCCGAGGAAGGCAAAGCCATTCCTACAGTCGCCTCCAGCCTCAGCATGGCGCTGGAAGCACTGGATGCGGATCGCGAATTTCTCACCCGCGGCGGCGTGTTTTCTGACGATATGATCGATGCGTTCATCGACCTCAAGTCTGCGGAGATCCAGCGCCTGGACATGACAACGCACCCCGTCGAATTTGCGATGTACTACTCCGTATAAACGCCAGGTCACCGGTATCAGGAAGAAGCCCGCTAATGCGGGCTTTTTTTTGCGACCGACGTCCACAGTTACCGTCTTTGAAGCTCTTGAATCCGCAGAAATTCTGGTAGGGTATACCTATTCAATGACCACATGAGATGACATTCATGTCCAGACTTCTCCTGCTCGCCATGCTGCTGGCGTCATTCAACAGTGCCGCTGATTCCATCTACCGCACCACCGATGCCGAGGGCAATGTGGTATTCACCGATGCACCGAATGCAAGCTCCCGGCCAGCGGAACAGGTTGAAATCCAGCGCACCAACACCGTCGAGCCGCCACCGACCCCACTGCCTGTGGACAGCAACGCCTCAGTTGAGGAGGAGACTCCCCAACCCTACACAGTCACTATCACCAATCCAGCTGACCAAACCTCCTTTCCGATGGGCCCAGGCAATTTTTCTGTCAGTGTGCGCGTCAGTCCCGCCCTGCAGAAGTATCAAGGCTTGCAACTGTTCGTGGACGGCGAGGCCTGGGGCAGCCCGCAGCGGGATACCCTGTGGGACCTGACCAACGTGTTTCGCGGACAGCACGACATTACGGTCGCAGTCGTCAATAACGCCGGTGAGACCATTACCGTGTCGGACCCGGTGCGGGTTTATGTACACCGGCCCTCGACCAACTTCAAAAACCGCTAGCGGCTTATCTGGACAGCAGCCCCGACATGCTGCACCATAATGGTGCGATGCGTGCCGGGCGTGCCGCTTTTCCTGCACAATTGAGTTAAATCCGGCCCCTCGCACCGCCTCTGACGACGCGTCTGCAGGCGTTATCTTTCGCAGAATGCACAAAAATCAGGCGAATTGCGTTTTTCAGCCATTTCTTCTGAATCTGGCTCCATTTTTGCTACGGCTTTAGTAGAGCACGACGCGGGCGGACTGAAAGGCGATATTTCCCGCGCGGCCCCGACCGGGTTGCATCCACTTGTGAGGCAAGGATGAATCTTGAATCAAGCATTCTGGACAGTATCAGTACTGGAATACTGGTGCTGGACAGTGATCTCAAAGTCAAGGCGCTGAACGCCGCAGGCCAGGCGCTGCTGGATACGTCCGAGGCACGCTGTATCGGTGTGCATGCGGAAAAACTGCTGCTCAATCCACAGGAGTGGCTGGACTTCCTGGCCCAGGTGCTGGAAAGCAACTGCTCACACGCCAGTCGCAGCGTTTCACTGACACTGATTTCGGGACAGGATATCCATGTCGATGTGATCATTACCCCGATCACTGACAGCGACGGCGACGCCGGCCTGGTGGTCGAACTCATGGCAGTCGATCGGCTACTCAGGATCAGCCGGGATGGAAACCTGGTGCACGCACAGGAAACGAGCAAAGCAGTGATCCGCGGGCTGGCTCACGAGATCAAGAATCCACTGGGCGGCGTGCGGGGAGCCGCCCAGCTACTGGCCCGCGAGTTGCCCAATGAGGAGTTGGCGGAATACACAAGGATTATCATCCGCGAGGCCGATCGATTGCGCGATCTGGTGGACCGATTGCTGGGACCCACTCGCCAACTCGATCTGCAGACACTGAACATCCATGAGATTCTGGAACACGTCCGCAACCTGATCAGCGCCGAGTCCGGCAACCGGGTGACGATCGTGCGCGATTACGACCCGAGCCTGCCGGAGTTCCCCTGCGACCGGGCCCAGCTGATTCAGGCTGTCCTGAACATCATGCGAAATGCCCTGCAGGCGTCCGCAGATATCGAAGAATGCAGGATTACTGTTCGCAGCCGCTCGCAGCGGCAATTCACTGTGGGTACGCAACTCCATCGACTGGTTTGTCGAGTGGATATCATCGACAACGGCCCCGGTATTCCCAGCGAGCTGCAGCCATCAGTCTTTGCGCCGATGGTCACGGGCCGCGCTGACGGCACCGGGCTGGGCCTGTCGATCGCACAATCGATCATTCATCTCCATGGAGGTTCTCTGGAATGTGAGAGCTGCCCCGGCGAGACCCGCTTCACCTTTTATTTACCACTGGAAAACAACCATGCGTAAGCAATCTAAAGTCTGGATCGCAGACGACGACAATTCAATTCGCTGGGTGCTGGAACGCGCGCTCACCCAGGCCGGAATCGCAAACGAAAGTTTCGCCGACGCAGACGAACTTCTGCGCAATATCGCCACCAGCCAGCCCGATGTCATCATTAGCGATATTCGTATGCCGGGCACTGACGGACTTGAACTGCTAACGCGTATCAAGGACCAGCATCCGCATCTGCCCATCATTATCACCACCGCTCACTCCGACCTGGAAAGCGCCGTCTCTGCCTACCAGAAAGGCGCCTTTGAGTACCTGCCCAAGCCGTTTGACCTCGATGAGGTGATTGCAGTGACCGAGCGCGCGCTCGCCCACGCGCTGGAACAAAAGGGCAACCTGCCGCTGGCAGAGGAAGTGCCGTACACCGAAATTATCGGTGAAGCACCCGCCATGCAGGAGGTTTTCAGGGCAATAGGCCGGCTGGCCCACAGCAATATCACCGTCTTGATCAACGGCGAGTCAGGCACTGGCAAGGAACTGGTCGCCCGCGCCCTGCATCGCCACAGCCCACGCAGTGACGCCCCTTTTATCGCGCTGAACATGGCAGCCATTCCCAAGGACCTGATGGAATCGGAGTTGTTCGGGCACGAAAAAGGCGCGTTCACCGGCGCCAACAGCAAGCGCGAGGGCCGCTTTGAGCAGGCCGATGGCGGCACGCTGTTTCTCGACGAGATAGGCGATATGCCCGCCGAGACGCAGACCCGCCTGTTGCGAGTGCTGGCGGACGGCGAATTCTATCGCGTTGGCGGACACGTTCCGGTAACCGTGGACGTGCGCATCATCGCCGCCACCCACCAGAACCTGGAAAACCTGGTACAGGAGGGAGACTTTCGGGAGGATTTGTTCCATCGCCTGAATGTGATTCGCATACATATCCCCAAGCTGTCGGAGCGGCGAGAGGATATTCCTCGATTAATGAAGTATTTCTTCCAGCAAGCAGCAAAGGAGCTGGGCGGCGAGACCAAAATCCTGCTGCCGGAAACCGAGGCCTTCCTGCTCGGCCTGGAATGGCCAGGCAATGTGCGACAACTGGAAAATTGCTGTCGCTGGATCACGGTTATGGCCTCGGGTCGCGAGGTGCACCTCAGCGACCTGCCGCCAGAGCTCGGCACCGGCTCATCAAAAGCAGCCTCGTCCGGAGAGTCGGAGTGGCCGGACCTGCTGTTTAACTGGGCACACAATGAGCTGATACAGGGGAAGCAGCAAATCCTGCAGCAGGCGGTCCCGACGTTTGAGAAAGTCATGATCAAGGTCGCACTGCAGCACACCCAGGGTCGCAAACGCGACGCTGCCGAACTGTTGGGCTGGGGGCGCAACACGCTGACCCGCAAAATCAAGGATCTGGAGCTCTAGCACCTCGTCGCTGTGTTACGCTGAAGCATGCTGAGAATAGTCCTCTACGAACCGGAGATTCCACCCAACACCGGCAATATCATTCGCCTGTGTGCCAACACCGGCTGCTCGCTGCATCTGATTGAGCCACTGGGCTTTGATCTGGACGACAAAAAGATGCGCCGTGCGGGACTGGACTACCGGGAGTTCGCGGACGTGCGGCTCTATCCGGATCTGGCCAGTTTTAGTAGGGAAAATGGCGACCCCCGTATTTTTGCCGCCACCACCCGGGGTGCCACGGCGTACCATCAGGTGTGCTATGAGGCGGGTGACGCCATCCTGTTTGGGCCGGAAACCCGCGGCCTGCCGCAACCCATCCTCGACAGGCTCGGTGCCAGCGCCAGCATCCGCATCCCGATGAAGCCCCACAGTCGCAGCCTCAACCTGAGCAATGCCACTGCACTGGTGGTGTACGAGGGGTTGCGGCAACTGGGCTTTCCCGGACTAAAGTAAGTACCTACTTACTCTTCCGACTCAGTGCTTGGCGGCGGCTGCGCCGTTAGCCGGATTTTGAGCCTGCGCCAGCGCCTGCTGATACACCGCCTCAAAGTTTACCGGCGACAGCATGATCGCAGGGAACGCCCCTTTCACACAGAGCGAGTCGATCGTTTCACGCGCGTAGGGGAACAGCACATTGGGCGCGGCTGTGCCGAGAACACGCCGCAGGTCCTCATCGCTAAAACCTTTTACGAAGAAGATCCCAGCCTGCTGCACCTCGATCAGGAAGGCGGTCTCTTCCTCGAGTTTCGCGGTAATGGTTATCGACAGTACCACTTCAAAGTTTCCCTCATCATCGATGGGATTGCTCTTGGTGTTCAGGTCGACATTCACCTTTGGCTGCCACTGTTTTTTGAACACCGCCGGCGTAGAGGGGGATTCGAAGGACAGATCCTTGGTGTAGATACGCTGCACCGAAAACTGTTGTTGGTTCACTGCTGCTTGTTCATCGGCCATTGGGCCATCCTCCAATTGGTTGTTATCAATTCAGGGCGCACTGCCCGCCCGCGCCAGTAATTCATCCAGGCGACCCTGGCGTTCCAACGACACCATCTCGTCACAGCCACCGATGTGTTGCTCGCCGATCCAGATTTGCGGCACCGTATTGCGCCCACTGCGCTCCGCCATCTGACGGCGCAGCTGTGGGTCGTTGTCCACTGCGATGTCCCGGTAGGCGACGCCCTTGTGATCCAGCAGACTGCGCGCGCGCACGCAGTAGGGGCAAAATCGCGTGGTATAGATAGTGACGGGGTGGGACATATTCGCCGCGGCTGTCAGACGACAGTGGGCAGTTGCAGGTTGGTCCACTCCATCATGCCCCCCGTCATCTTGTAGACTTTGGTGTAGTTCTCCGCCTTGAGCTGCTTGCCGGCCGCACCCGATTGCTGGCCCATCTTGCACACCAGCACAATGGGCTTCTCTTTATACTTTTCCAACTCAGCCAGGCGGTTCGCCAACTTGGTGGCGGGTATATTGATGGCGCCGACGATGTGCCCCTTCTTGAACTCGGCGGCCTCGCGCAAATCCAGGAACACACCGTCTTCAGCATTCACTATATTTATCGCCTGCTGCGGAGAGAGCGAGGGACCGGATTTGCGCGATTCATGCATGATCAACATCACAATGACGGCCAGAAGTGCAGCCACCAGAATCCACTGCTGCGCCAGAAATTCAAGGAATAATGCCATGGTTTTGCTTGTTGGTACCTGTTGAGGACAGCTGCAGCTGCGGGGAGACAATTGATTTAAAGGGCGCAAGTATACAGGGTCTGCCACAGCGCAACCAGCCCGCCATCGCGCGTATCTGCACTGGAGCACAAACCGCGCTACGCACCGCTGTGGGCCGACAGACGGACAATGCACTGCGCTGCCAGACAGGTTAAAATGGCGAGCTTTAACACACTGCAAACCCCTTGTCCGGTCGGAACTATCATGCAAGAGAACAACAAGAAGCCCACCGTCCTGATTGTGTTGGACGGCTGGGGCTACCGTGAGGAAGTAAGAGACAACGCAATCGCCAATGCCGCCACGCCGGTGTGGGACCGACTCTGGGCCGAGTCACCGCACTCGCTGATTTCTGCCTCCGGTGAGGATGTCGGCCTGCCGGGCGGGCAAATGGGTAATTCCGAAGTCGGCCATATGAGTCTCGGCGCCGGCCGCGTGATCTACCAGAACATCACACGCATCGACAAAGCCATCAGGGATGGCAGCTTTAACCAGAATCCTGCGCTCACCGGAGGCATCGACAAGGCCACCGCGGCAGGGGGCGCCGTACATATCTTCGGCCTGCTCTCCGACGGCGGCGTGCACAGCCACGAGGACCAGATTTTCGCCGCCATTCGCCTGGCCGCCGCACGCGGCGCCAACCACGTGTATCTGCACGCCTTCCTCGACGGCCGCGATACACCACCGCGCAGTGCCAGCACCTCGCTGGAGAAAGCCGACGCGCTGTTCGCTGAACTCGGCTGCGGTCGCACCGCCAGTATCTGCGGGCGCTACTACGCGATGGACAGGGACAATCGCTGGGACCGCATCGAGAGCGCTTACCGAATGCTCACCGAAGGCAGCGCCGACTACCGCGCCGGCAACACGGCCGATGCCCTGCGCGACGCCTATGCGCGCGATGAGAACGACGAGTTTGTGATGCCCACCATTATTTGTAGCGCGCAGGAGCGTCCCGCTGTCGTCGCCGACAACGACACCGTACTGTTCATGAATTTCCGTTCGGATCGTGCGCGACAGCTGACACATGCCTTTGTCGATTCCGATTTCGACCACTTTCAGCGCAAAGTGGTGCCGCAGCTGGCGGACTTCGTGACGCTCACGGAGTACGCTGCAGACCTGCACACCAGTTGCGCATTCGCACCGGAAAAACTGGACAACGTGC
This sequence comes from uncultured Halioglobus sp., assembly GCA_963976735.1. Classification (GTDB taxonomy): domain Bacteria; phylum Pseudomonadota; class Gammaproteobacteria; order Pseudomonadales; family Halieaceae; genus Marimicrobium. The sequence goes on from CAXBLZ010000022.1 coordinate 36,854, forward strand.
TGGGTGACTATCTGTCGCGACGCAATATGACGCAACTGCGTATCGCCGAGACCGAGAAGTACGCGCATGTGACCTTCTTCTTCAGCGGTGGCCGCGAGGAGCTGTTTCCCGGCGAGGATCGAGAGCTCATCGCCTCACCGGATGTCGCGACCTATGACCTGCAACCGCAGATGAGCGCCCCCGAGGTGACAGACAAACTGGTGGCGGCAATAACCTCCGGCAAGTACGACCTCATTGTCTGCAACTATGCCAACGGCGATATGGTCGGCCACACCGGCGTGTTCGAGGCCGCTGTCAAAGCCGTGGAGGCACTCGATGAATGCCTGGGCAGGGTGGAGAAGGCCCTGCTGGAGGTAGGCGGGCAGGCGCTGGTCACGGCCGATCACGGCAACTGCGAACAGATGCTGGACTACGCCTCCGGCCAGCATCACACACAGCACACGACCGAACTGGTACCGCTGGTCTATATCGGGGCGAAGAAACTGGGGCTGCAACCGTCAGGCGGCGTGCTGGCGGATATCGCGCCGACGCTGCTGGGCCTGATGGAGATTCCGCAACCAGCCGAGATGACTGGCCACAACCTCCTCACTGCACCCACTTGACCCGCACAGTCCCACACTTCCCGGTCGCTGGCGATGCCTGATCCGCGCGGGCGCCGCTACCTGCTGGCGCTGCTACTCGCCGTCCTCCCCCTGCCCGCGCTGGCACAATCCGACGAGGAGAAGGCACGCGAGCAGTTGGAAAAGCTGGAACAGGATATCAAGGAGATCTCGGAGGAGATTTCCGAGGCCAGCAGCCGCCACGATGAACTGCAACAGCAACTGCGCCAGTCTGAAATTGAGCTGGGTACCCTGCAGCGCGAAATAGCGGAGAACCAGAAAGCGCTGGAAAGCGGTGCGCAGGAACTGGTGAAGCTGGAGAACCAGCGCGGCGAGTTGGAACAGGCGCGCGACAAACAACAGGCGCGTATCGCGCAGGAGTTGAAAACCGCCTGGCAGATGGGTCGCCAGGGCGAGATAAAGGTCATTCTCAACCAGGAAAGCCCCCACACCGTGGCGCGGTCGCTGGGCTATTACCGGTATTTTTTCCGCGCCCGCAATACACTGCTGGAACAGTACCGCGAGACACTGCGGGAAATCGAGGACGTACAACGACGTATCGACACGACCCAGACGGAACTGGCGGAGCGCGGCGAGACCCTCAAACAGCAACAGGCTGATCTCACCGCCGCCCAGGCTAGCCGCAAGCTGGCCATGGAAGAGCTGAGTGCCAGCATCAGCAGCAATAGCGCGCAACTGAAACAGAAAGAACAGGATCGCAAGCAGTTGGAAGACCTGCTGCGCGCTATCGAGGAGGCCGTGGTCGACCTGGAAACACCGGACAACTACGCCTCCTTCGACAGCGCGAAGAGCCAGATGCCCTGGCCCATCCACGGTGCGCCCAGCAACCATTTCGGCCGCTCGCGCAATGAGGGCAAGATGCGATGGCAGGGTGTCACCATACCGGCCGAGGAGGGCACTACCGTGCAGGCCATCCACCACGGCCGCGTGGTCTACGCCGACTGGTTGCGTGGTTCCGGCCTGCTCCTGATCATCGACCACGGCGATGGCTATATGAGCCTGTATGCCCACAACGAAAGCCTGTTACGGGAAGTGGGTGAGTGGGTGACCGTCGGCACCCCCATCAGCACGGTGGGCAATACCGGAGGCGAGGACCAGGCAGCGCTGTATTTCGAGATTCGCCACAACGGCAAGCCCACCAATCCCGCGAACTGGTGTGCAAACTGACACGATATCCTTCTGCCCCGGCTTGGCGCTCGAGGGGAAGAATGAGGTAGACTGTGGCCCTTCAGGTTACCGGCCTACAGATTATACTCATGCGCCTCGATTCCATGCTCCGAAATTCTTTGCTGGGCATTGCCGCTGCACTCGCACTGGCTGTGCCCCTGTCCTCATTTGCAGTAGAGGAACAGGGCCAGCTCCCGCTCGATGAACTGCGTACTTTCGCGGAAGTGTTCAACCAGATACGCCAGGGCTATGTTGAGGAAATCGACGACAGCACCCTACTGGAGTATGCCATCCAGGGCATGTTGATGGGGCTGGACCCGCATTCGACCTACCTCACGGAGGACGCGTTCCAGAGCCTGCAGGACACCACCTCCGGCGAGTTCACCGGGCTGGGACTGGAAGTGGGCATGGAGGACGGTTACGTCAAGATCATCTCACCGATCGACGGCTCCCCGGCTGCCGAAGCCGGCCTGCGCAGCGGCGACGTGATCCTGAAACTGGGCAACGTGCCGGTGAAGGGCATGACCTTGAACGAGGCGATCGAAATCATGCGCGGCCCCAAGGGCAGTGAAATCGAGCTCTCCATCGGCAGGCCCGGCGAAAGCCAGCCGTTTGAAGTCACCCTGGTGCGCAACACCATCAAGGTTGCCAGCGTGCGCGAGAGCTGGCTGGAGCCCGGCTACGGCTATATCCGCATAGCGCAGTTCCAGAGCAGCACCGGCGCTGATGTACGCAAATCGCTGGAAAAACTGATGTCCGAGGAAAAACTCAAGGGGCTGGTGCTGGACCTGCGCAATAATCCCGGCGGTATTCTGCGCGCCAGCGTCGATGTGGCCGGCCTGTTTATGAACGGTGGCAATGTGGTGTACACCGAGGGCCGGGTCGCCAATTCGGATATGTACTACGACGCGGACCCGCTCGACGCCACCGACGGTGTGCCAATCGTCGTGCTGATCAACCAGGGCTCGGCCAGCGCCTCTGAAATTGTCGCCGGCGCACTGCAGGATCACAGCCGGGCAATCATTATGGGTACGCAGAGTTTCGGCAAGGGCTCGGTGCAAACCGTGCTGCCGCTGTCCGACTCACGCGCCATCAAGCTCACCACCGCGCTGTACTTCACGCCCAATGGCCGCTCCATACAGGCCGAGGGTATCGTGCCGGACATTGAAGTCGAACGCGCCACCATTACAGCGTACAACGCACCGCGCCAGATTACCGAGGCCGACCTGTCCGGCCACCTGGGCAACGTCAATGGCAAAAGCAAGAAAAAGAAGACCGAGGCCAGCCCACTGCTCAGTGATGACAACCAGCTGTATGAAGCCCTGGCGCTGCTAAAAGGCCTGAACATTCTCGGCTTGCGCGACAGAAAGTCCGCCGCCGAGAACCCCGGCGATTCCTGAACAGCCCTAAAGCCTCACCTCAATGCCGCGCTCAGCCATATAGGCCTTGGCCTGAGGCACAGTGTACTCGCCGAAGTGGAAAATACTGGCCGCTAAAACCGCATCGGCACCGCCCAGCGTCACGCCGTCGACAAGATGATCCAGCGTACCCACGCCACCTGAGGCAATCACCGGAATTTCCACTGCATCGGTAATCGCGCGCGTGACGCCAAGCTCAAAGCCGTTGCGCGTGCCGTCCCTGTCCATACTGGTCAGCAGGATTTCACCGGCACCCAGCTCGGCCATGCGCACCGCCCAGGCCACCGCGTCGATGCCGGTCGGTTTGCGGCCACCGTGGGTGAATATTTCCCAGCGCGGCTGCCCGTCGACATCGTCCACACGCTTGGCATCGATGGCCACTACAATGCACTGGGAACCGAAACGCAACGCCGACTCGCGCACCAGTTCGGGGTTGTGAATGGCCGCGGTATTGATGCTGACTTTGTCGGCACCGGCGTTGAGCATGGTGCGGATATCGTCCACCGAGCGGATGCCGCCGCCCACCGTCAGCGGAATAAAGACGTGTTCGGCGATCTGCTCCACCGTGTGTACTGTGGTTTCGCGGCCGTCGGAGCTGGCGGTGATATCGAGAAAGCAGACCTCATCGGCGCCCTGTTCGTTATAGCGCATGGCGATTTCTACCGGGTCACCAGCATCGCGGATATCGACGAAATTGACGCCCTTGACGACGCGCCCGTTGTCCACATCCAGGCAGGGAATAATACGCTTGGCCAGCCCCATGCCTACGCTGCCCCGTCGCAGAGGCGCTGCGCCTCGGCCACATCCAGTGTGCCCTCATAAATCGCGCGGCCTGTGATAGCGCCGCAGATGCCAGCGCTCGACACTGCCAGCAGGCCGCGAATATCGTCCATGTTGGTAATACCGCCGGAGGCGATCACGGGAATGCTGGAGGCCTGCGCCATGGCCACGGTGGCCTGCACATTCACGCCCTGCATCATGCCATCGCGGGCGATATCGGTGTAGACAATAGCTGCCACACCATCGGATTCAAAGCGACGCGCCAGATCGGTCGCGCGCACCCCGGAGACCTCGGCCCAGCCATCGGTCGCGACCAACCCGTCTTTCGCATCCAGCCCGACAATGACCTTGCCGGGAAACGCGGCGCAGGCCTCGGCCACAAATTCCGGCTCCTTCACGGCCTTGGTACCGATGATGACATAGCTGACACCGGCACTGATGTAGTACTCGATAGTCTCCAGGTTGCGGATACCACCGCCGATTTGTATGGGCAGTTCCGGATACGCCGCAGCGATCGCAGTGACCACCTCGCCGTTCACCGGTGCGCCGGCAAACGCGCCGTTCAGGTCGACCAGATGCAGGCGTCGGCACCCGGCCTCAACCCAGCGTGTGGCCATTGCCACTGGATCGTCAGAAAATACCGTGCTGTCGTCCATCAGGCCCTGGCGCAAACGCACACACTGGCCGTCTTTCAGATCGATGGCGGGGATAATCAACATTGTCCGTTCCACTCCAGAAAATTTTTCAGCAAGGTGAGCCCGGCGTCGGCGCTTTTCTCCGGGTGAAACTGCACCGCGAACAGGTTGTCGCGGGCCAGCGCGGCGTCGGCGCTGACACCGTATTCGACACTGCCCGCCAGCAGACTGCGGTCCTGTGCGTGCACGTAATAACTGTGTACAAAATAGAAGCGGCTCATGTCGGGGATGCCGGCCCACAGCGGGTGATCGCGGTGCTGGCGCACCTCGTTCCAGCCCATGTGAGGGACTTTCAGGCGCCGCCCCTGCTCATCCGTCAGCGGATTGCCGAAAAACCGCACCTCGCCGGGAATGATACCCAGGCAGTCCACGCCGCCGTTTTCCTCCGAGCGATTCATCAGCGCCTGCAGCCCGACACAGATCGCCAGCACCGGCACGTGCTGTTCGGTCAGGGCCTGCACCAGCAATTCATCGCACTTCAGGCGGCGTATCTCGGCCATGCAGTCACGGATAGCGCCGACACCGGGAAACACCACGCGATCCGCCTTGCGGATCAGCGCCTCATCGTGCGTGACCACCACCTCATCAGCGCCCACGTGCTGCAGCGCGCTAGCCACGGAATGCAGATTGCCCATGCCGTAATCAATCACGGCGACCATGCCACTCATAAGCGGAATCCCTGTTACAACACGCCTTTGGTGGAAGGTGTGACGCCCGCCATCCGGGGATCGGCCGACAGTGCCATGCGCACGGCGCGACCGAAGGCCTTGAACACCGTCTCGGCCTGGTGGTGGGTATTGTCGCCACGCAGGTTGTCGATATGCAGCGTCACCAGCGCGTGATTGACGAAGCCCTGGAAAAACTCCATGAACAGGTCCACGTCAAAACCGCCCACGGAGGCGCGGGTAAACGGCACGTTGAATTCGAGCCCCGGGCGACCGGAAAAATCGATCACCACCCGCGACAGCGCCTCGTCCAGCGGCACATAGGCGTGCCCGTAGCGCAGAATGCCTTTCTTGTCGCCTACGGCGGCGGCCACAGCCTGGCCCAGGGTAATCCCGATATCCTCGACCGTGTGGTGATCATCGATGTGCAGATCGCCCTTCGCATTGATGCTCAGGTCAATCATGCCGTGACGGGCGACCTGGTCCAGCATGTGGTCGAGGAAGGGAATGCCTGTCTCGAATTCAGCCTTGCCGGTGCCGTCGAGGTTTACCGATACGGTAATCTGCGTCTCCAGCGTGTTGCGTGTAATCGTGGCCTTGCGCTCAGCCATGGGGCTCTCCAGCGGGGTAACTTCGGGGAACCCGTCCCCCGAAAAGCCGGCCATTATAGGGGAATGTGCGGCTTAATTCACTGGCACTATGGCAGGTGAGCCATTACCCTGTGTCGCACGTGCCCGCGCCTGTTTCCCTGTTATGCCAAGCCCCAACACCTTTGCCAAACGCGTCCTCAACTGGTTCGACCAGCACGGCCGCAAAGACCTGCCGTGGCAGCAGGACACCAGCCCTTACCGCGTCTGGGTCTCCGAGATCATGCTACAGCAAACCCAGGTCAGGACTGTTATTCCGTATTTCGAGCGCTTTATGGCGGCCTTCCCCGACGTGCAGGCGCTCGCGGTGGCGCCGGAGGATGAGGTACTGCACCTGTGGACGGGGCTGGGATACTACGCGCGTGCGAGAAACCTGCACAAGGCCGCCAAACAGATCGCCAACGAGGGGCAGGGGCGGTTCCCCGACACACTGGAGGGCCTATGCGATTTACCGGGCGTGGGGCGTTCCACTGCCGGCGCCATCCTGAGCATCGCGTTTAGGCAGCGGGCGAGCATTCTCGACGGCAATGTCAAACGCGTTCTGGCGCGCTACCAGAGAGTGGGTGGCTGGCCCGGGCAATCTGCGGTACACCAACAATTGTGGGATATCGCCGAACAATACACACCCACCAAACGCTGCGCCGACTATACGCAGGCGATGATGGACCTGGGCGCGACCCTGTGTACCCGCTCAGCCCCCGACTGCGCGAGCTGCCCGCTGGCAACCGGCTGCCAGGCACTGGCGCACGGTGATCAGCACGCCTATCCCGGCAAAAAGCCGCGCAAGGTACTGCCCGTCAAGTCCGCATTCTTCCTGATTGTACGCAGTGGCGATGGCGATATTTGGCTGGAAAAGCGTCCTCCCAGCGGCATCTGGGGTGGCCTGTGGTGCTTCCCCGAAATAGACGAGCCTGACACCGGCCGCACAGTGTGCCTGGATCGCTGGGGCACCGTACCCGCCACACTGGAGATCCAGCCGGGCTTTCGCCACACCTTCAGCCACTACCACCTGGATATCACCCCGGTGGTGGTACAACTCGACGCAACACCCCACGCGGTAATGGAAGCCTCACGGCAGCTCTGGTATAACCTGCGCCAGCCCCCACAAATCGGCCTGGCGGCCCCAGTGGTTTCGCTGCTGGCCAGGCTGGCAGCCCCGGTTGCAGCAGGACGCCAACACACCGCCACACATTCGGAGTACTGACAATGTCGCGCATGATTTTTTGCACCAAGTACAAAAAGGAAATGGAAGGGCTGGATGCCCCCCCATACCCCGGCCCCAAAGGCCAGGAGATCTTCGAAAACGTCTCCAAACAGGCCTGGCAGGACTGGCAGAGCCACCAGACCATGCTGATTAACGAAAAGCACCTGAGCCTGGTGGACCCTCAGGCGAGAAAATACCTGCAGGGCGAAATGGACAAGTACTTTTCCGGCGAAGATTACGACAAGGCTGAGGGCTACGTCCCACCCTCCGAGTAAGCTGGGGCCCACAGGCCGGTGGTGGCTTGACTCGCGCTGCCCAGACAGGTTTAATACGCGCCTTTCGCGCAATGCGAGAATGGCAACACTGCATTACGCCCGGATAGCTCAGTCGGTAGAGCAGGGGATTGAAAATCCCCGTGTCGGCAGTTCGATT